>CALJIG010000037.1 GCA_937974175.1 uncultured Ignavibacteria bacterium
TGCCAGATAGTAGCAAAATAGTAACATTTTGTCTGTTCATTGCTAACTGTTAATTATTAATTGTATTGTACCATTATTGTCATCCCGCTAAAGCGGGACTTCGCTACGCTCAGCATTCCGTTGTGCCAAATAGTAGCAAAATAGTAACATTTTGTCTGTTCATTGCTAACTGTTAATTGTTAACTGAATTGTATTGTACCATTATTGTCATCCCGCTAAAGCGGGACTTCGCTACGCTCAGCATTCCGTTGTGCCAGATAGTAGCAAAATAGTAACATTTTGTCTGTTCATTGCTAACTGTTAATTGTTAATTGTTAATTGAATTGTAACATTATTGTAACATTTTTCTCTTCCGTAGAGACGCAAAATTTTGCGTCTCTACAAAATAGTAGCATTATTGTCACATTCTGAGCCCCGCGATAAATGCGGGATAAACTCCGCTTCAGTCCCGTCTTTCTTGTCCAGCTTTAGCGGGAAGCGGGACTGTTTCTATAAAACGCAAAAGACCTGACAGGATTAAAAACCTGTCAGGTCTAAATTTGAACTTCTCTATAATAATAAGAATAATTTAAATGCGCAATATAATCTTCCCTATTAGTAGGGAGAAAAAAAATATTTAGCTCATCTCCTCTTTCAAATACTTCGCTGTATATCCCACATTCAAAAATTTCTTTATAATATCTTCCGGAGTGCCTTCTGCGATTATCTCTCCGCCGCCGTGGCCGCCTTCAGGTCCTAAGTCAATTATCCAGTCAGCAGATTTTATTACATCGAGATTATGCTCAATCACTATCACAGTATTTCCTTTGTCAGTCAGTTTGTTTAACACATCAAGCAGCATTCTTATATCTTCAAAGTGAAGTCCTGTAGTGGGTTCATCTAAAATATAAACCGTTCTTCCCGTCTGCACTTTCGATAGCTCCGTTGCAAGCTTTACTCTCTGCGCTTCACCGCCGGATAGCGTTGTTGCCTGCTGGCCAAGCCTTATGTATCCGAGACCTACATCGAACAAAGTTTTTAATTTTCTTTTTAGCGTCGGGACCTGTTCAAAAAATGATACTGCATCTTCAACTGTCATTTCCAATACATCGGCAATTGACTTACCTTTGTATTTCACCTCAAGTGTTTCCTTGCTGTATCTTCTTCCGTTGCAGACATCACACGTTACATAAACATCAGGCAGAAAATTCATTTCAATTTTTTTCAGTCCGTCGCCTTCACATGCTTCGCATCTTCCGCCGCCGTTCTCCGCTTTTACGTTGAACGAAAATCTTCCGACTTTATATCCGCGTATTTTTGAATCAGGCAATGATGCAAATATATCTCTCACGAATGTAAAGAGTCCTGTATATGTTGCGGGATTACTTCTCGGAGTTCTGCCTATAGGCGTCTGGTCAATCTCTATAATCTTATCTACAATTTTTATAGGCCACTTTTCACCGGGGATTGACATCCCTTCAATTGATTTATATGGCAGTGACGGCTCAGGTGTTTTGTAAAATTTCTTTGAGAGCAGTCTGTAAAGCGTTTCATTTATCAGTGAAGATTTTCCCGAACCGCTCACGCCTGTTACACAGATAAATTTACCTAAAGGAATTTTAAGTGTAACGTTTTTTAAATTATTTCCGGTTGCGCCTTTAAGCGTTATGAAATTTCCTGTACCTTTTCTTCTTTCCTTTGGGACTTCAATTTTCATCTTGCCCGATAAATACTGTCCCGTAATGGAATTTCCATTCAGACTAAACGGACTGCCGAAAGCAGTTATCTCGCCTCCATGCTCACCTGCCCGCGGGCCTAAGTCAACAACAAAATCCGATGCTTCAATCATTTCCTTATCATGCTCAACCACTATAACTGAGTTACCTATATCTCTTAATTTTTTTAACGAGTCAATTAACTTAATATTATCTCTCTGGTGCAGACCGATTGAAGGCTCATCAAGAATATATAATACTCCTGTGAGCTGCGAACCGATTTGTGTAGCAAGACGTATTCTCTGCGCCTCACCGCCGGATAAAGTTTTTGCGCTTCTGTCCAATGTTAAATATTCAAGCCCGACATTTAATAAAAAATCTAAGCGCGATTTTATTTCTTTTAATATCTGCGATGCGACAATCATCTTTCTTTCATCAAGCTTAACTATATCAAAGTATGCTCTTGAATCGGCAATAGACATGATTGTAATATCATGAATATTTTTGTTATCGATTTTTACCCATAGTGAATCTTCCTTCAATCTTCCGCCGCCGCATGTTTTGCATTTGGAAGTTGTCATAAAGCTTTCAGCCCAGTTGCGGATGTGCTCAGAGGTAGAATCGTTTGCGAAGTGTTGAATATAATTTATAAGTCCATTGAATTTATGCGAATATGAATTTGTCTTTCCGTTTGAATCGGTATGAAGATATTTTATTTTATCTTTCGTTCCTGCAAGAAGGCTTGCTTTCAGATCTTTTGAAAGCTTGCTTACAGGAGTATCGAAGTCAGCGCCGTTAAGTTCAAACAAACCTTTTACAATTGAAAAAATCCATGTCGGCTTTGGTTTGCCAAGCGGAGCAATACCGCCGGCATTAACTGTTAAATCTTCATCGGGAAATATTTTATCTACATCGAGTTCTTTCTTTTCGCCGAGTCCGTAACAATCTGCGCACCATCCGTAAGGCGAGTTAAATGAAAACGAATTAGGAGCAGGTTCAGAAAAACTTCGACCTGTTTCAGGGTCAGAAAGTTTTTCATTAAAAAATCTGTCGTTTTTTCCGTCGTTAACAATTACAACTCCTTCACCGTGACGTAAGCCTGTTTCAAGCGATTCAAAAATTCTTGTCTTCGATTTTTCGTTTACAACAACTCTATCTATTACAATTTCAATATCGTGAATTTTAAATCTTTCAATCTGCATCTTAGGCACAATATCTTTTATATCGCCGTCGATGCGGACTTTTGTAAATCCTTCTTTAGAAATCTCTTCGAAGAGCTCGCGGTAATGTCCTTTTCTTCCTTTAACAACGGGAGCAAGAATGGAAATTTTCGTTCCTTCTTTTAATTCAAAAACTCTTTCTATAATCTGTTCAAGCGACTGGCGTACTACTGCCTTGCCTGTATCGGGGGAGAACTGCGTTCCGCATCTTGCATAAAGAAGGCGGAGGAAATCATAAATTTCTGTAACGGTACCAACGGTTGAACGCGGATTTTGTGAGATTGTTTTCTGCTCGATAGAAATAGCAGGAGAAAGCCCTTCGATTTTATCAACATCGGGACGTTCAATTCCGCCGATGAACTGACGAGCATAGGCAGAAAGCGTTTCCATAAATCTGCGCTGGCCTTCAGCGTAAATGGTATCGAAGGCAAGGGAAGATTTACCAGAACCTGAGAGTCCTGTGAAAACAACAAGGCTATCGCGGGGAATTTCTAAATCTATATTTTTTAAATTGTGGACGCGCGCGCCCTTTATTATTATTTTATCTAAATGAGACTCTGACATTAATTATAGGTATAAGAACTAATCAAAATGGTGAACATCAAAAATACACTTAATTTATTAAGGTTACAATTGCAAAATAGATACTTCTATTACTTTGGGATTATTTTTAAATAACACAGATTCATATGATTTTTATGATAACGCAGATGAAAAAATAACTAACCAGTGAAATCATAGATATCATATTCATCTGTATTCAAACTGAAAACAGCGTCTGGATTATATTAATTCAATATTGAATTTGAGTTATGTTAATAACAACTATTTACCTTGTTTTTAAAGCACTTCATAAGTAATTTTAGGTACAATGGTTAAAAGAATTACATATTTCATAACCTGTTAAAATTTTAGAAAAGTGTCCGCCCGAAAAGCGACACTTTTTTTTTGCTCCTTTTATTATTTATAATTAATCTGAATAAGTTATCATCTCTTCGTTTTAATGAAAAAAGAAATTGATTCAAGAAACTATGTAAAAAAGTTTTTCAGAGCAGAAGAAATAAAAGAAGCAAAGATTTCCGGATACAAATACGAAACGACAAATAAAATTTCCGTAAAAATTCCCCAGAAATTCCTTGAGAAACTTGCATTCGAAATGGCAAATGCGGGCGCGGGAGTTATTGGCAATTACGAACTATGTTCTTTCAGAATAAACGGAACAGGTACTTTCAGACCGGCATCTAAAGCAAAACCTTTTTCGGGTAATAAAAATAAGATTAATTTTGTTGAGGAAGTAAAGCTTGAAATGCGATGCTCCGATGATAAATTAGATACCGTGATCGATGCAATTTATAAATTTCACCCGTATGAGGAACCTGACTATGATATTACGCAGATAAAATTCAGAAGTAAAAAACCGGAATCGATGCTTATCACTCTGAAAAAATCAATTACCGCTGAAGACTTATTCAAAAGAATTAATAAGAATATAAAAAGTTTCGATAACAAGAAAAAAGTTTTAACTTTGCTTGTCACCACAGGCAGTGAACCACAGAACTTAAAAGCAGATGCAGTAATATCTGCGGGTGAGTTTATAAAACTAAAATTAAAATAATAAAACATATCATGTCAGATTTAGTAAACAAAAACGAGATGAACGAAGACGGCGGATTGAACGACAAAGCTTCCGCAGATACAACTCCATCGGTAATACTTGAATACTTCGAAGAAGATTCGGATACAAAGAAACCTAAAGTGACAGAAAAGCTGATGACCTTCTACAAGCTTTCAAAGATCGATAAAGAGCTTTTTGAAATCGAAGAAGAGAAAGGCGATCTTCCGGATGTTATTAAAAATCTGAAGGAAAAAATTGCTTCAATTGAAAAGGAAGTTTCTGACAGACAGAAACGTGTCATCGATTTAAACACCACCAAAGATAAACTCACCGCAAGCAACAAGAAAACCGAAGATAGAATTACAAAGTACGAAGAGCAGAAGTTCTCTGCAAAGAATAACAAAGATTACGATGACATAATGAAAACCATCGATGCCGGACTTGAGGAAATGGAAGGCTTCGAAAAAAAGATGAAAGATATCACCAATGAAATTAAAAATGAAGTAGATGCAACAAACGAACTGACTGCACGAGTTGAAGGACTCAAAACAGACTTAACGGAAAAAGAAGAAGTTTTACAGGAGCTTGATGAGAATTATAAATCCGAAGAAGATGAAATGAAAAAAGATTACAATGTTCTTCTGAAAAATCTGAACGCTGAAGATAAGGCATTGTACACAAGATTAAAAAAGATGTTCAAGGGCGAAGTGATTGCTATCGTAAGAAAAGGTAACTGCACAGGATGTTATAATTCAATACCTCCGCAAAAAGTTATTGAAATTGCTACAGCAGAAAAAGTATACACATGCGAATCATGCGGAAGAATTTTAATCTCTGAAGAAGTTCTTAAAAGCAACATCGACGCTTAATCATTTTTATTAATAATTAAGCATTGGTGAAAAAAATAAAAGTTTACACAGACGCTACAGCGAAAGGCAATCCGGGACCTTCGGGTCTCGGAATTGTTATCAAAGACGAATCCGACGAAATCCTCCTCACACATAAACAATACATCGGCAAAGCAACAAACAACCAGGGCGAATACACTGCACTGCTTGAATCACTCAAACTTCTTAAGAATTTAAAAACAGATTACGAATTCGTAGAATTTTATTCCGATAGTTTACTGATGGTAAGCCAGTTAACAGGGAAATATAAAATTAAGGATAAATATCTGATGAGAAATGCGATGAACTTCTGGGATGGGATAAACAAGCTTGGGAAAAAATATTCAATCACATACATTCCGCGCGAGCAGAATGCAATCGCCGATAAGCTTGCTAACGAAGCAACACGCGAAGGCATGCTTGCTGAAGCACAAAAATAAATCTCCCCTATTTAATAAGCCGGATTTTGTAAACGCACACTGGCGAATGACAATCATTTATCTTAATTAGAACGTTACCGTAATAATTTTTTGCAGCCTACCCCGGAAGCAATTTAAACGAGCGCTGTTTATGCTTCCTATACTTGGCCTTGCTCCGGATGAGTTTGTCAATCCGGCAATTGCCCGCCGGATGGCAGCTCTTACCCTGCCGTTTCACCCTTACCTTGAGATAAACTCAGGGCGGTTTTCTTTTCTGTAACACTCCCTGTAAAAAATACTTGCGTAAATTTTACCCCGGACTTTCTCCGGGCATCCGCGCTCTCATGGAGTCCGGACTTTCCTCACTTCTCTTCAAGAATGAAAGGTATGCGCGATTGTCTAAAATAGAGGAGAAAAATTTTCGAAAAATTAAAAGAACGATATAAAAAAATAAATTACTTTTCTTTTTAAGATAATTATATACTTGATAGACCAAATTTTGTAATTATGAACTTGATACACCCATAGTCTAATTCCTCCCTTGAGGGAGGTGGCGAGCGAAGCGAGACGGTGGGTGTTCTTTCAAACACCCCTCCCGACCTACGGTCGGACTCCCCTCAAGGGGAGAATTGTTATGGGTCTGTCAAATATATATAGTCGCCCTTGTTACTTTCTACCTGTTACTTATTACTATTTGCTCATTTCAAGCATACGCTTTAACGGCGTTAACGCTTTCCTCATTAAATCATCACTCATAGTTATCTCAGGCTTTTTATCCTTCATGCAGAAATATAATTTTTCAAGTGTGTTCAGTTTCATATAGGGACACTCGTTGCAGTTGCAGCTGTTTTCAGGCGGAGCAGGAATATATTTTTTACCCGGTGCTTTTAATTCCATCTGATGAATTATTCCCGGCTCTGTCGCCACAATAAATTCATTCGCGCTATCCGTTATTACGAAGTTTAGCAATGCGCTTGTTGAACCGATGAAATCTGCATGCTTTAATATTGTATCTTCACATTCAGGATGAGCAATTATTTTAGCATTCGGATTTTCAAATTTCAGTTTTACAATTTTTCTGTCGCTGAAAGTTTCGTGTACTATACATGCTCCCTGCCATAGCTTCATTTCGCGTCCCGTCTGCTTCATAATGTATCGTCCGAGATTTCTATCCGGAGCGAAGATTATTCCCTGCTCTTTCGGAATCTGCTCTACAATTTTTACTGCATTAGACGAAGTGCATATTATATCTGATATTGCTTTCACTTCAGCGGAACAATTTATATATGAAATTAAAATATGGTCGGGATATTTATCTTTGAATTTCTGCAATAGCGGTGCAGGGCATCCTTCAGCAAGCGAGCAGCCTGCATTTAAATCAGGAAGCAGAACAAGTTTGTTCGGATTTAAAATCTTTGCAGTCTCTGCCATGAAATGCACTCCTGCAAATACAATCACATCTGCATCTGTTTTTTCCGCTGCCTGTGCGAGCTGGAGGCTATCGCCTATGTAATCAGCCAGGTCCTGTATATCGTCGTCCTGATAATAGTGCGCAAGGATGACTGCATTCATTTTTTTCTTCAGCGCTTTTATCTCGGCGACTAAATCAAGATTCAAATCTATAGGTGAAATACCTTCGACATTCAGTTCTGTTTGCAGTTTATTTTCTTTTGTTTCTATCATGGTTACAATTTAGAAAGAATAATTTTTATTTATAATACATTTAAACTGCTTTTTTAAAAATTAAATCGTTTATCGGTTCAAATAACTGCGGTCTGTTTTCTCTAAGCCATTTTTCAAGTTTGCGGACTTCATCTGTGAACATTTTTAAATTCAAAAGTTTTGATGCAAATTCGATTTTAGCATATTCCTCAATCACATTAAAAGTTGTACTTTTTAAAGAAACTAACACTTCATCAAAATCTTTTGCATACTTAAGATACGTTTCCTTTTTATCTTTATACTTACTTTCATTCAGCAGAGTCACAAGAAATTTTATATTGAGATAATTATGCCTTGGCAGACTGACCTTTGTAGATTTTAAAAGCCTGTTTACTTTGTTTAAAAAATATAAAATCGTTTCATAATCCGAATCCTTACCTTTCCAGTACTCAACAACTATTCTGAATAAATAGTTAAAGAGCATACGGCTGGAATTATATATCTTATAATTTCTTCGCGTATAATCTATTATCTGTTCGGAAACTTCACTCAAAACTTTTGCATCCGGTTCCACTGAATAATGTTCAACACCTTTTTCATTTTCAATTTTCCACCTGTACAAATTCCATCTCTGCCATTCGGCATTCTGCCAGAACTTTCTTTCAAATGCTTCATATTTTTTTCCTCTTAATGCTAATGAACGGACATATTCTTTTTCATAAAATCTTATTTCATCTTCTTTATCTAAAAATGAAGTTATTAGTATTAATTTAAAATTAACCGTTTGAACACATTCAAAGCTGCTTTCAGAATTTAGTCTCTTATGTAAATTTATACACGATGCATAATATTTTTTAGCAGCGCTTTTATCTCTGTTAAAATCGAGTTCGATATTCAGAACTTCAAATAAAGAGAACATATCTTCATTCTTTATAATTTTGGAAAACCGCTGTCCTTTCCTAATTATTTTTGCTGCATTATCATATTCACCAAGGAGGCGGTATATACGCGCCAGGTGTATCAGATTTCTTATTACAAGCAGATAATCTTTTGCTTTTTCAGAGTGAAGGAGTGACTTCAGTTTGTATTGCAAAGACATCTGAAGATATTTATTGTTCCCCTGTTTGAAAAGAAATAGTTGTGATTTTGCTACATAATATCGAGATATAATTTTGTCGGCATGGTTCTTATTTTTCAAACCATTAACTTTCTTTTTTATTCTTTCAAGTTCAGAATATATTATTTTAAATTTTTTGACATTTTTGTTATAAAAATAAAATTGTGATATTATATAATAGAGCTCAGATAACGTTTCTATTAAATCAGATTTTTTATTTCTATCGTTTTCCGATTTTAGTTCAATTGATATTATCTTTATTAATCTGAAGCACATAGGAATAACTTCCCTGTAGCATCCCTTTTCCTCCAGCCCTTTAATTATCTCCAATGACTTTTTAACAGGCATTTTATTAACGTCAGCATTTGATTTAAAGCTAAAATATTCTTCCCTCATGCTTTTTAGCAATCTGCTTTTCATACAGGCAAGCATTGCTTTGGAGACTTTCAATTCTTTACAAATTTTCCCTTCATCCCATTTCTTAAAATTATCTTTTTCTATAATTCTCTGAATAACAGATAAGAGTTTATAGTTTTTTTGCTCTGAACCGTTTTTGCGGAAATACAATCTATTGAGAAACCTTTGCCTTATTTCCGAAGGAATGCAGCTAAATTCCAGCAAATAATCACTCTGTTTCTTCGATAAAATTCTATTCATATATAATTAATATAACAGTATTTAATAGAATATTAAGCAATAAAATACCAAATATTCTGTTTTAAAATACAATGAACAGGTATAATTTGCAAGTGTAAATTAAATTACAATAATGAAAAAATTATTATTCATTTTAGTACTGCTGACCTATTCCAACATTTTCGCAGTTGATTACTATTACTACCAGAACCAGCGCATCGACCTGCAGCAACGGGTTGACCGCATTGCAGTTGTATTGAAAAATACAACAAAGCAAAAAAACGAGATTGAAAGCTCCCTTAAATCCCGTTTAAGTTCAGATGCAAAAATTCTGGAGACAGGATTCAATACTTATGAAATTAAATTCAGCTCTTACAAACTCCCAACGGAGCTGATGTCAGTTTCAAATAATTTTTCAAATCTCGATTTCGTTAAGTTTACAACTCCCGTTTACTATGGCGAATCAAGAAGTGTAATACAGGTTCCGACAGATGAATTTATAGTAAGATTGAGAAATGAAAAAGACTTTGAAAAGCTGCAAATGCTTAATACAGAAAACAAGGTTTTTATTTCAGGCAGCGTTTTCGATAAAAAAGGATTTTTATTAAAATCGTATGATGACGTAACTCTTAACGCATTAGATTTAAGCAATATTTATTTCAATACAGGATTATTTGAATTCTGCGAACCGAATTTCATTTATCCGGAAGGCGGACTCTTAAACTACTGGCCAAATGATCCTTTTATAAACAGCCAGTGGCATTTATCAAATGGCGGACAAACTGTAAGAACAGGCGGCAGTCAAATTTTTGATGAACAATCTACTACAGGTGTTTCTGATGCAGATATGAACGTTAACCTCGCCTGGGATATAACACGCGGTTCAGCAAATATTACAGTCGGTGTTTTTGATACAGGTATTGATTCTGCACATCCTGATTTAAGAACTAATGTTATTGCAGGTTATGATGCTATATGGAATAGAATGGGTGTACCTAGAGATTCGAACGGACACGGCACTTGTACTGCAGGTTTAATTGCAGCCAGAGGCGATAACGGTGTAGGTATAAGCGGTGTTGCTCCTTTATGTAAAATACAATCATTCAGAGTTCTGAATGCTAATGGCACCGGAGTATTAATTGCTCTTTCACGTTCTTTCGATTCAGCAAGAGTATGGGGTGTTGAAGTACTAAACAACAGCTGGGGCGGAGGCACACCAAATAACACAGTAACGCTTTCAATAAATGCTGCAGCAGATTCAGGAAGAAACGGCAGAGGATGCGCAATATTCTTTTCTTCAGGAAATGACGGCAGAAGTTATGTTTCTTATCCTTCATCACTTCCGAAAGTTATTTCAGTTGGCGCAACAACTAACAGAGATAAAAGAAAAGCCCCCGGCACAGGTGAACAATACTGGTGGGGCGGAAACTACGGAAGTAATGCAAACGGTGATATAGACGTATGCGCACCTACAATATGTCTCACCACAGATATACAAGGCTTCGGCGGTTACGTTCAGAAAGCCGGAGTAAATGGAGATTATGATTCAACGTTTAACGGAACATCCTGCTCATGTCCGAATGTATCCGGTATCGCAGCTCTTTTACTTTCGATGAATTCAAATCTTACCAGACTACAGGTTTATGAATATATTTGCAGAGGCGCGGAAAAAGTTGACAGAGTTTCATACGATGGCTTTAAAACATACGGATGGTGGAATGCATATTACGGATACGGAAGAGTAAATGCTTATTACGCATTAAAGCTGGCTCAGGGTGTTGACGTAGTTCCTCCGGGAATTGTCTATGACCCGGTTCGTTCAACAACGAGTACACAATACACAAGAATTTTTGCAACATTCTATGACCAGGATGGAATAACACCTGTTCCTACAGAAGGTCCTAATCAGCCTTACCTTTTCTATAGAGTTAAAAGAGCTGACGGCGGCTGGGGAGCATTGTATTCATTACCTGCTGATTCAGTAAGTTTATTTGGTGGCAGAATATTTCACATGCCGGGGTTTGGCTGGAATACACAAGTAAAATATTTCTTCATAGCCCGAGATGAAAACGGCAATGCATCTTATTATCCTAAGCATTGCAGAGTAAGCGCAACAGAAGGATTACTTGACGCATATTATTTTGCGGTTGGTCAGCAGCAGACACTCACAGGCAGAATTTCTAATTTCAACACTGCACAGGCCGGAGGAATTTTATCAGGTGGAATAAACTTAACAAACTCGCAGCTGCCTATTTTAGATACAAGAGTAAGAGTTTATGGTAATTACAACATCGCTCCATTTGATATAGATGACGTACATTTACAGCTTTTCTCACCAAATATGGAATCTTATGAAAACAGATTTTCATTGTTTGGAAGATATCCCGGAAACGGAAGTATTACCGGAACTACATTTTATGATGGAGCAAACAACTATATGGCATCAGGAAATGCTCCTTACACAAATGCAAATTACAGACCTGATTATCCGTTTGAATCATTAAACGGAACTGATGCAAACGGCTTATGGAAATTTATAGCTTATGACCAGGCATCGGAAGGAAATCCGCCAATCGGTTCAATGACTTATGACAGCTTGAGATTAACAATGACTGTTCTTTCTACCAGAACATCACCTTGTTTTGTTCACCTTGAACCGAAAGACACTATAATTGATTTTGGTAATGTAGCAGGAGGTCAAATTAAGGAAGTTACATACTATGTAAAAAATAACGGAACTGATACGTTAAACATTTTAGGTAATCCTGTTATTTCAGGAAGTGACGCTGCAAGATTTTCCATTCTCTTTGCTCCGACAAGAGTAATGCCGAATGACAGCAATGCATTCATTGTAAGATGTTCACATCCTTTGAACAGAAGTACCGGCGGCAATGAAGTTGAGTTTGATAATCCGCAGAGAGCGTCGTTGCGATTCAGAACGGACTCTCCCGACCACGATACAGTTTTCGTATCGCTTCAGACACAAAACGCTTTGCCTGTTGAGCTTGCAAGCTTTACTGCAAATGTGAATAAAAAAGATGTTGAGCTTAAATGGGCAACAGTAAGCGAACTGAATAATTCCGGATTTGATATTGAAAGAAAGGATAATAATGAATGGAAGAAAGTATCATTTATACAAGGTAACGGAACTACAAATAATCAGAAGGAATATTCATACACAGATAGAAATCTTCAGTCAGGAAAATACAAATACAGACTGAAGCAGATTGATTATAACGGGAACTTTGAGTACTACGAGCTTAACAATGAAGTAACTGTTGGTATTCCTCAAAAGTATTTCTTATCGCAGAACTATCCGAACCCTTTCAATCCGTCTACAAAGATTGATTATGAATTACCATTTGATTCACAGGTAAAAATCAGAATCTACGATATGACAGGGCGGGAAGTAGCAGCTCTTGTAAACGGAATGACAGCCGCCGGATATTACACTGCTCAGTTCAATGCATCAAGCATGGCAAGCGGAATTTACTTCTGCTCAATTGAAGCAGCCGACAATAATTCAAATAACAAATTCAGTAAAGTAATTAAAATGTCCTTAGTAAAATGAGGAATAAAATGATTAACCAAACAATTATGAAAAGAACTAAAAATCATTTCTCCCTGACATTAATACAATACGGTGCATTCACCGGATTGGTAATAGGATTTCTTGTAAACCTCTTCGGACCTGAAAGCGAACTAATTCCCTCTGCAATAATCACAATGATATTCTTTTATGTGATTGCAGGTGCAGCATTCGGAAGTTTCATCGGTCTGCTGATGGATAAACTTTACAGACCTGAAAGAAATCCTGAGTATTCAAATTTATAGACCCCCAATGCCTTATCCTGCAATTTCTTTAGAGAGAAGATAAAGAAAGGATAAGGCAAACTTTTCTTAATTTCATTTGCCTTCATATTAAAGTAATTTGTGATATGAAGGCATTGATACTTTCAGCCGGCTTCGGCACCAGATTAAAACCGCTAACCGATACAACTCCCAAAGCGCTTATTCCCTATAAAGGTAAATCTCTTATCGTTCATCAGATTGAAAAATTAAAATCAGTCGGCATAAATGAAATTGTTATAAATGTTCATCACCTGAAAGAAAAGATAATAGATTTTTTTGATTCAAATGATTTTGGAATTACAGTAAATATTTCGGATGAAGAAGAAATTCTAGGAACAGGTGGAGGGATTATTAACGCTGAAAATTTTTTTAAAGATGGACCTTTTTTTCTTGTAGTGAATGCTGATATAATTTCAGACGTTGATATTAAAAAATTTATAGAAAGCCATTCCGAGAATAATTTCGCAACGCTTGCTGTACAGAAAAGAAAAACATCACGCTATCTTGAATTCGACACTGATATGAATCTGATTGGAAGAGCTAATGAGAATTCATTAGAAAAGAATTTATATGCGTTCAATGCAATGCATGTAATATCGAAAGAAATATTTAATTCAGGATATAAAGCAGAGTTCAAAGATATTATTGAAATCTATCTTGATGAGTTACAAAAAGGAAAAACAATTAAAGGGTATAATGTCGGCCCGGCAGAGTTTAAAGATATTGGAAAACACGAAAACTTGATTTAATTATGCAACCTGTTCAACTCTTTTTACCCATGGTAATTCTTTCATAAGCACACGTTCAACACCAGCGCGCAATGTCATCTGGCTCATAGGGCAGCCGAGACACGAACCGAGCAAACGCAGCTCAACAATACTTTCATCTTTGATATTTACAACTTCAACATCACCTCCGTCAATCTGTAAATAAGGGCGAATTCTTTTTAATACTTCTTCTATTTGTGAAAGAGATATTTCCATATAAAAATTAAAACTTAAAATTATTCTACTAACTTCATCATTTCCTTATTCGTTCTTGCCAGATCATATTTCCATGCACCTTCTTTTATCGAATATACTTCAAGAGTTTTCCCCGATTTGAATTTCAAAGTTACCATTGCATTATCACCATCCTTTTTTTCATCAATAACTTCAAAATCTTCATTAAGATTTCCTAGAGATTTCGGATTTTTAAAATCCTTATCAAAAGCTTCTTTACCTGAAAGATTTCTTGTCTTTGCAGTTGTCTCGAATTGTTTCTGAGATTCTGCCGAAAGAAATGTCCAGGCTTTTTCAGTGCTGCCTTCTTTCACGGACTTTACAAAATCTTTTATTGAGTTGGCAGGAGAATCTGAGCCGCCGGAGTTTCCGCAGCCGCTTAATAAAAGCAGCAATCCGAATAATACAATTAAATGTTTCATAGTTTTAAATATTAATTTCAAGTTCAGGCATTTCGCTTTCTTTAGCGTTGAACATATTTACTTCCAATACTAGTTTTGATGCAATATCATTATAAATTTTTGCAGTTTCAGAGTCAGGCGCTTTTAATACAATCGGAATTCCAGAATCGCCGCCTTCTCGTATTGCTGTATTAATTGGTATCTCTCCCAATAAAGGAATTTTAAATTCATCACTCATTTTTTTACCGCCGCCTTCACCGAATATAAATTCTTTCTTTCCGTCAGCGTGTTTAAAGTAACTCATGTTTTCTATAATTCCCAATGTAGGCACGTTTACTTTTTCAAACATCACATACCCCTTACGCGCATCTGCAAGAGAAATATCCTGCGGAGTTGTAACCATAACTGCTCCCGTAAGCGGAATAGTCTGGCTTAACGTTAACTGAATATCACCCGTACCCGGAGGCATATCGAATAATAAATAATCAAGCTCTCCCCATACAACTTCCGTCATAAACTGACGAAGCGCGCTTGAAGCCATGGGTCCGCGCCATACAACAGCAGTACCCTCTTCCATTAAAAATCCGATAGACATTAGTTTCACACCATGCGCATCAACCGGAAGCATTTTATTCTTCTCACCATCTTTAACTAAGAAAGGCTTCTCTTTAGTTCCAAACATCAGAGGAATTGATGGACCGTATATATCGGCATCAATCAATCCTACCTTAGCGCCTTTTTGAGCAAGAGCAACTGCAAGATTAACGGCAACTGTTGATTTCCCTACACCGCCTTTGCCTGAAGCAACTGCGATTGTGTTTTTTATATTCGGAAGTATGGAAGCTTTTTTATCGTTACGATGATTTGTAACTCCAAGTGTAAAATTTATCACAACATTCTCGACTTCATTGAATGCCGATTTTATCGAATTTGAAATCTGTGTTTTTACCGGCTCAAGATTTTTATTCAGCGGATCGGATATTCCTAAATTTAAAATTAAGTTCTTGCCGTTTATTGAGATGCCTTTATAAAATCCTAATGTGATATAATCCTTTTTAAGAAAAGGTTCGTTAATAGCAGCTAAGATACTCTTTACGTTTTGTTCTGTTATCATTATTTTTTGTTGACTAATAAATTAAGAATAAAGGAAGAGTGTTTAAATGGAATTCGTAAGCACATATTAACTGAAAATTTAATAATTTTTCTTTATCTTATATTTATGAAAGCAAATGAAATCATATTCCTAGTTGAAGAATCTTTAGAAGGTGGATATGAAGCAAAAGCCATTGGTGAATCAATATTTACTGAAGCTGAGTCCATCGACGAATTAAAATCTAATATTAAAGAAGCCGTACACTGTCATTTTGAAGATACTGAGGCTCCATCTTTTATAACCTTACGATTTGTAAAGGAAGAGACACTTTCTGTATGAAAATCCCTCGAGATGTTAGTTCAACTGATTTAATAAAAAGTCTCAAGAAATTTAATTACGAAGTTACACGGCAAGTCGGAAGCCATATCAGATTAACAAAAACTACAGAATCTACAACCCATCACATAACAATTCCAAATCATAGTCCTATTAAAATCGGAACATTGAATAATATTCTTAAAGATATTTCCGATTCTTTATCGATTTCAAAAGAACAGCTTATAAAAGAACTATTCGATTAATTCCATTTCTTAAGAACTTCATTTTCACTAAATTTATTTTTTACATCACACTTGCTGAATAAAACATCTAAAATAGCTTTATTAGTTCTTGTCATTGCAGCCATTTTCTGGCTCGGTGCTGTGAACATCCGTTTTTTCATTGGCAATCAGCTTTTGAATTACGACGAATTCAATTTCAGAACGAGCATTCCTCCCGATGAAGAGAATCAGATATTTCAGGCAATCGCAAACTGTTCTCTTACAATTATGATTTTTTATCCTATAGCACTTCTTGCTGCGATTGTGTTTATCAAAAACTGCAAGATAAAGCTGAAAGAAAACCCATGGCTTTTGATGAGTGCAATTTTATTTTTTGCATTCGTACCTGTTGAAATTTATACTTCATACATCGATTTAAAATTTGTTCTGCTTTTTAATACAAGACCGGCAAACCACGATGTTTTGTTAAAGCTTTTCGGCGAGCGTATCGGATTTTTAAAAGGCGTTCCATGGATTGCAGTTCTTTCCTATTATACAATTATCGGTATTGCAATTTTCCAGCCTCTGAAAAAATCACGCGAGCAGCTCGAGTACGAAAAGAACAAAGCAAAGGAACACTCCTACAAATATATTTTCCATGAGGAAGATGATTTAATTATTGATGAAAAATAATCTAGCTACAAATGTCACTCATAAAAAAACAACACGTAAAAAAAACTGACGAAAAGAAAGACGTTACCATAAATGAACTCATTGAGCTTCTTAACAACATGGGATACAGAGTCCGTATTGAAAGAGGAACTTTCAAAGGTGGATTTTGCTTATTAAGAGAAGAGAAGATATTCCTTTTGAAAAAAGATCTTGAACAGGATAAAAAAATAAGCGTACTTGCAAGCAACATTGCTGAAATCGGAGTTGAAGATATTTTTATAAAACCCAATATAAGAGAATTGATTGAAAACGCTTCCGCAGAAGAAGACTAATAACAAGGATTAATTTACCATGAAAGTTACACTGCTCGGCACCGGCACATCACAAGGAATACCCGTCATAGGCTGTCCGTGCGCAACCTGCCACTCAACAAATCCTAAAGATAAACGATTACGAGTTTCTGCATATCTTGAAATTCCCGGCTACGGAATAAACGGCAGCGATACATTAAAACTTCTTATAGATACTTCATCCGATTTCCGTCAGCAAATGCTTACAAATAATTTTGATGATGTTGATGTAGTTTTGTTTACGCATCATCACATTGACCACATTGGAGGAATGGATGACCTTCGCCAGATAAATCAGCAGAAGAAAAAGAAAATAGATATCTACGGCAATAAGCTTACACTTGATGAAATAAAAACTACTTTCCGATATGTGCTTGATGAAAGGCTTCAGAAACATAATTCAGTTCCGCTATTGAATTTCAATTACATAGATTTAAATCCTTTCAAGATAAACGGACTGGAGATTATACCCATAGAATTTTACCATGGTAATCTTCCGATTTACGGATACAGAATAGGAAATTTTGCCTATATAACTGATGCAAGTATGATTCCTGAATCGGAATTTGCAAAACTGCAAAATCTTGATGTACTTGTTCTTAATGCTTTAAGACACAGACCGCATCCGACGCATTTTAATCTTGAGCAGGCAGTTGAAGTCGCCAAAAGATTAAAACCAAAGCAGACATATTTTACTCATATCACCCATGATATGGCGCACGAAGAAACAAATAAAACATTGCCGCCGGAAATACAACTTGGTTACGACGGACTATCATTTGAAATTAAATAATACCAGATTCTCCCATGAAAAACACACTACATAAAGCTATAACAGAAGCAGGAAAGATATTAAAAGAGAACTTCGAAGGCACATTTAAAATCGAAAGTAAGGATATGATTGCAAATCTCGTAACTGAGATTGATAAAATGTCCGAAACCAAAATAATTGAAATCATAAAGAACGACTTCCCTCTTCACAATATTTTATCGGAGGAAATTGGCGCACTTACACAGGAGTCAAATTACAAATGGATAATCGACCCGATTGATGGAACGATAAATTTTGCTCATGCAATTCCGATAACATGCATCTCTATAGGATTAGAAAAAGACGGTGAAGTTATCATGGGAGCGGTTTACAATCCTATGATGAATGAAATGTTCTTTGCTGAAAAAGGACAAGGCGCATATCTTAACGACAAACAAATACACGTATCAAAGGAAGATAACTTTGCAAAGTCACTGCTTGTTACAGGTTTTCCCTATGACGCAAGCCGCAATAAACATAAGCCGGCAGAAGTATTTAACAGAATAGTTTACGCAGATATTCCTGTTCGCAGACTCGGCTCAGCAGCACTTGACTTATGCTGGACTGCCATGGGACGCTTCGAAGGATTCTGGGAGTACAATCTCAATGCATGGGATGTAGCCGCAGGATGTATAATTCTTACTGAAGCGGGCGGAACACTTTCCGACTTCGACGGCAAACCACTCTCAATATACAATAAGGAAATTTTAGCTACTAACGGATTGATACATGAAGAGCTAAGGAAGATTATAAAAGACGAAAAGTAATAAATTAATTTATACTTTCGCTTAGTTCTAATATTTCTATAACTGCAGAGGCGGCTTCATAGCCTTTGTTATCTTTTCCTTCAAGACTTCTTTCGTAAGCCTGCTGGGGAGTAAGAGTTGTCAGCACTCCGAAGCCTATCGGAATTTCAAAATCAACGGACAAATTCATAAGCGTATGTGATAGCGGTTCGCAGATGTATTCAAAGTGAGCAGTTTCGCCTTTTATTACACAGCCAAGCGTTACAATCCCATCATACTTTGTAAGGTTGCAAAGTTTTTTTACAATCAGCGGAATTTCATAGGCGCCGGGCACAAAAAACACATCAATATTTTTTTCATCAAAGCCTTTTTCTTCAAGTGCAAGCTTTGCGCCTTTCAGCAGAGCCGTTATTATCGGCTCATTATATTTGCTGATTACAATTCCTATTTTCTTATTTGAAAAGTCCATTTAAAAATTCATGTTCAATTATATTGCGAGTTGTTTTTTAGGAAGCATCGCTCTCATTCTTTCAACTTCTTTTTCGGAGATATAATATTTTCCCATGTTACCGGCATCATTTTTTCTGCCGCCGTGAAAATCAGAGCCGCCTGATGTCAGCAGATTATGTTTCACTGCTATTTCTTTAAACTTCTTTACTTCATTTGTATTATGTGAAGGGTGCACTACTTCAATGCCGTCCAGTCCTGCGGCCTTAAAAATCTTTATCTCTTCTTCGTTAAAATACTTTGCAGGGTGTGCAAGAAACGACAATCCACCTGCTTCCTTTATTACTTTAAAAACTCTATCATAGTTTGGTCGCACTTTTTTTACATCGGCAATTTTATCATCACCTATGTATTTTGAAAAAGCGTCGAAGAAGCTTTTCACAAAACCCTGCTTCACTAATGCGTTTGCAATGTGAGGTCTTCCGATTGAAACCGTCGTTTTCAAATCCTCTTTGGCATCGTCATATGTAATTGTACTGCCGAGCTCATTAAGCTTAGCTATAATTTTCTTTATCCGTAATATGCGTTCCTCCTGAATTTCAGTCAGAAGCTCTTTCATCACAGGAGCATTCGGGTCGATGAAATAGCCGAGGATATGCATTTCGCGGTTCATGTATTCGCCGCTGATTTCAACTCCGGGAATGACTTCGATGTCTTCTTTAAGTCCCGTGCGGATAGCCTCTTTCAGTCCGCCGATATTATCGTGGTCAGTGATGCTGATAATTTTCGTACCGGTTTTCTGGATTTTCTTAACTATTTCAAAAGGCGAGAAGAAGCCGTCGGAGTAGTAAGTATGTAGGTGCAGGTCAACTTTCATTTATCAAATGTACAACATAGCTGAATTGAGTTTCTTTAAAAAGTCACTTTTAGTTCAATTACGAATTTCGAGTTACGAATGTTCGAAATCCGTCATTGCTGAATTCCGGTGTTGAAAAAACAACAACGGGAATTTAGAAAATTCGTCAGTGACGGATTTTTGACGGATTTCTGCAAAATAAGGAATTAGTCTTCCGTCATAAAAACACTAAAGCACAAAATTTCACAAATGTCACATTGTAACATAATTGTCACATTTTAATTTAGTATTGTCATTCCCGCGAAGGCGGGAATCCAATCAAATTGATTATGCGACCTCCCCCTAATCCCCATCCTTCGTAAGTTATTAATTATCAAATCCCGCTTTAGCGGGAGAGGGGGCATGTTCAGCAAAGTTATAGGGTGGCATTATTGTCACATTTTCCCTCAAACACCCCTCCCGACTTCGTCGGACTCCCCTCAAGGGGAGAATTTGGTTCATCTTATCTCTATGTGTTTCTGAAAACCCAAATTCCTCCCTTGAGGGAGGTGGCTCGCCGAAGGCGAGGTGGTGCGTGTTCGCCGGATTGTCACATTATTGTCACATTTTATTTATGTCACTGACCTGACAGGATTAAAAACCTGTCAGGTCTTCAGTTATAATTTACATCAATTGAAAATAAAACGGAAGAGTGGTCTGCCTATTACTACTAATAGGTAGATTTATTATTTTATGCCTTGATGTGTTTTGAAAGTAATGGAAGAGAGTTTTACCTATTAGTAGGAATAGGAAATAATTTAGGTTCATTGTTTAAATAAATCTATTTAATTTATATAAAACAAAATAATGACTTTCTCCAGATACATTACCTTATCAGATATTGACATATTTAATGATTACCAATCAGTGGACTTGGATAAATTGCTTGGACATATTCCTAAAGAATTTTTAATTAACTTCACTTCAAATTTAAGTTATAGAATGTTGTATAGAACGGGAAGTTTTGATATTGATAACGACATTTTTTTGAAATTATTTGAATTTGAGGGTGTATATGTTAAACATTTGGCAAAGATTTTTAATAAAATTCAAGAAGAAGACGGATTTAAAAGAATAATTTTGTTTACCCCTATAGCAAATTTAAAAATTCAACAATTTGCAATACTTAAGGGGAATGAAAATCAAAGAAAAACTACCCCAAATGACTACATAAATTTATTTAAAGCGTACTTATTTTTAAATGAGCAATATAGTTTTAAGTCAGATAAAATTACAGAGTATACACAAAATAAGGATGACAATCAGATATTATTAACCTATTATTTAACTCTATTTTTTTATCAATTAGAATTTCTAAACCCTGCAAAAGATTATTTTATTCAAATTTTCAAAGCAATATTGTTTTTTAAATTTGCTGAATCATCAGAATTAGAGCCTTTTTTAAAAACATTTCTTGAAGAAAGAGGGTATGATACCTGGCAATCATTTATAAAAAACGTTGCAAGTGTTTTTTTGAGACAATTTAATATGGAAGATTATGTGAGTTATAAAGACTCAAAATATATAATCCAAGTTGACCCTAAGTCAACAAGAGAACTAACTTTACTAAATGGGTTAGATATAGTGAAATCAAAAAAGAGTACATTTGATGTTAATGATAACGATTTTAAAATACTAAGGAAGTACCCTTTATTCAAAATTAAAGAGGATCAATTTATTTTCTTAAATCTAAAATTTTTTTTAGACAAATTATTTAATAGCTTACAGTTTGATTTTTACGATATACTTAAGAGGAAAGATAAAAATTTAACATTACCACTTTTTAGAACAAATTATTACTCACAGAAATTCGTTGAAGAATATTTATTAAATTATATTTTATTCGAAGCATTTAAAAATAAGTTTAAAGTATTTAAAAGTAAAAACTTTAAAGGGTTTGAATGTTCAGATTTTTATTTGATACATTTCAACAATTTAATTTTAATAGAATGTAAGGATATAATAATAAGCGCAGAGGTTAAAAATTCGCAAGACCCAAAAGCAATTTATGAATATATAAAAAGTAGATTAATTGAAGATGCCGGTGTACACCAACTAATTAAAACAATAATAAAAATCGATGAGGGGAAGTCTAAACAGGATGCAATAGACGATGTCCAATCTAAATATGAAAAAATAGTTGTTTTCCCTATAATAGTATATACAGATAGGACACTGGATATCAATGGTGTTAATTTTTATCTTAATTCTATTTTTGAAGATGAATTAAGCAAAATCTCGCTTAAAAAAGTTGAAGTGAAAAAATTAATTCTAATAAATATAAATTTTTTGGTTGAATACATTGATGTTCTCAAAGTAAAAAACTTTGATTTTTTAATGTATTTAAAAGAATATGACAAATATTTAAACAAAATATCTTATGAAACATATGACTTTAATTCATTTGTAAGCAGTAAATTAATAAAAAAACTAAAAAGTCAACATAGTAAAGCAACGATAATAAAAGAATTCTGGAAAAATAATGATATTAAAATTGATTATTAAACTCCCCTTTTCTTCATTTAATTATTGATTATTTTTAAGTAAATTCAATCTTTTATATCCAAAATATTGAACATAATTCTTATAACGGGAGGACCGTCTGCCGAGCGCGATGTTGCCCTCTCTTCCAGCAGAAGTATATTAAAATCCCTGCGCGAGCTTGGGCATAACGTAAAAGTTATTGACCCCGTCTATGGCGATGAAACTGTAAGCGAAGAAAAAATTTTTGAAGATAAAGTCAGCGGTGAATATCCTTCTGCAGAAAAACTTCTTGAAATAAGACGAACTGCCGACAGGAATATTTTACGATGCTTTAACTCTGATTTGTTTAACGACACAGATTTTGTTTTTCTCGGACTTCATGGAAAATTCGGTGAGGACGGAAAGATACAGTCGCTGTTAGACTTGCGTCACATGAAATATACAGGCTCTGATTATTTTGCATCAGCGCTGGCATTTAATAAAGAAGTCGCGAAGGTAATTTTTTGCAATAATAATATCCCAACTCCGAGATGGATGTTTTCTCTCTCAAAGGAGGAAGCATTGAGCGAAGAATTTTTAAAGAAGATTCATAAACAATTAGCTTTTCCTATCGTAGTTAAACCTGATGATGACGGCAGCAGTGTAGGTATTACAATTTTAAAAGATGAAAATGATTACGCCGAGTATTCAAAGGCAGTACAGCTTGCTTTTAATTACTCGAGGAAAGTCCTTTTTGAAAAATACATAGAGGGAAAAGAGTTAACGGTATCTATACTGGGCGATGAAGCATATCCCGTGATTGAAATAAGACCTAAGGATGGAATCTATGACTACGAGCACAAGTACACAAAGGGAATGACGGAATATTTTTGCCCTGCAGAGATGACGGAAGCGGATACAAAAAAAATTCAGGAGCTTGCCTTAAAAGCGCATAGTGCATTGGGATGCAAAGTTTATTCGAGAGTGGATTTTCTGCAATCGAATTACGATAAAGAGTTTTACTGCTTAGAGGTAAATACATTGCCGGGAATGACGGAGACATCACTTGTTCCGAAATCTGCAAAGGCAATGGGTATGGATTTTACGCAGTTGATTGATAAGCTTATTCAGTTATCGATGGAGAAGTATTAGAGATTTTTCTTGTACTCCGTCCTAAACTCCGTTTGGGACGGAAACAGTTTGTGAAACTCCGTTTCACGTTTATGGCGAAACAGAGTTTCGCACACAATGCTTTCCCAAACAGAGTTTGGGAAAAAGAACAACGCGAGTTCCCCCTCCTTACTAAGGAGGGGGATTAAGGGGGAGGTTAAGGAGTGAGAGCAAATTTAATTTATTCTTCCCATTAACCCCTCCCTAGCCCTCCCCTTAGTAAGGAGAGGAAAAAAAGACGTTTGATTGGATCCCGCATCAAGTGCGGGATGACAATACGGTTGTTAAATAAATCTTCTTAAATAATCTTCTTATGGAAACTAAACCGCAAAGGGATGGCAAGAGCGATGGTTTGCTAAAAATCGTCCTGAGGTTTATAAAGTACAACAAGAAAGTTGTTTTGTTCGTAATAGTGCTTACAGGGTTAATTGTCTTTGCATCGGTCGGGAATAAAGGACTGATTTCCAGAATAAAAATGGAGAGCGAAAGAAAAGACCTTGAAGAACAATTAAAGGCAGAGCAGATGAAGACAAAGGAATTGCAAAAAGATATTGAAGAATTAAAAAGTTCCGATAAAAAAATTGAACAGACTGCCCGTGAAAAATACGGCATGACTAAAGAGAATGAAACAATCTACAAAATTTTAATAGACAGCACTAAATGAAAAATGTTGTAAGCACTTTAAAAGAAATTCTGGCAGTTCATTCTCCCACAGGCTATACAATTGAAGTTATAAATTATATTGAATCGCTTTTCAAAGGTTCAAAGCTGCATATTACAAAGACCAATAAAGGCGCATTGCTTGTATCGCTTAGCGAAAATCCTGAGCTTGTTGTAACAGGGCATATCGATACGCTTGGCGCGATGGTAAAAGAAGTTAAAGGCGACGGTACTCTGGAAATTACAGAACTTGGAAGTTATCCGTTGAATTCGTTTGAAGGCGAATATGTTACGATAAGGAACAGCAAGGGGAAATTGTTCAGAGGCACTTTTCTTTTAAATAATCCTGCGGCTCACGTGAACAGAAATGTTCAGTCGGAGAAAAGAGAGCTGGATAAAATGTCAGTAAGAATTGATGCATTGGTATATAGTGATGAAGACGTAAGGAAGCTCGGCATTGAAGTCGGTGATTTTATTTTTTATGATACAAGATTTGAAACAACTGATACAGGATTTGTGAAGTCAAGATTTCTTGATGATAAAGCATGCGCAGCAGTGATGATTGAATTGATCAAAGAATATTCAAAGTCAGGCAAAGCAAAAAATGTAGGATTTTATTTTTCTAATTATGAAGAGGTCGGTCACGGCTCAAGCACAGGATTTCCTGCTTCAGTAAAAGAGCTTCTTGTACTTGATATGGCAGTTGTAGGTAACGGATGCACGGGAAGAGAAGATGCAGTTTCGATTTGTGTGAAAGATTCATCGGGTCCGTATGATTTTACTGTGAATGAAAAGCTTCGCAAACTTGCAGAGAAAAATAAAATTAATTACGTGATAGATATATATCCTTACTACGGCTCGGACGGAAGCGCAGCAGTGCGTTCCGGCTATGATGTAAGAGTAGGGCTGATCGGTCCGGGAGTATCTGCTTCACACGGAGTTGAACGAACTCACGAAAAAGGACTTGAGGCAACATACAAACTAACAAAAGCATATATAGAAAATTTTTAAAAGTTTTTCCACATTAAATTCAGATGACTCACCTTTATTAGTTAATAGAAGGCCTGTCATCTTTTTTTATATAAATAGCTATGCTTAGATATACCTCCTTAGCAGGAATTTTATAAAGTTAACCACCCCCAACCCCCTCCTTATTAAGGAGGGGGCAAAGGTGAAATTATTAGCAGTAAATTATTTTTTATGTCTGAACAAAAGAAAAAAATTATACTTTCGGGAATGAGGCCTACGGGCAAGCTTCATATAGGGCACTATGTAGGCGCGCTTGAAAACTGGATCGACCTGCAGAATGATTATCAGAACTACCATCTGATAGCTGATTATCACACTCTGACGACTTCGCTGGATACTGCGAATGTTTATAAAGATTCGATTGATATGGTCATTGACTGGATTGCATGCGGAATTGACCCGGAAAAGTCCCCTATTTTCAGACAGTCAAAAATAAAACAGCATACAGAGCTGCATCTTATTTTCTCTATGCTGATTACTACTGCAAGATTAGAAAAAAATCCTACAGTGAAGGAGCAGGTTAGAGATTTAAATGTACAAAGCATTACATACGGACATCTCGGCTATCCTGTATTACAATCGGCAGATATTTTATTATATAAAGGTGATGCAGTGCCGGTTGGTGAAGACCAGGTGCCGCATGTAGAAATTACGAGACACATTGCTGAACATTTCAATCAGGCATTTGATTTAAACGGAAAGAAAATTTTTCCAATACCTGAACCTAAGATAACAAAATTCGCAAGGCTGCCCGGTCTTGACGGCAAGGCAAAGATGAGCAAGTCGCTTGGCAACGGAATTTTACTTTCAGATGCACAGGATGAAATAAGAGCGAAGATGAAGAAGGCATTTACTGACCCTGCAAAGCTAAGAAAAGGCGACCCGGGAAATCCGGATATATGTTTAGTTTACCTTTATCATCAGAAATTTAATCCCGAGGAAGAGCCTGAAATAAGAGAAGGCTGCAAGAGCGGAACTTTAGGCTGTTTTGATTGTAAAATGAAGTGTGCAGATAAGATAGCAGGGCATTTCGCACCTGTAAGAGAAAAAAGAGCAGAACTTGAGAAAGATCTAAGCAAAGTACTTGAAATAGTTGAAGACGGTGAAACGAGGGCAAGAAAAGTCGCAGAAGAAACGATGATTGAAGTACGGGAAGCTATGAAATTCGGGTAACTGATTAAATCACTGATTACATTGATTAATTCTGATTTAAATGATTTGATATTATTGTCAGAATGATTAAGATATTTTTGACGGCTAATATCCCTTTTTGTTGTATTTGAGACGTTATTTACAGATTTCTGTTTACATTGTAATTTGATTTACTATAAGCAATATTTGTTATTCCGCAGAAAATTTCCTTTAAAAATTGGCTAAAAACGCAGAAAAAGATAAACAATTACAGGAAGATTTAAAGAAAAATGGCGAAATCCCCAAACACGTTGCAATCATCATGGACGGCAACGGAAGATGGGCGAAATCGAAGGGCTATAATCGTGTATTCGGACATAAAGAAGGTGTTAATTCTGCAAGAGATATTGTTGAAGCATGTGTGGAACTCGGCAGTGTAAAGTATTTAACGCTTTATACTTTTTCTACTGAAAACTGGAAAAGACCAAAGAATGAAGTATCAGTTCTGATGACGCTTTTAATAAAAGCAATTAGAGGTGAGACAGAACGTTTACATCAGAACGGAGTAAGACTTATTGCATCGGGAAACCTTACAACACTTCCTGAAAAAGTAATGCAGGAACTGAATGACTGTATGGAATATACCAAGGGCAATAACAAGCTGACATTGAACCTTGCTTTGAGCTACAGCGGAAGATGGGATATTGTTAACGCAGTAAAAAATATCGCGAAAGATTATAAGAACGGAAAGATAACACAGGGTGAAATTAATGATGAATTGTTCTCGGATTATTTAGTAACAAAATCAATCCCCGACCCCGATTTAATGATACGTACGGGCGGAGACTACAGAATAAGTAATTTTTTATTATGGCAGCTGGCCTACTCTGAAATTTACATAGATACAATCTACTGGCCTGATTTCAAACGAAACAGCTTTTATAAAGCAATAGCAGAATATCAAAAACGCGAAAGAAGATTCGGTCTTGTAAGCGAACAACTACAAAAGAAATAAACAAAACTTAATGCTCAATCAAAGAAAAGTATTTTTATATTTATTATCGTTATTCATTTTTTCTTCCCTCTTAACAAACGGAAATATTTACTCGCAAACGGGTCCGCCTGTATATAAAATTGTAAGTGTAAATACCAAGGGCAATAAAAATTACGATTCAAAAACAATTGTTTCATACACCGGTCTTCAGGTCGGGCAGGAAATAGCTATCCCTTCAGAAGAGACAAGAGATGCCGTTAAGAAGCTTTGGAATCTCGGACTTTTCTCCGATATAAAAATTTACATAGATAAAAAATTCGGTTCCGATGCTTATTTAATAATTGAAGTCGCTGAGTATCCGAGAATTGAATCTATTGAAATTACCGGCAATGATGATCTCGATAAAAAAGATCTGGAAACAAAAGTAAATATGGTTAAGGGTGAAGTTATCACTGACCAGAAGCTGAAAGATATTGAATATAATCTGATGAAATACTATGCTGAAGAAGGATATGCGCTTGCCACTGTAAAAACAGATATGCTTGTTTCTGCCAGCAATGAAGCAAGAGTAAGAATAAAAATAAGTGAAGGTAAAAGCTTAACTGTAAGAAAGATTCAGTTCGAAGGAAACAAAGCTATAAAGTCAGATGATTTAAAGGACGAGATGTCCGAGACCTCTGAAAAAGTATGGTGGAAATTCTGGGACGGCGCAAAATTCGATAAGAAAAAATTTGAAGAGGATAAAAAACTCATCACCAATTATTACAAAGAAAAAGGTTACAGAGATGCAGTTATCCTGGAAGATGATTTAAAAATTGATCCTGCAAAAGAAAATGTTAACATTGTAATTAAAGTAGATGAAGGTAAAAAGTTTTATATAAACAATATAAAGTTCGAAGGCAATAAGCTGTACAGTGATACAGTTTTAAGCGCAAAACTTGGGTTTAAAAAGGGCGACGTTTATAACACTAAGAAATTGCAGATGAACATCTACAGCAACGAAGCGGAAACCGATATCAGCTCAACTTATCTTGATAACGGATATCTTGCATTCAATGCCGATGTAGAAGAAAAAGTAGTCGGCGATAACAAAATAGATTTAGTAATAACAATTACTGAAAATAATCCTTTCAAATTCGGACTTGTAAATTTTGACGGTAACGATAAAACAAAAGATAAAGTTTTAAGAAGAGAGCTTTACACAATACCAGGAGATTATTTCACAAAGAGCGCGGTAAAAAGAAGCCTCGAGCAGTTAAGAGCATTAAATTATTTCAATCCTGAAAAATTAACACAGGATATTCAGCTTGCAGGCGATTCAACTGTAAACATGAAATATATAGTCGAAGAGCGTTCATCTGACCAGTTCAATGCATCGGTAGGTTACAGTGGAAGCTTCGGTATTACGGGTTCATTAGGATTAACATTCAATAACTTTGATATCTCCCAGCCTCTCTCAGGCGGTGCAGGACAAATTTTAAATTTCAACTGGCAGTTCGGTGAAGGCGGAACTTACAGAACATTCTCTATTGGTTTCACGGAACCTTGGCTATACAATACTCCGACATCTTTAGGTTTTAATTTGTATGATACGAGACAAAATTATTCTTACGACATCCGTGAGACGGGTATTTATGCAACAATCGGAAGAAGATTAAAATGGCCGGATGACTTTTTCAGAATTGATTATCAGGTAAAATATCAGAAGACTGAAGTTATTAACGGCGATAATTATTATCAAACAGGTACCAGAGACCAGATAGCTTTAAAACAAATTTTAACACGTTCATCCGTATTCGACCCTGTGTTCCCTACTTCAGGTACAAAGTTCCAGTTATCAACCGAGCTTTCAGGCGGACCTTTTCTCCCGGGAAATACAGAATACATAAAAAATATTTTTACAATCGATGCTTACGAAGCTTTAACACGTGACAGGAAGTTAGTTCTTTATACTAACTTTAATTTCTCTTTCATAAATTCACTTGCAAGCGATAAGTATCTTCCCCCGACAGAAACATTCTATATGGGCGGTAACGGATTAACATACAATACAATTTCTCTAAGAGGTTATGATGACAGAAATATCGGACCGAAGTCTACAAGCGGCAGCCCTATCGGCGGTAAAGTAGCAATTAAATACTCTGCAGAATTAAGATATGCATTATCATTAGACCCGCTTCCGATTTTTATTCTCGCATTTGCAGATGCAGGAAATGTATGGGGTGATATTAAAAAGACTGACCCGTTTGATTTAAGACGTTCAGTTGGTTTCGGTACAAGACTTCTTTTACCGGCAGTAGGCTTGGTAGGATTTGATTTCGGATACGGATTTGACAGACTGATTGAACACAAACAGGAGCCGAAATGGTTATTCCACTTCCAGTTTGGAAAGGGATTTTAAAATAAATTTTAATAATTTAATAAATACTTAAAGGAGAACTATTCTTTGAAAACATCAGCAATAAAAATGGCATTTGTTCTGGCCGCATTCATTATTTTAATGGGCGCAGGCAAATCATACTCTCAGGTTAAAGTTGCCTATGTAGATTCGGAAACAATTTTAAAACAGCTTCCTGAATACACACAAATAACAAAAGACTTACAAGGTGTAGCTAAATTATATCAGGATACCATTACTGCAAAAGAGAATGAGATAAAAACAAAAGCTCAGACAATGCAGACAAGATATGAAGAAGTTCAGAAACAAGTTCAGGCAGGACAAATAACTACAGATGCACAAAAGCAGGCAGTTGAGCAGGAGCTTCAAACAATGCAGACAGAAGTAAGAACACTTGATGAAAGCCTTACTTACTACAAACAATTTGCAGACAGAGACCTTGCTTCAAGACAGCAGGAAATGTTCAAACCTGTTCAGGAAAAAGTTACAAAGACAATTGAATCAGTTGCAAAGGAAATGAAAATAAATTTTGTTCTGGATAAATCGACAGGCGCAATGGTTTACGGTGATAAAGAATTTGATATTACATTCAAAGTTTTAGATAAACTAAAATAATTTTTTCATTTGAGTCTATTTATCCTATTTTTCAAAAACTAAAATTTTTTAAATTTTATTATGACTAAATTAAAAATATTTTTATTTTTCGTTGGTATACTGATAGGAGTATCATCTTTTGCCTCAGCACAGACAAAAGTAGGATATATAGATTCAAGAAAAATCATCGATGCAATGCAGGAGTCACGCGATGCAAAGACAAGGCTTGATAATCAGGTGGTAGAGTGGCAGACAGAGCTTACAAAACTTCAGGACAGCTTAAAAATTATCAAAGATGATTATGAGAAGAAAAAACTAATTTTAACAGACCAGCTTAAAACTCAGTTTGAAAGTGATATTAAGAGAATTGACGAGGCTATTACAAGTTTTAAAGTTCAGAAGTTCGGTGAGAACGGAGAGTATTTTGTAAAACAGGTTGAATTTATGAAACCTGTTCAGGACAGAATTTTTCTTGCAATAGAAAAAGTTGCCAAGGAAGACGGCTTTGATTATGTATTCGACAGGAGCAGCGAGATTTTACTTCTCTATGTGAATGAAAAATATGACCTGACGGCAAAAGTTCAGAAAATTGTAGAAGGAAAATAAAATATTTCACTTCAGCCGTTCCATTTAAGCTTTACACAATACTAAATGAAACTATCAGAGATTGCAAAAATATTAAATGTAGATTTTGATAAATCGAAAGACATTGAAATAAATAGAATCTCAAAGATAGAATCATCTTCTCAGGGTGATATTTCTTTTATCGCCAACCCCCAATACGAAAAATATTACAGCACTACAAATGCATCGGCATTAATTGTAAATAAAAATTTTCATCCTGAAAATCTCCGGGATGATATTTTTTTATTAGCCGTAGATGATTCTTATAATTCATTTGTAAGAATTTTAAATGAGTTTTCACAGGGGTTAGTAATAGATAAAAAAGGAATCTCGGAAAAATCTTCCACAGGTAAAAACTGCGCTATAGGTGAAAATATTTTTATTGACGATTTTGTGTCAATAGGAAATAATTGTTTCATAGGAGATAATGTAAAAATTTTCTCCAATACTACTATCGGTGATAATGTTAAAATTTCGGATAACACTGTTATATACGCCGGTGTAATAATTTATAATGACTGTGAAATAGGAAAGAATAATATAATACATTCAGGTACAATAATAGGCAGTGACGGCTTCGGGCAGGTAAGACAGACAGACGGCTCATTTAAAAAAATTCCGCAGATAGGAAATGTTGTAACTGAAGAAGATGTTGAAATTGGCAGCAACTGCTCTATAGACAGAGCCACAATAGGAGAGACAAGGATTTGCAAAGGCGTGAAGCTTGATAATCAGATACAAGTAGCTCATAACGTTATCATAGGAGAAAACACTGTGATTGCTGCGCAGACAGGAATTGCAGGCTCAACTAAAATCGGCAAACGATGCATGATTGGCGGGCAGGCCGGGATTGTAGGACATATAGAAATTTGTGATGATGTTATTATTGGCGCATCGGTTGGCGTTTCAAAATCAATAACGAAGCCCGGAGTTTATTTAGGTTACAGGGCAAAGCCGCAGGCAGAAGACCTGAAGCAGGAAGTGCGGATAAGAAATCTTGAGAAGCTTGAAAAAAGAGTAAAAGAATTAGAGTTAATCATAAAAAATTTACCCCATAAATAGATGTTTGAAAAACAAAGAACAATAAAAAATGCTATTACCTTATCAGGTGTAGGATTACATACTGGAAACAAATCCAACATGACTTTTAAACCTGCGCCGGAAGATTTCGGAATAAGATTTAAAAGAATTGATATTGAGAATTCACCTGAAATTCCCGCAGATGTTGACCACGTAACTGATTTATCGCGCGGAACAACTATTGCTGTTAATGGCGTTGAAGTGCATACTGTAGAGCACGTACTTGCAGCTATTATGGGATGCGAAGTTGATAATCTTTTAATAGAGCTTGATTCAAATGAAGTTCCCATCATGGATGGAAGCGCAAAGGCATACGTTGAAACATTGCATAAGGCTGAATTCGTTGAGCAGAGTGCAAATAAAGATTATTTAATAATTGAAGATACAGTTCACTATCAGGATACAAAAAATAATGTTGATATAGTTGCGCTGCCTTTGAAAGATGATTTCAGAGTTTCAGTTATGATTGATTTTAATAATCCGGCCTTGGGTGTGCAGCATACTGGATTATTCAGCATGCAGAAAGAATTTGCAGAACAGTTTGCTCCTTCAAGAACATTTTGCTTTTTAAGCGAAGTTGAAATGCTGAGAGCAAATAATCTTATTAAAGGCGGAGATATAGATAATGCAATTGTGATAATGGATATGGAGCTATCAGATGAAGATTTTGAAAAAATGAAGAAGAGACTAGGGATTGAAAAAAGCGTTATCATGGGTTCGAACGGAATTTTAGATAATAAAGACCTGAGATTTAAAAACGAGCCGGCAAGACATAAGCTATTGGATTTGATTGGTGACATGGCTTTGATTGGCGCGCCGATTAAAGGGCAAATTCTTGCAGCGCGTCCGGGGCATAGAGCAAATGTAGAATTTACTAAAATGCTCCGCAAACTTTATCTGCAGAAGAAGCTTGAGAAAAAATACCAGACATTAAAATCCGCTAAAGGAGTTTATGATATTGAAGAGATTTTAAAAATTCTTCCGCACAGATATCCGTTTGTGATGGTTGATAAGATTATTGAAATTGAAATGGGTAAAAGAATTGTCGGTGTAAAAAATGTTACTATCAATGAGCCCTTTTTTCAGGGGCATTTCCCCGGAAAACCCGTAATGCCGGGAGTAATGATTATCGAAGCTATGGCGCAGACAGGATGCATTTTAATTTTGAATGAGCTGGGCGATACCTCTAATAAGCTTGGTTACTTTGCATCAATTAAAGAAGCAAAAATGAGAAAACCTGTTGTACCGGGTGACCAGTTAGTAATTGAAATGGAACTGATATATTTCAGAAGAGGAATTTGTAACTTAAAAGGCAAAGCTTATAAAGGATATGTCGGCGGTGAAATTGCGTGCGAAGCAGAAATTACAGCAGCAATTGTTGACAGATAAAAACCTGAATCACTGATTACATTGATTTAAAATGAAAACTTTAATCACTGATTACTCTGATTTAAAATGAAAATTTTAATCACTGATTACTCTGATTTAAAATGAAAATTTTAATCACTGATTACTCTGATTTAAAATGAAAACTTTAATCACTGATTACACTGATTTAAAATGATTGAAATGAATTCCAATCAATTTAAATCAGAATTAATCAGCGAAATCAGTGATTCAAATATTCGTTAATGCTTCAACTCCGGGCAGTTTTTTCCCTTCGAGGAATTCCAGAGAAGCGCCGCCGCCTGTAGAAACGTGCGATACTTTTTCATCAAGCCCTGCCTTTGCAATTGCGCTTGCAGAGTCTCCCCCGCCGATAATTGTAATAGCGCCTTTATCAGTTGCATCTGCTAAAGCTTTTGCAATTTCAAAAGTACCCTTTGCAAAGTTATCCATTTCAAAAACGCCCATCGGTCCGTTCCATATAATTGTTTTTGAATTAGCTATCTCATCGCTGAATGTTTTGATTGTATCAGGACCTATATCCATTCCCATCCAGTCGCTATGGTCTTCAGGAAGAGCATCGGCTTTAAATATTTTTGATTCAGCAGCGTTATCGAATTTACTTGCATATACTACATCAGTAGGCAGCAATAATTTTTTATTGGATGACTTAGCTTTTTCCAGAATTTCTTTTGCAAGCTCAACTTTATCTTCTTCTAAAAGAGATTTTCCAATATTATATCCTAAAGCTTTATAGAAGGTGAACATCATTCCGCCGCCTATTAAAATTGAATCTGCTTTTGTCATTAAATTTTGAATTACATCTATCTTACCGGAAATTTTTGAACCGCCGAGAATTGCGCATAGTGGTTTCTTCGGATTATCGATTGCATCTGCCAGATAATTTAATTCTTTCTCCATCAGATATCCTGCAGCGCATTCTTTAATATAATGTGTTACGCCTTCTGTAGAGGCATGCGCTCTGTGCGCTGTGCCGAATGCATCATTGACATAAATATCGCCGTATGAAGCCAGCTTCTTGGCGAACTCAGCATCATTTTTTTCTTCTTCTTTATAAAATCTTAAATTTTCGAGTAACAGAATATCTCCATCTTTCATTTCATCTATCATGCGCGGAACATTATCGCCTATGCAATCATCTGCAAAAAATATTTTTCTTTGCAGCTGATTTGATAAAAATTCTGCTACAACATTCAGTGAATATTTTGGATTTTTTTCTCCTTTAGGTCTGCCGAGATGGCTCATTAAAATACACTTTCCGCCGCGTGTGCATATTGCTGCTATAGTGGCAAGTGATTCCATTATTCTTTTCGGATCGGTTATTTCACGATTCTCATCAAGCGGTACATTGAAGTCTACTCTTACAAGTATACGTCTGCCCTTAATTTTCTTTTGTTCGATTAAATCATTTACAGTGAGTTTGTTCATAGAAATGAATTGAGTTATTAAAGTTTAAAAATAATCATTATGGATTTTAAAAAATATGGAGAAATATAAACAAAAAAGCCCGCTGAATTTCTTCAAACGGGCTTTAGTAAACGTGTATATAAAAATTTATTTTATTAAAATCATTCTTTTCGTATCAATAAACTCCGGTGTTTCAAGTTTATAAAAATATATGCCGGAAGATAATTTAGAACCATCGAAACTTACTGTGTAATTATTGGCTGACAATTCCTGATTTACCAGCTGAGCCACTTCACGCCCGAGCATATCAAAAACTTTTAAAGTAACCAACGATTTCTCAGGCAGTGAAAAACTTATTTTGGTAACAGGATTAAATGGGTTGGGATAATTTTGTGACAATTTAAAATCAGAAGGAATTGAATTATTATTGCCGGATGTACCGACAAACAAGTATGCAAAAATATTATCTACAAATAAATTATTACCATAAGCACTCCATGTTGTGAATTTTACTTTATTTACACCAATGGGGAGAGGTAAAAATTTTGTACCCCACTCATTGTTTGCAGGCGCAGTATATTCACCTGAACCTGAAGCAGTGGTTAAGTTTGAAGAAGTATTTGTTCCTGTCTGCGGAGTTTGAGTAGCGATGAAAGTCTTGAATAAAGTCCATGTAGCTCCATTATTAGTAGAAGTAAAAACTCCCAATGAATCCTGTGCAAGCACACCACTGCCGTCCAAATAAAATCTGTAAGCATAATCAAATGTTAAATAATATAGATTGGATGGTATAGGTGGAAACTGATTGCTGATAAGTGACTGTGTTGTTCCGTTCTCTGCTGACCAGTATTTAAATCTGGCTGAACCTGTGCCTGAACCATAAGCGCTTGAAGTTTCACGTGACCAGTATAAAGGAGCTGTATATTCAAGGCTCCAATAAAGGGGTGGAAAATTTGTTTCAGAAAATTTTTGGTCTAGCGGCAAAAGTCCAATTCTTCTAAAAGTCACCTGCCTATCGGGTGCAGTGGAGTTCAGTGAATCGCTTCCTGAATAAGAGCGCGCACACCATGTACCTTGAATAGAATCGCCTGCAGCTATTCCTAAACCAGCGATGGCACTATCCAGAAAAGAATTTCTAATTGATATTACTGTATCAAAACCGTTGCTATTAGAAGAAAATCTGAATGTTGAAGGGTCAGAATAAGTCAGAGCATTTTTAAACAACCATTTATACGTATTTGATGGACCGGATTTTCTCCATGTAAAAGTTACAATCGAGTTATCTACCGGAGATGTTACTATTCGTGTTCCGGCATTAGGAGAGACAAGAGCAAATGGAGATGACACAGCCTGCTCTCTTCTTAATGTTAAAGCAAATGGACCATTGGAAGATTTAAGTGAATCAACACCCGGTGCGCCTGTACCTTTGAATGCCCATACGTCCCATTGGCCGACTGCTGAATCTGAAGCAGTACCGTTATTTGTAAATCCGTTTGAAGCAAGTAATGCATCCAGAGCGCCTAATGTAGTTGTTATTGAATTCGTTGCAGAAGCGATTGTCAGCCTTCTTGTTGGCAGAGCAGTACCAAATATCCATTTGTACGATGCTCCCGCAGCTGATGTATCCCATGAAATTGTAACGGGCACAGTTGAGCCTGCAACTGTAATTATTCTTGAACCGGATAAAGGAGACTGAATTGAAAACGGATTCAATTGTCTTGTTAAAGCGGGCGGAATGATAAAGGCATCAACCTCACTGCCTGAGCCAAAATTTCCAATTAATGAAGCGGCTCCTGATGAAGTATTACATCTGTAAAGCTTTCCTGCATCAGTATATGCTGCAAGGAATAGCGAATCTGTTTCAGGGTCGAATGCCATACCCTGGGCAAAATTTATATTTATGCCAAGCGGACCAACCTGAGTTGCTGCGCCTGTAGTTTTATTAATTATATTTAAGGCATCGGAGTTTACATCACAGCTATACATCACTCCTGAATTATTAATAGCTATATCGATAGGGAATGTTGAACCGGACATTGATGCTGCTACAGTTGTAAGCAAACCCGTCGTGAGATTTATTGTATAAAGTCTTCCTATGACACCATCAATTGAGACAACATACATTGTGCTTGCAGCTTTATCCCATGCCATGCCTGTAACTATGTGACCTGCTCCTAAACCTGTTAGCGGTGCAACTGTATTTATATTTCCGTTTGAAGTATCAATTGTTACTAAATTTCCTGAACCTGCTGCCAGATACTCTAATCCATAATATATCCCGGATGTACTTCGTGCAGCACCGAACAATGTTCTGGAAGATGTTGAAAGCCAGTTGAGATTTCCCGGAGTATTTAAATATGATTTAACTATTCCGGTAGTGCCTTGCACTACATCTCCGAACCAGCGGCTCATATAGCTTTGTACTGATGCAGAAGGATATATATAAACATGTTTTGAAAGATGAGGATCAGGAAGTGCGGAGGAAATATTTTTATTCTGAGAAAAAGATTTTCCGCAGCACAATAAAAACACTAATATTATAAAAGAGGTAAAAAATCTCATCTGCTAAAATTGTAGAATTGAGTTAAATAATAGTAAAGTTATACATAAATCTCAATTAATATCCCTATACAAAAAAAAAGCCCGTGCATTCTTCATGCACGGGCTTGGTAAAAATAAATTATATTTCTAAATTATTTAATAAGCATCATTCTCTTAACGTCAGAGAATTCAGCAGATTCAAGTTTATAGAAATATACACCTGATGAAAGGTTTGCTGCATTGAAATCGAATGAATAATTATTCGGAGTCAATTCCTGATTAACTAACTGAGCAACTTCTTTTCCAAGCATATCATATACTTTCAATGAAACGAAAGCTGATTTTGGAAGTGAGAAGCTGATCTTTGTTGTCGGGTTAAAAGGATTCGGATAATTTTGTTTCAATTCAAATTTTTCAGGAATTAATGTTAATGGTGTACCTGTTCCTGTTGATGGACCTGAAGTAATGTCATCAATGAATAAGTTATTTCCGAATGCTGATAATGCAGTAAATCTTACCATATTTGTTCCAACAGGCATTACAAATAATTTGGTTGCCCATTCATTATTTGCAGGAGCCATGTATTCTGTGTTGTTTCCGATTGCACCTGTTGTAGACATATTTGTTGTTGAGTTATAACCTAAAGCAGGTGTACTTGTTGCTATCAGTGTTATTAATCTGTTCCAGGTTGCTCCGGCATCTGTAGAAGTATATATAGCCATTGAGTCAGCTGAAAGTGTTGTTGTCGGCTGATAGAATTTATGTGCATAGTTAAATCTTAAGTAATTATTCGGACCTGTAACTGCAGGGAATTGATTACTTGTTAATGACTGTGTTGTACCGCCTGAAGCACTGTAGTAATCGAACATTGCTGAACCAACTGAAGCACCGTAACCGCCTGGTGTTTGTCTTGTCCAGTATTGTGTACCTGTTCCTGTATATGTCCAGAAAGGAGGCGGCATTGCAGCATCAGAAAAGGTTTGTAGTAATGGCAATAAGCCTGCTCTTCTTAAAGTTATTGATCTGTCAGGAGCTGTTGAATTTAATGAGTCAGTTGTTGAATAAGCTCTGACTCTCCAGAATCCGACTGCTGAATCGCCAGGAGCAACACCTAATGAAGCAAGAAGACTATCTGCCTGTGAATTTCTGATTGTTAATGAATTTGTGAAACCTGCTCCGTCTGAAAGTATTCTTACAGTTGCAGGATCTGTATATGAAGCGCCAACTTTAAATAACCATCTGTATGTTGCGCCTGAACCTGATGCACCCCATGTAATTGATATAGGTGATGGATCAATAGGTGAAGTTATAATTCTTGTACCTGATGCAGGTGCTGTTAAAGCAAATGGTGTAAGTGCAACCTGTTGTCTTCTTAAAGTAATAGCGCGTGGTCCGTTTGTTGATTTTAATGAGTCAGCACCCGGTGCGCCAGGACCTTTAAATGCCCATACGTCCCATTGACCAACAGCTGAGTCAGATGCTGTTCCGTTATTTGTGAAACCGTTAGCTGCTAAAATTGCATCTAAGGCACCTAATGTTGTTGTAATTGAATTCGTACCTGAAGGTAATGTAAGTCTTCTTGTTGCAGTTGTCGGGCTACCGAAAATCCATTTGTAAGATGCGCCTGTAGCTGATGTATCCCATGTAATTGTTACAGGTGTAGATGAACCCGGTGCTGTTACAACTCTTGCTCCTGCTGTAGGAGTTTGTAAATTGAATGCACTAAGTGGTGGAGTTGAAGAGTTACCAAGGTCAACAACAAAAACTCTGTCAGGTGTACCTTGAACTAAACCAACCCATGTTCTTTTTCCCGGTACTAAATTCGTAACAACTTCACCGCCGCCTGATGCTAAAGGAGCACCTGTTGTAAGTGGAATTGTAAGATTTAATGGAGTACCAATTTGAACAAGTGTTGTTGCATTGTATTGTACTAATGCTGTACCTGTATTTGATGTTGGTGTCTGGTCTGTACCAATCCATAAGTAAGGTCCTGCAGGATTATCATCATAACCAACAGAATATAATCCTGATGCAGGTGTTGTGATTGATAAAGATGCAGCTCCTAAAGTATCAACAAATCTTAATGGACCTGTGAAACTGTTTGTACCAACCCAGAAACCGCTTCTTACAGGGTCCCAGCAAATTGCTCTTAATGTTGTTAAACTGGTTGTAATAGTTTTAACAACTGCTTTCGTTCCTGTATCAACACCGAAAATCTGACCGGTTGTGTTAACACCCCAGAGTAAGCCTTTTGCAAAAGCCATATCTCTGAATGAACCTGTGCCGCCTGTGATTGCAAACGAATCAAGCTTTACCCAAGCTGCGCTGATTTTATAAAATTTATTAGCATTGAACTGGCTGACAATATAGTATGAGCCTGTCCAAACTACACCGTAGGAAACTGCGTTTCCCGGTGTTACAGAGTCGACGTTATGGTTTCTTAACAAATCACCTACTGCATCAAGATTGTTTGCCTGAACCACTTGTTTCGATGTCGTCGAAACTCCTATGTAGGAGGAAGGGTTGACGTCATTTAAAACGGGCGGTGCAAATTTACTATCCTGAGCGTTAGAGCTTAAGGAAATTGCTGTTAAAACCAACAACAAGAAAAGTACTTTTGTAAATCTCATAAATTTTCCTTTCTTAGTATAATTTAAATTAGTTAGAGGAGTATGCATAAAATTGAGCAAATATTTTTTTTAAAGCAATAGTAAAAAAAGTTTACATTAATATTATTTTTTAACAAAAAAAAGCCCCGTAAGCTCTGCGCCTACGGGGCTTTAAAATTAAAATGTACTTTTAAAATATTATTTTATAAGTGACATCTTTTTTACTTCAGAGAAATTAGCTGTTTCGAGTTTATAGAAATAAACACCACTTGCTAAGTTTGAAGCATTGAAATCATATGAATATGTTCCGGCAGAAAGATTGCTGCTTACTAAAGTAGCAACTTCTTTACCCAGCATGTTGTAAACTTTTAAAGATACAAGTCCGCTTGTTGGGATTGCAAATTTAATGTTTGTTGTTGGGTTGAACGGATTTGGATAATTTTGTGATAATGAATAATTATCTGCAACAGTTGTTACCGGAGTTACACCTGTGAATGCACCACCGTATTTAACAATTGTACCGTTAGCTCTACATCCATATACATAAGGGCTTCCGGTTCTTGATACTGTGAAGTTCCAGATTTGTGATGTACCTGCAGCTGTGAAAACTGTATTCCAGTTTGTACCGTTGTTTGTTGTTGAGTAAACAATGTTAGCACGGCCCATGAAATATGTATTTGTAGTCTTCCAACCTGTAAGCGCCTGAATTGTACCTGTTCCAGGAACTGTATGAGCTGCCCAGTTGGTACCGCCGTTTGTAGTTTTTTGCATTGTTGTACCACCTACGAATCCATTATTGGCATCGTTAAACCAGATTGAATAACCGTTAACTTCACCTGTTGTTGGTGATGAAGTCCATGTTGTACCGAAATTTGTTGATTTGTATACTTTTGTTGCGTTAGTACCAAACCATACAACATCACCGACACCTTGAAGTGAACCAGTCCAACCGGCTTCAGTTGAAGGAATGTTCATTCCTGTTGAATCCCAGTTAACACCACCGTTAGTTGTTCTCCAAAGAGACCATCTGCCGCCTGCTGCATCACCTTGCATAATACCGTTATTAGCATCTTTGAAATAGAATGCATTTATGAAACCGCCGGCTTGTGTGAACACTTGTGTCCAGTTTGTACCACCGTTAGTTGTTCTGAATACGTTTGTTGCTGATGGAGAATTTGTAACTAAGGCTGTATTAGCATCAAAAGCCCAAATTGCATAAAGGTCTGATGTTGCTAAGTTACCGCTAGCTGCTGCCCATGTACCGCCGTTTGTTGTTCTGATAACTTTACCACCTGCACCGCAAGCCCAAACGTTATTAATGTCAGGTGCTGAAATACCGTATAACTGTCCTGTAACACCTGTTGCTGTTTGTTCGTACCATGTAGTTGGGTTAACAGGAGCTGAAGCGCCTGGAACTACTCTTACTAAGTCTAATGCAAAACCTGAACCGTTTGTAAGGTTATCCATGATTGATTCTTTAAATCCGATGTAGATGTTTGCACCGTTAGAAACAAAATCACCTAATTTGAATTTGTATTCAATGTATGATGAGTCACTTCCTGGTGCGAAGGATTTTCTCATTACAGGAATAGTCATTGCTGCAACTGTTTGTGTTGTTGTAGAAATGAAAACGCTCATTGAATCTGCATAACCAGGAAGCATATATCTTAAGTAAAACTTTAAGCTATCACCTGATTGAACATTTGAAATTTGTGGTGTAATAAGCCACTCTCTGTTATTAGCAGAAACATCACCGTATGTTACGCCTGCAACTGCATTACCGCCGCCTGGGCATGCTGTAACGATACCGAATCCTGGATTCCATCCCGGAAGCTGACTGCCAACTGTGTATCTTGCCCATGTGTTAGCAACGTTCCCTACTTCAGAAATTTTGAGCCATCCTGCAGGAGGAAATGTTACGCCTTCGAATGATTCAGAAAATGTAGCAGCGTCAACCGGACCGCCTTGTGGGCCGCTAACTATTTTTTCTGTTCCATTACCTGTTCTTGTTAATAATGTTTTTGGGTTTTCGGATGTTGTAAATCCTAAAAATAGACCCGTTACAACTAAGAGCAAAATACTACTGTAAATAAATTTTGTCTTCATTTGTCCTTTTTCCTTTTTTGGTTTTGTTTTTACGTTTTGTAAAAAATTTTGTGAACCTGTAATGTTCAAGTTGTCTTTTTTATCTTGATTTGTCAATGTAAAAAACTCGTAATTATTTTGAAGTTAACATTATACCACTATTTCTTTTTAATAATATATAAGCTTAAAAGGGACAAAATTCTTCAGATTTAAAGAACCTTTATTAAATTGCCGCATGAAATAAAAAACCCGTACAGCTAATAAAGCCGTACGGGTCTAATAAAATTAGATTGTTGCTCAGAATTATTTTACGAGCATCATTTTCTTTGTTTCAACAAAGTTACCTGATTCCAATCTGTAGAAATAAACACCGCTTGATAAGCTTGCTCCGTTGAAATCTACTGAGTAGCTTCCAACTGTCATGCTCTTATTTACAAGTGTCATTACTTCTTTACCTGCAACGTCAAAAATCTTCATTGTTACAAAACCGTTTGTCGGAATTGAGAAGCTGATTTTTGTTGTTGGGTTGAATGGATTTGGATAATTTTGTGATAAAGAATATTTATCAGCAATAGTTGTTACAGGTGTAACACCTGTTAATGTACCATTGTTTGATTTCAAGAATGAAAGTGCTGCTCTAAGAACTCTCTTGAATCCTACATCTGATGCACCAGCACCGCCATTTGTTGTATAATATCTTGGATCCTGGAATATTGTAGCAACTACCCAGTTAGCACCGACTTTACCGATACCGGCAACTGAATCTGTAGCGCTTCTGTTTAAATATCTCTGCCATGCTGCACCACCGCTTATTGGTCGGCATCCGTCAGGATAATAGTTGCCTGCTGTTGTTAACATTGGGTCTGTAGCACCGCTGCCAATATTTACTACTGATGCAAAACCTGTTGGAGCTGCATTGTCAGCAAGATATTGGAATCCGCCGTATGTTCTTGAGAATACTGTATCTGTGAACGGATTTGCTGCTCTGTCATAGTTATAACCGACGTCACCGCCAATTAAAAGAAGTGACTTTTTGGCTGATGGTGTACCTGTTTCCAACCATGTTTTAATTGCTGTTCTTTGTGGATTAGATAATCCTCTTGCAAGTATTGCATCAAATGCTGTTTCCTGTACGATGATTGTTCCGTAGTTGGATAAGCTTGGTAATGTTGAGTTGGTATCTTTGGTGATGTATCGGATTTTGCTCGTTAACATCGGTAGATATTTTTGTAATGTATCTTTGTCTGCTTTTCTTATTGCTAAGTTTGTTGCCAATACTGAATCGTTGGTGATTACTAATACTGAATCAGATGCCGGCGGAACAGGAAGATTGCTTAGCTCTACTACAAAAACTCTGTCAGGTGTTCCCTGTACTAAGCCAACCCATGTTCTTTTTCCTGCCACTAAATTCGTAACAACTTCACCGCCGCCTGATGCTAATGGAGCACCTGTTGTAAGTGGAATTGTAAGATTTAATGGAGTACCTACTGCTGCAAGTGTTCCTGCATTGTATTTTTGTAAAGCTGTACCTGTATTTGAAGTAGGTGACTGGTCTGTACCAATCCAAATAAATGAAGTTGCCTGTGAGCCCATATCTTCATAACCAACTGAATATAAGCCTGAAGCAGGAGTTGTGATTGATAAAGTTGCAGCTCCTAAAGTATCAACAAATCTTAATGGACCTGTGAAACTGTTTGTTCCTACCCAGAAACCATTTCTATATGGGTCCCAAGTTATTGCTCTTAATGTTGTTAAGCTGGTTGTAATAGTTTTAACAACTGCTTTTGTTCCTGTATCAACACCGAATATCTGACCGGTTGTGTTAACACCCCAGAGTAAGCCTTTTGCAAAAGCCATATCTCTGAATGAACCTGTACCGCCTGTGATTGCAAATGAGTCAATTCTTGTCCAAGCTGCTGTCATTCTATAAAATTTATTAGCATTGAACTGGCTGACAATGTAATTTGACCCTGTCCAAACCACTCCGTAAGCAACTGCGCTTCCCGGTGTAAGAGAATCCACGTTGTGGTTTCTTAATAAATCACCAAGCGCGTCAAGATTAGAGTTAGCCTGAGGGTTTTTCCCTGTATAAACAGGAGAATTTGGGTTTATCTCATTTGTTGAGATGCTGCTACTCTGAGCGAAAACATTCGCTGCGAAAACAAGTAGCAGAACTACCAATAAAGTACATTTTTTCATGGTTTTTACCTTATTTAAAGGATTAGTTAATAGAAAATTTTTTACTGTATTTTTTTATTGAAAATTCTCAGTGAAAATTTTTAATAAAAAAAGTCCACACTGAATAAATCAGAATGGACTTCATTTATTATGATAATTTTAAATAATCGAATATAGTTATTCCAAAAAGCACCGAGATAGATTCCTTTCTTATATATTAAAGTTCAAGAGGTAGTACAATTTTAGAAAATAATTGCTATAAAGCAATAGTAAAAGTTATAATGAAAAATTTTTCAAAAAAATTTCAAATGTATTTGTTTTTTTTACAAATTTTTTATAATAAAAAAGCCGGCCATGAAATTTCACGACCGGCTTATCATTATAAAAAAATAATTTCTGAAAATTATTTTACAAGCATCATTTTCTTTGTTTCTGAGAAGCTTCCTGTTTCTAATCTGTAAAAATAAACACCGCTTGAAAGTAATGCTCCGTTGAAATCAACTGCATAACTGCCTACTGTCATATTTTTATTTACAAGTGTCATTACTTCTTTACCTGAAATATCATAAACTTTCAATGAAACAAAACCATTCTGCGGAATTGCAAAATTGATCTTTGTTGTCGGATTGAAAGGATTAGGATAGTTTTGTGATAATGAATATTTTTCTGCTATTGTACTTGTTAAAGGTGTTGTAGAAGTTATTGTTCCACCGTTAGATTTAGCATATGTAATCAATGCAAGTAACCAGCCTTTTGCTCCGCCTTCAAAGTATCTTGGATCTTGTAATGATGTTACTGTGAAGTATCCGGGTGTATTTACTGACATACCGCCTAATGTATCTGTAGCTGTGTGGCCGTTATATTTATAAGCAGCTGTTCTTGTTCCGTTGCCCGGTGCCAGGCTTGCTCCGTCAGGCCAGTAACCTGTGTTGCCTGTTCCTGTTGGCGCTAATAAATTTCTGGTAGTTAAATCCTGTGGGAAAAGACCTGTGATATCACCGCCGGTTGCAGCAGGAGTACCCTGGTCAACTCTGTATATCATACCGCAGAATCCTCTTGCGAATGCTGTATCTAAAGCTGCTACAGGAGTAGCTGCTCTTTCATAATTATAGGCCTGGTCAGCACCGATAGAAATAAGTGCTTTTTTATCTGCAGGGGTTCCTGATGAGAGCCAATTTTTTAAATCTGCTCTTGCAGTTGCGCCTAAGAATAATGCACCTGAGTTATCAAAGCTGGTTTCAACCAGAATTACTGTTTTATAATTTGCTAAGCTTGGTAAATTTGGTGTTGTTGCATTAAAGTAGAATGTTCTGTATTTGGAAATCATTGTTGATAAATGCTTCATGGTTGAATCTCTATCAGCAAGTCTCTTTACCTGACCTGTTGCAATTGTTGTATCGTGGAACATTACCAATACGCTATCACCTGAAGCAGGTGGAGGAGGTGTTGATAATGTATCTGTGAATACTAATGTATTTCCTGATAAAGCCGGACCTGATGTTACACCGCCGCCTATAACATACTTCCAAATACCGCTGTTATATCTTACAGAACCGCTGGCATAAGCAAGCATAATTGAAGGCATGTTTGTCTGAGCAGTCCAGGTATTTGCACCCGGGCTGTATACATATGTTTCCTGTGAACCGGTGAATCCTGTTGAGGCACCGCCTGAAACGATAACACCTTTATTGCCCCATGATTGAGCATTCCATCTGTATCTTACACCGGCAGGATAACTTGCACCTGTTGTCCATGTAATCTGGCTTCTGTCTGACTGGCTTACAACACCTCTGTAAGTTACAGCTGTTACAGCAACTGATTCATTAAGACCGCCAACATATACGATTGTATCACCTGCCATTGCAAGCGCACCGTCGCCTCTTCCTAATGGAAGACTTGTTGCAGTTCTCCATGAATTTGTTTTTGCGTTGTAAAGGAATACGGAAGTTCTGGTAACACCGTTTGCTCCGTAACCGCCGACTAAATAAATCAAGCTGTCCTGATATCCAACTGCTTTTACGTACCACATACTGTCAGGTGCATTTGCTCCTGTTGACCATGTATTTGCATTAATGTTGTACTTATACAAAGTCATGTTTGAACCAAAACCGTTAAGACCGTCTAAACAGTAAATTGTATCGCCTAATTTTGCTGAGCCCATAAGTCTTCTTCCCTGTGGTAAAGAAGCCATTTGTGACCATGAATTGGCTGCGATACTATATCTGTATGTATTTACGCCGGCTGCTGTACCTGCACCTGTGGAGTCTCCTCCGAACACATATACAAAACCTGAATCATTTCTTACATGACCTACGCCGCCATGATAATATCTGGCGCTGGGTAATGCAGAACCTGATATCCATGCACCAACGTTATCGAACTGTTGGTTCACAACCGGAATTTGTGACGTTGTGTTTAATTGTTCTGCTATAGAGCTAGCAGTGTTTCCGCCGTTAGAATAATAAAATCCTAATGATAGAGCTATGAGCACTACCGGCAGAAAAAAAAGAATGAGTTTTTTCATTTTTTCCTCGTTAAGTTAGTTTAATTGTATAATTTTATTTCTCAGAGCTTACTTCAAAATTCTTCAGTTTTCATATAAATGAAAGCACAAAGAATTTTTAATTATTTGAAAGGGGTATATTTTTTTTATTTGAGGAAGTTAAGTATTATCTCATTATCAGCATAAAAATAAATACAACATAATTTTACATTATGATGGTGGTTTGAGTTACTAACTTACTTTCTTTTGAGGTTTAATATTGCAGCAAAACAAACAGGATGGATTTGTTCTGCCAAATGAGATTAAGGTTGTGACTAGATACTTCTTATCTTTCTTAGAGTTTTAAAAAAGATTACAAGTAACATGCTTTATTTGTTATTTTTTGTCAATGTAAAAAAGTTACACCTAAATCATTAACAAATATAAAATTATTTCTTTAAAACATCACGTAATACTTTTGTCAGCTTTTCAGCGCTGGGAAGAACTGCCGCTTCAAGTCCGGAATTTAGTGCTATTGCAGGAACATTCAATGCACCGACAACTTCTACCGGTGCATCTAAGTATTTAAAACATTCTCTTGATATTCTTCCTGCAAGTGATTCAGCAAATGAATTTAATACGGGCTCTTCAGTAAGCACAATACATTTACCGTGTTTCTTTACCGATGAATACATTGCTTCTTCATCTACAGGATTCAATGTTCTTAAATCTAAAATTTCTATCTGTCCGGGGAAGTTCTTTGACGCATTCAATGCCCAATGAACTCCCATTCCATACGTAATTACAACAAGCGATTCACCGTCATCAATTTTATTTTGCTCTGCCTGCTGAACAATTCTTGCTTTGCCGAACGGCACTATATAATTTTCATCCGGTTCAACTGTCATAGCGTAACCTGTTCCCGGAACTTTGCTCCAGTATAATCCTTTATGTTCAAACATTACTACTGGGTTAGGGTCAAGATAAGCTGACTTCAGTAATCCTTTTAAGTCAGCACCATTAGAAGGGTAAGCAATTTTAATTCCTCTTATAGGTAGCAAGCTTGATTCAATACATCCTGAATGATACGGTCCGCCTGAGCCGTATGCCCCTATGGGAATTCGTATAACGCAGCCCACGGGAAATTTTCCCATGGATAAATAACATGACTTCGATAGTTCAACATGCAATTGATTAACTCCTGCAAATGCATAATCGGCGAACTGGATTTCAACAATTGGCTTTAATCCGACTGCGCTCATGCCAGCAGTTGAACCAACTATGTATGCTTCTTGTATTGGTGTATTGAATACTCTATGGTCGCCGTACTTCTGAGCGAGTGTAGCAGCTTCTCTGAATACTCCTCCTAATCTTTTTCCAACATCCTGTCCGTATAACAATGCATGTGAATCGCTTTTCATAATTTCATCAACTGCATGCAGCGCGCAATCGACCATTACAATCGGCTCTCTGCCTTCGGGTTCACGCACACCAAGTTCTTCTGTTACCGGTGTCGGAGCAAATTCATGCTCGGTAACAGTTGCAGGGTCAGGGTCGGGAGATTTCACTGCCTTATCAAATTCCTTTAGAATTTTCTTCTTAGCTTCTGCTTCAACGAGGTCCAGAGTTTCTAACTTTGCTCCTCTTGATAAAAGAAGTTTTTTTAATTTAGGGAACGGGTCAACAGCCTCATGCTTTTTTAAATCTTCTTCTGTTCTGTACCATTCTTTTCTTACACCTGATGTATGATGCCCGAGCAAAGGTACCTCTGCATGAACAAGTATCGGTGCTCTGTTATCGCGTACATAATTTATTGCCTCAGTCATTTTTTCATAGGACTCTACAAAGTCGCTTCCGTTTATCTGCATTCTTTCCATTCCTTTAAATCCTGCTGCGTAACCATAGGCATTCATCGCGTACATTTCATCGCTGCTTGCTGAAATTCCCCAGTGATTATCCTGCACTAAATATATAATCGGCAGCTTTTTTAATACTGCCATCTGAAATGCCTCTGCAACTTCACCTTCGGTAACTGAACCGTCTCCGAGCGAGCAAAGCACTATGGGCATTTTTTCTTTATCTAACTTCCCTTCCGATTCTAAATAAGAAACTGCATGAGCCATGCCTGTTGCAGGGATTGCCTGCATACCTGTTGCGCTTGACTGATGCGGAATTTTCGGGAAGCCCGGTCTATTTGTTGAAGGATGTGAGTAGTATGTTCTTCCGCCTGAAAACGGGTCATCTCTTTTTGCAAGAAGCTGAAGCATTAATTCATAGGGAGAAAATCCAAGTCCCAATAAAAATGATTCATCTCTGTAATATAAACTTAAGTAGTCGTATTCTTTTAATTGAAATGCGGCAGCAAGCTGAATTGCCTCATGTCCGCGTGAAGTTGAATGCACAAATTTGCATATCTGCCTGTTTGCATCATAAGTCTCTGCCATTGCTCTGGCGTCGCACATTAAGCTGTAGGCTTTGAGAAGGATATCGTTATTTACCATTCACAAAATTCCTTAGTATATCCAAAATTTACAATTCAAAAAGATAAGGGTTTTTATTTTGCAGATTGGGATTCGTTGACGGTAAGAAGTTCTGATATGATGTTTTGCATTAGTGAAGATTCGATAAGAATTTCAGTAAGCTCTTTGTGTTTGGTTTCTTTTTTTCCCTCTCTGATTAAATTAATTTTACCACTTATCCTCCCCAAAGGTATTTTTAAATCATTTGCCGCAAGATTTAAAAAATAATTTTTTTCATCATTCAGTTTTACAAGTTTTTCATTTAAAGATTTCAGCTGTTCATTTTTTTCTGAGAGTACTTCTGTTTCTTTTTTTGTTATATCTACTTTGTGCAATACATTTAATTTTCTGACATTATCTTCCTGAAGAGTTCTATTCCTTTCAAAATCCAAAATACTGAATTTCCTCATATACAATAATGCTTCTTTAAAATTTCCTGCCATCACATAAAATTTTGACAGTTCTCTGCAGGAGGTTACCATCATAGTTTTGTTGTTTATTTCAAATGAGAGTTCAAGTGCTTGTTGATAAGTCGCTTCTGCAAGTTCCTGCTTATTCATTTGGGAATAATTGTTTGCCAAATTAACCAGCGTATCACATCTATCGACATTTCGATTGGTTTTCATAAAATAATTCAGACATTTTAAGTAAATTCTTTCTGCATTTTCATAATCTCCCTGCAAGCTATGGATACTTGCTGTAGTATTCATAATTCTATACTCAAAATACCGGTTTTGCTCAATTTTTAAATTAAAATCCTGAGCAGCATACAAGTGACTTAAAGCCTTACTATATTCCCTCAAGTTATAATAAGTACATGCTTTGTTATACAATATTATTATGCACACACTTATATTCAGGAATTTCCGTGAGAGCTTTAATGCCATTGAATAATATTCCAGTGCAAGCGGATACTCTACTACTATTAGATAATAATTCCCGATACAATTTAGTATATCGCTCTCAAGTTTTTCATCTCCGATTTGACGAAAATGATATAATGCCTTAAAAAAATTATCTATTTGTGATTTATAATCTCCCGCTTTCCAGCAGCAAATGCCAAGCTCTTTACATGCTATACCGGCATTTTTAAAATCATTAATTGAATCATAAATTTTTACTGAGTCTTCAAGCAAAGGTATTGCTTTTAAAAAATCATTTAATTTATCATAGTGCATGCCGAGTACATACTTCGAACCGGCTATTCCTTTTATGTAATTAATTTGCTCTGCCATATGTAAAGCGTTTTCACCACAGTATTTACATTCTTCGAATAGCTCGATTGAACAAAAATGTTCTGCAATAAAAATTGTGTCATCAATTTTTTTCTTCGCCTCATATTCAGGTAGTGTGAGTATGTCAATATCTAAGTGGAGATTTATCATAGAGTATGAGATCAGCCCGTTGTTACAGTTTCGTTAATAGTAAGCAGTTCTGAAATTATTTTCTGCATATGAGAGGATTCAATAAGTATATCGGTAAGCTCAGCATGCCTTTGCTCATTTCCCCCGTTCTTTATTAAATTAATTTTACCACTTATCCTCCCCAAAGGTATTTTTAAATCATTGGCAGCAAGATTTAAAAAATAATTTTTTTCTTCATTTAATCTGAGAAGTTTGTTGTTAATTTTCTGCAGCTCTTCATTTTTTTCCGATAGAACTTCAGTATTCTTTTTTTCAATATCTACTTTATGTAGTACATTCAGTTTTCTTATATTATTATCTGTCAGTGTTTTACTTCGTTCAAGATCAAGTACTGTACGTTTTCTTGCATAAAAAAGCGCTGACTTATAATTTCCTAATAACCTGTACATTTCAGCCATGCTTCTGTAAAGATTTATACTATGCCTGCTGGAATGAAGTTTGTCTGCAATTTTAAGAGCATCCAGAAAAAAATCTTCTGCTTTTTCCCACTTTTCCATTTTACTGTGAATTATCCCGAGATAAATTACAGTATCACATTTATCCATATCGTTGTTCGTCTTCGTGAAATAATCCACACAGTCTAAAAGCATTTCAGATGCTTTTTCCGGTTCACCGCAGTTAGAATAATTCAATGCTATATTCTGCAAAATTCTTTTTTCGAGGAAGGCATCCTTTTCCAGCTTTTGATTGAACTCCAATGCTGCCGCATAAAACTTCAAAGAAATTTTGTAATGCTGCTGTGCAAGTTCCTCATTATCAATTAAAGCAAAAGCGGCAATGTTATTATGAATAAGAGCAATGTTATATAACGAATATATTATACCCCTTACATTTTTTATCTTTCTTTTAATATTCAGAGACAGCTTATGATATTCCAAACTTGATTCAAAATCCCCCGTTTCAACAAAATAATTACCGATTGAGTTAAGGCAGTTACCCTCATCTTTTAGAGACTTTAACTGCCTGTACAGATCGAGTGCTTTGAAAAAGTTTTCACTCTCATTATGATAATCTCCTATATTCCAATAGGCAAGACCAAGCTGATAACATGTTTTGGCACAATTCTTTAAATCTTTAATACTTTCAAATAATTTTTCTATTTCAATAAAACTTTGAATACAAGAAAAATAATCTTCTTCTACAAAGTTTAACATTCCAACATTAAACTTTGCTTCCCCGATTCCTTTCAGATAATTAATAGCTTCAGCCATTTCAAGGGCTTTATCCGCGCAATATTTACAGTCCTTATAATTTTTTATTGAAAAAAAATGTTCGGCAACCAGATTTATACCATCGATCTTTTTATGAGCTTCTTCTATTGGAAGAGTTTTTATATCTGTATTTAAGTGAAGGTCTATCATTGCGTGAAGTTAAAACTCGAGAGTAAATGTTGTACCGCTGCCATAAACTGATTTGAAAGAAATCTTCCCTCCAAGCAGCTCAGTTAGTTTTTTTACTATCGAAAGTCCGAGCCCTGTTGAGTTTTCTCCGGCAGTAGGTTTATTGGAAATCTTTGCAAATTTTTTAAATACTTTATCCTGCTCTTCTTCTTTTATTCCAAGTCCGGAATCGATAATCTGTATTTTAAAATTATCTTTTCCTTCAGATAAAACCACATGCACACTCCTGCCTTTTTCCGAATACTTTATCGCATTCGAAATCAGGTTCTCCAGAATTTCTGTAAAGGCAGTTTCATCAGTCGAATAAAATAATTCTCCTGCCTTATTTTCAAACTCAATCGTAATGCTTTTTTCATCTGCTGTATTTTTGAAATGGAAAATTATCTCATTGAGCAGGGCTGAAATATTTACGGTTTTAAAATTAAGATTGTATTCGCCTGATTCGATAGCATTGACATCAAGCAGATTGCTTAATATCAGCTTCATCCTGTCAGTAACTGATGCAATTCTTTGAATGACCGAATCAAATTTCTCCTGTGATAGTTTATCTATATTTTTTACAAGACCTGAAGCAGCAAGCGAAATACCGTTTAACGGATTTTTTAAATCATGTACGGCAATACCAAGGAACTCATCTTTTTCTTCATGCAGCGCCTTAAGCTTTTTATTCAAAGCATCCAGCTCTTCATTTTTATCATGCAATATTTCAGCCTCTTTTTTTGCAACATCTACTTTATGAGTAATGTTTAAGTACTTTACTTTTAAGTCTGAAAATTCTTTTGTTGCCTGAGACTCAAGCTTAAAATATGTTTCAAAGCAATAGTAGGCTTTCTCATACTCGCCTAAAGCTTCGTATGTATCTGCAAGGCTTTGATTAATTCTGTTCTGAAGTTTTTTAGAATTTATTTTATTTGCAATCTCTAATGATTCTTCCTGATGTTTTAAAGCTTTGTTAAACTCTCCCATTTTATAATATGCAAGCCCGATAAGTAAACTAGTATGCGCCAGTGTTGATTCATCCTTGCTTTCACTTACTATTTCCAGACTTTTAAAATAACAGTCCAGCGCCTCATTATATTTTTCCTGCTCTAAATATACTGCAGCAATGTTATTATAAGTTTTTGCAAGAGCATCATTATTGTTTACAGTTTCCCTGTTCATTCTAAGGCTGTCATTCATCAGGTCAAGAGCTTCATCATATCTTTTAAGGCTTGAGAATAAGTATCCCAGATTGCTTTTAAGAGAACAAATATCAGAAGGATTTCCGACCTCTATTGCAAGGTCTATCGCCTGCTGCGAGTACTCCAGAGAGTTCTCAAGTTCTTTCATCCAGTGATAGCAATTGGAAATGTTATTCAATATCTGCGACTGAAGTTTTTTATTGTTCAGCTCTTCTGCTATCTTTAATGCGCTAAAATAATTTGCAAGAGAATTTGAATGGTCGCCAAGATTTGATAAGGCAATGCCTAAAACATTTAATGCAGAAGCTTCTTCTCTCTTCATTCCCAAAGAAGAAGTTATAAGAATGGCATTGTTTACATTTTCAACCACAACATCAAAATGCCCGCGCTGCATTGAAATTTTTGCAAGTCCGAAGTATGCTTCATACAAAGATTTTGCGTCATGAGATTCTTCCGCAAAAGTTTTTGCTTCCAAGTATAATTTTTCCGCCTCTTCTAGTTGAGAAGATGAATAATTGTTGAAAGCAATAGAAAGATACTCTTTTATCTTTTCTGATAACTGAATTGAATCGGTAGTTGTTTTTTCTTCTATGGATGCCATGGGATAGTAAAGATAGAATTATTTTGCAGATTTTGAAATGGAATATACTGTGATATAATTTTAGGTGATTAATCCCAATTCTGAAATCACTATTTTAGAATATGAAAAAATCTTTAGCCCTGTTAATCATTTCTCTGATATTCTGTTCATGTCAGGTTGAAACAAATTTTTCGCATAAAGTTATAGATGATATTCCCGGAGTGTACAGGGTTTATATGGGCAAAATTGACAGCCTTTCAATATATATTGTGGATGGTGAAACTGTGAGAAGAGAAATATATCCTGATTTCATCTTCGGAGGCAATGAGCAAAGATATCCCTTTGTGCCGCACAATGAAATCTGGATAGACAATTCCGTGTCGAACAGAGAGTATATGACCACCCTCAGGCACGAGATAAACGAAATGGTTTTAATGCGGGATGCAGGAATGACTTATATACAGGCGCATGACTCGTCCTTAATGCTTGAGGTTAAATTACGAAATGACTTTAGAAACGAATCACTCGGACATGAAAAATCTCTTCCGGAAGTTTTTGTTTCAGATACAGATTCGGTAAAACAAATACACTCTATTCCCGATAAAATAAAATTGAAAGATATCTATCTTCAGAAAATAGAAATAATAGATAACAAATTTACTATTTGGCTTGCTGACGGCGATAAAATAAGAAGTGAGATTTATCCTGACTTTGGGTTTGATGGTGACTGGAATGATTACAATTTTATTCCCGAAAATGAAATCTGGATTGACGGAGGAATTTCATGCGAACAATACATCTACTCTCTTACAGGCGAGAAAAAATTTATTGAGCTTTATACTTCGGGGACGGGATATGATGAAGCGATTCAAAAATCAGATGAAACAGTTCAGAATCTTCGAGCAAAAATATTCAGTGAACTTGCAGGGAAATATGTAAAAGTTGATAGAAGCAAAAAGCTGGCAAGAGATAAAGTTATTAAATAGCACCGGTAAATATTTACTGAAACTGTTTATTATTTCTTTTCATTATCGGCAGCAAAATCCAATACGATAGAATTCATGCAATATCTTTTATATGTCGGCGGAGGTCCGTCATCGAATATATGGCCTAAGTGAGAATTACATCTTCCGCATAAAACTTCTGTTCTTTCCATCCCGGCAGATCTGTCATCCTGATATTTAACACTGTTCTCCCTCGATGTTTCGAAAAAACTAGGCCACCCGCAAGTGCTGGCAAATTTTGAATCAGCCCGGAATAATTCATTGCCGCACACTGCGCAGTAATATGTCCCCTTCCCGGTTGAGTTCCAGTATTTACCTGTGAATGCATATTCCGTTTCTTTGTTTCTTGCAACCTGATAAATGCTGTCAGGCAATATCTTCTTCCATTGAGCATCGCTTACATTTAGTTTTGATGTATCTGTTCTTGAGTAATAAGGATTTTTTTTATCATCCGAAGCAGATATTTCCTTGCTCTCTTTTTGTATCAATGAGTCCGCAGCTTTGGTAAGATCTTTTTCAATGCTCTTATTACAGCCTCCAAGCAATAGTGAAAAAAGAAATAGTATTGAGATTGTTTTATTCATTCTGTTCTTTATAACCGCAAATAAATTATAAATGTTCATACGGAAAATTTTATAAACCGGATTTATAAAAAGAAAGCTCTCCCGGAATTACCGGAAGAGCTTCGTATATCTAAAGACTTATTGTAAATATTATTGCAAATAATATTGTAAATATTATTGCAAATAATATTATAAATATTATTCTAAAACTCCGGCAACCCGCAGTAATCTTTTTGCCAATTCATCGGGCATATCGGCGCCTTCTCTTTGAGTGTTATATACAACTATGATTGAGCAGTTCTTCTCCGGTGAATAACCCGAAAAATTTGTAAATCCCGGAATGCCTCCGTTATGCCCGAGAAATCCACCTACGGAAAACATTCCCAGTCCGTATTTTAAATTCCCGTGAGTTATCGCCCATTCTTTTCGAGCATCCTGAATTCTCGGTGAATAAAATTTTCCTGTACCTAATGCTCTCAGATAAATTTTTATATCATCTATATTGGAAATAATATCTCCCGCTGCGCTTGCCCAGGTAACATCATAGTATGATGTAACATCAGTGAGCTTTGATGAGGATGAATCCATCTGCATATAGCCGTGAGAGTAATCGCCAATCATATCCCTTCCGTTTGCCGTCCATGTATTTTTTAAACCCAATGGTTCAAAAATTCTTTTTTTAACTTCATCCTGCCATTTGCTGCCTGTAACTTTTTCAATAATTTTACCTATGAGAATTGTATTAGTATTAGAGTAATGGAAGTTCGAGTCGGGCGGAAAATACGGCGGATACTTTAAAGCTAACTGAACAAGTTCATCATCAGTCCACACTTTTGATGGCCTGTTAGTAAGTGTATCTTCAAACTCTTTTGATTCAGAATAATTATAAAGTCCCGAACGCATATTGGCAAGCATTTTTACAGTTATGTTTTCTGCATTCGGAATATCCGGAAAATATACAGAAATTTTTTCATCTAAAGAAACTTTTCCTTCATCAACAAGCTGCAGCAAAACAGAAATAGTAAAGGTCTTGGTAACGCTGCCTATTCTGTAAGTGTTTTCAAGCCTCATCGGAATTTTCTTCTCAAGGTCGGCATATCCCTTCGCTTTTTCCCATTTGTAATCTCCGCAGACGTATGAAACAATCATACCCGGAATTAAAGGATTAACAGCAAGAACTGAATCTGTGATTCTATCAAATTCTTTATCAAGAACCGATTGAGAAAAACAGGAAGTAGAAAAGAAGAAAATTAATAAAAAGAGTTTGGTTTTCATCCGGAGTATTTTTTAATTAAGAAAATTTAAGGCAGGGGGAAATTTCAACTTAATAAAATTCGGTAAAAGAAAAAAATTAAAAAGTTTTTACAATTTCTATTTCAATTGTTTTGCTTTTTCAATAAGCCAGTGCTTAGATGCAACAGAGTCTCTTTTTTCAATTTCTTTAGCAATAAATCCTGCATCATTAGGTTTATTATCTGCTTTCATCTTTAAAAGCTTATTGTAAAAATTAATGAAGTTTATCTGCTGTGTTTTAAAAACTTCAGATATTTCATCTGTAGTTGAAAGAAAATTTCTGAATGCATTTATCATGGAAAATGCAGCATCGTACAGCTCCAATTCATAATAAATTCTCAGCATTAAATTCTTTATATCTACTTTATAGATAAATAAATCATAGGGGATCTTACTTAAGCACTCAAGAGCATCTTCGAACCTGCCTCTCTCAAAATATAGGTTTGACTTAGCCAGGTTTTCCATATTCTCTCTGAATTCAGGCTTCAGCTTTTCTGTGAAATCGTTAACAAAATTTTCAAACCAATTATACTCTTCAAGACTGATTGCCATATTCATAATATTACGGTAAAGCAGTACACTCATAAATTCTTTTTCTGAAGGAGAATATGCAGTATGTTCAAGCATTTTTTTGAAAATTTCGAATTCTTCCCTCGCCGATAAAGTCCCGAACTTATTATCCTTTGTGTGCAGCCATGCAATAAAATCATTGAAGATAAAATATTGCTCCTTCCTGCTGAACTTATCAATATTCTCATAGAATAATTTCTGAAATTTATGGAACATCGGTTCATCTTCCACATTCTGCAAAGTTTTAAAGGCATAATAATAAATTTCAATCAGCCATAGCCATTCCGATTTTTTTTCTTTCAGCAGCTTTAACAATTTTTCAAAATCGAGACTCTCATAAACACTTTCAATTAGCGGACTTGTGAACTCAAGATTGTAATAATTCTGTATTATTATTTTATCCCGCTGTTTTCTAAGAAACGTTACAAAAAAAGTAAGTATCACATACTCAGTATATTTCACTCTTATCGGAACTGATTTTTCAAACTTATGTAATCCTATATAGTATTCTTCAAAAAGCCGTTCAAGTCTTTCCTCTTCATTAAAGCATTTATCACTCTGAAACTTGTTTCGGGAAAGTTTTTTCTCAAGTGAATTTAAAGTTTTCAGAAACAGCTTATCATTTTTTTTATCCTTATAAACTCGTGCAAGTGTTTCGTCAGATAACTCATCGTTTAATGCAAGAGCTTCGCTAACAAGAAACTGCTCTGCCATCCCTGTAAAGTCAGATGTGATATTTTTTATTTTTTTTTCATTGAATTCTTCTGAAGGAAACAACGCTGTGAAAACTTTTTCTTTATCAAGCTGAGCTGAGCTGAATTCCGGATGATGTTTTTTTAGAATCGTATACAAACCGCTTACATCACGGCCTGTGGAAAAGTACGGTGAGTTTACAAATTTTTCAAAATCCTTCCATTCTTTTGGTGAAAAGACCTTTAAAATCTCTACAAGTTTGCTATCCTGCATTAATATTGCCCCCTGAAATATTGAGACAAATATAGGTTTTCTATTAGAAAATTAAAACATAAAACCTGTTTTTTATTCCATAATTACAGTTTTTTGCCGGTTTTTGAGAAATAATTATTGAGACTTTCGGGGAAAATCTATTTGAGCGCGGGACTTTTTCAGCATAACTTTGTATCAACTTTAACAAAACAACAATCAAACAAGAATGAGCGCAAATCAGGCATTAGAAACTCTGAAAGTTTTAAAGACAATCATCGAAAGACTAAACTCAGAAATGGTAATACTTATTAATGCAGCAGCCGAGATAGAAATTATTATAAGAAAGAATGAACCGGGAATATCAAAATATCCCCTGCTTGAAAAAAAAGTAAACACTTTAATAGAAAATTATAAAAACTTAATAAAATAAAAATTATGCGCGGACTACTAAAAATTTTAATTTTAACAGGATTTCTTTTCTGCTGTACCGGCAATACTCATGCCCAATGGGTACAGCAAAATAATCCCTCTGACTTTTATTTATACGATATATTTTTTCTGAATAATAATACCGGATGGGCAAGCGGAGCTTCATTACTTAAAACCACTAATGGCGGTACAAACTGGGAAAACCTGGGCACACCTTATGAGAATAGCAGCTTGAATGATATCCATTTTTTTGATGCAAATACCGGATTTCTTTGCGGGTACGGTTTTTATAAAACGACTAACGGGGGAAATAACTGGATGAACACCGGACTTCCTTTGGCCGTATATAGACAAGTTTCTTTTGCTAATGCTGCAACAGGCTGGGTTGTAAGAATCGCCGGAGCGGTTTCAAAAACAACTGACGGCGGAAATAACTGGACAGATATTTTCTATACAGGAGATCTTCTGGAATCGGTGAATTTTATTAATACCAATACCGGATGGATAGCGGGCTCAGGCGGAGCGGTTTACAAAACAACTAACGGAGGTACAAACTGGACTCTTCAGTCAACCGGAACATCAAATAATTTAAAAGACATAAAATTTTCGGATGCTAATAACGGAAGAGCCTGCGGAGAAAATCAAACTTACATACGTACATCAAACGGAGGGGCTAACTGGGTTTCAGTATCCGGTCCTTTTGGAAATAATTATTCCCGTCTTCTATTTATTAATTCAACTACAGGATGGATGACCGGAACAACCGGGATAGCTTTCACGACCAATAATGGCAGCTCTTGGGTAAACCAGACTCCCTTTGGCGCCGGAGCCTTTTTTTACGGTCTGCATTATACTTCTCCTAACACTATCTATACAACTGCTTTTACTCCATGGAAATCAACATCAGGCGGTTTCAATTTAGATGCTCCGACTAACCTTACATTAACGCCTGTATCAACTTCGCAGATTAACTTAAGCTGGACGGACAATTCAACTGACGAAGAAAAGTTTATTATTGAACGTAGTACAGACGGCAACAACTGGAGTACTATAGACTCTGTAAATGCAGGTGTAACTTCTTATCAAAGCACAGGGCTTAGCACTGACCAGTTATATTACTACAGAGTGTATGGTAAAAAAATAATTTTTACATCAGGATATTCAACAACTGAATGGATAAGAACACCGATGACTGCCCCAACGCTTTCCTCACCCGAAGCAGGAACCGTAATTCCTTATGTTCCGGTGTTACAATGGACTACTGCTCCAAATGCATTTACATATACATTGCAGGTTGCGAGCGATACGAACTTTACTAATATAGTTTATACAATTATATCTCCCGCTTTAACTTCCAGTCCTGTTCCTCCGGCGAATCTACAGAACTCAACAAGATATTACTGGAGAGTAAGAGTTGCGAGCCTGTTAAATAATAGCCTGTTTACGCCATACAGAGATTTCATATTTCAAAATCCACACTATGGCAACAATATGAGCTCAGGCAATAACCTTTATTACTTTGCCAACTCAACTTCAGGGGCTAATTTATCACCGAGCAAACCGACTTATAACTGGAGAGATACAACGGGCAGCACAAGCCTGATTGTAAATGGTGTATATGCCCCCATAAGCGCCGGCACACAGCAAAACGCAAGATTTGATTTAATCGGAAACCTTCCCGCAGGTCACTCAATAAAATTTTTCGGGACGAATTATCAGGATTTATATATAGGTACAAACGGAATAATAGCTTTCAATTCATTTGTTCCAAATTTTGCACCCAATATGTCTCCGGTAAGCGGACTTCCACAGAGCAATATTTTACAGGCAATTTTCCCTTGCTGGAAAAACTTTAACTTTGCAGCTCCTGCAGTGACTGGAAGCAGATTATGTTATAAAATAACTTCCAATGAAATTATCATAACATATATGAGAGCTCCAAGCTCCATGGACCCCGACTATTATGTAAGCTTTCAGGTTATCATAAGCCATTCTGCATCACCTGCTGCAAACTCGGCGATAACAATTCAATACAATTATAGTGAGACCGGAAGCACATTTATTTCAAGGTATAATGACAATACGTTAGGTTATTATCTGATAGGCTTGCAAGGCGCAAACGCAGCCGCACAGTGTTATCAGTACAGGTATTTGAATTTATCACAGGTTGTTTCATCGGGGCCAATGTTCGGCTCTGACTTAGCTGTTCAGTTCGGACCGGATGCAACATTGTTGCCTATTGAGCTTTCATCTTTTACATCACACGTAAACGGAAATTCTGTAAAGCTAAACTGGTCAACTGTAAGTGAGCAAAACAATTCCGGTTTTGAAATTCAGAGAACGATTACTAACGAAAACAACTGGAAGAAAATTTCTTTTGTGCAGGGAAATGGAACAACGAATGAAAGCAAAAACTATTCTTACGAAGATAGAAATATTTCATCAGGAAAATATCAGTACAGATTAAAGCAAATAGATTTCAACGGCAATTATGAATATCACGCTCTTGCAAACGAAGTTGAAATTGGAGTGCCGAAGAAATTTAGTCTGTCTCAAAATTATCCCAACCCGTTTAATCCGGCAACAAAAATTAATTTCGAGCTACCGCGCAGCTCGAATGTAAAGCTCTCCGTTTATGACGTAACAGGAAAACTCGCTAGTGAACTTGTAAATGAACAGAGAGCAGCCGGATATTATACAGTAGAGTTCAATGGAAGCAACCTTGCCAGCGGAATGTATTTTTATAGAATAGAGGCAGGGGAATTTTCGGCAGTAAAGAAAATGATTTTAGTGAAGTAATATTTGAATCACTGATTGCGCAGATTTAAAATGATTAATATGATATATCTCTTGTGTTGAGACATTAATCTTTTCAATCAGAAATAATCAGCGTAATCAGTGATTCCCTTTTTCCTGCTCTTCTATTTTTTCCAGAAGCCACTTCCTTGAAATAATTTTTGATTCCATAATCTCGTTCTTTATTTCATCAAGCGGAATACTCTTCTCTCCCATTTTTACTTTAAAGAGTTTTGTCAACGAATTTATAAAGTTTCTTATGGGAACAATAAGATTTTCGTTCCACGAACCTTCGTCCTTTATCAGATGTTTCATGCTGTCGGCAACATAAAGGAACTGCTCGAAATTATTCGTCTCAAAATAAATCGTCATGTACATTTGTTTCACAGTCCATTTGTCGTTGAGATGCTGATAGCTGCAGTCGGAAAGATAATTCAGTGCAGATTCATAATCTTTCTTATATATGGCTAGATTTGCATAAGCATGTTTTACGACATTTTCTTTTTCTTTGCCTGTTACAAGTGATTTATGTTTTTCAATAAAGTCCTCTGCAAATTTTATTTTACCTGAATTATATGCCATTGAGAAAATTCCTCTGAACCAGCCCGGGTCAATAACACCATTCTGAACAATTAAATCTCTTTCAACTATTTCTTTTGCAATCTCAAATTTAATCCTGATGTATTCTTTATCATTAGCGAGTTTATTTATATTGCAATAATTTATCAGATGCACGTAAAAACTGAAACACTCTCCTTTACTGAACTCGTTAAATTTTTCTTCTATTAATTTTCTTAACTTGATAAATATTTCATCACTCTTATCATATCTGTATAATTTTAAAATCAGGTAATATATTTCTACTGTACCCGAATTCATAAAATTCGATTCCTCTGCCATTGTTAATAACTCATCAGCGAATTTCAACTCATATTTTTTGTTGAAGAAGTACGTTTCATATTCGGCGAAGCCATAAAGCCTTAACATCGCAGCCAGCCCGTATTTCCAAAGATTATCCATTTCCTTTTCATAGCTCGATTTTTTATAAGTCGGGTCATCCTTTAAAATATATTTTAATTCTAGTTCATTAATGTATGTAAGTCTTCTGTAATATTCAGTATCTCTGAAACTTTGTTGTTCGAGATAATTTTCAACATCTCTATGCTGCTTCCAGAAAAATTTATCAATGTTTTTAGAAGCATAGAACTCCAGCAGATTTTTTTCGAAATCGAATCTGTCACTAATATAAATTTTGTACGCAGCAAATTCTTCAGCAAGTTTGAATAAGTTACTAGAAAGCCTTCTCATTACATCGTCCTGATATTTTTTGCCGGGATAAAGTAGAGAAAAAATATATTCTTTAGAAAAATTATGCTGATTAAAATCGGGATAAAATATTTTTATCTCTTCAAAGAAAAATACGACTTCTTTTCTGTTATTATGAAAAGGCGAGCTTACAAATTTACCGAACTCTTTCATCTCTTCTTTTGAAAATGCCTTCAGCAGCTGGATAAGATTTCCGGATTGAAGTGAATTTTGATTTTTTAAATCTCTTTGAGACATTTTATAGATTTTTCATGGGACAAACAAAAAACGCCGCTTTCTCAAAACTATTCATTATTTACCAAAAAATCCAACTTTATTTTCAAAGTTTCTCTCTGATTATGGGACAAATTCAAAAATTTCTCTTTGCAGATTTCTAACCTTATCAATAGTTTTATGCAGAATTAAAATTGCTCTGTGAGAAAAGCCAACCTTTTTAAATTTACTATTCCATTTCTATTTTCAAGGGGGAATGAGATTTCCTCACTCACAGAGGCGGACTTATACCCTCTATAGCAAACTTTATTAGTTATGTTTAGAGGGTAATGTCCTTATACATAAAACATTTTTTTAAACATAAAGGAGCAAGTATGAAAAAAACTTACATTCTTTCAATTACCATAATGGTAATTTTTTCTGTGTTTTTTTTCGGCTGTGATAAAACAGAAGACCCTGTTACAACAACTGAAACAGGAGGCACCGGCGCAACTGCATCATTTACATCAAACTCCCAATCAAGTCTTGACTATGAAGATTTTTCATTAGTAGTTGATATTGGTGATGTGCCTAATCTTTCTAGCGGAGCTGCAGGTACTGTAACTTTTTCTCTCAACACTTCCACTTCCCTCGAGAGCGGAGTGCCTGCTGTTCCTTCTACAAACACTGTTATCGGAAAGTACCTTAAAGCCGGTCCCGAAGCATTCAACTTTGGCGGACCTATTCAATTACACTTTCCTGCTTCCGGTCAGTCTTCTCCGCAAAATCTTGAAGTAATGTATTATTCTCCGGATATACAGCAATGGAAAATTGTTCCAACATCAGCAGTTGATACTGCAAAAAAAAGAATTGGAGTGGATATGCTGAAGCTTGGATATTTTGTTTTAACTAAAAAAAGTACGACCGATAATATGTCGGATTTCCGTCAAGGCGGTTGTGTTTTTGACCGCGAAGATATCTGGACTAACTATATTCTTACTGTAAAAAGCGCAACTCTTGAAAAGCCTGAACAGCTTAGCCTCTTTGTAGGAGGATTTATTGGTAAAGTTTATTCAGGTCCTATATTCCTTGGATGCCCGAACGGCAAAACAAAAGCAATAGTGCCGCAGGGTGCTTTGGAATTCTGGATATCAAAAACAGTTTGCCAGGGCGGAGACCCGCAGGTATACACATATACTCTACCTGCAACTGTTACAGTTTCTGAGCCTCTTAACTTCATTGGCTGGTCTACTTATGATGCAGTAACGTATGTACCGTTTACTTTACCTGTCGGCGGCACATGGGTTGCAGGAAGACCTACAGGCACTGGCGCATGGCCTACTCCGACAATTCCTTATGGTTCAGGTGTAATGCAGGCGACTTTAACATGGAATAACAGCACAACAGCCGATGCATCGGATTTAGATCTGCATTTATATGGCCCGAATAATCTGCACATTTATTATGGCAACAGAAGCAACTCTGATTTTTCACTGGATAGGGACTGGCAGCGGACAATTGGTGATGCAACTGAAAATATTTACAGTCTTCGAAGTGTAATGCCTTCAGGTTCTTATACAGTTAAGGTTATAAACTATGCAGGCGCAACTAAAAATTTTAATGCAAGAGTAATACTTAACGGCTCATCAACAAATTTCTCCGGTTCGCTATCCGTTACTCAGGAAGCAACGGTTAAAACTTTTACAATTCAATAAAAAGCAGCCATGCTTTTTTCTCCGCTGATATATATCTCCGCTCCTTTCGCTAAGGGCGGAGATTTTTTTTAGTATAAAAACTTGAAACTATATCTATCACAATAATGTTGTTTGTAAAAGTAGTAAGTGAATAATTAATTTTCAAAAGTTATTGCTTTTGAAAAACAAAAAAATTAATTTGATTCACTCAGTTATTTTACTGGAAAAATCTAAATGGGAAACCGGAAAGGAGTAATGTATGATAGTAAACAATTTTTTGACGGAGGCGCGTCTCTAACTATCATGTTTGTTAACGTAGATTTTAACAAGAGTTTTTGATATAAGAGGGGAAGGTGTAGAATTGTCTAAGAACAGATTAGGTTCTGTTTTTTGCCGCGCTAAACCTCAGGAATTAAATCAGCCCTGAAGGCGAGAATCCTTCAGGGCTTTTTTTATAATATCTTACTTCAATACCACCATCTTCTTCACATCTGAAAATTTATCCGTGCTGAGTTTATAAAAATATGTTCCGCTTGATAAGTTCTTCGCATCGAATTGAACTGAATAATATCCTGCATCTTTAACTTCATTCACTAATGAAGCAACTTCCTTCCCTGTCAAATCATAAACTTTAAGAGTGACAAAGCTGTTAATTGCTAACTGATAATTAATAATTGAAACGGGATTAAACGGGTTCGGGTAATTCTGAGCAAGAGCGTATTTGTTTGGTGCCCCTATGACAATTTCACTTGATAGCTCGAAGTACTCAAAATTACCGTTATAGTCTATCTGTTTCAGGCGATAGCTATATCTCCCCGTGTTCAAACTATTATCTTTGAAAGTATAATTTTGTTGTGTGTTTGTTGTTCCGTGACCATCTACGTATCCGACTTTTTTCCATCCGATGCCGAATGAATTTCTTTCAATCTCAAATCCTTTATTATTTTGTTCCTGTGTGGTGCTCCAGTTAAGAGTAACGTTATTACTACTCACACTTGAAGTAAATGATGCAAGCTCTACAGGCAGCGGATAAACTGCCGTATTTAATAAAACTGAAAAATTATTAGAGAAGTAGTTTACCGTAGCCAAATCCGGTTTGCCATCATTATTAATATCAGCAATTGAAACTGAAAGAGGATAACCCCCAGTTGTAAAACTAGTAAAAATTGAGAAATCTGGAATACTTGCACCGGGAGTTGTTGTGTTTAATAAAACATTAACTAAATCTGAACCAGGATTCGTAACAGCTACATCCGGTTTACCGTCTCCGTTTAAGTCGCCGATTGATAGTGATCCATTACTTGCTCCTGCAAAATTATAAAAACCAGAAAAAGTTGGGATCAATGCGCCCGGAGTTGTACTATTTATGAAAACTATAACTGAATTTGGCGGACCAGCCGTTGCTATATCCGGTTTACCGTCGCCGTTAAAATCGCCTATTGTTACTGAATATGGATCGGTGCCTCCTTGTGATAAATCTATCCTCGAAGAAAAGGTCGCTGTGGATGCGCCGGGAGTTGTTGTGTTCAAGTAAACTGAAACTGTCCCGGCAGTAATATTAGCAGTAGCCAAATCCGGTTTACCGTCGCCGTTTAAATCGCCTATTGTTACTGAATTTGGGCGGAGACCTACTGGAAAATCTGTCCTAGGAGAAAAGGTCGCCGTGGATGCACCGGGAGTTGTTGTGTTAAAGAAAACTGAAACAGAATTTGAAAAATAATTAGCAATAACCAAATCCGGTTTACCGTCGCCGTTTAAGTCGCCTATTTTTACTGAGTATGGTCCTGTGCCTGTTGCAAAATCTGTCCTCGAAGAAAATGCCGGTGTTGATGCGCCCGGAGTTGTTGTGTTAAAATATACTGATACAGCATTTGCTATTACGTTTGTAAAAGCCATATCAGGTTTTCCATCTCCGTTTAAGTCGCCGATTGTTAAATCTTGTGGTCCGTCCTCCGTCGCAAAATCTGTTCCGGCAGAATAAGTCGGCGTTGATGCGCCCGGAGTAGTTGTATTTAAAAAAACTGAACCTAAATTTGTCCCCTGAATTAGTACAGCTAAATCCTTTTTCCCATCTCCATTAAAGTCAGCGATTGATACTGATGCTGGTTCTATTCCCGTTGTAAAATCCGTCTTTGCAGAAAACGTTGCCGGTGTTACACCAAGCGTCAATGTGTTCATAAATACTGAAACATTATTTGTAGTTTCATTTCCCGTTGCCATATCAGGTTTACCATCGCCGTTTAAATCACAGATTGAAACGGAGCTTGGAGCTGTTCCAGTTGTATAAAACGATACTGCGCCAAAAGTAGGAGTAGCAGCACCGGGAGTTGTGGTGTTCAGAAAAACCGATACTGAATTTATATTGTAATTTGTCGCTGCCATATCAGGTTTGCCGTCTCTGTTAAAATCACCTAGTGTAACTGTATATGGTCCGCTGCCAGTTGCAAAATCTGTCTTAGCAGAGAAAGTTGGTGTTGATGCGCCAGGTGCAGTTGTGTTCAAAAAAACTGATACTGAGTTTGAACCGTAATTTGCAACAGCCATATCGGATACTCCGTCTCCGTTTAAATCGCGGATTGCAACTGAAGCAGGATTAGTTCCTGCAGTGAAATCTGTCTTTGCTGAGAATGTTGGTGTTGAAGCACCGGGTGTTGTTGTATTTATAAAAACAGAGACTGACGTTCCATCATAATTTGCTGAAGCAATTTCATTTTTTCCGTCTCCGTTAAAATCGCCTGTTGATACTGAGTATGGTCCGGTTCCGGTTGTAAAATCCGTCTTCGCTGAAAAAGTCGGAGTTGATGCGCCGGGTGTTGTTGTATTAAATAATACAGATAAGGTGTTACTCCCGTAGTTCGCTACAACCATATCAGGTTTACCGTCACCGTTAAAATCACTAAATGAAACTGAAGCAGGATTAGTACCTGCCGTGAAATCGGTCTTAGCGGTAAAAGTTGGTGTAGATGCGCCGGGAGTTGTTGTGTTTATAAAAACTGAAACTGAAGTTTCATTGTAATTTGCTACAGCAATATCCGGTTTTCCGTCGCCGTTAAGGTCGCCGATTGCTGTTGCATAAGCGCCGGTTCCTGTTGCAAAATCTGTTGCAGCAGAGAAAGTTGGCGTTGATGCTCCGGGTGTAGTTGTATTTAATAAAACTGATACTGTAGCTGCGCCGAAGTTAGCGGAAATCATATCCGCTTTTCCATCGCCGTTAAAATCACCGAAGGAAACTGAATAAGGAGTTGTGCCTGTAGTAAAATCTGTCTTTGTTGAAAAGTCCTGCGCTGAAGCGCTGGATGAAAAAATATTTGCAATTAAAACGAAAGCAAACACAAGTTTTAGTAATTTTGTCATTAGGGGGATAAAATAATTATAAAAAGTAATTAATAATTGAAAACACAAATATTTTGAAATAGTTCAAACATTGCAAAAAGAAATTCGGGCAAAATCCTCCTCGTTTTTCTATATATGGATTGATATTCTATTGATTAAAAAGTAGTTTAAGTGAAATTTCATCACTTTGGAATACAGTATATTATTTTTTGGAATATTAAGACTTTTCCATTTTTTGTGTCAAGTTATAAAAAAATAAATCGCCCTATTAGTAGTAATAGGATGAATTTGATTTCATTAATTGTATACTCTTAGTAAATTTCTTACGGGCAAAATCCCACTTGATGAGTTTTTTTTTAAAAAAAAATAATTAAGGAAAGTGCTATTAGCAAGACGAATTACAATGTAACATTTCCTGTTAAAAATAAGCTTTATTTTGCAGAAATCTGATTGATTAATATTTGTTTTATATTACCTTAAATCAAAATGTTACAATAATGTTACACTGTAACATTATCCTGAGAAAGGTTTTCTGTTTCCCAAAGTCCCCGTTGGGAAGCTATACGAACAGTTGAGACATTCCCAACGAGGACGTTGGGAATGAGTGAAAACGGTGGAAATTCCAAGTATTTTATTTTGCAGAAATCCGTCAAAAACCCGTCAAGATTAATAAAAAATAATGAGTTTGAGAATGCCGATATTGTTTTTACAATATTGCTTGGTTAAAAATTCAGCAGAGTGATGAAAAATGGAGTGTGGAATTTGAAGTATTAGTTCAAGTTTTAAATAGGCAAATTTTAAAAAGAAAATCCCGCTGAAAACGGGACTGAGCCTCGCTCAGAATGCAACAATAATGTTACTCTGAAGTATTGCTGTTCAAGCCCCCTCCTTCTTCTAAGGAGGGGGAAGGGGGTGGTTAACCAAGAATTTTCATATTAAGCCTCTGACTCCCTACCGCATCAAGTGCGGGACAAGCTCTTGGTAAGGGGGAGAACAGTTTTCAGGGAAATAAAAAAAGCCCTTCAGGTTTTAACCTAAAGGGCTTTAGATGAGTGAGACCGGGTGGATTCGAACCACCGACCTACGGCTTAAAAGGCAGTTGCTCTACCGCTGAGCTACGGTCCCATCGTATTACAAAAATTATTATTGTTTATTTATTTCCGGCTAATTTTATGCGGTTCTTAGCTCTTTCAGCTTCTATTTTAGCAATTTGTTTCTGGTGATACATGTTTTCAGCGTTCAGGATTTCTTCAGCGCGTCTTAAAGCCTGTTCGGCTCTTTCAACGTTGATTTCTTCCTGAGACTCTACAGCATCTGCTAAAATAATAACTGTGTTATTATTAACTTCAAGAATTCCTGAGCTGATTGCAAAGAATTGAGTTCTGCCTTCTTCAGTTACAATTTTAATTGTTCCGATTTTTAAGGAGGAAATTAAAGGAGCATGTCTGTATAAAACCTGGAAACCGCCAAGCTCTCCGGGTGCAGTAACTGAAGTTACTTTACCTGAGAAAACGGTCTTTACAGGACTGACAATATCTAACTGAATTAATTTATCTGACATTAAAAATGAAGTCTAATCTAAAATTTGTTACTAATTGATTACTGCATTGATTTAGCTTTTTCAATAGCTTCTTCAATTGTACCTACCATGTAGAATGCGTTTTCAGGTAAGTGATCATATTCACCGTTTACGATAGCTTTAAAGCTCTTAATTGTTTCTTCTACTTTTACATATTTGCCCGGGATGTTTGTGAACTGCTCAGCAACAGAGAAAGGCTGTGATAAGAACTTCTGAATCTTTCTTGCTCTTGCTACAGTCATTTTATCTTCGTCAGATAATTCGTCGATACCGAGAATGTTAATGATGTCCTGTAAATCTTTATATGTCTGTAAAATTTTCTTTACGCTTTGTGCAACATTGTAATGCTCTTCACCTACAACTAACGGATCAAGAATTCTTGATGTAGATGTAAGCGGGTCCACAGCAGGGTAAATACCAAGCTCGGAGATTTTTCTTGAAAGCTCTGTTGTAGCATCTAAGTGAGCGAATGCTGTTGCAGGAGCCGGATCAGTGTAGTCATCAGCAGGTACGTAGATAGCCTGAATAGATGTAATGGAACCGTCTTTTGTAGATGTAATTCTTTCCTGTAAGGCACCCATCTCAGAAGCTAAAGTAGGCTGGTAACCTACAGCTGAAGGCATACGACCAAGAAGAGCGGATACCTCAGAACCTGCCTGAGTAAATCTGAAAATGTTATCTACGAATAAAAGTACGTCTTTGTGTTCTTCGTCTCTGAAGTACTCTGCAACTGTTAAAGCTGTCAAAGCAACTCGTTGTCTGGCTCCCGGAGGTTCGTTCATCTGACCGAATACAAGTGCAGTGTTTTTAATAACGCCTGACTCGGACATTTCTAAATATAAGTCGTTTCCTTCTCTTGTTCTTTCACCAACACCTGCGAATACTGAGTAACCGCCGTGATGCTTTGCGATATTGTGGATTAACTCCTGAATAATAACTGTCTTTCCTACCCCTGCACCGCCGAACAGACCGGTCTTTCCGCCCTTTGTATAAGGCTCAAGAAGGTCGATAACTTTGATACCTGTTTCAAACATTTCTTTCTGTGTAGAAAGATTTTTGAAAGAAGGTGCGGGTCTGTGGATTGGATAAGTTTTTTTAGCGTTTATTGGTCCTTTACCGTCAATTTCGTTTCCTGTTACATTAATAAGTCTTCCTAATACTTCGTCTCCAACCGGAACTGTTATTGGCTCACCCTGGTCAATTGCTTCCATTCCTCTTACAAGTCCGTCTGTGCTATCCATCGCAACTGCTCTTACCTGAGATTCCCCTAAATGCTGCTGAACCTCGCAAACGAGAATGTCTTCAACACCTTCAGTTGTTTTTCTTGGGATATGGAGCGCATTATAAATAGATGGCAATTCACCACCGGCAAAATCTAAGTCTACAACCGGTCCGATAACCTGGATTATCTTACCAATATTTTTATTTATAGCCATTAAATTAAAGTGAAAATTTTAACGATAAACACAAATATAGCCATTTTGTGTGAAAGATAAAAGAGGAAAAAAGCGGGATTTATCTTCTATTTTCGGAATAAAACAAAAAATCCCCTTTTCAACAAAGAAAAGAGGATTTTTATCAGTTATAAATTGAATATTATTCTACCGTAACTGACTTTGCCAGATTTCTAGGCTGGTCAACGTTACATCCTCTTGCAGTTGCTATATAATAAGATAAGAACTGTAAAGGAATACTGTTTATAATAGGCTGCAGCATATCGTGTGTTTTCGGCACTCTTAATACATAATCTGAGTAATCTGCAATGTTATCATCGTCTTCAGTAGCGATTGTTATTATCTTTCCTTTTCTTGCACGTACTTCTTCAATGTTTGATATTACTTTATCATATGTTCCGTCTTTAGTTGCGATAAATACAACCGGCATATTTTCATCGATTAAAGCAATAGGTCCGTGCTTCATTTCAGCTGCAGGATATCCTTCTGCGTGAATATAAGAAATTTCTTTCAGCTTCAACGCGCCTTCAAGTGCTACAGGGAAATTTAATCCTCTGCCAAGATATAAGAAATTCTTTGCATCTTTAAATTCTTCAGCAATATATTTGAAATAATCTTTCTTATCTATTAGCTGTTTCATTTTATATGGAAGCAGTTCAATCTCTGCTCCTATCTTCTTAAATTCATCTTCTGAAATAGTGCCTTTTTCTTTGGCAATCATCATAGTAAGAAGAACTAATGACATTAGCTGGCAAGTGAATGCCTTTGTAGAAGCAACTCCGATTTCCGGTCCGGCGTGAATGTAAGTACCCGCATCAACTTCACGTGCGATAGTGCTTCCTACAACGTTTACGAATCCTAATGTAGTGGCACCGTGCTTCTTTGCTTCTCTCATGGCAGCAAGTGTATCTGCTGTTTCTCCGCTTTGAGAAATAAGAATCACAACATCGTCTTGTCTTATAATCGGATTTCTATATCTGAACTCAGATGCATATTCTACTTCTGTAGGAATTCTGCAATATGTTTCAAGCATGTATTCGCCGACAAGTCCTGCATGCCATGCAGTGCCGCAGGCAGTTATTATAACTCTCTTCGCATTGAAAATTTTATCTTTAATAGAAGCTAAACCGCCAAGCTTCACTTCGCCTGTTTCGAATTTTATTCTTCCTCTGTAAGTATTCTGAATTATATCAGGCTGCTCACAGATTTCTTTTAACATAAAATGATCGTAACCGCTTTTTTCTATCTGTTCTAAATCATATTCGATCTGCTGAACTTCTCTATGAATATCTTCGTCATCAATAGTTTTTAACTTAATACCATTTCTTCTAAGAACGGCATATTCACCGTCTTCTAAATAAATAACGTTTTTAGTATGAGCAATAATTGCAGATGCATCTGATGATACGATAATTTCGTCCTGACCTACACCGAACATTAAAGGCGAACCCTTTCTTGCGACTATTATTTTACCCGGGTCTTCAACACATAAACATGCAATACCGTAGGTACCGTCAACTTCACAGAGTGAAAGACGCACAGCTACTTCAAAATTTTTATTGTGATTAATGTAATTATAACTAATGAGATTTACGAGAATTTCAGTATCAGTATCTGTGTGAAAGATATAACCTTCTGAAGAAAGTTTTTTCTTAAGCGTCTTATAGTTTTCGATGATTCCGTTATGAACAAGATAAAATTTATTATGCATATCGGTATGAGGATGAGCATTGTTATCATTCGGTTCGCCGTGAGTTGCCCAGCGTGTATGTCCAATACCAACATTACCATCAAATACATCTACCGGAATCTGCGTTTCAATTTCTTTTATCTTTCCTGCTTTTTTGAACAGCTTTATTTCTGAAGCTGCATTGATGATTGCCACACCTGCGGAGTCATATCCGCGATATTCCAAACGCTTTAGTCCATCGACAATTATTGGGAGTGAATTTCTTTTGCCGATGTATCCAACAATACCACACATATTTGTTTCCCCTATTTATTAATTTAGAAAAAAAATGAGCGACTCTTACCATCGCTCATTTCGTATGTTTATTCGTGCCGAAAAAGGGACTCGAACCCTTACTAGTTTAACCTAACCGGATTTTGAGTCCGGCGCGTCTACCAGTTCCGCCATTTCGGCCGCAATTTTCAATATACGAAAATTTTACCTTCTTTACAGTGTCGAAAAATAGCCTGATTTCTTTAAAAACTAATCAATCTGCCCATACATAATATGTATGATTTATTGAAGGCGGATTTGTGCGATATGCAGCAAATTTAACTATACCAATACCGGGCTTAAGCCAGATTTCAGTATTAAAGGTAATTGATAAACGATAATCTATTCTTATGCAATCATTAAATATCTGTTTCTCGGTTTTAACGGTTTCAATGGCTGAACCGATGACAGCTTTCCACTCACCATACTCCCATGAATACCCCTTTATTAAATTTTTACCGGGAATTAACAAAGCTTCTGTTCCATTCTCAATTGTATAAACTGCTCCGGTACTTTCATCAACTTTCAGATTTAATTCAGAATCTTTTTTATTAAAGAATGGATTTGATGACAGAACAGCATAAGTATAATTGCCGTCTTTTCTCACGGAACTCACTTTGATTGAAACTAGTTCTGTTTCCGTTCGCGGTGCTTCGTTAATGTAATTAAAGGATGAATTTTCTTTAAGCGGAAATGCTCCGCCTGATTTTTCATTACATGAAGTAAAGAGGATTGCAAGAATAAATATATAAATTTTAATCAAGCTCGTTTTTAAGATTTACAACAAATCAACTAATAAACAAATGTGATTTCTCCTGAATAAAAGTTCTTTATATCTCCATCGGATAAAACTACTTTCAATGAACCGTCCTCTTCTATATCCGCAATTTTTGCTTCTACCTCTGATGAATCTGCCACAACAAGGAATTTTACTTTTTTTCCCACTAACTCACTGTTCTTTTTCCATAGAGTCATCAGTTCATTTCGCAGCTCAATTAAATGCAGGTTAGCATAAAAATTCTGAAGGAATGAAATTAAAAGTTCTTCAATATTGTGGATAGTATTAGTCTCATTGGCAAGTGATGTAGCTTTATGAGCAATATCTTCAGGTATTTCAGACTTATTCACATTTAATCCGATACCGATAATAAAATTTTTTTCAGCCTCATTTAAACCTGATACGTCGAGTAATATTCCGCATATCTTTTTCTTATTGAGAAGAACATCATTGGGCCATTTAAGATGAACATGAATATTATTATGCGATGATAAAAAATGTTTAAGAGTCTCTGATAAAATATATGAGGTATAAAAATTTACAAGGTGAATATTATCAACACTTATTTTGAACTTTTTTACCAGTGAGAAAGTAAGATCTTCATCATGAGCCGTAAGCCATTTCCTGCCGAATCTTCCTTTGCCGTCTTTCTGATGTGAAGTAATAACAATTCCATCCGGAGGAAGATTATTTTCCTTTGCATATTTATTAGTGGAATCCATCTCCTCAAAATGAACAACATAATTGAGAAGAGTTTCTTTCACCAGTTCCTTATTTAATAGTTCAACGTCCACTTATTCAGTATATGTGTTTTCGAATAATAATTTAATCAAAATTGATATTAAAGGAAAAGAATATTTCTTAACAATGTGAGCTAAAAGAATAGATTTTTCAGATAAATACAAACAAAAAAGGCGAAGTATTACTTCGCCTTTAAAACTAAGTCTATTTTACAAAAATTATTTCAATACAACTAATTTCTGTATCGCTGTTTCTGTCTTTAAATCATCTTCAACTACCATTTTATATAGATAAACTCCGTTAGCTATATAATCGCCGTCACTGTCTCTTGCATCCCATGGAATCTGATTATACCCAACATTAAGAGGAGCAATAATTTCCTTTATAAGTTTTCCCGATACTGTGTATATTTTTATTTTGCAGTCACGCGGCTTTGTGCCTGAAGCAATATTAAATACAAAATTTGTTTCTCTTGAAACAGGATTCGGATAATTATAAAAATCCTTTACGAATAATTCATTCGATACAACAACATCATAGGTAATGCTGTCTATTTTTGCTCCGCCATTATCAGTAATCATAATTGTCAGTTTATTATCACCGAATATAAGCTCAGGTGTAAAATTTAATTCAACATTGTCAGATGAATAATTTTCAAGACCTTTTGATTTTATGTTCTGACCGGGGACATTGCTGTGGTAAGGAATATACTTCTGATTTAAATAAAGCTTTACATTTGAGGAATCATTTGCAGGCTTTATTGTATTTTTAGCATCGCCCGGATTTTCAGGATTTTCCGTTGAAGTAAACAATGATGCAACGTCATTTAACCTGATTTTAACATCCGGATTTTTTCTTACAAAGTCACCATTTTTAACTGCAATACCATCGAAGTAAACATCGGCCACAGGCATAATTGGTGTGGAAATAATTCTGAAATTAATCTGACCTGTATTATTATAATAGAAAAACTCATTTGATTTTCCGTAAGGAATAACCTCTGCATAAATTGAAACAGATGTAGGAGCAACCAACGGCGAATTATCTCTTGGTATTACTATATCCTGAATTACTCTATAGGAACTATCAACACTCACTAATGCAGAAATAGTATCTGCTCTAAGAATTTTTCTTCCGGGAGTAAACGGGAAGTAATACCAGTTTACATAAAATTTATTTATGTCTTTATATCCAACATTATAAAATCTGAAATCTATTTTCACTTTTTGTCCTAACTTTACAGCTGAATCCTTACAATAAAATGAAGTTTTTTTCATAACAACTTCGTACGGCGGGTTGTACTGTGCATTAACAGATTTTATTACCGGAGAAGGTGCGGCAGAAAGAGTATCTACGTTAAGCTTAACAAGAAGATTTACATTCGGATAAGTAAACGCATTAAGAGTATCCAGATTTAATCCTGCTAAGTTTGTAACGTTGGAATATAATAAAGCAGAAGAGTTGTCTTTCTTTATTCCATAAACATCAGTTGTAACAGAGTTTCCTGCTCCTGTAATTTGTTCCAATCCAATTTTTTTCCAGTTTTGCACAGGTCCTAAATTTACTGTTACAGTTCCGAAACTCCTCATGTATTTAGGACTAAGATAACTATTGGACGGACACCAGTTAGACGGACAGGTATTTGCAGTGTTATTCCTGCGGAATTCTTCAGATACCTGAGAGCTGCTAGCTCCTTTGTAACCGATAAAGCTCCATGTCCAGAACTGGTTAAAGCCCGGAGTTGAATCCGCATAGACACTTCCGAATTGTCTGAATGCGTTTTTACATGCTGCATTCATTGAGTTAGAAGTTGTTACAATAGATTTAACAACCATTATAAAATTGGAAGAGTCAGTATTGTTAAGATAATTTGCAACTGAATCTGCTGATGATGCAGAGTTAAATCTGAAATTTTTAAATTCCTGAATCTTCATATCAGTTCTTCTTACTCTTAATATATTTAGTCCCGGATTTAGACTCTGCCCTATGTTTATCTGACTGCTGTTTACAATAAAGAATGAACTTTCTTCTCCGTTATTTCCCAAAGAGTAAGCTCTCATTGTACCGCTTGATTGCGGGATAGATAAACCGCCTGACTGATATACAACATTATTAAAATTAGCTTCGTTGAACTGATTTTTTGATTTAAGATATATTACTATGTTAGTATCAAGTGCATTATCTTTTTTACTCGTTCGCATTGCCGTAAAAGGTCTTGTATTGTAGCTGAACGTTTGAGTCTGAGACCAACCGGAGAGGTTCCCGTTAATAGATGCATTAGTTCTCCAGTAATATGTTAAATTGGAATCTTTCACAGGTATCACTGTCTGAAATTTCGAAAATACACCTGCGGGGTTATTATTAATAAATGTTATCGGATTGGTGAATGAAACACTTGTATCTAACTGAAGTGTAAGCTGTATTGTATTTACAGCTGGGTCACTTTCAGGATTTAAGCATGTAAAATAAACTGTATCAGTATTGATTACTGAATTACTTACGGGCTTTAACGGAACAAATGAATTGTTCTTTAAATTAACAGGAACGTTAAGAATATTATTCGCCGGGTCTTCCTGTGTGTACCAGTTATCGGGGTCTAATGTAACACGTACAAAATAAATTCCAAGTGTATCTAAGGTAAAATTATAAGATGCTGAATCAGTGAATTTAAAATTTCTTAGAATAGTGTCCTGTGATTTATACGCATTATTATTTTTTAAAATCTGAAATTTAATCTTGAGTGAATCAGCTGAAATCCCGAAATTTTTCGGATATGCTGTTATTCTTACATTCTGGCTAAGCACGGGATTCTGATCGGAAATTCTGTATTGGTCATCTTTAATGGAAAACTCAGGATATTCAGGAAGCATTAACTTTTGAGCTGGATCGCCCAGGAAATTAAAACACTCCAGTGAAATTCTTGATGAAAAGTTTGCCGAATCATTTTTCATTATTGAAGTAGCAACCCTAAGCAAGTCACCTTGTCTTCTATACGAGCTGTCTTTTAAAGCACTGTACATGTAATTATTAAGAATATTAGTAGCGGTAGTAAATGCCCAACCCGTACAGCCGACATATCCTATAGCGCCTTTATTTTCATAAATAAAAAACTTTTCACCAAATCCACGTACAGCCGGGTCAGAATTTTTAGCGGTGAAGCATGTCATACTGAATAACAGTGGGAGTTTTATCCCGTTAGAAAGAAGATTCGGGTCTTCAAGCCCCTGATCCCAGGTACCGTTACCGGCATGTCCGCTGTAATTTATTATAAGTGAGCCGCGGTTAAAATCATTGATAATAGAATCCTGAAAATTGTATGTAGCTCCGCCCTGCCCGTCTATTCTGTAAATCTTATCAACAGTTCCTGCTAAAGGTTTTGGAGTGATATAAGTATTGGTATAAATGTTTGAAATGCTCTGAAAGTAATTCTGCTCTGACTGTGAAACGCCGCCTGTAACTAAAATAAATCTTTTAACCCAATCATTTAATGGCTGATTATTGTAGTTTACAATTTTATTCTTCATTATTTCAGCCTCACCTACAGTAAATGCAGGCAGCCTTCCGATTGCAATATTCTGGGAATAAATAGTGCTGTTCAGATTAAATGTGGTAAAGAAGTTATCACTGTTTGGGTTTCCATAAACCGGTACAATGTTTCCGTAATACGAAGGAGCTGAAACATTATTTTTAGGGTCAGTTGAACCTCGGCCGAAAAGGCAAACATATTTTAATTTAGGGGCTGTCCAGTTATCATAAGCAGTTTTGAAAAATAATCTTATTGCTGCCGGATTTTCCATTCCATAATTGTAAACATCGTAGATATCTTCAAGCTCGGCTTTTACACTCCGCATTCCATCAAAAGACTGCCTGAACGAACGGATTGCTTCAGCCTGAGATTCAAACATTCTGTTATAAACAATTATGTAATCAGCGCCTGTAGCATTTGTAACAAGATTTGGCACGGACTTTTGCTTAACTCGCAAAGGTTTTTGAGTAATATCTGCATTCACTATCTGCAGCTTTGCATCAGATTTTGATGTAAACAATAAATTCCCGGATGAATAAGAATTATTAACTATTCTTAAATTGTTTTTTGTATCGTAAATATTTACCGGTGCAGAAATGTTAGCGGAATTAACGGTAAATTTCTTTGAAGTAGTATCGCCTGCCGGTAAACTAATCTTTAGTGAATTACCTGCCAGCGAAAACTGTCTTGGATATTGTATTTCGAAAAAATCAAAATAAAACTGGAGGTTCAGATTTCCACCAGGAGCATAAAAAAATCTGAATTGATTTGGAGATACAGTTGATAAAAGCGCAGTCGATAATGTAATAGTAGTATCCATTCTGTTAAAATCATTCGCATAGGCGATTGCAACAACAGCATTGTTCAGATAAACCGATAACGTATGTTCATTAAATAAAGAAGTGCTTCTTGCCGCAGGGTATCCCGCTATCCTTAGCTTAAACGTAGAACTACCTGCATCAAGTTTGGGTACGGAAACGTTTTGATATACATTATAAAATGGTTCAATATATTTCCAATACCAGTTTTCTCCGATAAATTTATCAACAGAGAATCTTCTGAAATCATTTACATTAAGCTGCTGCCCTAATGAAAATACTGAATCCTTTTCAAAGTGAATTGTTTCGGTAAAATTATTACTGCTGTAATCAATTTCTGATGAATAACTATAATCTGTAAATCTTGTACCGGTAGCACCACCCCAGTCTACCCAGTAAACATTTGTATCGGAATATAAGTCATAGTATTCGTCTAAAGAATACTGCAATGCTCCCACTTCGTCATAGTACTTTGTCTGGCCCGCGTAGTTTCTCTGACCGTAAAAATCGAAATAATCCGAAACGTCAAACAAGCCATCTGTTTCGCCTGCAAAGTATAATGGAATCTGATTTCCTTTATTATATACTTTGACTGTTCTGGGATCTATTTTAGACGGATCGATTCCTGCATTTGTAAAATCTGTACGATCTATTCTGTACATTGCATCTTGCACAACATACATTTTTAAATAAGTTTTGCCGGGAGTAATCCAGTTAGGATTTTGAGAATATGAACTTTGGCATAATAATGCGAAGCAAAATAAAATGAGTAAGGGTAAATATTTTTTCACGTGGTTTTCTTTTTATAAAAATTACGACTAAAGTAATTATAAATATACTGGTTATACGTCAAAAAACATAGTAAAATGTAGTATTGTTACTATTATTTTTTGCTGAATTAGTGAGAGAGATTTATAAAAATCCCTCATTTTTATTTTAGAATTGCAATTTTTTCTATCTTTGTCTCCAGCTTAGAATCTCCGGTCAATATCATCTTATAAAAATATATTCCATTAGCTATTGCATCTCCGTCATTATCCCGTCCGTCCCATTCAACTTGATTATAACCAATTGAAAGATTGTCGAGATTTATATCTTTAATAAGTCTACCGGCAGCAGTATAAATTTTAATTTTACCTGTATCAGGCCGTTTTGCGCCTTGAAGATTAAATGTAAATGTTGTTCTGTCTTTGAACGGATTAGGGTAATTTGCCAGACTTAACAACTTCAAATCATAATTGACCTGGAAATTATTTTTAATCGTATCTCCGATATTTCCTGTCTTATCCACAAAGTCGAATTCTATTTTATGCTCTCCTTCTGAAAGCTTTGGATAATATTTCACAGTTGCAGCAAGCTTATATCCCCGGGCAACTATAAATTGTAAGTCAGGATTATTGGCATAAGGTACATATTTTGAATCAAGCTTTATCTTTACAGTATTTGTATCAGCACCGTCAATTGCAATCGGGCTGTCATCATACAGCTCAATAATAATTTCCGGATTCGCCTGAATATAATCTCCGTTCGTTAAATTCTGTCCGTCGAAAGTTATATTTGCAATTGGTTTTAACGAATCGGCTTTTACAAGAATCTGAGTTACCCCGGTATTATTATAAGAATTAAATTCATTCACAGCGTATGCAGGATAGGAGTCATAATAGATAGTTACAGAGTCGCTTTGATTTCCTAAACCATAAGTGGAAAACTTCACCTGTGAATTTCTTATTTCATCTACTACTATCGGACTTCTCATTGTATCAAGTTTTAAAATCCTTTTCTGTCCGTTAACAAAAGTATACCATGTATTTATTGTAGAATATATTGAAGAGTATCCGATATTAGTATAACTTACACCCAATGTAACACTATCACCTTCCTGCAGAACAGTATCAGGCTTAGTAAACGAATAATTATCCACGGCAAGTTCTACCGGAGGAATATAGTTTAACACAAAAGACTTCAATGATGGAGGTGTATTTCCCTGAAGCGAATCCAGATTGAAAGCAGAAGTGATAGTGATATTCGGATAAGTAAGAGCATTCAAAGTATCCAAATTAAATGAAGGTCCAACATTGCTGTATAATAAAACACTTTGATCGGCAGTATTTTTGCCGAAGATATTATATTTAATACTGGAGAACGGCTGCACATTTTCAAATGCAGTAAAGTTTTTCCATGACCTTGCAGGACCGAAATTTTGTGTCAAGCTTCCGTTTGTTGTCTGAAAGCTTCTGGTAATACCGGCATCAGACGGGCAATAGTTTTCTACGCAGCTATTTTTTACATTATTAGGATGAAAATCTTCAGAACAATTTTGCGGTAAAGCTCCCCTTGAACCAATAAACGCCCAGCTTTGAAATGCATAAGTTATAACGCTGTCAACCATTGTTGATCCGAATTCTTTTATTTTATTCTTAGCATTCTGCCTTAGACTGTCTCCGGCAAAGAATTTAACTCTCCCCATAAGAATGTATTGATTCGAGTCCAATGTATTTAAATAATTTACAATGGAATCCGAACTTGCGGCAGAATTCATTGAGTATCTCTTAACTCCGATTAAACTTCCTGTAAGTTTATTTACAGTAAGCATAAAAAGTCCCATAAGAGCAGGATTATCTATCCTGTAAACTCCCCCATTAAATGTGAACTCAGAAGCTTCCTCTCCTGTATTACCGTGAGCATGAACACGTAATGAAGAATTTCTGTAGGGAAGTGTAAATCCCGTACCCGAGTTGAATACTAAATTCTGATAACTTCCCGCATCGAACTGTCCGAGCCTTTTTTTAGATAATTTTATTATAGAGTCAACTGCTTCTGAAGAACGGGCTAAAGTTCCTGATGGATTATAAATTAATCTTTGAGTTGTTGACCAGCCCGATGAATCATTATTAATAACAGAGTTCATTCTCCAGTAATAGACCAGATTAGTATCTGCGACAGGTAAAGTAGTTCTGAATTTTGTTGCAACTCCACCCGTTACTTGTTTAAAAAATGTTCTCGGATTAGAAAAGGTTAAAGTAGTATCTACCTGCAACAAAACTTTGACGTTGTTCTTAGATGCATCAACATTCGGATTAATACCGACAAACTCTATAGAGTCAGTAATTATAAATGAATTATCAACTGGTTTTAACGGCACGTAAGATACATTTCTTATAGGTATATTAACATTTATCGAATTATTTGTTTTATTTTCCTGAGGGTATCTGTTCTCAGGGTCTATAGTATATTTCAGGCTGTAGTTTCCACTCGATGTTATTTTAAAATTATAACTGACAGTATCAGAAATTCTTCCATAGTTTTTTAGAATAGTATCCTTTAACGGCTGTGCAATTCCGTTTCTGAAAAACTGAAATCTCATTTTTACTGAATCTACACCTATTCCATAATTGCTCGGATAAAATTTAATTGTTACAGGGTCATTTATAGCAGGGAATGGATTTGACATAGAAAAATTTCCCGGTAGAATTTCAAATTCGGGATATGCCGGCAATAGTATTTTTGAAGCCGGGTCACCTAAAAGAGCATAAGTATTAAGGGTGAATCTTGAATTATAATTATTAGCACCCGAAACTGAATCAGCCATAACTGCACTTCGCATCATTTCTCCCTGTCTTCGGCTTCCATTTTTCATTGCATCTAAAAATCTTCTGTTCAAAGTAATTCCGTTACCTGAAAATGTCCAACCTGTGTTTCCTACAAAACCAATAGCGCCTTTGTTCTGAAGATAGATAAACTTTTCTCCGAAACCTCTGAATTCATTAATAGCATTTTTACCTGTGAAACAAGTCATACTAAAAATTAACGGAAGCCTTGAACCATTAGAAAGCAAATCAGGATTTTCAAGTCCGTTATCCCAGGTTCCGTTACCTGCATGCCCTATATAGTTAAAGAATAAAGCTCCACGATTAAAAGTGTTTATAATTGAATCTGAGTACTGAAAATTAATTCCTCCTGCAGAATCATTTCTGTAAATTTTATCAGTAGCCATTCTCAACGGATTAGGAGTGAAATAAGTTGAAATCATTGAATTAGCATCTATCTGAAATCCGGTCTGTTCGCCTCTGTATAGACCGCCTGTTATCATAATATCTTTTTTCCACCATGAAGAGAGATTATTTCTCTGATTATCGTAACTTATAATTTTACTTACTATATCATTTGCTTCCTGTATAGAATAAGCAGGCAATCTTCCGACTGCAACGTGAGGAACATATACCCTGGCTGAATCATTTACATTTCCGAAATACCCTTCACTTGAAGGATTTCCATATGCCGGAACATAGTTAATGTAAAATTGTGAGCTATTTGAATTCTTTTTAGCATCAAGCGAACCTCTTCCGAAAAGACATAAATATCTTGGTCTCGGGGCAGTCCATGTAACATAGGCATTTTTAACAAAAGCACGAACTGCCTTGGGGTCTTCCATTCCATAATTAAATACATCGTAGATATCCTCAACGCTTGCCTTTACTGAACGGAGAGTATCATATGACTGTCTGTGCTGCCTTAACTGCTCCGCAGCGTTTACAAAATCCGGATGATAAACTATAAGATAATCTGCCGCACCTGTTACAAGATTTGCAACCTGTTTTTGTTTAATACGGAAAGGCTTGAGATAAACATTGGAATTAGTGATACGCAAGTTTGCATTACTCTTTGCACTAAAACTTAAAGTATCACCGGATACAGAATAATTTGTAATCCGTATTCCGTTCCTGACATCATATAAAGTCAGTCCGTTAGGTGAAGTAAAACCTGAAACTCTAAATCTTTTACTTGTAGTATCCACTGAAGTATTAACAGAAAGGTCAGCAAATAAATTATTCTCAAAAAACTTAAACAATGACGGATATGTAAACTTGAAATAATCGAAGTAAACATTTCCAAAAGGTGGTACCCTGGGAGGACCTAAACCAGTACTGTCAAAATAAGTGAAAATAAATTTAGAGCGCTCAGCTGTAGAATCTATATATATGGAAGGGAATGAAATTGTAGTGTCATAATATTTATAACCTATAGTCTTATATATTCCAAGTACGTAGTTGTCAAACCGGACTCTTAACCTGTTTGTATCGTTTGCATTCGGATAAGCAAAAAAATTGATTTTACAAAGAGGCTGCTCTGATTTAAAAGGATTTTTTAGTTTAGTACTGTCTCTTACACTAAATAAATCAGAGAGCTGACTCCAGTACCAGCCTTCACCTTGAACAAATTCCGGATTAAAATATCTGTAATCAGTATCATTAATATGTTCACCTAAACTATAAACTAAATCATTTTCTTTATGAACACTTTCAAAAAAATATGGTGAGGGATACGAAGCAAATGAATTTGATGAGCTTACATCAGTCATTCTTAATCCGTTCGCGCCTCCCCACTCTATCCAGTAAATTGAAGTATCCGAATAATTATTATTGTACTCATCTTTTGTATACATTACCGTATTGTCAATACTGATTCCGTTAATGTACTTAGTAAGACCGCCTTTATTTCTTATACCATAAAAATCAAAAAAGTCATTGTCGCCGAATACTCCGTCTGATTCACCATCAAAGTAAATCGGCACCTGATTTCCTTTATAAAGTACTTTAACTGAACGGGGGTCAATTGTAGTGACACTTATACCTGCATTATTGAAGTCTGTTTTATTAATACGGTAAACTCCATCCTGCGCAATATAAAGTTTAAGATAGGTCTTATTGGGAGTAATCCAATTGTAGTTTTGTGAATAAGATATATTTATCCCACAAAAGAATGCCATAAACAGTAGTACTTTTTTCATTTTTTTATAGGGGTGCTAATTTTTAAGCTTTTGTAAAATGATTTTATAAATGAAATACGGATTTCCTATGAAATATCTCTTCCATAATCTCGATGGTTCCTTTAAAAAACGATAGAACCACTCAAGTCCAAGATTCTGAAATAGTTTTGGAGCTCTTTTATAGTTGCCTGATAAGAATTCAATTCCGCTGCCCATAGCTATTTGGACGGGGACACTAACCTGCTTTGAAAATTTCGCCAGCCAGTCTTCCTGGTAGGGCGAACCTAAACCTACGAATAAAATATCTGAATTGGTAGACCTAATCTTAGCAACAGTTAAATCAGTGAATTTAGTTTCCCGTTTAATTATACCGCTAATTTTCAGTTTAGGATACTTTTGTCTTAATGAAGATTCAAGCATTGCAGATGCTTCTTCACCGCCTCCGAAGAAAAAAACTTTTTTCTCATACTTTTCAGCATAAGATAAAATCTGCGGGTATAAATCTGTTCCCGTAATTTTTTTTTCAAAACCATATTTGCCATATAAATACCTGGATGCAAGATAAACGCCTATGCCATCTGCGAAGATTGCTGAGAGCTTATTTAAATTTTTACTTAAGTTTTCATCTTTATCTGCTTCATTTAGTATATGCGGATTTACATTCAGGCATGTGAAGATTTCTTTTTTGGAAATTTTTTCATGAATTAATGATACAATTTCATAATACCGAAAATCCAGAAATTCATAACCCAGTATATTTACTACTCTCATTAATTCTTCTTTTCAATTACAGCAATAACTTCGAAAAAATTTCCTTTATTTCTTTCCAGTGTTTCCACATCGTATTCTTCCACAAGCTTTAAGTTAAGCCTTTCCAATATTTCATTCATATCTTCTAAAGTAAACCTGCTTCTGTACTCCCCAAATTTATCCCCTACTTTACTATAATGAAGAATAATCCTGCCTGTGTTTTTTAAAACCCGTTCAAATTCTGTGAAGTATTGAGTTATCTGAGCCTTATCGATATGTACAAATACATCATAAGAAAAAACTACATCAATAGATTTTGTATCGGCAAAAGTAAATTTTACTTCATTTATGAAATTGTATCCTATGGAAGAATTGTTTCCAAATCTTTGGCGGCAAAGGTCTAAACATTTCTCGGAAATATCAACTAAGTCTAACCTTGAAGTTTTCTTTAATAAATGTTCTGACCATCTTCCTCCGCCGGGACCGATTTCAATAATTGAAGAATTTTCAGGAATTAATTTTTGTATGATTTCAGTTACAAGTTTTTCTTTCCACCCACGCGATTTAGTCCACTCCTCTCCAAGGTCATTCCAGTTCCAGTTATTCCATGTCAGCCTGTTCTGATTAACGCTGTTCCATCCCGGGTATTTTTTCTTCTGCTCTAATGATTCAAGTTTTTTGGAAAATATATCCCAGTGAGTAGCACGTTTAAGAAGGTAAAGAATTGTCCATAAAAAACCGTTTTCTTTGAATGATAAGCTTAGCCTGTTAATTCTATATCCCATTTTAAAAAAGTTTTTTTGTTTTAATGAATTTTAACAGCTCCTCTGCATTCAAACTGTTATCTGTTACTCTGAAAATATATTTATTCTCCATGTTTTGAAATACAGACCTTTCATTATCATAATAAAAAATTCCAAGTGTTTTAATATTATAAGCATCTGCAATGTGAATAGGAAATGAATCTACTCCTATAAATAATTTTGTATTCAATATTAAACCTGCAAGTTTTTTTATATCGGGATTAACTTCAGTTTGTAAATTTTTCACACCCTTTAGTTCTTTCATACCGGAAATTTCTTTTTCATCTCCTATCAGACAAATTTTTTTGTCTTCTTTTTCACAAAACTGGAAAATTATTTTTTTAACAGAATCTATGTTTATTTTTCTGTTAGCATCTGAAGAAAAAAGATGCAATACAATATCATAGTTCGAAGTACCATCATAGGGAAAATTAAAAACATGTTTGCAAACTTCGGTTTCAATACCGGCTGATTTCAATGGCAACGAAATTCTGTCTAAATAATTATCTTCAGGTTTCCATGTATTTTTGCTTTTGGGCTGTGACTTTATCTTTAGTACATCTTCATCGTTGTGCCAGCTTTTCTTTTTTATAAAGTTCGTGAATCCAATTTTCTCTTCAGCGTTTGACAACTTAAAAATAGAAGTGTTCATCTGCCCCGGGAAGAAATTAAAAACAATATCGTACTTTGTCTTTCTTATTTTCGAAACAAGCGAATGCATATCAGTAAAAGATTTTTTCTTTAGCAGATATAAATTGTCGAAGCCAACCGCGTCCAGAAGAAATCTTGCACTTTCAGTTGACACTATATCAATTCTTATTTTTTTAAAAAAATCTTGTATAGGTTTAAATGCAGCGCATGTCAGATAAGTATCACCTAATGCATTTGTCGATATTAATAAAATTTTCTTCAATTGAAGTAATTCAGGTTTTAGATAAAAATTTCCGCAGTTTTACATTATCATTTGAAAAATATCTCGAAAAATATTTCAGTCTGAACCTTATTCGATTTTCTTTAAACCACAGAATAAATTTTTTAGGGAAAAGTAAAACTAACTTTGCAATAATTATCCGTGGCATTGTTAATAAACTTAATCCTATTTTATTCCAGTATGTAGAAGCATTTTTCTCCTCTCCGTAAAAAAACTCTCTCCAGCCCCGAAGTTTATTTTCTTCAACTTCTGATTTTAACAAAAAATTCTTTCGAAAATCATTTCCGTAATATGGAGCCTGTATAGCGTAGACCAGCTTATTTTTCTCTACAATATTTTCTCTCGAAAATGAATCTGTTCTATATCTTACAAGCAGCAGTACTTCCTGCAGATTGTAAAACTTCACCTTATCTTTAATTCTTAGCCATAATTCGTAATCTTCAAATACAATAGGCTTATACCCTCCGTTAGAAAATATCTTATCTTTTTTATAGAGCATACCTGCATGAATCACTTCACTGTGAAGAGCAAATCGTTTTTTTATTTCTTCATCTGATTCGGGAGTCTTGATAGTGTATAGCAATTTTTTATTTTCAAATGCAGAATACCACGAGGAAATTATGTCGTAGTTTTTATTTTTCGAAATAAAATCATACTGCTTTGCAATTCTATCGGGTAATGAAATATCATCGGCATCCATTCTTACAATTAATTCAGTTTCGGTAAGCTTAAGTCCATAGTTTAAAGCAGCGCCAAGTCCGGAGTTTTCTATTTTAAGATACTTAATTCTTTCATCTTTAAATCTTTCAATTATTTCTCTAGAGTTGTCAGTCGAACCGTCATCGATAATAAGGAAATCAAAATTTTTATAAGTTTGATTAAGAATACTCTTTATGGAAGCAGAAAGATATTCTGCGTTGTTATATGTCGTCATCAGAACAGTTAAATCACGCATCTTGTTTTTCCAGATTATCTATTAAATGCTCATATTCTTTTTTGTTTTTATCAAACATCGTTCTCACATTTATCAATTTCCATTTAAGCCAGTCAACAATATTTTTAGACGATATTTTCTCAGGCAAAAAACTCCACAGATAAAGTAAAAATATTTTCGGACTGAGTAATATTTTCTTATTCAGCACATATTCTCTGAATTCCTTTTTATATGAAAATTTAAATAAAAGAATTGCATAATCCGTATCAGCTTTAACTGAATCACAATAGTAATTTTTATCGAAGTGTTTTAAATAGATATCTCGGAAAAATTGTTTAGGTTTTAAAGACTCTTTCGATGTCATAGAATTTTCTTTAATGCGAATCAGATACAAAACCTCATTAAGATTATGAAACTTCGTTTCATTTCTGATTCTTAGCCATAAGTCGATATCCTCAAGCATATCAAGATTTTCATTGTATCCTCCAAACTTTAAAATATGGTTCTTAGAGTAAATAGAACCTGCATGACAAACAGAGCCAGAATAACTCAATTGCTCTTTAATGTCCCTGTCATTCTCCGGCAATTTATGTATATGCGAGACCTTTGCATTTTTAAATAAAGCATAGCCTGAAGATAATACCTGAACATCCGGATTTTCAACCAGATACTTCACCTGTTTCTCAAATCTATCCGGCTGTGAAATATCATCAGCATCCATTCTGGCTATATAATTATACTTCGCAATATTCAGTCCTTCATTTAATGCTTTAGAAAAATTTACTTTTTCAATTTTTTTGTAAACGATCCGTTCATCCTTGAATGACTTTATAAGAGATTCGGATTTATCAGTTGAGCCGTCATTAATTATTATAAACTCAAAGTAAGGATATGTTTGATTTAAAATACTTTTTATTGCTGCAGAAATATATTTCTCCTCATTATATACACTCATCACTACAGAAATATATTCATTCATCTTCATTTTAAATCAGAACTTTGTAAACTTTCCGTCTTCAAATTTAATGTAGTTTATATCTTTGGGAACCTCTGATATAGGCTGCAACTTTATACTCACAGGTTTAGAAAAAGAATTTAGCTTTAAAACTTCAAATGAATAATTTTTTAGATTATTATATTTTTCACCAAGAACAGATTTCTCAGTAAAAAAAGGTTCGGAGGAAAAATAAGTATCGTTGAATTCAGAATTCACAATGAATGAATTATTGTTCTGCTCTACAATACTCCCGTTTAAATAATGTTCTGCATTATGTGAGGTCATGGAAGCAAGACCATTTATATTATTAAACCTTCCGATGCTTTGATTTACTTTATAGTAGAGATACACTCCAATATCGGAATAGCAATATGACTGCCCGAGGGCATGAGGATAATTTAAAATTACATTTTCTTTATCGTTATCATAAATTTTTGTTAATGATTCGAGGCTTTCATTCTGTAATTTATAATTTGTCAGCCAATAGCCTGATATTTTAAACGACCCGTAAACAAAAAAAAGTAATACAATAGCTGAAGCGATTTTAAATGAAATTTTGCTTACAGTTCTTTCTTTTTGTGTCAGCAAATTAAAACAGAAAATCAAAAGGGATAAAAAAGTTAATGCAAACAACCTGTAAGTTCCGCCGCCGGCAATTATGTAAAATGACAAAGTAGAAAGTGAAATCACAAGACCAATAAAAAGCATTTGCGAAAAATATTTTTGCGGTCTCAGGCAATATATAATAATTAGAAGTGCTGCAAAATAAACTCCGTACAGCATTACAAAGATTAATTTGGAATCAACGAAAGAATATATAAATGTACCCGAATCAACAGGCAGGAATGTAAAGAGAAGTGATTTTAAATATGCCGGTATTATTGTTAGTGTTTTTATGTTAGAAATTATCGTCTTGCTATCAATCATTGCTAAAACACTTCTTCCGAATATATATAAAATACAGACTGTAACTTTAGCATTCAAAAGTCTAGTTAATGAAGTAAAAATTTCAGGTGATTTATTTGTAAGGAAATATATCTGCCAAATTAACATAAACTCAACTATAAACCAGCTTACTGCATTTTCCTTGGTTAATGCTCCAAGTAAAAACAAAATTGAACTTAAGATTAAAAAATAAAATTTTTTGCTCTGTATATACTTAAGAGAAAAGAAAAATGATGAGAGACAAAATAAAATTACTATTAAATCCGTTCTTGCCGAAAGCCACGCCAGATTTGTAACGTTACCCGGATACAACAAATAAAAAGCAGGCACCACTATGCACAGCCATGTATTTTTAACTTTTAAAATTTTTTGAATCTCTAATAAAACAAAAATAAGAACTACAAAATTTGCCAGATGAACTAACTGACTTACTATGGACCAGTAAACAGGTTTCAATCCGAAAACAACAAAACAAGCATAAGTCAAAAAAGAAGTTAACGGTCTGTAATGTATACTATCGATTTGTACTGATGGTATTAACTGCTGAATACCGTTCTCCCAATATGTTGCGATAGGAAAAGGATTAAGATTAGAAAAAAATATAACCGGCAAATCATCGGCAATGAAAACACAATTTAGTACTAATGGAATATTAATGGATAAGTATATTCCAATAAGAATTGCTAAAAAAATAAAATATGATTTTCTGGATGGTGCTATCAACTGAGGTCTTTATAAATTTTTTCGTATGATGAATAGACTTTATCCCAATTTAACTCTACATAAATTTTTCGTGCACCTTCCGATATCTTTTCTCTCAATTCAGGGTTTTCCAGCAATAGATTTATTTTACCTGCCAGCTCATTAACATCTCCATGTCTTACAACAAATCCGTTATCGTTATTTTTTATTAGTCCCGATATTCCTGTGTGATTTGTTACAATAGGTACAAGTCCTACAGACATACATTCAGCCGCCGCAATAGAAAATGTATCATAGAAACTTGAAGACACAAATATATCTTTATTGGAAAGAAAGTTTACTAACTCAGATTTATTCATTTTAGAAACATTCACAATTTCAACATTTCCGGCAACAGTTTTATAAATAGATTTATCGAACTTACCGATTAAAAATAATTTGCAATCTGTATTTATCATAAAAAGTGAAGAGTATAAAAAGTTAAAATCCTTGTCCTTCCGGTCACTATCTCCAATAAAAACTAATGACGGAGTATTACTCGTACTGACAGATCTGTTTTGACAATGGAATTCTTCATCGATTCCGTTATTTATAAATTCCAGCTGATTTTTTTTTATCGTATAGTATTTTTTAGCAATACCTAATTGAAAATCAGATAAGAATAAAAGTTTATCACTGAACTTTAAAAATATTTTTTCACAGAGTGAATCCTTAATCTTTAGTGAAGCAGATACATTTTTAAAATTTTCATTTTCATAAACCGCTACTCCATGCACATTATAAAAAATTTTAACTTTTGAAAATGCTTTATATAAATATGCTAGAATGCTAAATCTTTCAAAAGTAATTATTTGAATCAAATCCGGTTTAAAGTTGAATAGAAAAGAAATCATTTTTAACAATCCTATTCTATAAATTTTTAATCCGTTTGAATAATCTATAATTTCCTTACCCAGTAATTTTTTTCTAATTCCATAGACCGAACCGTCAAAATAATATTCTATAAATACTGCTTCATTTTGTTCTGCTGATTTTTTGAAAATTCTTTTTGCAACTTTTTCAGGACCTGTTAGCTCTTCCGAAGGATTATATCTGCCAAGGTAAGCGATTTTCACTTTTTACCCAATACTTTAAAGAGGAAAAAACTTTCGACAAGTAAAATACTTAATTCAGTTATAAATGTTGCATAGCATGCAGCAATTAACCCAATCTTAGGAATAAGGACTACATTTAAAACTATATTTAAAGCTAAACCAATTATAGTAGCAATCAATACAAAATTAAATTTACCTAATGCATTGAGAGTAATTCCTGTAAGATTATTTAAAGCTAAGGGTATAACTGCAAAGCTTAAAAATTTTAAGAGCTCAACTGAGCTTGCATACTTCGTCGAATAAAAAAATATTACTAAAAAATCCGGGATAAAAAAAAGAATCAAAGCGCATACTAAACTTATAGAAAAAATTATAAGAATATACTTCTTTAGGAATAATTTAATTGCAGAGACTTTATTGCTTAAGTAAGATGCTTTTGAAAAGCCTTCAATCAGTATAAATGAAAATGATAACGTCGATGCTTTCAGCAAGCCGTATGCTACATTATATTTACCGGTATCTGAAAATCCAAGAAGCTTTGAAATCAAAAGAACATCTACTCTGTCATATAATAAATTCACAAGTACAATTATGCCAAGCGGCATGGAAACTTTTACTATCTTCCTAAGTAAAGAAAAATCTATTTCTGCCGTTTGAGAAATAAAATAATTTTTCTTTAAATGGAAAAACAACAACAAAAGATTAACGAAATAAGAAAGGAGCAAAACTATTGCTACACTTTCTATTGTAAGCTCTTTATTGAATAAATATGCTACAGGAAAAAAAAGAAAGAAGCACCTTGAAATCAGTAAAAAGTAAAATTGCGATTTAAAATCTCTTAAGCCGGAGTAAATCTTAGTTATAATATTTGTATATAAACTAAGATATGAGGAAATTATAACGGTAAAAAAAATCAGTAATGAGTTAAACGACTGAAAAAAATGGGAGTATAGAAAACATGCTCCTAAATATACCGGGAATAGAAATAAGTAAAGAACCAGAGTAGTTTTATATAATGACTGAACATTTTGAGAACGCGAAACTTCACGCTGAAAATATACAGGGAGTCCGAAATCAAAAAAAGAAACAATGATAAACGATAATGCAATTAAAGCAATCAATTCTCCATAGTCGGAAGTAGAAAATTTTCTCGCAACGTATAAAAACAAGAAAAACGAAAAAAGTTTTTCAAATACGTTCTGGAAAAAATTGAATTTACTTCTGGATAAAAATTTTGAAAGGGTTTTCAATAAGAAAGTGAAGAATGGACTGATTATAAAATTATAATCTTTTTAAAGTACTAACTTTTTTGTATAACTTTTGCGGGATTTCCTGCAACAACAGTATCTGCCGAAACATTTTTTGTGACAACTGAACCCGCACCTACAATTGCATTTTCTCCTATAGTAATACCGCATAATATTGTAACGGATGACCCGATAGACGCGCCTTTTTTTACAAAAGTTTTTTCAAGCTTCCAATCGGAATCTGTTTGCATCTTTCCATCATCATTAACTGCACGGGGAAATTTATCATTTATAAATGTAACATTGTGTCCGATAAAGACATTATCCTCAATCTCTACTCCTTCGCAAATAAAAGTATGGGAAGAGATTTTACAGTTTTTTCCAATAGAAGAATTTTTTTGTATCTCTACAAAAGTACCTACTTTAGTATTATCACCTATTGTACAGCCGTATAAATTGACGAAGTCATATATTAAAACATCTTTGCCAAGCTTTACATTAACTATATTTTTATTTCCCATTGAACTCAATTATCTTGCCACGCTCTTTAATCGATCTGTCTGCGGCTTCCAGTATTCTTACTATTTTTAACCCATCGTATGCATTGGTAAGCGGCAATCTGTCTTCATTGATACAGTCAACAAACTCTCTTGTTGCAAGTGCGAGCGCCTCCGTTTGTGCAACTTTAGGCGAATACATATCACCGATTCTATATTGCACCAGCGCTTCATGAATACTATCTTCTTCGTCTTTTCTCATTAATACTCCGGAATCATACACCCGTATTTTTTCAACGTTCTCCATATCATCAAACACCAGCATCTTCTTCTTTCCCCCGACAATTGTTCTTCTTATTTTCACAGGTGATGTCCAATTGGAATGAATATGTGCAAAACAATTATTCTCAAAATAAATTGAAAGGTAAGCAATGTTTTCGTGGTCGTAAAAATTTGCAATACCGTTTGCTGCTATACCAATAATTTTATTTTCAGGGAGTATGTAACTCATTATAGATAAATCATGACAAGCTAAATCCCACAACACATTCACATCATGCTGAAATAATCCGAGATTGATGCGGACTGAATCAAAATAAATAACATCTCCAAGCTCACCTTTATCAACCAATTCTTTAATTTTTCTTACGGCTCCCGTATAAATAAATGTATGGTCAACAAATAATTTTAATTTTTTCTTTTCACTAAGGTTTATTAAATCTTCAGCATTTTTTGATGAACCGGTGAAGGGTTTTTCTACCCAGACATGTTTACCTGCATTCAATGCAGCTTTTGCAAATTTATAATGACTGCCAACCGGAGTTGCAATTATCAATGCATCGAACTGATGATTTTTTAAAAGCTGATCAAAATCATTTACAGTTTCTACTGTCGGATATTTTAATTTTATCCGTGCAAGTCTTTTTTGATTATTATCGCAGCAAATAATTTTATTTACTTCTTTTAAAGCAGCAAAATTTCTAACTAAATTAGGACCCCAGTATCCCAAACCAATAATCGCTATATTCATTATTCAGTTATTATGAAAGCTAAGTTTATTTAGCACCTTTACCTGTAATCATTACAGGAACAGTCTTAAAAATTAATTGCAGGTCTAGCCACGGTGTAGCATTATTCACATAGTATAAATCAAGAATTATGGAATCTTTAAATGAAACACTTCCCCTTCCATTTATTTGCCACACTCCTGTACACCCCGGAAGCACAGAGTGTCTTCTTTTATGCCATTCGTCAAAAACTTCATATTCATAGGGAAGACATGGGCGCGGACCGACAAGACTCATATCCCCTTTAATTACATTGAATAACTGGGGGAGTTCATCAATTGATGAGCGTCTTAAAAATTTCCCTAAAGGTGTTACACGTTTCTCGTTTATAATTTTAGTAAGTTTTGTATCATTTCCTGAACTGCTGCGGATGAACTCGTGCACTTTTTTCTTATGTTCCTCATCTGATTCCGGTATATCTACCATAGAGCGAAATTTATACAGGTTAAATTTTTTGCCGTTCTTTCCGATTCTTTCCTGACAATATAATATACTTCCTTTTGAAGTTACTTTAACCAGAATCGCTACACAAACAAGAACCGGGGATAGCAATATCAATCCAATTGTTGAAGATATGAAATCAAAGCTGCGCTTAAAAACGAGATTAATACTCTTATTTACTTTTTCTGATAGATCAATAAGAGGCATTCCCGAATATGATTCTGTTACAATTTTTTCAGGTATGATGCTGAAAAGCTCCGATGAAAGTTTTACATTAAGATGCAGTAAATTACAATGATCAATAATTTGCAGCAGTTTCTCATAATCAATATCATCAGTTGCAATTATCACTTCATCTACTTTACTTTTCTGGCAAACATTTTTTATATCATTCATTCCGCCTAATGACTGAATGTTTCCGTAAACAAAACTTCCTGAAGTTGATTCATTATCAATAAATCCAAGAATATTTATACCATAGAAATCTTCAAATAATATTTTTTCCGCAAGAAGTTTGCCCGATTTTCCGGCACCGACAATTATCACATTTCTCTTTATCAGCCTGTTCTTGGTAAAATATGAATACAAAGGTCTGAAAACCACAATCCGTGCAAATGTAACTACAGAAATGCCCAGAATTAAAAATGTGACTGCAACTGTTCTGGAACCGAGAACAATATCAAGCTGAAGGAAAAACGAAATTAAAATAAGTATAAGCCCGCCATATAAAAATGATTTGATAATTGATACTAATTGCACCGAGCGGGAAAGAAAAATATTAATTTTATAAAGATTGTTATTCTGAAAAATAAAAATTAGAAATAAAGAAAAGATTATGTTTATTAGGTGAGTCGTTGGTAAATCTACATCTGCAAGAATTCTTTTATGAAAAATCCTTTCAGAAATATATTCCGCTGCTATAAAAGAAGAACAGATTATCAAAAAATCTGCTAATGCGTAAAAATACTTGTATTTGGGATACTTTATCAATTTTTATTAATTAAAATTGCAGGGGTTAATTTTAATTAAAAATATAGTAATTAAAAAACTTTTGTAATAATTCGCTCTGGTAAAAATAAATAATAATTTCTTCACTTTTCAGTAACATTAAAATCATACATTCTAATAGCAAGATACTTCAAAGGCACTACCCAGTTAATAAAGTTTATTGTATAAATTAACTAAATTTATTTTTGAATTTTCCCAGTTAAATGTATTTTTATACCTGTTCAATCCTTCATTCGCTTTTTCACTCAGTAATTTTTTATCACTTAACATGAACATAATCTTTTCAGCAAATTCTTTATAATTGTAAGAATCACAATATACGGCAGCATCTCCTGCAGAATATTTGTTTTCTTTAAGATCAAACGAAAGTATAGGTAGCCCGTGCGACATATATTCCATAATTTTAATCATGGTAGAAATATTGTTTTGCAGGGTGTACAAATCAGGAGATAAACCAATTTGAGCAGTATTTAAATAAGCATGAATCTGACTCCAGGAAAGATAACCGGTAAACTTTACATTTTCAGTGAGATTCAATTCTTTGTGCAGCTTTTTCAATTCTCCTATAAAGGGGCTTCTTTCAATATTGTCAGGTCCTATCAGGCAGCAGTAAAAATCACTGAATTTTTTATCACTGATTAAATAACTGCAGGCTTTCAAAATCACATCAACTCCGTCATCTTCCCCCATCATTCCAAAAAAAACAAGCAAGTTACTTTTTCCGTTCTTAAGTGTTTCATCAGCAGGGATTTCTAATCTGTTATCAAGTTCCGGCGCGTTTCTTACAATAAATATTTTATCCGGATTTATTTTGTATTTCTCAATTAAATACTCTTTATACGATTGATTAGTTACAACAATATAATCGGTAAGAAGTAAGTTTAATTCTTCCGTTAAATTTAAAATTCCTATAAATAATTTTTTGGTTAATGATTTTCTTTCTGCATACTTGGATTCAAAAGTATTTACAAACAAATCGTGTACATCAAAGATATATTTTGCTCCAAATGGTTTATAAAAAATAAATATCAGGAAAAATAAATCCGGTGGATTTGCTGAATGGAACACATGAATTTTTTTTTTGAAGTTAATAGACAACACCAAAAAAAATGTTCTCAGTAAATAATTAATATATTCCACAATGTAGGAAACAAACCCTGTACCCAGAACAACTTGTTTGTATCTGTGAATTTCTATTCCATCAATGTTAACAAATTTCTCATTATCTTTTTTACTGTCTTTAGGAGAAACTATACTGACTTCAAACCCCATATCCTTTACAGCCTTTGCTTCTTTCCATACACGCTGGTCATCCGGAACTGAACAATTTTCGACTACAAAAAGTATATGTTTACCAGGAGAGCCCAATGTAATTATCTTTTGTTCTTAGATTTTCATCAATTCTAATGAGATCTATTATAATTTTATTTTCTATTTTTAATATATGCGATGATGTTACAAATTTTGAATTGGCTATCAGAATAACATCACATTCTTTCAACAATTCTTTGAACGAATGAACCATATAATCGGAAATTACCGGCAGCTCCTTAAATAAATATTCTTTATTTGCTCCTACAACATTTTCAAGATTCAGATTGGCATCAAATATTTTAACAGTGTATTTTTTATCCAAAAGTTTTTTAGCGAGAGTGACATATGGACTGTATCTTACGTCATCCGTTCCTTCTTTAAAAGTAATACCGAGAAAGCCTACCTTCTTTTTATTAGTCTGCTTTATCAATTTAAAAGCTTTTTCAATGTGAGCTTCATTGGATTTTGTTATTCCTGATAGAACAGGTGTTTCTACTTTCAATTCATCTGCAATATTTTCAAGCGCCATTAAATCTTTCGGAAGACAAGAACCGCCAAATGCAAATCCGGGTTTTAAATAGCTTTTGGAAATATTCAGTTTACTGTCTTTCAGAAACAATTCCATCAAACTATGCGAATCAATATTTAAAGAAGAACAGATATTTCCTATCTCATTTGCAAAACTGACTTTGAGAGCATGGTAAGAATTATTAACAAACTTAATGAGTTCGGCATTTGATATGTCAGTGTATTCAACTTTTGCATTAACCTTAGAATACAGTGAAGCAAGAAGCTCCATTGCAGTGTTATTCTTTCCTCCTATCAAAGTGTATGGTGGATTGTAATAATCAAAAACAGCCGAACCTTCTCTTAAAAATTCCGGATTTGCTAAAACCGAAAAATCTTTGTCAACTATTTTACCGGATATATCAGCAATTATATTTTCAATTTTGAAAACCGTTCCGGGCGGTACTGAAGATCTTATCGATACAACATGAAAATCTTTTTTTGTTTTTAAAGCTTCTGCAATTTGCTGAGATACTTTAACGACATGGGATAAATCTAATCTTCCGTCATCACCTGAGGGAGTTCCTACACATATTACCGAAACATCGGAATTTTTTACCGCATAGATGTAATCGTCGGTAGCTGTAATTTTTTTCTCAGCTACTCCATTATAAATCAAATCATTCAATCCATCTTCTATTACAGTAGGCTTACCATCATTAATTAAATCCAGCTTTCTTGAATTTGTATCTACTCCTATCACAGCGTGTCCATCTGCAGCAAGGCACCCAAGACTTACACATCCCACATATCCTATTCCGAAAACCGAAACATTCATTCTTTAACTAAATAATTTTCAAAAAAAGTTTTATACCACATTTCAAATGAAAGCAGGGCAAAAATATGGCGCAAATAATTTTCTTTCCCTGATTTATGCAAATCAATCATCTTATTCAAAAAATCTAAATTAAAAAAATTTCTGCTTGCAGAATATTTATCATTAAAAATAATTTTTGCATCGTCTGCAAAACTTCCTTGCAGCCATTCATCCATCGGAGTTTCAAATCCCCTTTTCTTTCTGTTAATAACTTGCTGCGGAAGCCATTTCTCAGCGGCTTTTTTGTGTATGTATTTATGTTTGCTGCCTCTTAATTTAAAATCTGATGGAAGCGTTTCTAAAAAATTTACCAGTTCTTTATCAAGGTAAGGTACTCTCATTTCAAGTGAGTTAGCCATTGTCATTTTATCTCCGAACATTAGCAAATCATCTGAAAGTTTCATTCTGGTATCAATGAATAGTATTTTCGAAAGTGAATCATCAAGCTTTTCTGTTCTGCAATAAAGAGGTCTTAGCAAATCCAAATCTTCATTAGTCATTTTATTTTTAACATCATCTTTTAGTAACTGATTCTTTTGCTCAGGAGTAAAGATTGTGTAAATTGCAAGAAATCTCTCAATTTCATTCGTAAACTTTAATGCATACGATGCTCTTTTCAATCTTTCATTTCTTGGCAGAATTTCTGAAAGCATATTTAATGGGAGGAGATTTAACAAAGATTGATATTTGCTAATCTTACTTTCGCCGTAATATCTTCTATAGCCGGCAAGAGGTTCATCTGCACCTTGCCCGGCAAGCACAACTTTAACATGAGTTGACGCAAGCTGAGACAAATAATATAATGCGGGAACAGTTGCCTCTGCAACCGGTTCCTCTAAGTAATAAAATGATTTTTGAAAAAAGTTGATATACTCATCTTTCGATAAAGTTCTCGCGTAGTTTTTAGAACCGGTTAATTTTGCCGAATAATTTGCATCATTAATTTCATTATAACTTCCTTCGCCTGTAAAACCAATTGTGAATGAATCATAATTTTCTTTTATCTCATTTTTCATAAAATGACCAAGCACTGCAGAATCAATTCCTCCGCTTAAAAATAATCCAATCGGAACATCACTGGTTAACTGCCTGTTTACTGAATTTTCTAAAAGTCGCGAATATTCTTCAATCGCATCCGCTTCTTTTAATGTGTTATCAATCTCTGGTTCGGATTTATCAAAAAAATTAAGCATATAACTTCCATCCAGATTATACTCCAGATATTCACCGGGTTTCAGCTTAAATATATTTTTGAATAAAGTTTGAGGTGACGGATTGTATCTGTAGGTTAAGAAGCTGTTAAAGGCAGAGTAATCCAGCTCAGGTTTACAATCTTTGTTTTGCAGTATTGCTTTTATTTCAGAGGCAAATGTAAGTCCGTTAGTTGTAAATGAATAATAAAGAGGCTTCACTCCGAAATTATCTCTGGCAAGTATTACTTTATTTTTCTTTTTATCATAAATCGCAAAAGCAAACATACCGTTCAGTAAATTAAATCCCTCCATGCCCTTCTTTAGATATACATTCAAAATCGTTTCAGTATCGGAATTTGTTCTGAACTTCATCCCTTCCTTTTGCAACTGAGCATTTATAATTTTATAATTGTATATCTCACCGTTAAATATTATTACGCAACTGTCATCGCAACTATGCATTGGCTGATGACCTGACTTTAAATCTATTATACTTAATCTCCTGTGAACAAATCCTACACCTTTCTCTCTATCAAAATAAACTCCATTATCGTCCGGACCTCTGTGTCTGATAACTTCAGACATCTTTTCAAGCAAAGATTCATTTAATTTACCTGACGTATCTACAACTCCTGCTATCCCGCACATTACTTTCTTGAGCGGATTAATTTAGCAGGATTACCTGCAACTATTGAATATGGTTCAACATTTTTAGTAACAACAGATCCTGCTGCAATTATTGAGCCTTTACAAATTTTTATACCGGGAAGAATTACTGCTCTTGCACCAATCCATACATCATCTTCTAATATTGTTTGTGGATAGAATTTCACGCCCTGTTGTATCATTGGAATATTAACATCATCAATATTATGTCCATAATTTAAAATCATAACATAGGGAGCAATCATAACATCATTTCCTATTTTGCAATTTCTTATCCAGCACTCTTCGTTTATCTGAGAATTATTTCCTATTTCAATATCCCTTCCGTCGCCTAAAAAAATTTGGCCTTCTAAAGTGACTTTTGAACCGGTGTATTTTATAAACCCCTTTGCTAAAAATAGACGCACACCGTTAAACAACTTTCCAAGTGGAAAATTTGAGTTTGGGAGATGTTTACCTATCAGATAATATAAAAAAGCAAAAATTGATTTCATTTTATTTTTCTGCTATTACAAAAATTTTATATCCCGATTGTTTGTATTTTTTTTCAATAAACATTATTAAAGGATATAGAGGAAGCAATAAAAAATAAGATAAGACTCCGATTTTTTCAGAGAGCAATTCATAAGACACAGATATTCTGCTCCCTATTATATAATTCGCTTCTATATTTTTAAATTCTGCCTGACTAAGTTTTTTTGATATAGATTCCAACGTGTATAATTGCGCGCAATAACATTCCTTCATATGTTTTTTTTTGTAATCCTCTGAAATGTAATCGGAGTTTAAACTATCCACTGTTGCAAGAAGCTTCCCTCCCGGTTTAAGCACTCTGTTAATTTCAGAAAAAGCTACAGCATCATTATATAAATGTTCAAAGGTGCAAACACTAATCACTTTATCAAATGAATTGGAATCAAATTCTAAATTTTCTGCGCTGCCTAGAGTAAAAGAACAATTGCCTGAATAATTCTTCTTTGCAATATTCAGATGCTCCTGATAAGGTTCGACCCCTGTGATATTTGAACAAAACTTACCAAAATAATTAGTCCAGTAACCATCTCCGCTGCCGATATCAAGCACCACATCGCTTTTACGGAAATCTCCCAAATTTTTAATACAATTAATTTCTATCTTTCGACACGCATTAATTATTTTCACAAGAACGTTTACAAAATGAATATTCTTAAAATAATTAATAACTCTCCTGTAAAAAGAGTTATCCGGTATTAATACTTGGCCGTCCAAATTAATATAAGTATGATAAAGCAAGATACATTGGGGCGTTCACCCACCTGTCCATTGCAGTTGTATAGGTAAAGTTTTCCGTTTTCATATAGCTGTAATAACCTTTTTCAATCCACAATATTTTATCGGTTTGTTCAAAAACGTTATCAATCATTTTCTCTTTTGTGGCATTAACTTTATGTATATAATAAAGTGTCTGTATTGCCTGAGCAAAATTTTGTCCGTCTATCGGAAACAAACTATTATTATAATATTTCGGTAAAAAATCTTCAGTGAAAAAATTTTCTAAGAAATATTTTACGCCTTTATCAAAAAATGTTTCATCGAAAATAACATCATTTAATTTTGCTATAGATAATCCTTCCAATATATATCCGGTATGAAAACCATCAATAAATTCTGCTTCTGAACCAGCTGAATAATTCCATGAGCCGTCAGTATTTTGTCCCTGCCTTAAAAATTCAATGGTCTTTTGAATATGCTCATCGTATATATTTTCACCAAACATTTTTTTGTAGCGTGCAAGAAACCCTACCATCAAAGCGTTAACATTGTATACAGGAGTTTTTAAGCCTTCCCAGTAATTCCATATTAGAGTGCTTTCTGTTTCAGTGTATCCTAATTCTGTAACAATAAAATTAATGGTTAGATCGATAAGTTTTTTAATCTTTAAACATTCTTCTTCGTTATCAAGCTTTTTATTAATGTTGTAATAATCTAGGAGCGAATTCAACACATTAATTGTGTTAAATAAATTTGCTGAATTTTCATTTGCCTGAACAAATCTTGTAGTGAAATAAAATCGCAGCCCCCATCCGCTTCCATTAGATTGCTTTAAATCCATATTTCCTAAAATTATAAAATACTTTTCTGCGTTTAATAAATATTTTTCATCATTTGTTTTTTCATAAAGAATGGATGAAGCTGAAAGTAAATCGGAAACTGTTTTCAAATGAACCATTTTTTTTATTCCAACTAAACTTCTTACATTAATAGGAATCAAACGTATAAATTGTAGCCAAAGTCTTTCCAAAATTCTGTTCCTAAAAAACAGTTTTCTTAAGGGGGTATTCAGAC
>CALJIG010000038.1 GCA_937974175.1 uncultured Ignavibacteria bacterium
TATGTATCAGTATTTAGAAGAAGAGTTAGACCAGCTCCGCACAAGAATTATAAAAATGGGAAGCTTAGTAGAAGAACAGATAGAACTTGCTTTCAAAGCTCTGTATGATCAAAATATTGAACTTGCAAACATTGTTATTGAACGCGATGATAAGGTTGATAAATACGATGTAAAAATTGATAAGCAGTGCCAGCGAATTTTTGCGCTTACTCAACCTGTTGCAATTGACCTGAGATTGATAATGTCCGCAATGAACATCAATAACGATCTGGAGCGCATGGGAGATATTGCCGTTAATATTGCCGAACGTACGATTAACTTCATAGGATATAAAGACCTCATTGATAGAATTGAATTGCCGGAAATGTATAAGAAAGTTCAGTCAATAGTTAAAGGTGCAATTGATTCATTCGTAAACAATGATGCCGAAATGGCAGCAGAAATAATAAAGCTTGATAGAATTATTGACAAAGCTTATGAGGATATTTTTGACAGATTGATACATGAAATGACTGAGAGCAAAGAATTGATAAAGCCATGCTCTCATGCGATTACCCTTTTAAGAAATATCGAAAGGCTTGCCGACCACTCAACCAATATTGCCGAAGATGTGATTTTTCTAGTTGATGCAAAAATTATAAAGCACAGAAAAGAAACAGACGAACCGGATGAACCTCAGACTTCAACAGAACTTCCTTAATTTTTTATCATTGTAAAGACTTTTCAGATTAAATATTATTATACAATATTTAATCTTTGTTTATCATAAAGCCCGCGAAAAAATACTACATCTTCATTTACTTACTCCTGAGTTTTTTATTTATTAACTCCGTTTCATATTCACAAACCGATTCTCTTCGCAGAAAAACTGATTCACTCTCCCGAATACCTTTTGATACTTTAAAAATAAAAAATACAGTACAGTTCTCACAGCAGTCTGATACAATTCCCTATAATGATTTTATCTGGAATGATAAAAGAAATGTATCAGAAGTTTTGAATGAGTACTCCGGTTTTTTTGTAAATAATAAGGGACTTGGTCAGTTTAACAGAATAAGCTATAATAATTTCAATGATTATGAAATAGGATTTTTTAAAGACGGGATTCAGATTAACAATAGTTTTTTCGGCATATTTGATTCAGAACTTATTTCAATAAATGAAATTGATAAAATTGAAGTAGTTTCAAATACTAGTTCGTTCATCTATGGCGTCAACTCCTACGGGAAAGCAATAAATATAATTACAAAAGATAAATTTCAGCCAAAGCCATTTTCACAGTTGAGATACTCGCAGGATAGATCAGGTTCATTATTTGCTGATGCATCGTTCAGTATTCCCTTCTCAAATAAATTTAATTTTTTGATAAGAGCCAATAACCATTCAGGAGATGGTTTATACACTAATTCAGATTTCAGTTCATGGAGAGCAAACGGCAGAATGAGCTGGTTTCCGACAGCGAAATGGAATTTCAAGTTAGATTTTAGTTACTCCAAAATCTCCAGAGGACTAAATAATGGTTTAGACTTTTATGGAAAAGATTTAAGCAGCGAAACAGCAATAGATAGCTTGCGCGATACTAAAGCTTCAGTTTTAGATAGCACAGGCAGAGAGGAAAATAAAAATTACAACGCTTCGCTTTCTGTTTATACAAAAGGCTTAGGCAGCAACTCACTAGCTTCAGCACAATTTTACTATACACATTATTACAGAAGTTTTGGCGGGAAAGAATTTCCCTATCCTACTTCTTTAATATATACGCCGCATGTAGATGAATATTATAACACTGAAAGATTAGGGTTGAATCTTAGATTCAATAAACATCTTATTATTTCCGACGGTCAATCACTGGATTTTACATTTCTAAATAATTATTACCGGGATAATTATGATATAGAATATCAACCTGGTGGTTTCGGTAGAGACACACTAAACTATAATACTAGTTTTGGATTTCTTTCCGGAAAGATTGATTACAAGTTTAACAAGTTTTTTATATCAGCAATGGCAAAGGAAGAGATGTCTCTAAGCAATTCAACAGAGCCGAATTTTAGTTTTGGAGGAGAAGCAAAGCTAAAATTAATTGAAAACAATAATTTTGACTTGGGTATTTTTGCAGGAGGGAATTATATTGAATATAGATACACCAATCACTTCTATCCTGAATCAACTAATGATAAATTTTCTTATAAAAGTTATGAAGCAGGCTTTGATTTTAAATCAGAAAAATTAAGTTCTTTAATAGCTTTTAATCGCTCTAAATTTTATTCATCTGTAAAATTTAATTTAATCACCGGTGTGTCTAAATTTACTTTAAAGTCTGAAACCAATTTTAAGGTGAATCGCTTTTCCGGCTCATTACCATTTTTTTCCAAAAACGATATTTCTTATTCCGATAAATTATTTAAGAATAAGTTAGACTTAAAAATCGGAGTTAACTTTAAATTTATTTCGAACTTCCAGTATTACAGTACTTATTATAATGAAAGTACTTGGGACAGATTTTACGGAGCAGGTTCTTTTTCAGGTTTATATGAAACTTTAAAACCAAGCAACAATAAATTCCTGACGGATTTTTATATCGGCGCAAGAATTGGACGCGCTAATATAAACTTCACTGTTGCGAATATTTTCAACAGCTTCTATTATGATACGTTTATGTTTCCGAGTGATGACAGAGGCGGGCTTGGGAATGTTGTTTCGAGATTTACTATAGTGTGGGACTTTATCAATTAGCACTCTTCAATTAACAATTAGTAATTAACAATTAAGAGAAAAGTTTAAAAAACAAAAAAATTTAATTTTTATTCAACATTATCTCGCACGCTTCAAATACATCTTCTACTGTAATTAACTTCATACATTTGAATTCATCTTTTCCCGTCCATAAACATTCAACGGGCTTTGGTGAATTATAAAAGCAGGGACTGCAATCTAATTCTATTCTTACGATTAAATGTTTCGTTCCCCATGGGAATAATTCCTGTGCATTGGTGTATCCGAAAATTCCAACAGTGGGGATTTTAAAAGCTGCTGAGCTGTGAAGAAAAGCAGAGTCGTTGGATACAAACAAATTACAAAATCTCATTCGCGCCATCGAGTCCATATAGTTAGAGGTGGAAGCAAGAATCCCCTGCCCGCCGAGCATTTCATCTATTTCAAGATTCAAATCAAATTCATTTCCGAAAAGTAAAATCTTTGCATCGTATTTTTCTCTTAGCAGATTACCAAGTGCAGCAAATTTTTCTTTATCCCAGCGTTTATGAATATGATTTTTTAAAACGGCAGAGCCGGCATGAAAGCCGACTAACAATTTATTCTGTAAATCATTTTCTTTAATCCATTCTTCCGATTTTTTCTTATCGGCTTCGCTTAAAAAAATCTCGAGTCCTTTAACTTCTTTCTCATTCATTTCAGTTAATGACTTCACCAGATCAAAATTTTGCAGGACATTATGCCTGTTAGGTACTTCATTAGATGTTACATTATTTAGTATTTCAAATCTAAAAAAATCGGAATGCGTATAGTTATGTCCCAGCCGTTTTTTGGCTCCAAGAAAATAGTTTACCAGATTGTATTCTGTGCGATTGGAAGGATAAACATTTATTGAAACATCGTAATTATTTTTGCGGAGAGAAAGCAGTTCCTGTATGGATTTTAACTTAGACTGCTTTAGAAAATTTATATGATAAATTTTATTTAAGAACGGATTATGCTCATACATTTCCTTCACAGATTTAAACATAACAAGCATGTCTATTTCCGCCGACGGAATTTTTTCTTTCAACAGTCTTAGCGACGGCGAAAACATAAGAGCATCGCCGTTGCCTGAAAGAGCATTAATTAAAATCTTCATAGGAAGGAAAAGAAATTATTTCATTTCGGGAGCAATTAAATTCAATCTTTCTGCCATTCTGTTTGCATTTTCGGAATCACCTCTTTGCATGTAAATTGAATACAATTGAACTAATGCATTTACATTAAAATTATCCGCTTCAATTGCTTTTACATAATTATTAAATGCTTCATCTTTATTTCCTGACTGCATATAAACATCTCCGAGATTCTGATAAGCTGCACCAAAATTAGAAGGACCTTTTTCTATTGCACGCTTAAATGCATCTATTGCATCCTGCTTTTTACTGCGCATGATATTCATTCCATAAACAAAATCACCTACAAATTTTTTATCGTACTTAGGATTTTGCACAGCAGGCTTTATATTTTTTATATCGTTGTCAGATTTTCTTTTGTAAACTACATCACTGTAGCCCTGCTCTTTAACAGAAAACGGATAAGCATAATAATTGTTAAGGAAGTCATCATACGTAAGCAATGCAATTTCAGCAAATGCGCTTGGCTTTATTCCTGTGGAGAAGTACATATAATCCGGCTTGCGGGAAAGAACATACTCGGCATTGTACTTACGTTCTTTCCAGTTTAAAGGAAGAGCGGATACTTCAGGTACCTGCAATGGTTTATGAGCAATTGTTTCATCGGTAAGACCGAGCATATCGATAACGATTACATCTGAAAAATAAGAAACTGCTCCGATAGTTGTTGCAGCAAGAACAAGCGGTCTGCCGAGCTGTGTTTGTTTTTTATTGAACCACGCTCCGGCCAGTTTCATTTTTTCTACTAAGCCGTTCTCCGTTTCAACATCCTTTTTAATCGCTTCCTTCTGTGAGTTGTAGTTAAATATCCCTACTGCAATTGTAATAGCAAGGGCTATTGCAACACCTGCGGAGGATTTACTCTTCATCTTTAACATAATATCTTCCAGAAACTTTCCGAACAGAATATAAATGAACGGAAGAATCGGAAGGAAAAATCTGAATTGTTTTAATACGTCGCCGCCTACAAGAATTATATATACACAGTAAGCAAGTGTAAGCAGATACATCAATGAAATCTCAAAAAAGTTTTCTTTCTTTCTTAGAAGATATAACGGCAGCGCAAAGACAATTCCGTAAAGCATATATGCAGCAAAGAAATTTTTAAAATATATCCATCCTGCATCAAAGTAAGCGGAAGAGAATCCTGTTTTCGCATAGGCAGTGTTCGGGAACGGATATCCGTAGTAGCTTAATCTCCATAGGATAAATAATCCTGTAGGGACTAAATATACTACATAAGTAATTAAATTATTTTTTGAGAAAATATCTTTTACAAAGTCTCCCTTATTTTGACGTATAGATATTATGACTTTATGAATTATTACCAGGCCGAAGAAGTACAATCCTTCAGGGCGTGTAAGCGATGCAAGAAAAATAAATAAAGCGAATAAATAATTCGGTGCTTCCGAGTTTTTATTTTTTATATAATAAAATATTCCGGCAAGAACGTAAGCAATGAACATACATGTTTCCATTCCGCTGATTGCCCAGAAATTATATGCCCCTGTAAGCACTAATAATATTACAGGGATAAGATTAAAAAGATAAGATGACGAATCTGATGTTTTTCCTTTTTTTGAATCCTCTTTGATTTCAATAAGAGAAGAAATTTTATATGTCTGAAACAAAACAAGTATTCCAAAGCCCATGCTGAGATACTGCGAAATGCTTTCTATATTCATCTTCATTGCATAAAAGATGCTAAGAAGCAGAACCCATAGAAGATTTGTATAACCTTCAACTTTTTCACCGGGATTAAAAACCAATCCGTTGCCCTGAACAAAATTTTTCACAAACCGGAAACTGATATATGAGTCATCCTGAATGAAATTCACCTGATTGCTGAGATATATAAGCACAAATGAAAGTGCTATCAGAAGAAAATATATTACAGGTCGGTTATCCTTTTGTGCAGCAGGAGTTTTTATTTCATACTTTGTGCTTTGCTTTGCAGCGCTTTGTTTTGCCATTAATAAAAATTAAAAAATTAAAAACTTTAAAAATCTTTTTTAGAATCTATTGAAAATAAAAAACGACTTTGTATTTAAACAAAGTCGTTTAATTTGTTCTATTAAATTTAGATAAGCATTATTTACCCTGATTCATCTTATTTCTTATATCCTGCTCTCTTTGTATAAGATTAGGATCTGCCTGTCTGCTGGTGCCTTTAAGTATTCCGATTATTCTTAATGCATTTGAATAATCTTTTTTGTTTTCATAAGCTTCAAGCAGAACTCTGTAAGGATTATAATAATCATTCGGATTTATGTTCGCAGGATTTTTTATTTCTTCTTCAGCCTGCTTTATAACATTATCCATAAGTTCAGTATACTTCGCATCATTTTTCAGGTTCTTATAAAGAACTGCGACAAAATACTCCATTCTGTAATCCATAGGAATAGCAGCCGGAGAAATTGCCTTATTCATTTTATCCAGAGTTTCCTCTGCAATTTTAAATCTTGTTGAATCCTGCATATAAGTTTCAGCGAGCTTTAGGAATAGATTCCTGTACTGAGAAATCATTCTTTGATGATTTTCATCATAGAAAATTCCGGGCTCCTGTAAACCTCTGAATTTGAATCCGTATTTCGGTGTCTGTGAAGGCACAACGTTTTCATTAAACAAAGATTGTCTTGTCAAAGCAGTATCAACTGCGATACCTGTATTTGCATTGCCGACTTTATAAGGATAAAGTCTTTGAGCCATTCCCTGCATTGAAAGATATTCGCTTAAACCAAGATAGTTATCCTGTGTTACTGTAACTGACCAGTATATAGGTCTTTCAAATTTATTAGCTTTTAAAATATCCATCATTACGATGTCACTTCCTTTAACAATCTGAATCTGCTGTCCCTGCGCATTATAAGGAGAGCCTTGGAAATTCCATGAAAGTTTAGCAGGAGCATTCCCTTTATTGCGCATTGAATCAGGATATGCTTTCGGCGGAACATCTACTGAAAGGATAGTTTTAGGATCCCATCTATCCGGAGCAATTTTTCTCAGCTGAGCATCGGACAATGTGAACGGAACAGTTAATGCGCCGTAAGGTCTTTCGTTCTTCAGCTGAATATTATACCACTCAGTCTGCGCTAAAGAAAGGTTCACAATGCGAACGTCAGTTCTTATTCCGTATGCTGCCTGTAAGCACCATAGAGGGAATGTATCGTTATCGCCGTTTGTAAATATGATAGCATCTTTTTCGACACTCTGTAAAATATTATAAGCATAATCAAAAGCAAAATAATTTTTGCTTCTATCCTGATAGTGGTAATTTACCTGAAGCATTCTCATAGGAACAAAGATGAATGATGCAGCAAGGATTAATGCTCCGCCTGCCATCATAGTTTCTTTCTTTGTTGCCTCTCTTATCATTTCAATGATACCGTAAATGCCGATGGCTATCCACATGGAATAGACCATAAACGCCCCGACATAAAAGTAATCCCTCTCTCTCGGCTGCGGGTCCTGCTGATTCTGATACAATGCTGTTACCACGCCCATGGCTATGAACATCATCATAAATACGAATGCCATTTTCCAGTCACGCCGGAAATGCACCCATATACCTATTAGCCCCAGCAGCATCGGTATTGCAAAGAATTTAAAATCTACTCCGTCACCCTGATTGTATCCGGCTCTGCCGACGTACTGCCAGAAGAGATATCTTAAAAACATTTCTTTTATCTGATACTTCCACATGAAATCCATATCGCCTGTATAATTTTCCCATGTAGGTCTGTGCTGCGGCTCCTGAGAATATCTTCTCGGTAAAAGCAATGGCTGCTCGCCGTATTGCTCACGATTTAGATATGAAAGAAGCGCAGGTAAGTTATCAGGATTATTTTCATCTAAAGGAAGATTTGATACATTCGACCTTTGTAGAACTGAAATATATGTGGAGTAACCTAAAATTATTAAAAAGACTGAAAGGCAGAATAAGCTTAATGTTGCCATTTTTTTTGCTCTGCCGTAGTAGATACCGAAAACCAGAAGTCCGATAATTATTATTCCGAACATTCCGCTTACGTTCATAAGCGAAGGGAATTTTTTTACTATACCCGGATAAGCAATGAAGAAAGCAACTGCCGAAGCACCTATAGCTATTAGAAGCGAGTTCCTTGTATAATTATATCGTCTGAAGTAAAATAATAAGCCGGCAACAAAAATCATCTGAGCAACGATTAAGTGAATACCTAATGCAAGACCGCAGACATAGCACAACAATAATAAATATTTATCTGAGCCCGGCTCATCGGCTTTCTCCCACCAAATCATCATTAAGTATGCGCATAAACCGATAAGAAATGTTCCGAAACCATAAACTTCAGATTCTGTTGCGTTAAACCAGAATGAATCACAGAAAGCATATGATAAAGCGCCGATAGCGGAAGCGCCGCAGACCATTAAGACATTATAAAAAGATTGGGGATTTCCTTTCCAGTTATTAATAACTTTTACACTGAAGAGATAAAGGAATAAAACACAGAACGAACTTGCCATCACTGATAAATAGTTCACCCGTAAACCTATATCAGCAGTTGTTGGAAACATAGTAAAAATTTTCCCTACTAATGTGTGAAGCGGTGCTCCGGGCGGATGCGGTACGCTAAGCGTAAATGCGCAGGCGATGAACTCACCGCAGTCCCAGAATGAAAGAGTCTGTTGAACCGTCATTACGTAAATAATGGTCGCAAATAGAAATACGAATAATCCCGTAATCTTATTAAAAGTCTTAAAATTCATTTAGTTTTTCTTGTATTTTCGGCTAAAAAAATTGTGGATAAGTACTGAAATTAAAGGAATTATGATTGATATTCAAGATAAAGAGAAGGTGGAAATTGTTTTTTTACAATAAAAAAAGCGGATTATTTCTAACCCGCTTTAAAATTAACTTTAATATTTTTTATAATCCAAGTTTAAATCCTAAACCGACCGCAATTGAAAAGTAACTTACTGCCGGAACATCTTGTGGCTCTCCCGCATTAACACTTCCATTTGAAGTTGTAATAGAGTTAATAACATTTACTTCAGATTTTTTAAGAAGGCTATGATATTTTATAGTAAGGTTTGCCATTCCTATTGGTCCCAAACCAATATTAATCCCAGCACCTGCATTAAATCCTATTTGAGTATATGAATTATGATACAAAGTATAAGTTGTAGCAGAAGCAGGAGTTATATTAGTAGTTCTTGTTTCGTCACCAAGTCTTGTGGCATAAATACCTAATCCAACATCGGCAAAGAATCTGTATAGAATACTTCCCGGAAGATTAAAATAATATCTTGGTCCGACGCTTCCTGATATTATGTAGGTGTTATCTTCTATATATGTAGCACCTATTAGAGATTTTTCTTTAGGCGATAAAAAATCTGCGCTGAAGTTTCCATATACTCCAAAGTGTGGTGTAATGTTTCCTATAACTTCTAATTGGCCTCCGGGAAATGATTTAAAATGATCTTTAAAATCATCATTTGATAACGGAGTTCCTAATGTACCTTTAAGAAATATCTCAACACTAGGCTTTATTGGAAGTAGTTTCTGTGCCGATGATATACCTGTTAAAAATAATAGAAGAAATGTTGCAAAAAGAATTTTTTTCAATTTTTCAGATTTTTTTTAAAAATAAAATTAATTCTTGAAAAACGATGTGTAATAAGTTACTAGAAATAGTTTAGTTGGTATAAATAATTTATTTAAAAAATCAGAACCCTAAGTTGAAGCCGAAACCTGCTGAAATCTGAATATAGCTTCTTGAAGCTAAATCATATGCTGTATTTAAAATAATCAGGTCATCCTGTCCCCCCGCAGTGTGTGTCCACTTTTCACTGAAAGTTACATCTGACTTCTTTAGTATATTATGATACTTTATACTAATATTCACAAATGATTTCGGACTTGCCGATACATTAAATCCTGCACCTATATTGAATCCTAATTGCGAAGCTGCCGAGTATGAAAAATTATCGGATACTCCACCGCTTGTAGCATAAGTTATTTTTTCATCTCCGTATTTCAGTGAGTAAATGCCAAACCCTGCTTCAGTATAAAATTTAGAAAAAATATTTCCGGGCAGATTAACATAGATTCTTGGACCTATAGAGCCGGAAAATTGTGTTGAGTTCGATTGCGTGTAAGTTGCTCCTGTAAGACCTACTCTTGCCTCTTTAGGGCTAAGAAAATCTGCACTGAAGTTTCCAAAGATACCAAATGAAGGAGTAAGATTGACTGATGCATCTAATTGAGCTCCGGGAAATGCGCCGAAATAATCCTTAAAGCTTCCTCCCTCATAAGTTACCGGAGTTCTTAATGAAGTATACGTTCCACCTGATACCGGCACTGAAATTCCACCCTTAATTACGATACTTAACGTAGGTTTAAACGGTAATATTTTCTGGGCGCTTGCAAATCCGTTAAATGCAAATAGACAAAGAAAAACAAATACTAATTTTTTCATAACATATCCTAAAATTATTGATATAGTAATATTAAAAAAAAAAAAAAAATAAGTTCAGAG
>CALJIG010000039.1 GCA_937974175.1 uncultured Ignavibacteria bacterium
TAATCATTATGTCCCGATAAATCTGTAATTTCCAATCCAAGTTTATACAGAGCTTCAGCTGCTGCGTTTACCATTCCGATTTTCTGCGCATCAGTCATGTATTTGCCGTAAGGCGCATTATTATCGTAGTCATTGCCGCGTGATGTGTAAACTAAATGAAGCGTGCCTGTATTATTACCGTTCACACCGGCGCCGATAACATCCCAGTCACGTCCCATGTGAAAATTTCCATCGGCTGTTACAACTCCATGGTAACCGATATCTTTCCAACCATTTTCATTAACATGATATGCTCTGATTGATTCTACTGTATCATTGAAGCTACCGGCTGTTACGTGTATAATAACTTCATCGATATCCCGGGTATAAACTTCGTACTTTTCAAATCCTCGCTCCTCAGCTGCTTGAATTGTCCATTTACCCACAATACCATCGAGCTTCAGGCCGCACATTTCTTGAAATTTTTCAGTTGCAGCTTTTGTTTTCGGTCCGAACTTTCCGTCATCTTCCCCTTCAGGAAGTAAGCCGAGAGAGATATAAAATGCCTGTAGTTTTTTTACATCTTCCCCTCTGTCCGATAATTCTAATAATCGAGATTTTTTCATTTTACTTTTTATTATGATAAATATTTTTCAATTCTTCTTTTATTTCTCTGATATCTCTATCTTGCTCAGAATTTTTTGTTTTTATAAATTCAAGATTTATACTTATGCTTTGTATATCTAATTTTATGGCATAGTAAATTCCGGCACCTTGTAGGAGAATCATTACTAAAAAGACTATGAACTTAATCCAATCTCTTATGCCCTTTGTTGTTATTTGTAAGTTTCCCTTATTTATTTCGTCTATAATTTTTTCAGGAGGCATACTTTTATAATTATTTTTTGTTTTCATAATGGTAGTTTCGTAATTATTTCTCCTACCGGTTAATTAAAAATCCTTTCAAACTTTGCCAGGGTTTGAAAGGTTAAGTTTATTAATCATCATCATCTTCAACGATGATAGTCCAGATACCAGGATATAGATCTGATATGTAATGTGCTATGTAAGCTTCTCTGTTTTCAACTTCATCAGGAATTTCAATCGATAACGAACCGCCGTAAGAAGTGTTAGTTACGTTCCAATTGAACGAAGTGAGTCCATTTGCTTCAGCAGTTATTTCAACCACAAATAAATTCGGACTATCTTTAAGCTCAAAGGTTACGGGAGTTCCGGAAGTAACATCATTCGCTTTGCAATGCGCTGAGTTGATATTGACAACTGCAAAGAGAAACAAAACTGATAAGAAAAAAAGTGATTTTTTCATTTTGTTTGGTTTATTGTTGTAGAATTATTTAAGGTGCTGTTGTAGATGCCGAAATAACTCCTGCATCATTCACAGTTATATAAAACAGCGTACCATTGGGAGAGCGCAGATATACTGAAGTAATATCAGTATCAACTGTTCCGTGATAAAATCCAGTCGTGTAATTACCTGCACCAAGTTCCCATTTTACAAAATTGTTTCCTGCCCAGTTCATTGTAAGAAAAGAGCCATCAGCAGGGGTTTGAAACTGCCCCCTGCTTTGAAAGTTTAATGCGCCTGTAACCGCCAGAGAGACAAAAGTTGTGTTTACTGAGTTCGATGTAACGGATGTCGTACCACCCAAATTTATATAGCTCGCCGTTAATGAGTCTAAAGTAACAGACTTATCAATTTTAATACGCGCAGCGTTTACTCTGTGAATGCTTGCCGGACCAACCCCTAAAGTGTCAGAGAAATTTGTTCGATCTGCAAAATCCCATCTCCCTGATATACTTTCATTCTGATCAGTCCTTGCAATTTTTGCCGAATCCCCTGCATAATCTCGTACATATTTCGGCGTCGCATATTTACTCAAGCTATCAGAGTTTTGAACAAATTTCTTTAGTGAGTCTGAATAATTTGCATTACTTGAACTCTTAATTGCATTTTGAACTGCCCGGCCAGTACCTTTAAAAATATAGATATCGACTGTTCCCGATGCTCCTTTAATCCAAATTGATGAAGCTGTAAAGCCATAGAAAAATCTTTCCTGGCCAGCAGCTATCGGAATAGTTTTCACTGAGTCAACGACACCGTTTCTTTTAATGCAAAAGTAAACGGTAGAAGATCCGGAAGTATTATCTACACTTATAATTTTGTCCGGATAATTCACCGGTATTTCCTGGATATATCCGGTAAGTGTTTTCGTGACTTTATCGAAGTCATTTATTTCATCTCTTACCTGAGCAAAGCAAAAGCTTGTAATCATCAGGAAGAGTAAAACAATTTTTGTTTTCATGATTTTTGATTTTTATTTAGAAGAAATTTTTAAAGCCATTGTTTTTACTAAGTCAATCATAACCTTAGCAAATAAATAATTTCCGTAGTTCAAATTTGGATGTACATCATCATCCGCAACTTTTATGCTTGAGTATTTTACAATGATTGTATCGCCGTTTGCCGGAACATTCTGGAAGAATGTAAGCTTCACCGCTGTCTTATCCGTACTCATCTTACTCTCCGCATCAGTAAAGCTTGATGCAATGCATGATGCAGCAACTGTTGCAGATGCGAACGTTCCTTTATTTCCGCCATCGATGTAACAATCCTTGCCGAACACTTCTACACCGTTCACCAATACACTCCATTTCATAAACTGAGAGGAAGCGCATGGGTTTGCATTTGCAGCTGTCTTCAGTGTGAAGCTTGTAGAGCCGTCTGAAGTTGTTGTGCTGCCGTCATTCAGGAAACATTGAACATCAGGAACCTGCGCATATTGAAAGCGAAGCATTTCCCTGTAAATATTCCCGAAGAATATATTTTTATCCGAAGCAACTTTTTTCATTAATGCAGGATAACCATCGATATTCTGCCTGTAATTATTCGGCAAGCCGTCTGATAGAATAGCCATCATTACATCGGGGTTTGCATCTTTCACTGCATCAATAATTGTTTCAAGAGAAGTTTTGAAATCATCTGCTCTGAATATTCTTACATTCATATTTACTAAGTCTGCAAGAGAAGTAATCCCAATCAGATCTGAAGCAACTAAAGGCTCTTTAAATGTTGCAGTCTTTGTTCCGGCATTCCATGCTGAGATAACGCGCGCAGTAATGAATCTGTTATCAATGTGATAATTACCAATGATAAGGATATCTCCTGCAGCAGGACTTCCGAATGTTACATCCGTCGCATCGATTGTAATTGTAGTCTCAGTCAGAGAAGAAATTACAAGCATTGCAGTTTCAACTGTATAATCCGGATTGTTGTAAACAGAAGTCTTCACAACTTTTAAAGGATACTCCTTTATTGTAGCAACGTTTGCAATGTTAATTTGCTTTGTTGATACATAGGAATTATAAGCAGCCTTGTCATCGTTTGTGCTTCCTTCGTGCAGGTAAATATCCGGTTTGAATTTCTGGACTTCTTTTATAGTCCTTAAATCATTTGAAGGACTTGCAGCTGCAAAGTTTCTTGTTGTGTTACCATGAATACCGGCATTCATGAACTGATGAGCTTTATTTGCTGCGAAGTTAAAAATAAAATACGGAGTGCCTGAGCCGCGAGGGTCCAGTCCTGATATTAAGAACTTAAACGTTCTTCTTTTCTTTGAATTAAATCTCCATATTTTTATCGCATCAGGATTTGTGCTTCTGAAATCAAGAGACTCAGTTGTAATAGTTGTACCGTTCAGGTCAGCAGTTACACCATCGCCTTCAAAACTTTCAAGATTATTGCCGGACTGTAATCCTGCGTTTGTTATCGTTGCAGCAATTTCACCAATACTGCATTTTGTCGGAGTAATGTTTTCACCGTAATCATAAGTAAGAGAAATTGCATGAGTATTTCCGGGAGCAACTTTGAACCACAAATAATTATTTACAACAACTGTGCTTCCTGATGTTTCATACTTTCTTATCAGCAATGCATCAAATCCATCAAACGTTGAATAGTTTACAGGAGGAGAGAATGTATTCAGCTTCACAGTTTTTGCAACTCCGTTTACTGTTAAGCTTCTCGGATTGTAACAGAAATTTTTTCCGAGTGAAAACTTTGTTTTACTTCCGTCGCCTGTAGCTGAAAGAGTTGCGCCTGTACCTTTCGGTCTTGTATTGTAATTTGAAAATTTATCATATAAAACACCGTCAACATAAAGCTCAATCATTGCAGCTCCTGTTTCGCTTCTTTCCATTGCTTGAGCAAGCATCAACTCATCGCCGTATAAATCGAATTCAACAAATGCGCCTGCGCCTGTAAGCTTGTAAGCTGCATTCTTATAAAACTTGGGAGAGTAAATAATTGATTTGCTTCCCGAGTATGCAGGCTCGTTATACTTTACGCAATCTGCAAGAACGTTGTAAACATAATCTGCAACAAGCCCGGTAAAATAACCTTCACTCAGCAGAACGTGCGTTCCATCAGTTATTGATGTTCCTCCCATAGCAATTTTTAAAGCTTTGTTTGGAATACCCCTGTTAGTTCTTAATCCATCATTTAACTTCGACATAGTTGTATCCATAAGCTCAGCTTGCGCTGAATTTTCCGGATAAACTATAGTTGGATCGATGTAAGTTGCATTTGGAAGATATGTCGGATTAATTAAGTCAATATTGAATCCACTTCCATTTAGACTGTTTGCCCAGGTAAATACAAGCCTTGTAGTAGTATATCCGCTGAGTACAATATCGAACGAAAATGTTATATACATCCATCCGTTTATCTCAGTAACAACTTTTACAGTGATAGTATAGCCGTTAGCTGTATTAGTAGCTGCAAAGCCCACTGTAGTTAAGTCTGCTGCCTTTACAAGCAATGTATTTGTTTTTGTAGGGGAGCCAGTAGTCTGATACAATCCGAAATTAATACCCTGATTGCCTGAGAGGAACGAAGCAAGCGATGATTTTCTGAACCATGCTCCAAAGCATCCTGGCGCGCCGTTATTTGCAAAGTCTACAGCTGCATGCTGAATTCCTCCCGATGAAGAAGATGAAGGAACTGAAAACCTGTGCATATTTTTGATAACTGTTTTTGTGAATATGCAACTCTCATCATTCGGAATTATTGAAACATTTGAACCGCTGAATCCAGTGAACGTGTTGGAGTCACAGTTATATCCGGCAAATAAACTGTTGATGAAGTTTTTTCCCAAGCGAGTCTGCTGTTCGTTAAGAACAATTGAATCTATTACATTCTCATTAGGAAGCTCCACCCACATAGTGCCAGTTAAAGCTATAGACACCCAGTTACGTGAGTTAAATCTTCCAGGCTGACCGATATAATCCGGGGTTTCACTTAATGAGGATAAAGTTTTAGTTTGAGATGCCATTTTGGCAGGTGTAATTGTTGATGCCGCTATTTTTGCATTAGTAACAGCCAAATCTGCTATTTTAGCAGTAGTAACTGCATTACTTGCAAGTTTGCCGACTGTTACAATACCGTCTGCAAGAGTAATTTGTGTACCGTCAACATTTCCGTCAAAGAATAGTTCGCCATTGTTTCCGGGAGTTTCACTATCACTGCTAAACACTTTTGAAACCAAAGTATCGCCGTCATAAAAAAGATATCTTCCGTTTGTTACATCGACAGGTTCATAAGTTCCATCACCGGTACGAGGTGCCGGGAATGTTATTGCAGTATTATCAACTCTTTTTATATTAGGAGTTGCGATTGTATTGTCGGGAATAAGTTTTCCTTCTCCATCTTTTTTCCCTATAAATATTTTTTTTGAACTTGGCATAAAATAATTTTAGTTTAAGTAAAAATCATTCATAAAAATTTGTAAATTATTTGGATCAGAAATTTGCAATGGATAGAAAACATTTACTGATTTCATTTTAATGATTACATCTTTCATACCTGGAGCGCGCCTTCTTCCTTTGAGAATTGAAATAATTATATTGTTCTTTTTAAAGAGAACCAGGACTCTATCTGCAGGATTGTCCGACCGGGGCGTTAAATACACTTTATAAGGACCTCCGGGAATTACATTGTGAGCATAGTCTATAATTTTTTTAAATTCAAGAAAGGCACCTCCTCTTAAAAGTTTAGAATAATCTAAATTAAAATGTCTTTTATATCCCAGAAAATAGAGTTTTGATATATTGTTTAAATCATCACGTTCCACAGATAAATCCTCGTGTTCCTCAGTCATTCCGCTTCCGTTTGTTGAGGGACATTCAAAAACATAAACCCTTTCGTTTGATGCGTTATAAACTTCCAGAACTGGATCAAGGCATCCGTTGACAAAATTAAGAGCCAATTTCTACCCCCGTAATTTTTGTTTTGTCGAGTTTTAAATCTTTTTCCATCATGATGGGCCGAAAAATATATTCCACGTTTTTATGTTTAGCGTAAAATGTATCGCTGAATTTATGATCCACTCCTTCAACGTCTACTACAATTTTTTTTCTGTCAATATTTTTTAATTCGTATTCATTTCTGGCAATTACTTTTTGAATAAATTCCGTATACCCGGTTTGATTATCCCTAATCTTTACTATTTGATGTTGTGAATTATCAGCGTTGAAGTATAACCAACTTTCATAGCCATTATCAGTTGCTTCAACAGTAAAAGGAATTGAAATATTTAAGTTTTGTCCTTCAGCTCCATCATAGATATATCCTTCACTATGCTCGTTTTTATTGTTTAATCCTTTAACTGTTACCGAATTAATCTTATCAATTGTTGTATTAGCATCTATATCTAAAATTCTGGAAAGTACAACTGGAGCTGAAACAAATCTTTTGTGCCTCCAAAAGACTTTGTTAACTCCTGAAAAGCCAAAATAACAGAACAAATTTCTTGCAAGAAATTTCAAAAAATCATTCAGCTTTCTTTCATTAACTCCTTTGTGATGCACTTTAGTATTAATTCCCTCAGGAAAATTTCCTTCCCAATCATGATAAAATGTTAGCCAATCGTCATCTTCATATACCTTAATATATTTTTCAGGATATGTGTATTCCCACTCTGTAACTCCTCTGGCAATCCGGATAAAAGTATCTTTTCTCATTGTGATAAACCTACCAAACAAATTTGAAGACACACGTTTCACCTTTACATCGTCTATAGGTACTTCATACATATTGTTTACAGCTTCTTTAAAAGAAAATTCGAGTTGAAACTCAACTTCAATATCTTCATTAAGCAATTTGAAAAGCTTTTCAATTATTGTTTTAAGATGTGTATCTCTATCAGCTTCAGGAAAATCTATCCATTGCCCGTTAACACTGTTTCCCAAATAGTATAAACCGCCATACCCATAGCCCCAAGCTGTTTCCGTACCGACACGATTAATTATTTCTTCCTCATTAAGTTTTTCTAAAACGGCTGGATTGGCGAGTGAGACATCCTTCGTTTTGTTTATCCCATCAACGAAATTTAGAGTATTTGTAAATCCTCGTACTCCTTGACTGCATTCTTGTAAGATGCCTTTAAACCATGGTTCTTCACTTCCATTTCTATAAAGATTAAGACAAAAAATATCTTCAAAATTAAACGGGTATGATGGGGGATAGGCTTTTTTAAGCGTTTCAAATTTTAAGAAATTTAATCTTGTTTCATCGTCAATTGTTACATCAATGTTTGAAGGATAAATCGCTAAGTCATCATCATCCGGACTATCAAATCCCTGTGTTAAATTTGATAAATCATATATCATGAAATCATTTATCAAACCACAAATTGTTTCATCGTAAATGAATTGAAATTGATATTCACCGGACATCAGATTTAATATTTTGGAGATAGTGGTCACGTTTTAATATTTTTGATAAATTTATTCGTTCTGTCGTATGATAATTTTATATTATTTCCTGAGATATCAGAAAGTACAGGTACAGGAACATAAACGACTTGCGGAGCTTGTGTACTTGTGTTTGCTTTTAAAGCTTCCATTATTGCATTTGTCGGGATTACAGTTCCTTGAGATTTAGGAGCTATTAATTCAGGACCTCTTTCACCTACCATATAAAACTTACCGGGATTAACATCACCACCGGCAGCGCGGCCACCTCCAAAAAATGAAGTAACAATGCCGGCACCAGGGAAGATTGAATTAAGCAGGTTTCTTAATCCCCAATTTGCAAACATACTTAATAGCTGTGAGGCAAAATCTTGAAGAAATTGAGTTGCAAAATTATCAGCTTTACCGAATATACTTTCCCAGGCACTACTCATTGTTCTTTCAAAAAAATTACTAAGCTGGCCAAGCATGAACTCAGCTGCTTTGTAATCTTCGGAAGAAAGAATTTTGTTTTGTTCTTCATTCTTATCTTTGCCGTTAAGCATTATGTTTTCAGCATCGCTTAATTTAATCGGCTTTATTTCTTCTCCACTATCTTTATATCCCGGAAGAGTAACCGGCGATAAAGTGTCGGGTATTTTTTGCAGATCTTTAAGCGAAGTTTGAAGAAATTTTATAGAAACATTTAAATCATCAATTCGCTTAGTGTAGTTTTTTACTTCAACTGAATCTTCCGGCAGAATTCCGCTTGTAACCTGTTGCTTAACTACTTCAAATTCTTTCTCTACATTTTTAAGTTCTTCCTGAAGGCGAATTAAATCTGTAGTGATTTTTTCTTCTTCATTACCTCCGCTATTTGATCCACCTGGAGATGAATCCTTCATCATATTATCTAAATCTTTAGATAAATTTTCTCGGTCATCTTTAATTTTTTTCTCTGTTTCATACTTTCTTTTGTCGGCTTCCATCTTATCTTTATTTCTCAACTCATACATTCTAAGCTTTATATCTTCATCAGTAATTTCAGCGGGTAAATACTTTTCAGTAATTTTCCCCATTTTCGTATCGACTTTTCTTTGCTTAGATAGTGAATCAATGGCTTTTTGTCGAGCTGTGGCATCATCAGATAAGTCATTCATTGGATCATCGGTAAATCCTCGACCCTTTAATAAATTTTGAACTCTGACAAGTAAATTTGATAATGCTAAAACTGCAGCTGTAACTATTCCAATTGGAGTAAGTAGAGATGCGATTTTTCCGCCAACAGCGCCAATTGAACTTAACACAGCAGTTGAACCTAAGCCCATAAAAGCTAAGCGAAGATTACCTATGATAGGAATTAATATTAAAGCATATCCCATAATTCCGGATAAAGCTCCAACAGCAACTGTACCGCCTTTGCCCATTCTTAAAAAACCGTCAATCAACGGTTCTACTCCGCGCATCATAAATTGACCAACCGAAGCTTCAGCTTCCTTCATTTTTACTCGCATTGCTTCGAGCTTATCAGCGCCATCTTTCTGTTTGTTGATAACATTTTGTAGTGAAGGAACATATCCGTTATCAAACAATGTTTTGAGAACTAAAACTTTTTGTGTCTTTGCATCAAGCTTTGAAATATTTATATCTTCTTCTTCATTTGTATCTTCTATCAACCCCATGTTAATTCCCATCTGGAGAGCTGTGGCTTTCAGATCATCTTTAAACATCTTTTGAGATATACCCATTGAGTTTAAACCACGTCCACCGGTGAGGATAGCATTTATATAAGCATCGAAGTTTGAAATTAAATCACCTATACCATCATCAGCTAAATCTTCACTTTGCGCAAGGAGCCTTGCTGTTTCATCTGTAGTAAGCTTAATTTGTTTAGATGCTTTATTGTAAATTGAAATTAGTTTACTCTCTTCAACCGTATCAGCTGAAGCTTGTTTAAGTAATACAAGTTCTTCTCTCGTTCCTTTGAAATTATCTTGTAAGACTTTTAACTTAGCTCCTTCAGTAAGTGCATTTTTACCTAAGTCGAATAATCCGGTAACTGCACTTTTAACCGCAAATGCTACAACTGAAAAGTTTTCAGCGTACTCCATAATTTGCAGCTTGGTAAGCTTAGCGATCGGTTCCAAGCCCTTCATTTCACGTTTAAGGCTCTTGTATTCCGCAGTGAGTTCCTGAATTTTTTGTTTATTCATTTGGAACTGCTGGGTTTCACGCTGTCCGCTTTGAACTAACTTAGCTTGCTCGACACCAAGGAGTTTTAATTCAAATTGAAGTTTCTTTAAAAACTCCGGATAAGTTGCATCTCTGAATTTAACAGCAGTGTTTTCATTAGTTTTGATTTTGCTTGAGTTTGCAAGCGTTTCATTTCTTTTAACAAAATCCTGAAAGTCTTTATCGAATTTCTTTTTAGCATCAGCTTCATCTTTTGCAATCTTTTTTCTCTCGTCAGATTTTTTCTTTGCATAAGCTCCGGCGATATCTTCATTTCTTTTAACAAAATCCTGAAAGTCTTTATCGAATTTCTTTTTAGCATCAGCTTCATCTTTCTTAAGCTGCTTTATTTCTGTGGAAGCGCTTTTTATTTCGGCTGAATATTGCTTGTTGATAGTTGATAACTCTTTTGACTTAGCTTTTAAATCAGCTATAGCCTGAATTTCTTTTTTCTTCCCATCAATATATTCCTGTGACGAAGCTCCGAAATCTTTTTTTAATTGAAGATTTGTTTGTTTTAAATCGGTAAGATTTTTATTAAGGTTTTTTATCTCCTGTTCAATCTTCTGAATTGCTTCTCCGCGTTTCTCCTCAATGAATTGTATCTTCACATCTTTTTGAATAGCCATTATGCAGCCCTCCCATACATACTAAATCTTTCTTCAAGAAGAGTTTTAATCAATACATCGACACGCTCCGGTTGCAAGCCAAAGAAGTCTCGTGCCGGCATTTTTCCTGTTCCGTTAATTAACCAGGAAGCAATCTGAGCGCGGCCATCTGCAATAAATATTTCAGCGCCGTTAGGAAGTTTTTGAGTTAAGATACTGCGATATAATTCACCGGTATAAAAGAATAATTTTGAATGACCTTTTTTTCTGAGCCATCCGTCTGAAAGCGGCGCAGCAGGTTCACCGTTCCAAAGCTTACCTGTAAATAGATTTCGTTCGATAATCTTCTTTCCTTCTTCAGCTAAATCTTCGGTAAAATCTGAATAGACATCATCTAATAAACGGGTTTGGATATCAACAATTTTGTTTATCCATTCCCCGGTAGAAGTTGAAAATTCCTTACCATTTATCTGTATTTTAAGTAATATGTCAAACACTTATATTGAATTATGTTTAAGCAGAAAAGAACATCAGATCAGATTTTCATTCCGTTTACAAGCCCCATACCCGGCTATAGATGCTCTCACTATGAGAGGGAAGTAAGAACTTCTAAAGTTTCTGAAATCGGTTGGATGATTTTTTTTGGATTAATTTTCTCTGTGTATCTTGCACCGCTTTGTTTTGTTGGTTTGTTTTTCAGAGATAAATATTATGTTTGTTCTCATTGTGGCAATTCTACAGGCGTTAAGCCCACTTTTAAATTTCAAGGTTTACCATCCGTTTTATCCCGTTGAATCAGGAGCTTTTCTCGTATTACTTTCCTGCTCTAAATATCTTTCGTATTTCTTCAAATAAACCAGCTCATAAAATTCATACACATTCATATTCAAGTAGTAATCTTTTTTTGTGTAGTCCCAGTTCGACACATTAAGAATTGCAAACTTGATTTCATATTTATCCATTAAATTTATATCGGATAAATCAGGACCTTTTAATTCGTACTCTCCGAAATCTTCTTTAAACTTTTTACTGAGCTGTTCTTCGATTTCTGCATAAACAAAAAAAAATCATTGAATATAGTTTTAGCGAATTCTACCAACTCAAAACCGTAATCTACATCTGTTGAATTATATTCGATTTTGTCAAAACTTTCAGAGTTTGTAAAAGTTTTTAGTACAAGCTTAATGTTCGGAATTATTACATCATCTATTACTGATGAACCGCACAGGAAAATTTCTTTGGTAGAATCAAAATCAATTCCCTGTTGCATTAGTACCATATAGATGTTTTCCGTATCTGCTTTATTGTTAATCATATTATCGATGATTTTCTCTTTAGCCTTTAAAAACAAATCAGGATCATTTGCAACATCCTCGTAATTCTCGATGGGAAGATTATTGAAGATTTTATTAAAAGAGTCGCTAATCTCGATTATATCTTTATGTGCCGAATAATTATCCCGGATAATAACGCGGTTAAATTCACGCTCCAGTTTTTTGCAATCCGCATAGAACTGTAAAGAGAAATCCCTAACTACAAATTTCAAACCTGTAAATTCGTAGTTAGGGTAAAATGGACTGTACTCAGTTGCTAACTTTATCATTTTCTTTTGATGATTGTTTCTTTGAATCAGTGTTTTGTTGTGATTTCAGCCAGCCGTCGTATTCATTTTGATTAACAATGAGCTTGACAACTTTTACATCCTGATACCTTTGAACATCTTCGGGATTTACTTCAAGCTCAGTTCCTGCCTGATGTCCATCGCAGGTATCAGATAAAATTATTTTTATTTTCATTAGTTATGAATTAAAGTTAAACGAATTCAAACGCTTTGAAATATTCACT
>CALJIG010000040.1 GCA_937974175.1 uncultured Ignavibacteria bacterium
TAACTCATAACTCATAACTCATAACTCATAACTCATAACTCATAACTCATAACTTTATCAACCAATACTAAATTACTTAATAAATTTCATTTCTTCTATCTTATCCTCCCTATTCCTACATATAGGGAAAAAAACTTGACAGCACTTTCAATTTGTTCAATTTTCTTGCTGTCGCTATTATTTCTACATTTAAACTACGTGCTTATCTCCTTATATTGAATACTTTATATAAATAATGAGCAAAAAAGATTTTATAATTGACGGCAGCAATCTGACTGTTGAAAATTCCATTTCCATAGTAAGGCTGGGTTTAAAACTGAAGCTGAACGCTTCGGCAGTAAAAAATATAAATTCATCACGTAAGTTAGTTGAGGACTGGATTAAAAAAGACGAAGTCATTTACGGTATCACTACAGGTTTCGGTGAATTCAAAAATGTAAAAATCTCTTCAAAAGATTTAAACATACTTCAGCATAATTTAGTAAAGTCACATTCGGCAGGCGTGGGTAGTTTTATTCCCGATGACGTTGTGCGCTTAATGATTTTATTCAGAATAAATTCATTAGCTAAAGGTTTATCCGGCGTAAGGTTAGAGCTTGTTGAATCGCTGATAAAATTTTTTAACTCAGGATTAATTCCGTTAATTCCTTCGCAGGGTTCGGTGGGAAGCTCCGGTGATCTATCTCCGCTTTCACAGCTTGCCCTTGCTCTGATAGGAGAAGGGAAGTGCAGGCTAAACGGAAGAATAATTTCTTCCTTCGCTGCATTAAAAAAATGCGGATTGCAGCCGGTGCAGCTCTCTGCTAAAGAAGGTCTTGCCCTGATTAACGGAACTCAGATGATGACGGCTTACCTGTGTAACTCCATTTATGATGCTATTAATCTTTGCAAGCTTGCAGATATTTCCGGAGCGATGTCATTAGATGCAATGCGCGGAATTGAAAATGCTTTCGATGAAAAAATTCATGCAGCGCGTCCTCATAAAGGACAGACAAAATCTGCTGCGAATTTTCGCGCGCTTCTTAAAGGCAGTGAAATAATGAAATCGCATGACCACAGTGAAAAAATTCAGGATGCTTATTCTTTAAGATGCATGCCGCAGGTGCACGGCGCAGTGAGAGATACAATTAATTATTGCAGAGGAATTTTAGAAACGGAAATAAATTCAGTAACGGATAATCCTTTAATTTTTCCGGAGACAGGTGAATATATCAGCGGCGGAAATTTCCACGGAGAGCCTGTTGCATTGATTGCCGACTTTCTTGCCATAGCAATATCGGAACTCGGAAGCATTTCAGAGAGAAGGACGGCGAGATTAGTCGACGGCAGCTTAAGCGGTCTGCCGAGATTTTTAATTAAAGACGGCGGGTTAAATTCCGGGCTTATGATTGCTCAATATACATCCGCATCACTTGTAAGTGAAAATAAAGTTTTATCACATCCTGCATCGGTAGATTCGATTCCTACAAGCGCAAATCAGGAAGACCATAACTCGATGGGCTCTATCGGTGCAAGAAAATTTTATAATGTAACTGAGAACGTAAAAAATATTATTGCAATAGAATTTCTCTGCGCAGCGCAGGGGCTTGATTTTCTTCTGCCGCTTAAAAGCGGAGCAGGAGTAAACGCTGCTTTTAATTTTATAAGAAAAAATTCCAAACATATTTCAAAAGACGGAATATTAAATCTTGAAATAGAAAAAATGCACAGCATTATTTTCGGTGAGAATTTTTTACCTTCAATTGAAAAAATTACAGGGAAATTATAAAACCAGTTGGCAGATTTTTTACAAAATAAGATAAGCGATATAAAACAGTATCTTCGCATAAAACGAATTTATGTTACTATACGCTATTACATAATTAAGCTGCTTGACCGCTTTGATATGGACCATATCTGGATCATGTCATCGGGCATTGCATTTAATTTTCTGCTGTGTATTGTTCCTTTCCTGCTGATTCTTTTTACAATTCTTGGCGTATATCTGGATTCATCCAATACAATTGAAAAGCTGAACGAGAATTTAAACAACCTCATACCTTTGCCTGTCGAAATGCGGAACCAGATAACTAACGAACTGCTGGATAGGATAAGAGAGCTTTCATCCAACACATGGATAACCGGTTTAATAGGTGTTGTAGGTATGCTGTGGACGGTAAGCGGGCTTTTCAGCGCATTCAGAGATGTGCTAAGCAGAGTATATAATTTAAAAATCGAGAAAAATTATTTTATACTGAAGCTGCGCGATATTATACTGGCGCTTACTACAATTTTATTATTCCTGCTTAGTCTTGTGGCGACATATACTGTTACGCTGATAGAGATAGTTTCGAAGGGAGTCTTTGGTTTTGAAGTCAGCCTTAGCTTTTTGCAGAGCATCGTTTCCGTTCTTGTTGCCTATGCAATTTCATATATTTTATTTTATATAGTATACAGATATGTACCTTATCAGAGCATTCCGAAGAAAGTCGTTTTGTTTTCATCATATATTTCTGCAATTTTATTTGAGATTTTAAAGCACTTATTTTCGTTGTATATTCTGAAGTTCGCAAACTTCGGAAGAGTTTACGGCACTTACGCCGCTCTCGTAATTTTTATATTCTGGATTTATTATGTAGCAGTTATTTTTGTGATAGGCGGAGAGATGGGCGCTATATATCTTAACCGAAACAGACTTAAAATTTTGTAATTTTTTTGTAATAAACACAAATCAATGGAACAAAGAAAGCTTTATAAGACATTAGATAATATAATAAAGGAAGCTCCTAACTATGAAAAAAATGAGGAGCTTTTGCTTTATGTGCTTGAGCAGATAATTAAAACCGAGTCTACTGAAATTATCGGCGGACGTCTGTGGAGACTGAATGAAACGAAGACGGGATATATTCTGATAGAGCAGGTAGGTGATATGGATCCCATTGAAAAAAATTATGAGATACTTGTAGCCAATTATCCTAAGTTCAAAGAAGTAGGCGCGCACCGCTCTGTAATGGCAAAAGAGACAGATACATATCTGGTGCAGAAGGGGATTTTAACATTTTCAGCAACCGGCGTAGGCGAGCGATACAGGATAAGAAGACAGGATGAAGAAACATATTATTTATATCAGTATCTTATTGCATTCAACGCAAAAAATTTACACGATAATCTTACCAATACATTAAACATAATCAGTACAACGCTAAGCTATCTTCTCCGCTCAAGACAAATTGAGAACAAGGTAAAAGAAGACAGGGAAGAGATGGAAAAGGCGCGCGAGATACAGAAAAATATTCTGCCCGACCACGAGCAGTTATTCGGCAACTATGAAATTTTCGGAATATCATTGCCCGATAAAGTAGTCGGCGGTGACTTCTTCGATTATCTTTCGCAGGAAGGCTCGGACAGGCTGGGAGTTGTAATCGGCGATGCTGCATCAAAAGGATTTTCTGCGGCAGCACAGGCATTGTATGTATCCGGCGCAGTAAAGATGGGCGTGGAGTATTCTATTAAAATGACGACGATGATAGGGAAAGTAAATAATTTAGTTTATGAAACTTTTCCGTTTGAAAGATTTGTTACATTATTTTATTGCGAGCTTTACGAAGATAAAAAAGGTCTTTGTATGTTTGTTAATGCAGGGCATAATAGCCCGCTTTTTTATAACAGCTCAAGAGACAGGATTGAATCTCTGGATGCAACAGGTTCAGTTCTTGGCATATCACCGAATCAGAAATATTTATCTGACAGTATTAATTTAGATAAAGACGATTTTCTTGTGATGTTTACAGACGGCATTGTAGAAGCAACGGATGAAAATTTTAATTTTCTCGGTGAAGATAAATTGAAAGAATTGATACAAGAGTACAGAAATCAAAGCGCAAAAGAGATTTGCGAAAATTTACTTGAGTACGTGCAGAAGTTTGCTGCAAAGGCAACGTATTCAGATGATAAAACTCTTGTTGTGATAAAAAGAATAAAATAGTTTTATAATTCAGTTTCATAAAAAAATTCTGCATATTATATTACGGCAGAGTGAATTTCACCATCCCCTGGTGAAATAAAATTTTTAAATTCCGGTATTAAGCAATCATAATTTATTATTATTATTGCTCCCCTGATTTTTATTAAAATCCCTTGGCAGGTATTAAATAATAAGAACTTCGGCATACTATATGTGTTATGCTGAGTTAAGTAAGTATTATATAATACCCTGAATAGTTTATCCCGTTTTTTTATAAATTAATAAATCTACAAATCATGAAAATTAAGACACTGTCTTGTTTATTTTTTCTCTTATTGTCTTTAAATCTTCCGGCTCAGACCTGGATGAAGGTTCAGGAAGGCTCATTAACATCTTTTGTTGAGCGTATGTCATATATAAATTCAACAACAGGATTTGCATCTTATGGAGGCAGTTCCGGTTCAGTTCTTAAAACAACCAATGCGGGCAATAGTTGGGTAACGGTAACGACATCGTGCTCTAATGCAACATATGATATAAAATTTTTAAATTCAACAACGGGCTATGTTGCCAGCTTTAACGGAGAGGTAGCAAAAAGCACTAACGGCGGAACTAACTGGACTGAAGTCTATCAGAACGGAAGCAACTTTTCACTTTATGCGATGAATTTTTTTGATGCCAATACAGGCTTTGCTACCGGTCAGAATTATATGGTGAGAACCACAAATGCCGGAGGAAGCTGGTCAGCTATCGGTTCAGTTACTAATACTATATATTCCTCTGCTGTGTTTTCAGCAACCAACGGAGTTATCTGCGGAACAAACGGAGCCGATGGAGTAGTATATTTAACAACAAATTCAGGCTCAAGCTGGGCTATGTCAACAATTTCAACGGGAAATACTTTGTATGATGTTTTCTTTCTTGATGCCAATACAGGATTTACATGCGGTAACAACGGAGTTTGTTATAAAACAACTAACGGCGGCGGCGCATGGTCACCCTTAACAACAGGCGCATCTACAGCACTTTCAGCAGTATATTTTCAGGATGCCAATACAGGATTTGTTGCAGGCAGCGCCGGCAGCATTTTCAAAACAACGAATGGCGGAACAAGTTTTACTCCTATAGTTGCTGTTCCTTTAGTGAACCAGAGTAATTATGATTTTCATTTCTTCGATGCTAATAACGGAATATTATCCGGCAGCGGCGGAGCTTTCTACCAGACAAGCGACGGTGGAAACTCGTGGATATTGACTAAAAGTAATATTGTTGTACAGCTTAATGCTGTAAATTTTGTTACTAGTTCAACAGGCTTTGCAGCCGGTATCGGAGGCGCTGTTGAAAAATCTACCGATGGCGGATTGACGTGGGAGCTTTTAACAAATATTCCCGTTACTTCAAATTTTACCAGTATGGATTTTCCATCAGCTGCTACGGGGTATGTTGCGGGTGCCTCAGGGAACATGATAAAAACAACTGATGCAGGCGCAACCTGGAGCACGCTGACTACAGGTATTGCTTCACAAATTGCAAGTGTGGACTTTATTGATGCTAATACAGGGTTTTTCACAGCGCCAACCGGAGTTATGAGAAAATCCACAGATGGCGGGGGGTCATGGAATGCGGTAACAACAGGCCTGGCAACAAATCTGACCGGAGTATCTTTCCCTAGTGCCAATACAGGTTTCATAACAAGTACAGCAGGAAATATGAGGAAGACTACGAATGCAGGAACTAACTGGAGCGCGCTTACAACGGGAACTGCTAATATTCTGAACGCAGTAAACTTTGTTGATGATAATACAGGATATGCAGTCGGCGCATCCGGCACTATAATAAAAACAACTAACGGCGGCACAAACTGGTCAACACAGACATCAGGAACGACTAACGCCCTTGTTTCGGTAAGATTCGGCAATGCAAATAACGGTATTGCAGTAGGCTCGACAGGTACAATACTTGTTACAACAAATGGCGGTACAAATTGGGCAGCACAGACAAGCGGTACTACTATTGCCTTAAGAAATTCATTCATACAGCCAAACGGAAATGTGGTTGTTGTCGGTGGTACCGGTACAATTCTTTACAGTAATGACCAGGTGCTCCCTGTAGAGCTGGCATCTTTCACTTCAACAGTTCAGAATAACAGAGATGTGAGGTTGAACTGGCAGACCGTTACTGAAACAAATAATTCAGGATTTGAAATAGAAAGAACAGTAAAAGCAGAAAGTGAGCAATGGAGTAAAATAGGATTTGTAACAGGCAACGGAACGACAAACAATCAGAATTTATATACGTATGAAGATAAAAATCTATCTTCAGGAATTTATAAATACAGGCTGAAGCAAATAGACTACAATGGAAACTACGAATATAAAAATCTTAACAATGAAGTAATAATAGGGAAGCCGAGTACATTTGAGCTCTCACAGAATTATCCTAATCCGTTTAACCCGGCGACAAAAATTGTTTTCAGCTTGCCGTTCGATAGCAAGGTAACATTGAAAATTTTTGACATAACGGGAAAGGAAATCAGAACATTATTGAATGATTTTAAAACTGCTGATTTTTATACAGTGGATTTTAATGCGAGCGAACTGCCAAGCGGAATATACTTCTGCAAAATTTCTGCGCAGAGTGATTCAAAGGATTTTGCTAAGACAATAAAAATGATAATGTCGAAGTAAATTAAACAAAATATTTTATTGAAGCTCTTATTCTTATGAGGGCTTCTTATTTTCTTGTTTAAAATTTAATACATGATTAATACAAATTTTTAAATAATATATTAAAATCAATTTCAATCTTTAGGAAATAGTTTAACTTTAAAAATAAAAATTCCAGCCCATGAAAATTCATTATACTTTATTTTTTATTCTTATCATTTCATTTTCAGATTCATTCGCTCAGACGTGGAGCGTTCAGCAGCAGGGAATAAGCAAAGGATTTGTAAGAGAAATGTACTTTATAGATGCTAATACAGGATATGCGACTTCATCAGACATAATAAGCACATTTTCTCCGATTTATAAAACAACTAACGGAGGGAATAATTGGACTTATTACCTTACAACCTGTACAGGCGCATTGTATGGTGTTGCATTTACGAACGCTACAACGGGATACGTTAGCAGTTTTAATGGAGAAGTTGCAAAGACTACAAATGGAGGTGTTAACTGGGTTGAAGTGTATCAAAACGGAAGCGGCTTTGACCTTGCCGGAGGCATTCTATTTTTTGATGCAAACACCGGTTTTGCTTCAGGGCAGGGATATTATGTCAGAACAACAAATGCAGGCTCAAGCTGGAGTGAAGTCAGTGGTACGGGGAATACCGGTACATGCACGGACATAATTAATTCTACAACTGCTGTTTACGCAGGATATAATGTTTCAATAAATGGAACTGTGTTTAAAACTACTAATTCAGGCGCAAGTTTTACTAGTCAGATAGTTTTTGGCTCTGTAAGTACCAGTTTATATGGAGTTCATTTTTTTGATCTTAATAATGGTTATTGCGGAGGACAAGGGGGGATTTTAGCAAAAACAACGAACGGCGGCAGCAGTTGGACTCCTTTGACATATCCAGTTGCTCAGAATATTTATGGAATGCATTTTTTTGATGCAAATACCGGATTGATTGGCGGCGGCGCCGGAGCACTTTACAGAACAACTAATGGGGGAACGAATTTTACAGCGGTAACTATGACACCGGCAACAAGTCAATCCATTTACTCCTTTCATTTTTTTAACTCTAGTAACGGAATTATGTCCGGCAGTAATGGTACCTATTACCGTACAACTGACGGAGGACTTACATGGAATGTCATTTCAATCAATACTCAGCTTAATGGAGTAACTTTTATTGATTCTCAAACAGGATTTGTGGTAGGAAATAGCGGAATGATTCAGAAAACAGTAAACGGGGGAACTAACTGGTCAGTAATAAATTCGCCCACTAACGTAAATCTTAACAATATTGTTTTCCCAAACTCTACTACAGGTTACATTAACGCAGTAAGCGGAAAATTTTTGAGAAGCACAAACACAGGTACTACCTGGGATTCATTAAGCACAGGTACTACTCTTTCGATGGTATCTATGGAATTTATAGATGTGAATACAGGCTATGTGGGAAGCACTAGCGGTATAGTAAAAAAGACTACTAACGGTGGATTAAACTGGACGGATTATAATGTTGGTGCATCTATAACTTCTAATGGAATATCTTTTCCGAATGTTAATACAGGATTTGTTTGCGCAAGCAGCGGAGTTATAAGGAAAACTACTAATGCCGGCGTTAACTGGTCGCTACTCACTACAGGAACAGCTCAGGCATTATTATCAATTGATTTTGTTGATGTAAATACTGGGTATGCAGCCGGAAATGTAGGAACACTTATTAAAACTACAAATGGCGGTACCAACTGGACTTTGCAGACAACCGGGGTAACTGATAATATAAACTCAATAAAATTTGGCAGCGCTACAAGAGGTATGTGTGCTTTAAATACAGGAAAAATTCTTGTTACTACAGACGGCGGAGCAAACTGGTCACAGCAGACAAGTAATGTTGCTTCAAACATTAATTTGAGGGGTGCGTTTATTCAAAATGGAAATAACTTGTATATTGTAGGACAAAATGGAAGTATATTAAACTCTACTGATCAGGTGCTTCCGGTAGAACTGGCTTCATTCACTTCAACAGTTCAGAATAACAGAGATGTGAGATTGAACTGGCAGACAATAACTGAAACGAATAACTCAGGATTTGAAATAGAAAGAACAGTAAAAGCAGAAAATGAGCAATGGAATAAAATAGGATTTGTAACAGGCAACGGAACAACGAATAATCAACAAAGCTATGCTTATGAAGATAAAAATTTATCAGCAGGAACTTATAAATACAGATTGAAGCAGATAGATTATAACGGAAACTATGAATATAAAAATCTGATGAGTGAAGTAATAATAGGGAAGCCGAATTCGTTTGAGCTGTCACAGAATTATCCTAATCCTTTTAATCCGGCGACAAAAATTGTTTTCAGCTTGCCGTTCGATAGCAAGGTTACGTTGAAAATTTTTGATATTACAGGAAAGGAAATCAGAACATTATTGAATGATTTTAAAACTGCTGATTTTTATACTGTAGATTTTAATGCAAGTGAGCTGCCAAGCGGAATATACTTCTGCAAAATTTCTGCGCAGAGTGATTCCAAAGATTTTGCTAAGACAATAAAAATGATTCTATCTAAGTAATATTATTTTATATTTTAAATTATTCAGCCGCAGTAAGCAGTTTACTTTGCTTCTGCGGTTCTTTTTTGAACTAATAATTGTCATTTTTGTGTTAAAGTAGTATGACTTTCCGGGAAACCCCCTCACTTTTTCCTCAGATTAATTCATTATTAAATTAAAGTCTTTTTTGTTATATTTACCTAATTTTTTCACCAATTTTTTAAACACAAAAACTAATTACCCTACAGAAGGAAAATGAAAAATCGTTTATTTCTTGTTGTACTTTTTTTAGTCACGCTGTTATCAAGCGCCAATGCGCAGCTTCCTAACAGTAATATGACTTTACTAAAAGCTCTTAACCCACGCCCGGGAAGTTATTCTGCTTTATGGGGATATGTAGCGCCTAACGGCAGGGAGTATGCAATTTTAGGATGCGGTTCAGGAACATCATTTATAGATGTTACTGATTCGGCGAATATCCGTGAGTGCGATTTTGTTTCCGGTGTTACTTCTAACTGGCGTGAAATGAAAACTATCAGCCACTACGCTTATGTAGTATCTGAAGGTTCAAACAGCAAAGTGCAGATAATTGATTTACAATATCTGCCTGACTCAGTCAGCTTGGTAAAGACAACATCTTTTACAGGGCACACAACTACTCACTCAATTCAGGTGTGGGGAACAAATAAAATTATTTTAAACGGATGCAACAGCACGAATTTCAGCAATGGTGTTGTTATACTAGATTGTACCGACCCGGTAAATCCTGTTATCCTAACAAAAGCAAATAGCCAGTTCGGCGGAAATACAAACGGTTATGTTCATGACAGCAGAGTATGGAAAGATACATTGTATGCATGTAATATCTATACAGGATATGTAACACTTTATGACGGAAGATCTATGCCTGTTGCAGGCGATACATTAATTCCGTTTAAATCATTCCAGACAGTTCCGAATCCTTTCACACATAATCTTGCATTTACACAGGATGGCAAGTATATTTTCACAACTGATGAAACTTCAAGCCCTAACGGAAAACTAAAAGGCTGGAACATTCAGGATAAAACAAATATCACAAACGTTTCGACATGGACACCTACAGGTATTACCACAGCAATCGTTCACAACATTGAAATTTACGGTAAGTATGCATTAGTTGCTCACTATACTGCAGGTATCAGATTACTTGATGTATCTGTTCCTTCTGCACCGGTAGAGCTGGCATGGTACGATACATATCCTTCATCCAATGGTAATACATTTAACGGATGCTGGGCAGTGTATATGCTTCCATCGAAAAAAATTATTGCATCGGATATCAACACAGGATTTTATTGTGTGAAGCCGACAATTACAATAACAGGTATTGAAAATCCTGTAGCAACAGAAACACCAAGCACATTCGGACTAAAACAAAATTATCCGAACCCATTCAATCCTTCAACAAAAATAAGTTTCAGCCTTACAAAAAATTCTTTTGTATCGCTGAAAGTATTTAATCTTTCAGGGAAAGAAGTTGCAAACCTTGTAAACGACAGAAGAGACGGCGGTAATTATGAATATACTTTCGATGCAGGCAAATACGGACTTTCAAGCGGAGTATATTTCTATACACTTGAAGCTGAAGGAAAATCAGAAACAATGAAAATGATTTTAGTAAAATAATAAAAGTAAATTTTTTATTCATTCAAACCTGACTTTGTGAAAACGGAGTCAGGTTTTTTTATAGTATAAAATAATAAATATCTTTATATTTCACTGTTCACAATAAATTTTTAAAGTGAACACGTACTTACTCTTCTCAGAGCTATCAACTGCGAAGAAGCATCAAAACTACATTCCGAAAGCGGGCAATGAAATAAAATAGTTTTATTTCAAAAACAATCTATTGCCCAATGAAACATTTAAAACACTTTATCTTCTTTTTTTTGATTATTTTTTTCTTATCTGAGGGGGAAATTTATTCTCAGGGTAAATCTCCCGCTGTAATTACTGAATCAAATAATATTTCGCCCACAGGTGTGCCTAATTCAGATTTGAATTTTGGAAATGAGAGTAATGAAATAAAAGAATTAGCAAGACAAATTACAGAAGCAAAGAAAAGTGGAAATGCAGAGAGAGTTCAATACTACCAGAATAAACTAGATGCTTTAACCGGCGCAAGCAAAGTTGACTGTCAGAATTTACAATATACTATCGGCAGTAATGAGAAAACAGATGTATTAAATTATAACACAGTTGCAACCGGTAATATAAGTTCTGCTTCTGTTGCTCTTGACAGAACAAACGGAAATATATATGCAGTCACTGTGTATGGCTTTACTCCTCCTACTGTATCTATTTTCAAATCTGTTAATAATGGATTAAGTTTTAGTTTACTTTTTACTTTTACACCCAATTTACCAACAGGTTACTACTGTACAGCAAATCAACTTGATTTAGAAGTGGTTGGAAGAGGAGATTTTTCATATCTTTACGGAGTTATGCAAGTGTGGAAAGACAGCACTAAAGGAATATATTTCAAAATTAGGAATGATGGAAATTTTTTTAGCAGTTCAGTTTTTGCCAGTACTAATACTGCATTTGCTCCTTATAATGTTCCAATTATAAGACCAAGAATTACAAGTGATAATGCGGCGTTTCTGGTAGCACCCTTTGTATATATTACGTACACGGTTGATTCTTTAAGAGGCACGGGCAATAAATGGATGAAAACTAAAGTAATAAGAATTACAAATCCTTATGATTCAATACCTACATTAGTAAACTTAAATCCGCCAGGTTCATTCAATGGAGCATATTTTTATAATGCGCCGAATCAACCTGATTCAGCTTTTATGCAGACAGATATTTGCTGTATTGGCACAGGCGATTCTAATTTTGTAGTTACTACATCTGTAATGAGAGGAGCTACTACATTTTCCGGAACTAATTTTTATATGACTACTTCTGCAACTTCCGGGAGTACAATAGCATCCTCAAATTCCGTAAATGATACTAAATTGCTTGATATACCACGGATAGCTTCCCCGGGATTTGGAACGCGGGATGTAATGATGGGGGCTATAAGATTGTATGGCGGTGGAGATTGGGATCCCTATTATTACAAGAGTAACACCATAAATAGAAATTTTGGAAATTTTACTTCATCAGGATTTGTGGATAATTCAACAGATACAACTGTTGGAATGGACCTTGCTGCTAGGTATCGGTCTTTTGATAATTATTTGTTTGCTATCAATAATAAAAAAAAACGAAGTGGGGGCGCAGCAATATATGGAGTAATTTTAGGTAATCTATATTCATCAGGTGTTTTTGCAGGATTGTACCAGGCAAACCCACCATCTTTTCCTGTTCAATACGGAGGTAATTTTCCCTCTGCAACTTTCAGATCTGTTAATAATGATTCCTGCTTTATAGGATATGGAGGAGCTTGTGGGAGTGGAAATCCATTTTGCAACTACGGTGTAACGGGCGGGTGCAGCGGAGCGTTTATCGGAATTGAAAATAATTCATTGATGGTAAAGGGATTTCAGCTATCACAGAATTATCCTAATCCTTTCAATCCATCAACAAAAGTATTTTTTACTGTTTTGCAAAACTCATTTGTAAATATAAAAGTATTTGATGTATTGGGAAGGGAAGTTGCAGAATTAGTTAATGAAGTTGTAACTGCCGGTGAGCACAATGTAACCTTCAACGGTGAGACATTTCAAAGCGGAATTTATTATTATAAAATGGAAGCGGGTGATTTCTCGGAAACAAAGAAAATGATATTAGTAAAATAATAGAATCAAATTTTTTATAGTTACAAACCTGATTTCGTTAATTCGGAGTCAGGTTTTTTTATGCCCGTCTTTTTTGACTTTAAAAAGCTATCCGGTAATGTTACTTTCTTTTCAAGTTTAACTTAAATGTTCTTTATAATACTTCAAAACTAAAATGAAAAAACTTTTTCTGCTTCTGCTATTGTCTTGCTGCGGTAATTGGGCTAATTCCCAGACTGACAATTTGATCGGAGCTGATGTATGTTCTCATGGTAAAATGAGTAAAAACTACACTCATCTTAATCATGAATTTGATTCACCAAACACACCGCTTCACTCATTTAACGTACTGGAATATAAGCTAAATCTTGATTTATATAACTGCTTTATATCTCCATATACAAAAGCTTTTACCGGAACTAACCAAATTACATTTAGAGTAGATTCAACTTTAAATTCTATAAATCTAAACGCTTTAAATACATCAATAGGAATTGATACAATTAAAATTGGCTCCACGTCTTTAACATATACTCATGCAAGTAATGTCGTTGCCATTAATCTTGATAGAACTTACAACGCAGGTGAAACTGTTGTGATGAAAATTTCTTATCATCATAATAACGTTACGGCAGCAGGTTTTTATGCAAGCAATGGAATGGTATTTACCGATGCAGAGCCTGAAGGCGCGCGCGGATGGTTCCCATGCTGGGATAAACCTTCGGATAAAGCTACATGGGATTTAACTGCAAGAACACCTACTACAGTTATCCTTGGCTCGAACGGAAGACTTGCCGATTCAACTGTAAACGGCGGAGCAATTTTTTATCACTGGGTAAGCAGAGACCCGATTGCAACATACCTGATGACAATGATTGGAAAGGTCGGTTACAATCTTGATGTTATCTGGTGGAAAAAGATATCTAATCCGAATGATAGTATACCTATCAGATTTTACTGGAATACAGGAGAATCAGGACTTGCAAATATAAAATCAAAGATGCCTTCGATGATGACAAGATTCTCACAGTTATTCTGCGAACATCCATTTGAGAAGAACGGATTTGCTACGGCTAACAATCAGTTTACATGGGGCGGAATGGAAAACCAAACACTGACAATACTTGCTCCTAACTACTGGAATGAAAACGTAGTAGCTCACGAGTTTGGACATCAGTGGTTCGGCGATTTAATTTCTCCCGGAACATGGGCTGATATTTGGTTGAATGAAGGATTTGCAACTTATTGTGAAGCTTTGTGGAAAGAACATACTACAAGCTATGCTTCATATAAGTCAGCAATAAATAGTAATGCAAGCAGTTATATTTCAGGAAACCCGGGATGGTCAATTTATAATCCTGCATGGGCAATTACAACACCTGACCAGAATACATTGTTTAATACAGCAATGACATATTATAAAGGCGCATGCGTTCTTCACATGCTGAGATATACACTGAACGATACAACAATGTTTTTTAATGTGCTGCGAAGCTATACTAAAGATACAGTAAGCTTTAAATTTAAGAATGCAGTAACTGCTGACTTTGTAACAAAAGTAAATTCAGTTACAGGTCAGGATTTAACCTGGTTCTTCAATCAATGGATATATCAGCCGAATCATCCTGTATATGCTAACACATATAATTATTCAGGCTCCGGTACGAACTGGACTTTGAGATTTAATGCGAAGCAGACTCAATCAACTCCGGCATTTTTTAAAATGCCTATAGAAATTAAAGTGGCATTTGTAGGCGGAACGGATACAACGGTAAGAGTGATGAACGATGCAAATAATCAGCTGTTCACATTCAATTTTACAAAGCAGCCTAATGCCGTTACGTTTGACCCAAATGCAAATATAGTATTGAAGCAGGGAACAACTTTATTAGGTGTTGAAACAGTCTCGAATGAAACACCTTTTAAATTTGCTTTGAAACAGAATTATCCGAATCCTTTCAATCCTGTTACAAATATAAACTTTGAAATTCCAAAGGAATCATTTGTAAAAATTACAGTCTATGATAATTTAGGAAGAGTAATAAATATTTTAGCAAATGAAAAATATAATGCAGGTAGTTATTCAGTGAGTTTCGATGCTTCGAAACTTTCCAGCGGATTGTATTTTTACAAACTTGAAGCAGGAAATTTTGTAGAAACGAAATCTATGATACTTACGAAATAATTCAATTTATTATTAGCAATTTATATTTGACCTGACAGGTTTTCAATCCTGTCAGGTCTTTTTTTATATTGAAATCTTTCTGATCTGTATAAAATCTGAACTCTTCTCGTTTTCCCCTTTATTTACTTTCAAAACATTCTTACTTTTTCTTTTTACTCCAGTATAAAATTATATCATCTCATGAAAATATTTACTGTTCTTCTTCTCCTGTTTGTATACTGTTTAAGCATTGCTCAGACTTCGGATGTTTCCGGCGCATATCAATGCTCTCACGGAAAAATGAACAGAAAGTTTATCCCACAAAGTACTGACTTATCGCCGAACTCTCCCGTGCATTCATTCAATGTGCTTGAATATAAATTGAATATAGATATCTATAATTGCTTCATTACTCCGTTCCCTAAATCATTTACAGGAACGAATCAGATGACGTTCAGAGCTGATTCAGTTATTAACTCGATAAAACTGAACGCTAATAACACATCACTGGGTATAGATACGATAAAAATAGGAGCAGCAGTTCTTACATTCACTCATGTTTCAAATATTGTTACAATAAATCTTGACAGGACTTATAATCCCGGTGAAACCGTAGTGATGAATATTGCATATCACCACAACAATGTAACCGATAATAGTTTTTATGTTAGCAATGGTATGGTGTTCACTGATTTTCCGCCTGAAGGCGCAAGAGGCTTTTTCCCATGCTGGGATAAGCCCGGCGATAAAGCTACATGGAATTTTACAGCACGTGTACCGACAACTGTACTGCTCGGCTCAAACGGCAGACTTGCGGATTCAACCGTTAACGGCGGAGCAATATTTTATAACTGGATAAGCAGAGACCCTATATCAACTTACTTAATGACAATGATAGGAAAAGTAAATTACAATCTTGATGTGATATGGTGGAAGAAAATTTCAAATCCTAATGACAGTACTCCAATAAGATTTTACTGGAATACAGGCGAAGGCGGACTTGCAAATATAAAATCAAAAATGCCTGCAATGATGACACGCTACTCGCAGATGTTCGGTGAGCACCCATTTGAAAAGAACGGATTCGCAACATCGAACGGATTATTCCAATGGGCGGGAATGGAAAATCAAACGCTGACCATACTTGCTGCAAACGGTTGGAATGAAAATACAGTTGCGCATGAGTTCGGGCATCAGTGGTTCGGTGATCTGGTTTCTCCGGGAACGTGGGCAGATGTATGGCTCAATGAAGGCTTTGCAACTTACTGCGAAGCTTTGTGGAAAGAAAGCACAACCGGTTACACTGCGTATAAAACATCTATCAATGGAAATGCAAGCGGGTACTTCAGCGGGAATCCCGGCTGGCCGATTTATAACCCAAGCTGGGCAGTTACAACTCCTAACTTAAATACATTATATAATACTGCAATTACCTATGATAAAGGCTCATGTGTACTTCACATGCTGCGATATGTCCTTCAGGATACGTCAGTATTTTTTAACTGCCTTCGCTCTTATGCAACTGATACGGCAAACTTTAAATTTAAAAATGCAATCACGGCAGATTTTGTTGCAAGGGTAAATCAGGTATCAGGGCAGGATTTGAACTGGTTCTTTGACCAGTGGGTTTATCAGCCTAATCATCCTGTATATGCAAACAAGTATTGGTTTACAAATAACGGCGGCTCAAACTGGACGGTAAATTTCACTGCAAAGCAAACTCAGGCAGCGCCCTCTGCTGCATTCTTTAAAATGCCCATGGAAATTAAAATCACTTTTGTAGGAGGAACAGACACTACAATAAGAATAATGAATGATGTAAATAATCAGCAGTTCACTTTTAATTTTAATAAGCAGCCAAATGGATTTGAATTTGATCCGGGTAGAAATATTGTTCTAAAGGCAGGGACTACTACAATCGGAGTTGAGAATATCAGTAGTGAAATTCCGGGAACGTATTCATTGAAGCAAAATTATCCGAATCCGTTTAACCCTGTGACAAATATAAATTTCAGCATTCCGAAGCAGTCGTTTGTAAAAATTACTATCTACGATAATCTCGGAAGGGTAGTGAATCAGTTAGTGAATGGTATTTACACTGCAGGAAGTTATAAAGTGGATTTTGACGGAACAAATTTATCAAGCGGTTTATATTTTTATAGAATTGAAGCGGGAAGTTTTGTTGAAACGAAGAGTATGGTATTAACAAAATAATTTTTTCCTCTTGCCTTCCCCCTTCTTTATAAGGAGGGGGACTGAGGGGGCGGTATCAAAAGTACATTCCACTAATGTTTCTTAAATATAAAAAGACCTGTCAGGTTTTTAATCCTGACAGGTCTTCTGCTAATTGTTAAGTCTTAATTGTTAATTGAAATTTACTTCCCTTCAAGCTTTTTTAAAGCTTCTAACCCGCTTGTGCTTTTTGGGTCCAGCTCAACTGATTTTTTATAATTTATCAGCGCATTTTCTTTATCGCCTTTAGCCAGATATGCTTCGCCTAAACTATCATAAACATTTGCAGAATTAGGGAACATCTCAACATTAAATTTAAAAATCTCTATTGCATCATCTGTTTTTCCGGATTGCATCATCTGGTAACCAAGATTATTTATTTCACCTTCGTTCACAATATATTCATCTTTATTCTTTGCAAGTTCTCTTGCTTCGGCTATGGCTTCTTTGATGGTTTTTGAACCAGATGAAATTAGCACATTAGTAACAGATTTAGCCGGAAGCTTAACCGGTATTCCATACATAATTTTAGAAATGTCATTGGATATTTTAGAAGCCTGACCGTTAGAATAATTGCTTAGTACTATTATTACTAAATTATCACTTTCAACGCGTATTATATTTGTATTGAATCCGTTAATTCCGCCGCTATGAGTATATATTATTTTTTCATCAGTCGGACTTACTTTGGCCGTTACTACATTCCATCCGTAAGCATAGTTTTTTAAAAAAGGTGTAAACATTTTTGCTTTCATTTCAGCGGAAAGAAGTTTGCCCGTATACAATGCTCTGTCCCATTTATACATATCTTCAATAGTTGAATACATTGCCCCTGCTGAAAAAGGAATTGTCATATCTATATATTTCGAAACGTCAACAGAGCCGAAAGCATTATCATATCCTATAGCCTGATTAGTCATTTTAGCATCGTTGTGCTCATATCCGCTGTTAGTCATTTCTAAAGGTGTTAAAATGTTTTCCTGCAGAACTGTTTCATAAGTTTTACCGGTAACTTTTTCTATCACAGCTCCAAGCATTACATATCCTGTATTACTGTATTTGTATTCACTTCCCGGCTCAAACTCTAAATCGCCGTTACCATAAGTTAAGATTAAATCTTTAGCTGAAATTGATTTAGTCAGATGGTTTTCCATGAATTCTGTATTTGTGTAATTCGGAACTCCTGAAGTATGCGTAAGTAAATTATGAATTGTAATCTTATCGCCGTTATCTTTTCTATAGTAGGTCAGATAATCAGAAAGCTTTGCATCAAGCTTTATCTTGCCCTGCTCCACAAGCTGCATTATGAGCATTGCAGTAAATTGTTTTGTAAGAGAAGCAATGCGGAATTTTGTTTCCGGTGTGTTCTGTAATTTTTGTTCGCGGTCAGCATATCCGTAGCCTTTTTCAAAAAATACATTCCCGTTTTCACCTACTAAAACGCTGCCATTGAATACACCGATTTCTGCATACTTACTGACGAGTTCATCAATTTTCTGAGCTCTATCCTGAGCGTTGGAATTTATGAATAAAAATAAGATTAAAACTGAAAGTATAAATTTTTTCATGAGTAATTTATGCTAATTTGATTTATAAATTTACCGAAGATGGGTGAGCTGAAAAATATATTAATTAATCATACGCACAATTGTTAAAAATGTTGTAAAATTCTCTAAATTTGTTCTCTGAGTTATAATTTATTCGACTCTTTTATATAGAAAATAGTTTCAATATTTTGTAAAATTGCTTTACAATTTCTTAACATTAACTACAATCCGATTTTGGTATATTTGTTAAGATTATGCGATATATTTCCATTCTTTTAATTTCACTTACATTTTTTTCCTGCGGAGGAAAACGCAATGTTGCATTGAACCGCTCAGGCGGTCAGCTCAATGGCGCAGGCGCTACATTTCCTTTCCCGATTTACTCCAAATGGTTTGACGAATATTACAAAATAGATAAGAACGCAAAAATAAATTATCAGTCCATCGGCTCAGGCGGCGGTATCAGGCAGATAACCGAAGGCACTGTTGATTTCGGCGCATCTGATAGCCCGATGAATGAAACCGAGAAGAAGAAAGCCGAAGATAAAAATAATTCGAGAGTGCTGCAGATTCCGACTGTACTCGGCGCAGTTGTGCTGACTTACAATCTTCCCGGAATAAATAAAAATATAAATCTTTCAGGTGAGACAATTGCAGATATTTATCTCGGCAAAATAAAAAGATGGAACGACGGAAGAATAAAAGCAGATAACCCCGATATAAATTTCCCCGATAGAGAAATAGTTGTATGCTACAGAACAGACGGCAGCGGCACGACATATATTTACACTGATTTTTTAAGCAAGGTATCTCCCGAGTGGAAACAAAACCAGGGAACGGCAAAGGATGTTAGATTTCCGGTAGGACAAGGCGGTAAGGGCAATGAAGGTGTAACAGGAATTGTAAAGCAATTGGAGTACTCTATAGGATACATTGAACTTATCTACGCTTTACAAAATAAGCTGAACTATGCAAATGTAAAAAATAAAGAAGGGGAGTTTATTTCTCCTTCGCTTGAATCGGTTACAAAGGCAGCAGATAATACGGTTGATGAAATGACTGAATCGTTGACACTATCAGTAACGAATGCAAAAGGCAAAGGCGCTTATCCTATAGCGAGCTATACCTATTTATTAGTTCTGGAAAATCAGAGAGATTTAATCCGCGGCAGAATTTTAAAAAGCTTTATAAAATGGGCATTGACGGACGGAAAAAAATTCGCAACTGATTTAGGATATTCTTCATTGCCTGAATCAGTTGTCGCAAAAGCGCTACAAAGAGTTGAGTTGATTAATTTTAACGGGAAACCGCTTTGAATCACTGATTGCACTGATTTGAAATGATTTAATCATGTATTGAACAATCGAAGTTTAATATTTTTAGCATATAAGTCATTTATAATCAACGTAATCAGTGATTAAAATTATCAGTAGAAATCATAATCAATCAGCGGAATGTGATTCCGTTTTATCAGTGAAAATCAAAATAAATCAGCGTAATCAGTGATTCTTTATTAAATATTGCCCCCGAAATAAAAAGTAAAAAGAAATGGTCAGATATTTTCTTTGAGAAGTTGACTTTGATTTTTGCATGCTCAATAATATTAATTGTTGCGTTTATAATTATTGAGATGTTTCAGGATTCCATCGATGCGCGTGAAGCGTTCGGATGGAAATTTATTTTTTCAAATGAATGGGACCCTGTAAAAGAAAAATTCGGCGCATTGCCATTTATATTCGGAACGGTTGTATCTTCTGTTCTCGCTTTGCTTCTTGCTTTGCCTGTCAGCATAGGTGTCGCAGTTTTTTTAAATGAAATAGTTAATAAAACTCTTCGCACTCCTTTAAGTTTTTTAATTGAAATTCTTGCAGCAATACCGAGTATCATATATGGCTTCTGGGGAATATTTGTTCTTGCTCCGTTTATGCGAAGCACGGTGCAGCCGTTTTTACAAAGTACACTCGGCTTTTTACCGTTCTTCAAAGGCACTCCGTACGGAACAGGATTACTTACGGCAGCAATAATTTTAGCAATAATGATAACGCCGATAATCACGGCGATTACAAGAGACGTATTAAAAGCAATCCCAACTGCGCAGCGCGAAGCAGCTTATGCATTAGGCGCAACTAAGTGGGAAGCGATAAAGATGGCTTTGCTTAATGCGCGCTCGGGAATTTTAGGTGCATCTGTACTGGGACTCGGAAGAGCTATAGGAGAAACGATGGCTGTAACGATGGTAATAGGAAACAGGGCAGAGATAAGTGCATCGTTATTCGAACCTGCATACACAATGGCATCGGTGATAGCAAATGAATTTGCAGAGGCATCGGGCAATCTTCATGTAAGCGCATTGATTGAAGTCGGATTAATTTTATTTGCAGTAACATTTATTATAAATTCATTCGCACGTTTATTGATCTATAGCTTTACAAGAAAAACCGAAGGGAAATAATTATTAAATAGAAATTGGAAGAAACAGTACAACAATATACGTCAGTATTTGCAAAACCGAAAAATCTTCGCAGAAGAAAGATAGTAAACTCTACTATGCTTTTCCTATGTGTTGTTGCTGCTATAATAAGCATTCTTCCTTTATTTTATATTTTCTTTTATACGACTAAGTCAGGCATATCATCATTGAACTGGGACTTCTTTACACAGATGCCGAAGCCCGTCGGTGAAGCCGGAGGAGGTATGGCTAACGGAATTATCGGCACGCTTATACTTGTATCGCTCGGTTCTGTTATCGGAATACCTGTTGGAGTGATGGCCGGAATTTATGTAACGGAATACTCAGGCGGATTATTTTCCAATCTTGTAAAATTTGTGACGGATGTTCTTAGCGGTGTGCCTTCGATTATCATTGGTATTTTTGCATATGGTGTAATCGTAATTCCTATGCAAGGATTTTCAACAATTGCCGGAAGCTTTGCTCTTGGGATTTTAATGGTACCGACGATAACACGTATCACGGAAGAAATGCTGAAGCTTGTTCCTCAGTCATTGAGGGAAGCATCGCTTGCCCTTGGCGTATCAAGATGGAAGACAACTTTGCAGATAGTATTGAGAACAGCATCGGGCGGAATTATCACAGGTATATTGCTTGCAATTGCAAGAGCGGCAGGGGAGACAGCTCCACTGCTATTCACTGCATTCGGTAACAGATTCTGGAGTACAGATTTAAATCAGCCGATAGCCTCATTGCCCGTACAGATTTTTAATTATGCTATATCTCCGTTTGAAGACTGGCATAATCAGGCATGGGCGGGAGCATTGGTATTGATCTTATTGGTATTTGTTGTAAACCTTATAGTAAGAATTGTTACAAGAGATAAATTTGCAAATAAAGTTTAAATGCATTTTTAATATTGGAAGAAGAGAAATTAAATATAATAAGTTTACCGGTTGAGGATGATAAAGAAATCATTCCCGAAATGGAAGTCATTGAAGCTGAACAGGGCGGAAGAGAATTTGAAGTTGAAACTAAAAATCTTTCAGTATCTTTTAACGGACGTCCTGCTATTTCTGATATTAATCTCAGTGTACGTAAGCAGACTGCTACTGCTATCATAGGACCATCAGGCTGCGGGAAATCTACGTTCCTGCGCGCTTTGAATTTTATGCACGATATGATTCCGAAATCAAAAGTTACGGGTGAGATTATTATAAATAAACACAGCATATCAGAGTACGATACAGTCGATTTAAGAAAAAAAGTCGGAATGGTTTTTCAGAAGCCGAATCCGTTCCCTAAAATGTCTATATTTGAAAATGTGGTTTCGGGATTAAAGATGAACGGCAATAAAGATAAAAAAAATTTAAATGAAGTTGCGGAAAATTGCCTGAAACATGCGGGACTCTGGGAAGAAGTAAAGGACAGATTAAAAGAGCCGGCAGTAAGCCTTTCAGGCGGTCAGCAGCAGAGACTTTGTATTGCAAGGACTATTGCAGTATCACCGGAAATAATTTTAATGGATGAGCCAACAAGCGCACTTGACCCTATATCGACACAAAAAATTGAAGAGCTTATCTTTAATCTTAAAAAAGAATTTACAATATTAGTTGTAACTCACAACATGCAGCAGGCAGCAAGAGTGAGCGACCATACGGCATTCTTTTACATGGGGAAACTTGTTGAGTATTCACGTACACGCAGGATGTTTACAAATCCTAAAGAGAAACTTACCGAAGAATATATTACAGGGAAGTTCGGTTAGATTTAGTAGTGAGTAGTGCGTATTGAGTATTGAGATTTATCTTAAGCTTCCGCACACAATAGGTTCAAATTAGTTGTTGAGAGAAGACAAGTGAAATTGATCATATTTTCTCATACCGGCCATTTCTTAAAACAGGCACACATTCACTTACATTAAATTCACACGCTAAGTTAACATCTTCTTCGAATCCTCTTTCAATCAATTCTTTTCCTGAAGAACAATTTTTTATTTCTTCCAGCAAATTTTCTTTTACACTTTCAAATACTGCTAATGCAGATTTGCTTTCGGGTGATAAACTTCCTTTTAAATAAGAAATAATTGCCCCTGCTCCTATAAAATCTTCTATTGCAAATCTTATTGTTCCGTTGCTTGCAAATTGTTCATGCCATCTTTCTCCGGCAGGAATTACTGAAATATTTTTCCCAACGCTCATTGTGTATTCAGCTACAGCTTTTGCATTTCTAAGTCCACCGCAGATTGTCGGAATATTTCCTGCTGCTAAAGAAAGTGTTGAACCGTTAGGTGAAGGCAAAACTAATTTTGTACCTGAAGGAATATTTATTAATGAAACAGGGGAGAGTGTGAAGCCGGAAGAATTTCTATCACAATTGGCAAGTTCTGCTCCGACTGACTTTGCATAATCAATTGCTGAATCATCTTTATATTTATACGGATAAATAGCAGCTCCATTGCTGACAGCTATATCAACACAAGTAGAATATGAAAGTGTATCAATAATGATTATTACATCTGATACGGGAGTAAGCTGCTCAATGCCGGGCAAGCCCCATTCGAGTTTTATATTAAATTTTGATTGGTTGAAAGTCATGGTTATGAATCACTGATTACACAGATTTTGAATGATTAAAATGAAACATACCTTTTGCCTCAATTCTCGATATTAGGAAATACCTTTTAAAAATCAGTTGTAATAAACTAAGTGTCAATCATATAAAATCCATATAAAATCATTTGTAATCAGCGCAATCAGTGATTAGAGGTTAACTCTTTTACTTCTTCGTCAGTCAAATTTACATTTATTGTATTCAGATTTTCTTTCAGATGGTCTAAAGATTTTGTGCCGGGAATCAAAATTATATTCGGTGAGCGGCGCAGCAGCCACGCAATTGCAATTTGCGCTGTAGTTGCATCATGCGCTTTAGCAATTTTGCTGACAGCATTCTGCATCTTTTCAGGACCTGATGCAAGCGGATACCATGGGATAAATGCCATATTGCGTTTAGCTGTATAATCAACTTCAGCTTCCCATTGTCTTTCGTTAAGATTGTAGTGATTCTGAACCGAGACAATCGGCACAACTTTTTCTGCGCGCTCGATTTGCTCAATGCTTACTTCCGATAATCCGACAAAACGAATCTTGCCTGCCTTCACTGCTTCAGCGACAGGTGTAAGAGTTTCTTCTATTGGAAATTTTGAATCGAAGCGGTGCAGCTGCCAGAGGTCAATGCATTCGACTTTCAATCTTTTTAAGCTTCCTTCAATAGCTTCTTTTATATGCTCAGGATTTCCGTTTATAACCCATTGCCCTGCAGAAGGTCTTTCAAAACCGCCCTTGGTTGCAATAACCAATTCAGCCGGATAAGGATGAAGCGCATCTGCAATAAGTGTTTCATTTGTATATGGTCCGTATGCATCGGCAGTATCGATAAAATTTATTCCACTTGCCACTGCAAAATCCAGAATTTCTTTTCCTTTTTCTCTGTCAGGCATATCTCCAAAGACACCCTGCCCGGTAAGCTGCATTGCGCCGTAGCCTAAACGGTTTATTTCCAGCTCTCCGCCGAGAAGAAATGTTGAAGGAGATGTTATATCATTATTATTCATATTATAGTTTTCTAAAGTAATATAAATTTTTTGGAATCATGTTTATACTGTAAACAAATACCCAAATTATATTTCTGAAATTTATTCAAACTATATCATTAAGAGTTTCCAATTCGTCTTTTTTTGAAGTGGCAGTTAAAAGCGATTCTGCAATTTGAATTGCGCCGAAAACTACATGCGGCATATAAACATGGCTGTAAAAATCAAAGAGCCAGGGTGATAGCAATAGAAATGCTCCTGCAATAAAGTCATATATCAAATTCCACTTCAAAGGAATAGCGCGAACAAAGGCAAATCTAAAGTTTGTTAATGGTGTAATGAAAAGACCGAGTAAGCCGAGGCAAACCGGAACAAGTGTTTCAGGTCCTGCATTATAGAAATCCAGAGTAAATGGAGATATGACTAAAAGTATAGCCACTATATAATCCATTATTGCGTGAAAGTCAGGTGTTATGAATCTCATAACGATAATCTTTTGAATTAATAAATAATATTTGAGAAGTGAAAGTAATTAAGCAGGTTCGTCTTTAGTGCCCTTTATCAGACCGATGCCTGAGACAAAAAATAAAAACCCCAGCAAGCCATACACTAAAAGCAGTTTAATATCGTAAGCAGCTCCGCGTGTATTCATAAATAATGTGGCAGTGTAAATAAGTCCACCGATACCGAGAATGGTTAGGATAATTCCGAATATTCGTTTAACGCTCATTTTATTATTGATAAATTTAAAGAACTAATATCAATAATAGCGACAAAACCTGTTCCGAATTACAATCTGAAATTAATGCATTCCAATGAAATTTGAAGAAATTGTAACTGCATTGAGTATTAAAGTTGTCTATGTATGTCAAAGCTGTCAAACGATGAAATAATATTTATCGCTTTTCATAATACAATTGGATATTTTATATATAAGTAATAGGAATAAGAATTGAAAAATTATTTTTAGAACAAGTAAACTATAGTAAAAATGAAGACAGCTAAAATAATAAGACACAGACATAAGTACCACCATTATCTTAATGATGATTTAAAGGATGTAAAAGAGGAAACACATTTTAAAATAGTTTTTTCTGACCCGAAAGAACTAACTGAGTTTTGTAAATGGTGCGAAGCGAACGAAGGGCTTTATGATTATGATAAGGAGAATTCCTGCCAGCGGGGGACTCTGCCCAGGCTGGAATTATTCAGGGATGAAATATGCTGGTGCGATATAATGTCATATTATCTGCTGGAGATAAAAAACTATGAGTTCTATTCCACTATCCATCCGTATAAAGGAGAAGTATATATAAAGAAAGATTCCTGATAAAAGACTGCTGATAAATGAAAAGCATTAATGATTTAAAACAAAAAAAAGTTTTCGCTGTACTCCATTAGAAATTAAAAAAAGAGCCTGCGAAAACTTTTATAACTTTATCTACAAGAAAATAAAATCTGACTAACTGATATCTGTGTTCCCTATAGCATCAGTCGCGTCTTTTTTATCCAATTGCTGGCAATTAGCGCAAAGTTCAATTTCATCCGGAAAATTTGAGCTGACCATTGTTTTGGAATTTTTAGGATCCGGAAATGAAGGGCACTCAGTATGCCAGTGCCAAATATTATTCTCACCCAGATAAAAGGGTCCGTAAATTTTTTTCATTCGTTATAAAGGGTTTGGGTTAAAATTCTAACGTACAAAAAAAATATTAATTCAGTTTTCCGTTAAGAAATTGTATAAAACATAAAAATTCCGTAAACAGATTTTTAAGTTTGCAAAAATTAAATGTTTAAAATTCTTATGATAAAAGGAAACTAATCGGAAGAGACTACTGGGGGTATCTTTTCGTAAATTTTATTTCTTCTCTACGTTAAAATATACACACAAAATAATTATAATTTTTTAATATTTCAATAAATTAATCAAGCATAGTTAATTTATTTGCGATTGAGAATTTTATGAGTCCTGCTATATTCTTTATATCGAGTTTTTGCATGATATTTTTTCTGTGAGTTTCTACAGTTCTCACACTAATATTTAGTTTTTCCGCAGTTTCTTTGTTAGTAGAGCCGTCAGATAAAATGCCCAAAACTTCTTTTTCTCTAACTGTTAAGATGTGTAAACCGTTTTCTTTCATATTTTTTAAGTGGTATCAAGTCTTTTTGTTCGTTGCAGTAGTACAATAGCATACAAAACTAATTATAAGCAAGCAAAAATAAATCAGTATTTTTACTTAGAAACTTAACTTTCGGGTTAAAATCAAACCTTATTGTTTTTTAAGGGGAGAATTTTTCACCTTTGAATTAGAATGAGAGGGGGAGAACAATTACGTAAAGTGCGGTATAATAATATAGAAATTCCTCCACCTAATGTATATAGTGCAAAGGGATTAGAGATTCAGGATAGCTTTTGTTTTTTTTAAAATGCAGAGATATGTGAAGAAATTACGGTTTAACTTTAATTTAGTTCTTTGTTCAATTGTTTTATTGCGGCTTCTTTATCAAGATTAAGGCAATTATTACAAAGCTCTGAACTTTTGGGTAAAACAGTGCTTACCATTGCTTCAGGAAGAGTATCTTTCGGGAAATCACGGCATGCTTTATTCCAATGCCATAAATTATTAACGCAGAAAAAAGGACCATATAGTTTTTTCATTACAATTGAATTTTTAATTCTAGTTAGCAGAGTAAAAATAAGCAATAAAAAACTCAGGAAGTATAGCCCAACCGGACTAAATAAATTTTGACTGAAGATATAATTTCAGCAATTCATTTTTAGGGGGAATTTTTTTTAATTTTTTGGTATTTTACTTGATATGCAAAATTCCGACATAGATAATAACCAAAGCTATCCTGATATTGATTTAAGGGAAAGCGAATACTACGAAGAGAAGAGTCCTTCTTTTATTATATACGGGCTTCCTTCTCTTGTTATCATTTTTATTTTGGCCGGATTTTTCAGCGGTGACGTTCTGATCAATTCAGGAGACTTTGTTAAAAACAAATTCATAACAGAGACTAAAGTAAACTCATCAATCTTTAAAGGAGATTACAACATAGTTTCTGAAGAAGATCTGGCACAGGGACTTATGGATACTGTTTACACTGATAAAGATAACTGGCTTGAGCTAAGAATTCACGAACAGATGGTATATGTTCACTGGAGAAATGGCAAGATTGATAAATATCCCGTTTCCTCAGGAAATAAATTTCTTGATAAAGGACTTGAAACTCGTCCGGGACTTTTTGCGATTTTTGTAATGGAAGAGCACCACGAATCTTCCCAATTCGACAATGCCGATATGTATCACTTTATGCCGTTCAATCAGGGTATCGGCTTTCACTCAATCAACGGAACAGGCTATTACCAGCATTTAGGCGTACGCCCTTCTTCTCATGGGTGTATAAGAATGAGGCATGACGATGTTAAAAAAATGTTCGGCGATGTTGAACTTGGTACGATTGTATTAGCGCATAAAGGTAAGTACGCAAGGACAGTCGGCTTTGCTCCGAAAGATTATGATGCAAGCACACAGCAGTTTACACCCGACGAATACAGAAAAATGCTAGCTGAAAATTTATATAATATTCTTAGCGGTAAATACTATGTTAATGATAGAAAATACTTTGTAATTGACCCGAAGATCATTCCCAAGCAGGGGATTTATATTGCTTACGACAGGGAAATACCAAACAAGCAGGAGTTGCCAAGACCTGAACTGATTATTTCAGAAGTGTCGGATAAACTAAGTGAACGTTCTGTAGATATTGATATCTTTAATTCAGAAGTACCTATTATCACGGAAAATGATAAGGATAATGAAACTGAACTGGTAAGCAATGAAAGCAATTCAAAGGATAAGAAAAAAAATGTTGTAACTACATCTCCGCCTGATGAGATGGTAAAAAAATATTTTCTTAATCCTATAGGAATATTGCCATATTATCCACCGACAAAGAAAGTGTATGTTCCTACTTCAACAACAAACTCTACACAAAATTAAAAAAATAATTTATAATGGTAAAACTTGTAGCGCTTTACAAAGCTCCTGAAAACAAAGAGGACTTTTTAGAAAAATATAATAACGAACATCTACCTTTGGCAAAGCAAATGCCGGGCTTAATAAAATCAGAAGTATATAATATTAAAAGCCTCGGCGCAAATAAATATTTTTTATGCGCTGAAATGTATTTTGAAAATGAAGATGCTCTTAATGCAGCAATGGGTTCAGCAGAAGGAAGAGCAGCGGCAAAGAACTTAATGTCATTCGCAAAAGATTTTGTCGAAATGCATATTGCAGAGCTGACGGAGAAGTAGTTTTCGTTGTTTGTTATTCGTTTTTCGTTATTCGATTTTAAATCTGCTTCAAGTTATTTGAAGCAGATTTTTTTTTGTGTAAAACTTTTCACTGAGCTTTCCGCTGATTAATAAAAGACAGCAAAAACACCCCGAGCAACGATCAACTAATAACGAACCACGCCCAAATATAATACGGAACATTTCCCAATAGCCATAGTTTAATCCCTTAACACTTTAAACAAATAATTAAACTATTGCGAGGGTTCAAAATGAAAACCGCTACAGTAAAAAAAGAAGTACAACAACCCCTTATTAACATGAAGTACGGAGCTCCTGAGCTCTTATCATTGTATCAGAAATACGCGTTCCGCGGATTGATGTATGCAATAGTATGTTCTCTATTATTGATAGGGAGTGTAGCAGCTTACAATTCGCTCCACGCAACAGGTAACGATGAAAAAGAATATAACAGAGAAATTATATTGTTGAACTATGATTTGCCGGTGCCGCCGAAACCGGTGGAAGAAATTGCTCCGTTAGATGTACCAAAGGCAGAGCAGACTGTAAAGCTAAAAGACTTAGCTGCACTTGTGCCTCAGCCTGTTGCAAAACAGGAATCTGAAGCTTTGACAACTAAAACTCAACAGGCACTTGAAAATGTGCCGACAGAAAATGTCGGTTCAAAAGGAACAGAAAATTTGAATGAAGTAACTTCGAATTTTAATGAAAATACTAATACGAAAATAGAAAAGGAAATTGAAAAAGAAGAACCTAAGAAACCTGTGAAGGAAACTTTCAATTCATTTGAAGTTGAAAAATCTCCTGTGCCTGTAAATCTTAGCTCAGTAAGAGGTTCGATGAAATATCCTGAGATTGCATTATCATCGGGGGTTGAAGGAACATGTGTTGCAAAAATATTAGTAGGAACAACAGGCGAAATATTGAAAGTATCAAATATAAGCGGACCCGATGTATTCCATAATGAGATTGAAAGAAAGATTATGGATTTACAGTTTACACCTGCATTGCAGGGAGGACAGCCTGTAAAATGTTATGTAAATGTTCCATTTAAATTCAATTTAAAATAATCATTTAGCATTATATATTATTGCATTAATATCCTCTCCCTGATAAAAGGGGAGAGGAATTTTTTATTTAACTGAAGTAATAAAAACAGAGATTATAATATTAAATTTACACAACTTTTTACCATTCCTTGCTGTTAAAAACAATGTAGAAAAACCTTGTAAAAAAATTGTAATATTACAATTTATCAATAGATTTTATGGTTTTTCTTCTTTATTTTGCAGGCAAGAGGAACATTACGTCAATAGATTAGTTTAATCTATTACAGATTTCTTTAAGATTTTTAAAATAAAAAACTTGCGAGGTTAAAAAATGGCAACCGCAACAGATACACAGGAAGTAAAGCCCTTGGGAAAAATGACTTACGGGGCACCTGAACTTCTTGCCCTCTATCAGAAATTCGCTACCCGCGGATTAATGATGGCAATTATTTTTGCTTTCGTTCTTATCGGAAGTGTTTTTGCTTACAATAAGATTAAGGCAAACATAGAAGCAGAAAAAGAAAATCAGCAGAGATTAATTACATTGCAGGACTTGGATTTACCTCCTCCTACAAGTGAAGAAACTCCTCCTCCGCCTGAACCAGAAATTCCTGAAAAAGTTGCTTTAAAAGATCTGGAAGCTCTTGTACCTGAACCGGTAGCTAAAGAGAAGTCAGAAGTTTTAACAACAAAAACACAGGAAAAACTTGATGAAGTTAAAGTACCAGTTGCTTCAACAGGAACAGACGACCCAAACAAAGTAACATGGGACGGAACAGGAAAGCTTGAGCAGAAAAAAGTTGAACAGAAAGTGGAAACTAAAGAAGTAAAAAAAGAAGAGAAGAAAAAAGATTTCCAATCATTTGAAGTGGAAAAAGCTCCTGTAGCTGTAAACCTTGGCTCAGTAAGAAGCTCAATGAAGTACCCTGAAATTGCAAGACAATCAAGTGTTGAAGGTACATGCGTAGCAAAAATTTTAGTAGGAACAAGCGGTGAAATTATTAGAGTTGCCGGTATCAGCGGACCTGATGTATTCCACAGTGAAATTCAGGATAAAATTATGAACTTACAGTTCACCCCTGCATTACAAGGCGGACAACCTGTAAGATGCTATGTTAACGTTCCTTTTAAATTCAGTCTCGGAACAAAAAAGAAAGCCGATGACGAAGAGAAGAAAGAATAATTAATTTTACGAGATAAATGAATTCAAATACTTCTGTCATTATAAGTTTAGTATCATCCGGATTAATATTAATCGCCGGAGTTCTTATGATGACAGGAGTTTTTCTTACCCGGGCAGAAAAAAGCACCACCATGGTATTAGGCGGATGCCTGGCTGCATGGGCAATATTCAGATTGTTAAATACCTATTACAAAATGAAAAGCGCAAAGATGGAAGAACAGCGTGAAGAGATGAAGAAGCAGACTGAAAAGCTTCTGAAAAGAAAATAAGAACAAAATTGAGAAGGAAATGAATTATGATAAAATTTGTTTTACACACCCTAGTAGTTACACTCTTCTTTAGTTTTACCCTCTCCGGATGTGAATTCGATAAAATAAAATCAAAGGCTATTACCGGCAATTTAGATATTGACGTTGATGAAAACATCGAACCTTTGATGAAAAAAGAAAAAGAGGAGTTCGAAAGACTTAACCCCGAAGCTAAATTGTTTTTATCTACAATGCCTGCATCTAACTGCATCGCAGATCTGATAAACGGCAAAACAAAAACAATTGTTGTCACACGGGATTTTAATGACGAAGAAAAAAAGGTCATTGCAGATAACAAACTTGAGTTCAAGAAATATCAGTTTGCTATAGATGGTATCGGGTTTATAGTAAACCCTGCTAATCCTGTTCTGAGAGTTAATTCAGAAGACCTGCAGAAAATTTTTACCGGTGAATACAAAAACTGGACTGATATAAAATCTCAGAATGAAACACAGAACTCTGAAACAAAATCTTTTTTCAGCGGTTCAAAAGGTAACATAAAACTTTTTATTCAAAGGCAGAACTCATCTGTTTACAGTTATGTTAAAGACTCTGTAATGAAGAAAATGGAATACTCAACTGCTGCAGTTGTCTGCTCAACAAGCACACAGATGCTTCAGATGGTAAGAGAAAATCCAAATGCAATCGGAATAATAAATATGTCATGGCTCTCTGCAGGAAATATGGATTCACTTGATGCAACTGTAAAAGCTCTTCGTGTTTCGAGGATTACGGATACAGGCTTTCAAAAAGATTTCATACAGTTCCATCAGGGTTATCTTGCAAATGATGCTCAGCCGTATCCTTACAGGCGCTATGTTTATCTTATAACAGGCGATCTGGGAATAGGTTTAACCACAGGATTTCTGACTTATCTGCTGAAGCCTGAAGGACAAAAAGTTGTAATGAAAAACGGGTTAGTGCCCGTCAGTCAGCCGGTTCAAACTATACAATTAAATTAATTAATACTTATAATAGAAATGAAAATAAATAAAATTCTAACACTGTTCGTTTTAGCTATTATGTTTACAGCTTCTGGTTTATTTGCACAGGTAGATAAGGCTGAAGGACTTATTAAAAAAGGTGATTACGTAGGCGCAGTAAACGCGCTGAAAGATGTTGTGAAGTCAGATAACGGCTATGATGCAAATTATCTTTACGGGCTTGCTTTGTATAAAACGGGTAACCTTAAAGATGCTGAAATATATCTTAATAAAGCATTAGCAAAAGATGATGAAGGTGTAATGGCTCTTAAAACATTAGGAGATATTTACAGCGCAAAAAAGCAATATGATAAAGCAGATACATATTACAAAAAAGCAGCAAAGCTTGATAACGAAAATATTTCAGTTCTTATTTCACAGGGAACGAACTATTCGCTTGCAGGAAAAGTTGATGATGCTATCAGAGTACTAACACTTGCAACAACAATCAGCAAGGAAAACGCAGATGTTTATGCAGGTCTTGGCGATGCTTACTACTATAGAAGAGCATACGGCCCGGCGCTGGATAATTACAAGAAGGCTTTGAATCTTAATTCAAAAAGCGCAATTGCTACATTCGGCGTTGGAAGAATTTATTACAAGCAAAAAAAATATACAGAGGCTTTAAATCAGTATATTGCAGCTGAGCAGATGGATCCGAACTTTGCAGATCCGTATTTTGAAGCAGCAAGGCTTTTATATTTTAACGAGAACTATAAAACAGCTTTAGAAAATATTGATAAATATTTAACACTAAGACCTTCTTCATTAGACGGTAAATCTTACAAATCAAAAATATTGTACTACCTTGGCGAAAAAGATAAAGCTGAAGCATTAATTGACGAAGTGCTTAAGTCTGACCCTAATGATGAAGGCGCTAACAGAATTAAGGCAACTATAGATTTTGAACAAAAAGAATATCAGACTGCAGCAGGTTTTTATGCAAAAGTGCCGGATGATTTTCTTGAAATAGAAGATTTCATAAATATTGCTAAAATAAATTTAGCAATGGGAGATACAGCAAAGGCATTTACAATTTTTGATAAAGCAGCAGTTCTTGACCCCGAAGAAGACAGAATATTTTTTGAAAAAGGGAAAGTATACTTAGCTCAGAAAAATTACAGCGATGCAGTTACCAGTTTTGATAAAGCAATTGCTATGAACACACCGAACGTAACGGTTTACTTCGCAAAAGGTGTAGCTCAATATCAGGATAAAAAACTTGATGACGCATCGGCTACTTTCAATGCACTTTTACAAAAAGATCCGACTTATGCACTTGGATATTTCTACATAGGAGTAATAGCTTATGATAAGAGGAAAGAGGCAGTTAATGCAAATAATGCAGCAGATGCAGATAAATTTAAAGAAGAAGCAATTAAGAACTTTACAAAAGTTCTTGAGCTTGAACCGGAAAACGCTGATGCTAAATCATTTATGAATGCATTACAAAGCGCTCCGACTCCGAATAAATAAGTAATACAATTTTTATAAAATAGAAAACCTGCTTTGTGAATAACGAAGCAGGTTTTTTTATGTCTTAATTTACAAGTAATTTAAGTGCATATTTCATTTCAGTATCGCTGCCTGTTAAAATATCATTTATACTTCTTTCAAAAGGATAGTCCGGTATTATACCTCTGCCTTTAAATGTATTTTTATCAACTGCCATTTCATATCTCATAAGATTGATTGGAATAATAGTTTTTGTATTTGGCAAGGTTAGTTCAATGCTTATGCCCGATGTATTGCCAATATAAGTTCCGCCTGTTTCTTCTCCGGCAAATTGACCTCTCTTCATTGTGTGAAAGATTGAACAAAATTCTGCTGCTGCTGAAAATGTACCCCTATTGATTAAGACTATAACTTTACCTGCAAAATTATTCTCTTCAGGTTTTTGCAGCTTCAAGTTTTCGTGTCCTTCTGTTTTAAAACGAAAATCATTTATACCTACAGAGTCAACTCTTTCTTTCATCTGCTCATTTAAATCAGGTGGAGCGTTTGTATATTTTAGAAAACTAATGTGATTATTGTTAAGCCGAAGATAATCGTAATACTTAAACTCTTTATTTGTTAAATGTGAGTACAGCTTCGCGCCATACTCATCTTCGCCTCCGCTATTATCTCTCAGGTCAATTATCAATCCCTGAATATTTTTTTCTTTTAATGTATTAAAAGATGTCTTTAGAAACTCTGAATAGTTCTCATTGTTTTTCTCCAAAGCACTTGATGAAAATGTTTTGATTGTTAGAACAGCAGTATTTTTATCATTTACTAGTAATGATAATGATTTCTCAGATTGGTTTTTCGGTTTAGCAATAACATCATATTCCTTTTTGCTAATTGAACTGAGCTTTACTGTGCTTTCGTTCCCAATGTTATCGGTATAGCCGACTATGAACTCCTCTTGCTCTCCGTAGTTAAGAAGGTGGAATAGGTAAAATCTTCTGGATAAAACAGCCAGTCTTCCTCCGAGTATATCTCCATCTCCGGCAGCATACTTCAGCAGCTCATTCCTCAAATCGGAAATTTTAATACCATTAACAGATGTAATGATGCTGCCTGCCGGAATTATATCTTCTCCTCCTGCCATTATGAAAGTATTATCGGCGCGGAAATTTAGCAGCAGCGGGAAAAACTTTGCGCGTTCATCTATATATTTTCGGAAATCAATTGATGCCTGAATTCTGAAATGTCCATCTTTAAATGCTGCTCCCATTGGAATTAGTCTTTTTAAAAAATCCAGCTCTGACATTGGTTTATCAAATTCTAAAAATGTTTTATCGAACAATCCGTTAATGTTTTCTTTTGTGTCAAATCTGTACATACTAGGATAAATTTCTGTAAGCGCATTGCGGAATACTGTAAAATCTTCTTTTAATTGGGATGGAGTGAATGTTTCTGTTTGAGATTGTAAACTGCTTACAAATATGAAGGAAATAAAAATTGTAAAAAAAATAAGTGCTTTTTTCATTAATTTGGATTGAATTTATTACTTTGACTGCCGGAAATGCAAAAGGTTTCAACAGTAATTATTCATATAGAATTTAAAAAAGAAAAACCTATTTTAGTAAACGAGGCAGTTTTTTTATTTCAGTAAAATCATTTTCTTTGTATCAGAAAAATTATCTGATACCATTTTATAATAATAAACTCCGCTTGGCAGATGTGATGCATCAAAGTTAACTTCGTAACTTCCTTCTGTCTTTTGTTCATTTACAAGCTCTATAATTTCTTTTCCAAGCCCGTTATATACTTTTAACGTTACATTGCTTCTCACAGGCAAATTAAATTTTATTGATGTTGCAGGGTTAAACGGATTGGGAAAATTCTGACTCAATGAATAATCTGATGTTACAATGCCTCCATTATTATTGATTGAAGTGCTTCCGCCGTTCTTAGTGTTGTAAATTCTTCCATCCTGAAATGTTCCCCCTGCAATGTAATAGTTATATTTATCTATCATCGAGCTTGATGTAACATTTACATTAGGTGCGCTTTCGCTGATTGTTTGTAAAGACCAGGTCGTGCCAAAATCTGTAGTTCTTAATACAGAGGGTACATAATTATCCCCGGTATAAAATTTCTCACCGTAAGCGATTCCAACTCCGCTTTCACCAAAGAAATTAATCCCTTCCAATATCAAAGAGTCGCGCGTATAAATAGTGTTCCAGCTGCTGCCCTGATTAGTTGTCTTCAGAATTATTGCTCCGGTAAAATTCGTTCCCGAAACATAACCGGTATTGGTATTTATAAAATGTACCTTTGTATATTTAACTGAATCCCGGGTTATGCTTGTCCAGTTTACACCCCCGTTAGTTGTTTTAATTATAGAGCTCAATTCATGCGTTCCGTTAAATTCAAATCCTGTTGCAAAAGCTACATTTTCATTTACGAAATTTACAGAGCTTATATCTCTTGCTATCAGGTCATTCATTGTTTTAAACCAGGTTAATCCGCCGTTTGTAGTCTTAAGAATTTTTGTCTGAATATTTGTATTGGTATCCATTATGCTTCCTATAGCCATCCCCGTATTAGCATCTATAAAGTCACAGTATGTTACATAGTAACAATCTGCAGGCATGGTGCCGTATTCGCTCCAGCTTTTACCGCCGTCAGTGGATTTAAAAAATGCCCCTGTTGAAAAATCTATTCCATTGGAATAAATATCTATAGGCATTCCGTTATTGCTGAGATTAGAGAATCTTTGACGCGATGTGCTTAAAGATTTTTCTGTAAATACATTCATTGCTCCTGTTGCATACACAATCTGAGGTGTGATATATTGAACGGAAACAATTGCTCTTGATGAATCGGGGACAGATGCATTCAGCCAGGTTGTGCCGCCGTTAGTTGTATACAGAGCGCGTGAAGTAGTATTGGGATTTTGCATATCAATTCCCCAGCCTGTTGAAATCCCTGAGTTTGTGTTTAAAAAATTAACTGAGTTTAGAAAGAATATTGTGCCCGGAGCAGACTGCCTTATCCATTGCGCAGGTAAGTTTAAAGTCGCAAAAAGACAAAATAATACACTGAGTGTAATGATTTTCATGGTAATGTATATGTTTTAATTAGTAAAACTTATTAGAAAATGTTTTTGTGAGAGTATATATAGGTTTTTTGCGAGGTATATGTTAAAACTATGTAGGTATACTGAAATTACAAAAAATAGTTGCAAAATTTTTATGACTAATTAAGTTGTTCGATAATTTATATTTTAATGCATGAATTTCTTATTTTACTCAGTAATCGGAATTGTTATAGTGCAGAGGCTGGCGGAATTAATCATCTCCAAAAGCAATGAAAAATGGCTGCTGGCAAACGGAGCAGTTGAGTACGGAGCCTCGCATTATAAGCTCATTGTTATTATGCACACGGCATTTTTTTTATCTCTTCTTGCTGAGTTTAACCTATCAGATAGGCATAAAGATTTAAATATTATAAATTACGCATTTTTAGTATTTTTCATACTTTTACAGCTCGGAAGAGTATGGGTGCTAACGTCACTCGGTAAATTCTGGAACACTAAAATTTTCAGAATAAAAAATTTAGCGCTTGTAAAAAAAGGTCCGTACAAATTTATCAAGCATCCGAATTATGTTGTTGTTGTACTGGAGATTTTAATTTTACCTCTGATTTTTGATTTATGCTACACAGCAGTAATATTTACAGTATTGAATGCGATAATGCTTTCAATACGTATCAAGGAAGAAAATAAAGCTTTAAATATATAGTTTAAAATTTACAAATGAAAAAAATTCAATTAAGAGAGATCTGCCACGGAAGAAGCGGCGATAAAGGCGATGCCGCTAACATAGGACTTATTGCGTACAAGAAAGAAGATTATGAAATAATTAAACGGGAAGTAACTGCAGAGCGTGTTAAGGAATTTTTCACAGGTATCTGCAAAGGTGATGTTGACCGTTATGAAATGCCGAACATTAACGCGCTTAATTTTGTTCTACATAATACATTGGGCGGCGGCGGAACAGTATCGCTTATGCTTGATGCCCAGGGCAAAACACTTGCTTCAGCATTGTTAAAAATGGAAATAGAAATATAATTTTTATATAATATCTATAAATAAGTTTTAGAAAAATAAGAACAGGTAAACAAAATGTTTGAACAACAGAAATACAGAATAAAAGACTACAAAGAGAAGCTAGAGCATCTAAGGAGGTTTCTTTGAAGTCGATGAGAAGACAGTACAGATAAAAGACCTCGAAATGAAAACCGAGAGCGGAGACCTTTGGGAAGATAACAACGCCGCTCAAAAATTACTTCAGCAAGTATCATCTCTAAAAAAATGGGTGGACGATTACAATAAAGTCGAAGCTCAGTTTTCCGATGTACAAACCTTAATAGAAATTTCAGAAGCAGAAGGCGACGATTCAGTCGGTGAAGAAATCACCGCCGAGATTGTTAAGTTTGAGAACATGCTCGAAGAGATTGAGCTGAAAAATATGCTTGCCGATGTTGATGACAAGCGTGATGCAATCATTACAATTAACTCAGGCGCAGGTGGAACCGAGTCACAGGACTGGGCTGATATGCTTCTGCGTATGTACCTCCGCTATTGCGATAAGATGGGATTTAAATCTCAGCTTGTTGATAAACTTGACGGCGATGGCGCAGGAATAAAAAGCGCAACTATTGAAGTCGAGGGCGAGTTTGCCTATGGCTACCTTAAAGCAGAAAGCGGTGTGCACAGACTTGTGCGTATTTCTCCGTTCGATGCGAATAAAAAAAGACATACATCTTTTGCATCTGTAGCTGTCACTCCGATAGTGGACGATACAATTGAAATTGATATAAATCCTGCTGATATAAAAATGGATACATACCGTTCAGGGGGCGCTGGCGGGCAGAACGTTAATAAAGTGGAAACTGCTGTAAGACTTACTCATATTCCATCAGGAGTAGTGGTTGCCTGCCAGATAGAGCGAACACAGATGAACAACAGGCTGCTTGCAATGAAAATGCTGAAATCAAGATTGTATCAGATTGAAAGAGAGAAGCAGTTAGCTGCATTGGATACTATAGAAAAAGGTAAGAAAAAAATTGAGTGGGGAAGCCAGATAAGAAGTTATGTTTTCCATCCGTACAATATGGTGAAAGATCACAGGACGGGTTATGAAACAAGTGACGTGCAATCCGTAATGGACGGCGAATTAAGTGAGTTTATCAAAAAGTATTTACTTAGTTAATATTCTTAGATAAAAAATCTGAATTATAAATATAACATAGCGAAACGATTTTTATTTTCACGAAGCGGCTCGAAGTTCGTTTCGTTCATTACTTATATTTCTATTCTGGGTGTCGCGCTTGGAGTTGCTGCGCTCATTATAGTTACATCGGTACTGAACGGATTTGAGCTTGAGATAAAAAATAAAGTCGCAGGGCTTGTATCGCATATTCAGCTTAACTCATTTGATCAGAAAGGAATTGTAGAGTATCCTGCAGTTATTTCCCGGTTAAAAAATGATTATAAAGATATAACCGGAATTTCTCCCTATGTTCAGAGAGAAGCTCTTATAAAATATAAAGACAATGTTGAAGGAATTATTTTAAAAGGTGTTGATGCAAAGACGGATATATCTACTGCTAAGAACAGAATTGTCAGCGGCGATTATAATCTTGCTCCGATTGATACAACTTATTCAAGAATTCTCATAGGAGAAAAGCTTGCAAAGAAGCTGAATGCTGAAGTCGGTAAGAAAATATTTGTATTCGGATTGAAAGGTGTACCATCCCCTGTAAACCCGCCTAAGATAAAGCAGTTTATTGTTGCAGGAACTTACGAAACAGGACTTAAGGATTACGATGATGTTGTTATTTATACTGATATGAAAACTGCGCAGAATTTATTTGAGTTTGGAGAAAATATTTCGGGAATAGAAATGAATATGAAGACGATTGATAATCTTGATGCCACGGCAACATCAATGAATGAAACTCTCGGTTATCCTTATAGCGCAAAGTCTATGTTCAAAATTTTCAGAGCGCTGTTTACATGGGTAGAACTTCAGAAAACCCCTGCTCCGATAATTTTAAGCATGATAATTTTAGTAGCAACGTTTAATATTGTAGGGACTTTGTTAATGCTTGTGTTAGAGAAGACTAATTCAATCGGGATATTAAAATCGCTCGGTTCAAGCAACGGAGATATAATGAAGATTTTTATTTTCGACGGATTGATAATCGGCTTTGTAGGAATTATTCTGGGTAATATTATAGGAATAGGATTATGCCTGGCTGAATTAAAATTTAAATTTTTTGCGCTGCCTGAATTCTATTATATGAAAAACGTTCCAATTTTATTACAACCGGAATATATTGTTGTGGTCTCTTTAATTAGTTTTGTTTTATGCTTCCTTGCAACTACTATTCCTGCATACTTCGCTTCAAAAATAAGTCCCATCAAATCACTTAAGTTCTCATAGTATATTAAAATAAAATTTGGATAAGTCACGAAAGAAAATTCAGGGGATGTTCGATGAAATCGCCGGTAAGTACGATTTTTTGAATCATCTTTTTACATTAAAGATGGACCAGAAGTGGCGCAGAGAAATTGTAAAAGAGATTCAAAAAAAAAATACACCGAAAGAATATATAATAGATTTAGCAACAGGAACAGGGGACTTATCTCTTGAGCTTGTAAGGTTGAATCCTAAGAAATTATTTGCAGCAGATATTTCTTACAATATGCTTGCGCTGCAGAAGAAGAAAATAAATAATCCTGCTTTGGTAATTATCCAGTGCGATTCTCTTCATCTGCCGTTTGAGGATAATTCTATAGATGTTATCACTATCGGATTCGGTATAAGAAATTTTGAGTTTATGGAAAATTGTCTTGATGAGATAAATCGCGTACTGAAAAAAAATGGACAGCTTATAATAATTGAGATGTTCAGCAACAACGATTTTAAAACTAAGCTTTTTAATTTTTATTTCGGTAAAGTAATGCCTGTGATAGGGAATATGATTTCAGGCAGCAAATATGCTTATAGTTATCTGTATAAATCAGTATCGAATTTTTATTCAGTAAAGGATTTTGTAAGTATAACAGAGCAGCATAATTTTAAAAATTTTAATATAAAGAACAACTTTTTGGGAGTGGTTAATACAGTATATCTTTCCAAACTATAGTTTTTAAGAATGCCACAAAATCTCTAAAGCACAAAATTACACAAAAAATACTTTCAATAGTTCAAAACCTTATTTTTAGTGAAGTTTAGAGCTTTTTGTGTTTTTGTGGCTAAGTTCAATCGGATTTGTTTTCTGCAAAATAAACTTAAAATAGCCATTGAATAAAGCATTAATTATTGCTATATTTGTTGTTTAACAATTATTTGAATGAAGAAATTAACAGTAAAGCAGCAAGCTAAGAACTACAAGCTCACACAGCAAATAAGCGCAAAAAAGAGCCAGGGAAAGAAAAAAGATCCGTTTAAAGAAAGAGGAATAGATAAATTCATCGATTTCAGAGACGTGAGATTATTAACAAGATTCTTAAACGATCAGGGAAAATTATTACCTGCGCGTATTACAGGCTCTACTTCTAAAATGCAAAGACAGCTTACCACAGCTATCAAAAGAGCAAGACATCTTGCATTTATTCCTTTTGTCAGCGACGGAACAAAGCACTAATCTTATATAAATTTTATTTACAATTACGCCCTTGTGTCTTTATTGATGCAAGGGCTTTTTGTTTTGAATATGTATTGATAGATGTGGCTTATATTTCGTAGAGACGCAAGATTTTGCGTCTCTACATGTGTTTCAATTTGAAGCATGTAGACTAAGGTTTAAGTATCTCATTCATAAACTCCAGTTTCTTTCTGTAGTATTCCCGAGTTGTAAGTCCGTTTAAACTCTCCTTTAAAATTCTGTATTGCTCTAAAGATTCCGGATTATTTTTTAAATACTCGTAAAATTTCTGACCTTCCAGCCATGCCGAACTTTCCTCATTCACTATAAATATTTCTATCTTCTTACCGTCTACAATAGTATTGAAGCGCGCCCTTTCCAATGGATAATGTCCCTTTACCGGACCGAATAATTCCCCCAAAGGATTTATCAGCTCGTTAAAATTTTTTCCCGGAACGGGAATGTGTATATCAATTTCATCCTGACCCGATATGCCAAGACTGCTCGCTCCGCGATGCTCAACTCTTTGTTGCTTGCCTAGCTTAGATTGTATAATGAATTTTATATTATTGAATATTGCCTGACAGTTTGGATCGAAAGGAACAATTGAGATGATTGATTCATTCGATAAATTCTGAACCCACTTCTCTTGTTTTTCAGTGAGCATGAGCAGAATTATTTAGTACACTTATTCTTCTTTAAAATAATAAGTGTGATATCGTCGTACTGGGGCATTCCTTTTGTGAATGTATCAATAGAGTTTGTGATTTCGCTGAGAATTGTTTTGGAAGTTTCGCCGCGGATATTTTTTACAAATGAAATTAAATTTTCATCGCCGTATTCTTCGTTGAGATTATTCTGCGCTTCAGTTACACCGTCAGTGTAGAATATAAGCACATCGTCATCTCCCAGTGTAATTTTTCCCTTTTCATAGATCACCCCAGTATCCATAATGCCAATCATAAATCCGCCTTTATCCAATAAGTGAACGTGCGAGTTTTTTAATACAAACGGGGGATTATGTCCTGCATTTATATATTCAAATTCATGTGTATTCGTATCAAGTATTCCCCAGAAGAATGTAATAAATTTTTCGGGTGGAGTGTTCTCATATATAAGCTCATTTATCTTTCCCGTCACACTTTCCAAATCAAAAGTATCTTCAGTGTATAGCTTCAGATATGAGTGAACAGCTGATTGTATATTTGACATCAGCAGCGAAGCCGGTGTTCCTTTACCTGATACATCTGCAATTATTAATGCAACTTTATTTTCATTTAATTTGATTACATCAAAATAATCACCGCCGATATGCAGTGCGGGAATATTTGTAGCAGTTATATCATAATCCTGAACATTAGGAATATTTTTCGGCAGCAGTGCAATCTGTATCTCTCTTGCAATGCGCAGCTCGCTCTCGATTTTTTTCTTATCTAAGAATTCATCAAAGAGCATTGAGTTTTCAATAGACATTACTGAAAGATTCACAATCGATTCAAGAAACTCAAGGTCGCTTTCACTGTAGGGTTTAGGAGTAAGCTTCTTACCGAGAATAATTATATTATCTGTCTTGCCGTCGTTGACTGTGGGTATTATAAGCTCGTAATGTTTTTTATAAAGACTGTCCAGAAATTCGTTTCCGTTCTCTTCGAGTATCATGTAAGGCTTATTCAAAGTATTCAAAATCTCAACATCAAAACCTTCAAGATTTACATTTTTATTTTCTTTCATCAGATAAAGTTTTTCTTCCTTATCTTTTGAAATAATTGCATAGTCTCTTATTCCAAAATTTCCGAGCAAAGAAAAATTCAACAGCTTCAGAATGTTTTCTTTATTTAAAAAATTGGAGTTGAACTCTTTACTGAGCTCAAACAGCGATTTTAACTGCTGAATCTTTGAACTTAAATTCTGGTTCAGTGCTTTTATCTCGGTAAACTTTAGAGTATTCTCAATTGCTGAAGCAGAAATATTAAGCATTGTCTCAATGAAAATAATCTCACCTTTGCTCAGTTCAGTCGTGCCTGCGCCAAGCTTATCTCCCAGACATAAGACTCCCAGCAATTTATTCTGAAAATAAATTTTGAAGAAATATTTTAATCCGTAATCTTTTAGTGTGTGGCAAATCTCTAAATCTTCTGCGTGAAAGAAAGGCAGCTTCGGAAAAATTAACTCAAGCTCTTTCGGAATATTTTTTATTTCGATGCCGCGGCAGGTAACGGGTAAATAAACATCGCTCGGATTTACAAAATCTTTTTTAATGAGAACAAGAGCTTTTGAGATAAGCATCTTACCCATGATACTCAGAAGAATATTACGGAAGATGAAATCTAGGTCAAGATTGCCGTTAAGAGTCTGTGAAAACTCTATCAGCGAATTCAACTCAAGCTGTTTTTGCTCTGATTCTGTTCTGGACATTGAGAGAAGGTACTTAAATTTACCGGAATACTATTGTGCCTCTGAACTGCTTTGCCCCTGCCGGGAAAGATGATGGTTTATCTAAAGATTTTATTAATATAAGAGAATTTATATCGGGATTTTTATGCTGTGCGATAATTTTGCTCATGAATTTTTTCATGATTGGGATTCCAAGTCCGCCGACTCTGAAATTTTTAAAATATTCAGTCATATCCGGATTTGATGCATCGTTCGGGTCGAATGTATTTCCGCTTTTATAATTGAAAGTGATTTTGATCTGATTGTTTTCAGTTTCAACTTCTATTTCAATTGTATTGGCTTCATTATATTTGTGCGCATGTTTAATAATATTGGTACAAGCCTCGTCAACGGAAAGCACTATCTGGTTGATAGTAGCCTGGTCAAGCCCGCTGTGTTCAGCGCTCTCTTCCACAAACTTTCTCACTGTTGAAAGGTTTTTAGTAGAACTTGAAATCAATATTTTTACATTATCGCTCAATAGTCTGTTAGTTGTTGCTGAATTTTTCTACCGCTGTGTTTTCTTCGTTGTAAATCTCGAACAAAATCGGAAATCCGAGCATATCAAATATATTGAATATCTTTTCGCTCATTTCGCAAAGCTTTATATCGCCTTTATTATCTCTTGTATTTTCGATGTAAGCCATAAATACTCCCAGTCCGGCGCTGCTTATATAAGTCAGTTTCTTGAAATTCACTATAATCTTAAACTTGTTCGAAGCCAATAGTGATTCAAGTTCCTTTTCCAGCTCTACTGAAGTATGGGCATCGAGGAATCCTTCCAGGTTAAGGATCTCAATATCTCCCGAACTTTTCTTAGTAATGCTAAATTCTTCCATTTTAGAAATTAATTTTTACCAAAATCATAAAAAATATTATCAAAATAAATGTAAATAATAAAGATTTATAATCTTTACATCGTTTCTCTTTACGTTACGAAGCCGAGCTTCGTAACTAGGGTGTTTGCAGAATGTAAATAATAAAGATTTATAATCTTTACACTCTTTTCTTTGAACTTAGTTCCAAAGCTATTAAAGTTCGCCATCTTTAATGTGAGGGAAAGATTACAGATATGTTTATCGGCTCTGCTTAGCGGATATGTTTCTCCATAGAATATAATTCGTAAAAATTGTATATTTGTTTCAAAATATGCTCAAAATTAACGGACTAAATGCCTAAAGTTACGAGAATTATTGGAATTTTATCAGGGACTTCCGTCGATTCTATCGACTGTGTTTTAGTGGAAGTATCGGGATTTGGGCCAAAGACGAAAATTGCAGTTAAAGAATTTTATTCAAAGCGATACCCTAACGAGCTTAAAAAATTAATACTTAAAAATTCTCATATTGCAAGCAGCAATGTTGAGGAGATTTGCCTGCTGAATTTTATTGTAGGCAAGGCATTTGCTCAGGCAGTTAAGGAGTTCCTCACAAAGCGGAAAATAAATTCTTCCTCAATTTCATTTATCGGCTCTCACGGACAGACAATTTACCATATCCCTCAGGAAAAAGCAGTCGCCGGCATAAAATCCAAGGCAACTTTGCAAATCGGAGACCCCTCTGTTATTGCCTCTTTGACGGGAATAACAACTATTGGCGATTTCAGAACTGCAGATATGGCTGTAAACGGAAACGGAGCGCCATTTGCTCCTTACCTCGATTATATTTTATTCGGCAATACAAAGAAGAATATCGCTCTTTTAAATATTGGCGGAATAGGTAACGTTACGATTCTCAAAAAAGGATGCAAAAAAAATGAAGTTACGGCATTCGATACCGGCGCAGGCAATATGATGATAGATGCCCTTATGAAGAAGTTTTATAAGCAGGATTTTGATAAGAACGGAAAGATTGCATCGGTTGGAAAACTGAATCCGGTGTTATTCAATAAGCTTAAAGCAAAAGATAAATATTATACGGCTAAGCCTCCGAAGGCAACGGGGCGCGAGTATTATGGCGAAGATTTTATAAATTACATTTTAAAAAATTCCAAAGGAATACCTAAGCAGGATATTATTAGCACGGTTACAGAGTTTACGGCGTTTACAATTTGTTACAATATTATGAATTTTCTTCCGAAGGGTAGCAGCTCAGTTAATTCAATTGAAGAGCTTCACATCAGCGGAGGCGGAGCAGAGAATAAATTTTTAGTTCAAAGCATTTCAACTTATTTGCCCGGAACAAAAATTTTAAAGATGGATTCAAAAGGCATTACAGCAAAGAATAAAGAAGCAGTTTTATTTGCAGTGCTTGCAAACGAAACATATAACGGAATGACTTCGAATCTCCCCAGTGTTACAGGCGCAAAGAGGGAAGTTATTCAGGGTAAGATTTGTTTAGCGTGATCCGCTGATTTGTAATCCACAGATCGGAATAAACTCTCAATAAACCGTGGCGAGTTGAGTAGGAGAAATTAAGTTTACAGTAATTCGTAGAGACGCAAAATTTTGCGTCTCTACATAAAAAAGAATGTCAGAAAAAAACATAAAAGATAAAGTTGCAATAGTTACAGGCGGAACGGGAGCTCTTGGAAGAGTTGTTGCTCATAAATTAGCTGAACAGGGAATAAAAGTTTACATCCCGACTCTCACAATGGATGAGTTCAATCATGTATTCGATAATTCCTCAACAGCAGATGAAGGGGAATTCAAGCTAAGAAAAATATTTGCATTCGATTGCAATGCATTCGATGAAAATTCAGTAAAGGATTTTGTTGACAGCGTTGAAATTCAGGAAAAAGGAAGCATAGATTATTTAGTAAATACAGTCGGAGGAATACACGCTCCGGTAAATATTGCAGATTTAGATACAGCAGCGTTTGATAAAATGTTCACTTTCAATTTTAAGTCAACTTTCTTTTTTACAAGAGAGTGCCTTAAAATAATGAAAAGAAATAATTTCGGAAGGATTGTTTCCATAGGTGCAATAGCCGGAATGAAACCTGAAGCAGCACGTTTTCCTTACTCATACTCTAAAGCAGGAGTGAACTGGCTGATGGATACAATATCGGAAGAATATAAAGACTACAATATTAGAGCTAACACAGTAATGCCAAGCATTATTGATACGCCGGCAAACCGTGAATGGGGAAGTGAAGATGATATTAAAAAATGGGTAAAGCCCGAAGAAGTTGCAGATGCAATTTCATACTTAAGTTCAGATAAAGGAAATTCAATAAGAAGTTCAATTATAAAAGTATTCGGAAATTATTAATAAATAATTTATTCAACTAATGGCAGAAAAAGAATTAAAAATTATTGTAACAGGGGGAGCAGGATTTTTAGGCTATCACATTAACCTGAAAATTAATCAAATCACTCCTTATAAGAACACAACTTTCTTTGATATTGCACCTTTCGAAGAAGGCGATTACAATAAAGAAATAAATATGATTTACGGAGACGTTCGCGATGCAAAACAAATGGACGAAATGTTTAAAGGTGCTGACGTTGTTATCCATTGCGCAGCCGCCCTTCCGCTCTGGAAGAAAAAAGATATCTTTGAAACAAACGTTGACGGAACAAGAAACGTATGTGAAGCAGCGTTGAAAAATAAAGTCGGACGAATGGTCTTCATTTCTTCAACTTCTGTTTACGGAGTTCCCGATGTTCATCCGTTATACGAATATCATCCTAGAGTCGGTGTAGGTCCTTACGGCAAAAGTAAAATTATGGGTGAAGAAATCTGCGAAGAGTACAGAACGAAAGGATTACCGATTGCCATTTTAAGACCAAAAAGTTTTATCGGAACTGCAAGACTTGGCGTGTTCCAAATCCTTTACGATTGGATTGAGTCAGGTGTAAAAATTCCGATTATCGGGAACGGAAAAAATCGTTACCAGTTATTTGAAGTAGAAGACTTAGTTGATGCAATTTTATTATGCGCAACTTTGCCTCTTGAAAAAACTAATGATACATTCAATGTTGGTGCGAAAGAATTTAAGACAGTAAGAGAAGATGTGGGCGCAATGTGCGAATATGCCGGAACAGGTTCACGCGTAATGGGTACACCTGCCGGACCAATAAAATTTTTCCTTAGAATTTTTGAATTACTAAATCTTTCACCATTATATAAATGGATTTACGGAACAGCCGATACGGACTCATTCGTATCAATTGAAAAAGCTCAGAAGCAGCTTGGCTGGAATCCCAAATTCTCAAACTCACAAGCACTTATCCGTTCATACCAATGGTATCTTGATAACAAACACACAATACAGCAGGGCACGGGCGTGACTCATAGAATTGCCTGGAAACAGGGAGTTCTGGGATTATTTAAAAAACTATTATAAAAAAATAATGCAAACATATTTAACAAAAATGCATAAGAAGTTTATACTCGATGTAAATCCTTCGACAGGCGCATTAATTGAAAAAATAAAGTGCTCTTCGGCAGGTGAAATTGCTTCGGCAGTAAAGCTTGCTCACAAGGCATATAAAGTATGGGGCAATACTCCTCTCAAAAAAAGAATTGCTCTGATGAAATCAGTTGCAAAGGATTTAGCAAAAGCAAAGGACAGAATTGGCAGAATTATCGCCGATGAAATGGGCAAGCCTTTGAAATCTGCTGTCGGTGAAGTGCTTGGAACAGCTTATGCAATCGAAGAGAATATTAATATGGCAGAGAAGGCTTACGAAGTTGAAATGCTGAAAGAAGAAAACACCGTTACTGAATTGCACAGAATGCCTCTTGGTGTTGTTGCAGTTATTACTCCATGGAATTTCCCTGTAGGAATGCCTGAGTCACTTCTTACACCTGCATTGCTTGCAGGTAATACAGTTGTGTTCAAGCCCTCGGAAAATACTCCGTTAGCAGGTAAAGCAATCTATGAAATTTATAATAATTATCTACCTAAAGGCGCAATAAATTTATTGCAGGGTGCTGAAGAAGTCGGTGAGATTCTTATCAACTCAGATATTGATATGGTAGCTTTTGTCGGTTCGCAGAATGTCGGCAAAAGAATTATGTCTGCATGCGCAAAAAATCTTAACAGATTGGTACTTGAGCTTGGCGGTAAAGACCCAATGATTATTTTAAAAGACGCCGATTTAGAAAGAGCAGCAAAGTATGCAGTTAACGGCTCGTTAAGAAATTCAGGACAGGTATGCGTCTCTGTTGAAAGAATTTATATTGAAGATAAAGTTGCAGATAAATTTGAAAAATTAGTTCTGGAAAATTTAAAGAACTGGAAAGTCGGCAAGAGCACGGATGATGTTGATATGGGACCGATGGTAAACGATACACAAAGAGCGCACGTTCTTTCGCAGATAGATGAAGCAAGAAGAAAAGGCGCAAAGCTTTTACACGGTGGAAGCAAAATTGAAGGTGAAGGTTTTTTTATGGAGCCAACAGTTTTAAGCAACCTTTCCGATAAGCACGATATCATGGTAAGAGAAACATTCGGACCTGTTGTTTGCATTCAAAAAGTTAAAAGCGCAGAGGAAGCAGTTGAGAAAGCAAATAACTCAAGCTTCGGGCTCGGCGCAACAGTGTGGACAAAGAATCAGAACAAAGGAAAAGAAATCGCAAGACAGGTTGAATCAGGCATGGTTGGTGTTAATCAGGGAATCGGCGGAGTTTCAGGTACACCATGGGTAGGAATAAAACAAAGCGGTTTCGGTTACTTAGGTTCGATAGACGGATTAAGACAGTTTACTGTTCCGAAGAAAATATCATATAAGAATTAAATCAGATTACATAGATGTACAAACAAAAAAACCCGCTTCATGCGGGTTTTTTTGTTTCAAAAATTTAACTTGCTTTCGGCAGTGTGTGAATTAGCTCTTTCACTTTATCTGCCAGCCATTCTTTTTCTGCAGTATAAGTTGCCTTTAAAATTTCTTCGTAGTTCAGTCTCTCGCTCGGATTCATTTTCATACGCACCAGTTTTTTCAGATAGGAAAGGAAACTGTTAATTGCCTTATTCATAGCCACCGGAATATTATCGTTTCTCTTTTGGAACTGCTTTATGCTTTCTATAATAGAAGAAATTTCTTTAAGGTAATTCAATTCGTAATACAACTTGCAAAGCAGCAGCTTCGAATTTATATAGTAGAAGTAATTAATATATTTTACTTTACCCAAGGCAAAAAGAGATTTATCATACTCCTTGCGTGCAAATAAAATCCTTGAAAGTGTAAGGTATACAGTTGAGTCTTTTAGTTCTTCAGGGAATCTGTCTTTATATTTATTCAGGAAGTTTTCAACAAACTGTACTGCATTGAGCTTCAGGGAAAGATTTACGACTGTGAGGAAATTATTTGCATTAACTTTTTTATCTATAAACAGAATATCTTTTTCATCCAGATAAGAATTGATTCTTAAAATATCATTCAGGGCATCGTTGCTTCCGTTCCAGTAGAGCTTCACGCAATAATTGTTCATATTCATAAGGAAGAATCTAATGCTTGCTTTATCAAGCTGGTCGATATGAGCTTCCATAAACTCTTTCATCTCATTGAACGGCGCCGGAGCGTCTTCATCCTGTGTCATTATGTAGTTAAGATAATGAAGATAAACTACGGGATGTTCAGATTTAATATTATCTTTATTCTTTTCAACAAACTTAACTACATCATCAAAGCACCAGTTTCTCTGGTTAAAATTTTTATTTGAATTATTTTTAACGTAGCTTGCAAGATAATTTATGTTCAGCTTACTGATTATAAATTTATAATTCTGCGCTTCTTCAAGTTTTGTTATCAGCGTTTCGTATTCAGATGAAATAGAATCTGCATGATATGAGAGCATCTGAGCGTAAAGATTTACCATATCCTGGTAATACTTCTCATTCATTTTTATTCCGAGAGTTTTTTCCTTCAGGATAATCTGCTTAAGGCTTTCAAATGACTTAGTGATATTTCTGTCCTTGAATGCATTTAGCAAAATTATATTAGTATTCACCTTGTTGTTATCAAGCTCAAGTATAATAAGATATTGTTCTACCAGCTTTGTGAAATTTGATAAAAGCTTTCGGGATTTAACGTCATCAAATTTTTCCTTAGGGAAGATCTGTCTGAATATTTCCTGCTGTTCTATCATACCCGTTGAAAGCATATGATGGTTATCTTTCAGAATATAATACAACTTAAGAATATTCTGATTCTTATTGAAGAATGGAGAAAGAAGAAACTCTTCGAGGTTCCGAAATTCTATCTTCGTTAACTTAAGCAATATTTCGGAAAGTTTAGTATCCTTCATACTTTAGAGGAGAAAGTTAAAAAATATTTCCTTCGGGGATAATAATTTTTATTTTTCTTTAGCCTAATATAGTTATTTTTTGCCAAAAAGTGAATAATTTATTTAATCTTATCCGTAACAAGAAAATTACACGCCGAATTATTTTTAAATTATTTTTTAAATAAA
>CALJIG010000041.1 GCA_937974175.1 uncultured Ignavibacteria bacterium
AATTATTAATTGAAATTTTTAAAAAATTAAAATTGTATTTGTGGAATGATAAAAATGATATGCTAGAAATAACTCTGATGTGATTCATTGAATTTAAAAACTAAAAAACATTTTACTACATGTACAAATACGGCTTCCAGTCATCGTCTATCTTGCCTGCAAAGTTCTTTATGAATGTTATATGAGAAGGTCGCTTAGGAATATTTCTCAAATGCATCTTTGCTTCTTCGGGAGTTCTATCCCCCTTTTTATTATTACATCTTACACAAGCCGTTGTCAGATTTTCCCAGGTGTCTTCTCCTTTTCTGGATTTCGGAATTACATGGTCAACCGTTAAGTTTGAAGTATGTCCGCAATACTGGCATCTGTGCCCGTCTCTTCTAAGTATATTTTTTCTCGATAAAATAATTTTTTTAAAAGGTACTCTTACAAAAAAAACTAACCGCACAATACTGGGATACTGAAACTTCCTGTACACTGAACGGATTTCTTTGTCATCGATAGCGCTGATGATTTCCGCCTTCTCCAAATAGGTCATAATTATAGCGCGCCTCACACTGCAAATTGTGAGAGGTTCGTAGTTCTGGTTCAGAACCAGCACTTTGCCATTTAACTGACCGCCCGAAAAATTATTTCTATTTGAAAAGACATGATCGAAGAGCTTTATCTCCCTTAAAACTTTTTATCGTTTTTTTATTTATTCAACAAATTATTAAAATTACATAGGATAATCAATTCTGAATTTGGTAGGAACTTACGGTATGTTTTTTAAAGGAACACAGATTAATATGATAACTATGATTTCACAGATATAAAAATAATGCTTATGAATATTCCAAAAGTAGCTTTAAATTTTTCGAATAAATATCTGTGACATCATATAAATCAGTTTCATCTGTGTTCCTTATACTAAATCAGACTACTTATTAAAAATCATTTTACCTGTTTTTAAGTTTTCACCGTAGTACACCTTATATAAATAAACTCCGCTGGCAAGATTACCCGGCTTAAACTCATATTCATAATTTCCTGATACCAAAATTTTATTTTCAAGCAAAGCGATTTCTTTACCGTTCAAATCAAAAACTTTTATAGAAATGAAATTTCTCCCCGGATTATAAAAACGAATCTTAGTTGAAGGATTAAAAGGGTTTGGATAGTTTGAATATAATTTAAAATCACTTACAGTTCCATAATTAGAATATATCCCCGTCTGTCTTGCATACTTTATTGTTGTGATATCATAATCTGATGTATTTGAAAAACTTATTCCCGAAACAAAAATATCTTGCGTGTTATTAACTGCAATTTTATAAATAAAATCTTCTGATAAATGATAGTAATGATAGCTGTCTTTCCAAACAAAATTTCCGTCTGCATCATATTTCAATGTCAGATAAGCTAAGTGGTCATTGCCGTGGTCACCCGCTCCGCCGATATATACATTGCCCGATGCATCAGTGCAAATTGAGAATCCCTGGTCAGAGCCGTTAACCGAATCGTTATAAACCCTGCTCCATAATAAATTTCCAATTGCATCATACTTCAGAGTAATAACATCTTCACTTTGAATTAAATGTGAGTTTCTTACATATCCCGTAACTAAAATATTATTGTTTAAATCAGTAGTCATTGCATACGGCAGATCAATATCATTTCCTACACCGTTATAAAATTTTTGCCAGAGAATATCTCCGGTTGAATTGTCAATTTTATACGTGCCGATATCTGAAGAGCTTCCTGCTCCCGCCACTTTAGCTGTGAACAAAATTTTATTATCATATGCAAGTTTCATATCAACAATTCCGTCATCGGAATTACCCTGCCCGTTAATTCTTTTATTATAAATTTCATTCAGATTCGGGTCGAGTTTATATATAACTATATCAGCAGCTGAAGAAGTGAAGAATGAATTCACCCCTGCAAATATATTTCCCTGAGCATCACAAAGAATCTTTATTCCGTTATCGTCGCCTTCAGTGCTGCCTTCAAATATTTTTTGAGCAGTAATTGTTCCTGCTGAATTATATTTCACTATGATAAAATCAGTTCGGGATGTTACGGCATTTCTTGCATCAAGCAAAACATAAACATTGTTTGAATTATCAACTGTAATTGAATGGCTGATGTGAGTTTCATGATTTGGGATTGCAGTTACGCTCGACCATACTGAATTGCCGGCCGGATCTAATTTTATTGTAATCAATTTTATCCGGCTTGAATCTACAATATAGCCGGTCAAATATGAAAAATTTGAAGAGTCTTTATAAACATCCTGCAGGTTATTTATCTCTGCTGACGGATATTCATATTTCCAGATAAGACTTCCATTGGATGAATATTTAAACGCTGAAATATCTGTTAGTGTATTCTCATTAAATGTAGTGCCGTAAACATATACATTACTTTGCTCATCAAGAAAAAGATTGTTTGCAATATCGTAGCTGTTATCAGAACCGTTATATCTTTCAACCCATTGCTGAGTATATTGCGAATATGAATTTGAAAAAATAAACAGAAGCCCTGTAAGAAAAATTTTTATCATGATATCTTTCTGCGTGAAAATATCAGCGCAATGAGTACAATTAAAAACATTATAAATCCCGATGCTGCTGAGCCGCCGGTATTGTATAATCTTAGCTGAGAGTAAATATCTATGGAAATTGTTTTTGTTGAGAAAGTATAAAGAAGGATAGATGAAACAAATTCGCCGAATGAATTAATAAATACAATCAAAGCTCCCGAGATAATTGCAGGAATAATAAGAGGTAGAATAATTGTTCGGAATGTTTTAAATCTTCCTGCTCCGAGTGAATAAGATGCTTCTTCGAGCGAAGGGTCTATGTTATTGAATCCTGAGTTTAATGATTGTGTTATTGCCGGAATATTTCTTATCGTATAAGCCAAAGGCATAATTGCAAAAGTCCCTACTAGAATTTCCCCGAATGAAAATACATTGCCCGAGTTAAAACTGAATATCAAACAGATTGCAATAACTGTCCCGGGGATTCCGTAAGGTAGAGTTATAATGCTCTCTAAAATATTTCCGCCTTTGATTTTTTTCTTTGCAGTAAAGTAAGATGCAGGAAGTCCGATAATAATTGTTCCTGCAACTGCAATCAGAGACATCATTAAGCTATTATAATACGGCAAGGCGACTGCATCAGTCGTAAAAATATTCTGATAATTTATTAAAGTCAGCCCTTCACCGAAATAATTTCTTATTAATGAGCCTTCAGGAATTAATGAAAGGTATAAAAGAGTAAGGACAGGCAGTAAAATTAAAAATCCGGTTAATGGAAATAAAACTTTCCCTGCTAAATTCAGATTATATAATTTAGATGCATCAATTTTTTTAACGCTTCCTTTCATCCTTAGAGAATATTCATTTGCAGTTCTGAATTTTCTCAGCAAGAATAAAAATACTACTGATATAAGTGTTAAAAACACCGAGAGCACTGCTGTTAGTGAAGTATCTCCGTTTATCTTTGAATTATAAATCTCTGTTGTTAAAAATCTGAGCGAGCCGCCGAATACAAACGGCGCTGAAAACGATGCCATACTTGCCATGAACGTTATAATACCTGCGCTTGCAACAGACGGCAGAAGGAACGGCAGAATAATTTTCCGAAATGTAGTCCACTTACTTGCCCCCAGCGAATTTGATGCATCGATAACGTTATAATCTAATTTCTCAAATGAAGCGGATGCAAATAAAAAGAATAAGGGATAAAAAGAGAACAGATGTATGATTATAATTGCCGTCCATCCTTCGAATCCTGTCAGAATATTTTTTGAAAATATTGCAAACAGTATTCGTGATAAAATTCCGTTGTCGCTCAATAAATATAAAAACGACACTACGCCAACTATAGGCGGAGTTGCAAGCGGAATTAAAAATATTACGGATAAATATTTTTTGAACGGAATTTTATAGAAGTGAAAATAATATGCGAGTAATATTCCTATCGCTGCGCAGCCAAATACTGTTACTACTGAAAGCAAAACTGAATTTAACGCCGAGCCTAGAACTGTCGGGCTTCCTAAAGCTTTATATGAATCAAGATTGAAGCGAAAACTTTCCTTCGCTAATTCAATCAGAGGAAAAAGTATATAACCAATAGCAAAAAACAAAACAATAAAAAGAAGAACGTATTCAAATATTGAAAACTTTTTTTTCATTCTATACTATTATCTTTTTATCAGTTTTATCTTTGTCGTGTTAAATTCAAAGTTCACATAATCATCAATATTAAAATGACTTATTTTTTCATTGGAGAATGAGATACTTTTTATCTCTTTATTTTTATGCTCAATAATAAATTCAGTATACGACCCGTTATATAAAATCTCTTTTATTTTTAAGGCTGTTTGAGTTTCTGATTTATTTATTTTTAAATTTTCAGGAAGAATTATCAATGCTTCATCGTTACCTACATCTGTAATTCCTAAAATTTCTTCTGCTTCGCTTCCGCTGAAAATATTGTAATGCCCGACAAATTCGGCAACGAATGAATTAACAGGGTTATTATATAACTCTTCGGGACTTCCCACCTGCTGTATCACTCCTTTATTCATCACGGCAATTCTATCGGAGAGAGCCAATGCTTCTCCCTGGTCATGAGTAACATAAACACTCGTAATACCCGCTTCTCTTTGTAAACGTTTCAACTCCCCTCTTGCTTCAAGGCGTAATGCATAATCAAGGTTTGAAAGCGGCTCATCAAATAAAATTAAGTTGGGTTCGTTCACGATTACCCTTGCAAGCGATGCTCGCTGCTGCTCACCTCCGCTTAGTTCGCTTACCGAAGCATTTACTTTATGGGAAAGGTTTACTTTTTTCAAAACATCTGTAACTTTTATATTGATCTCATCTTTGCTTACCTTGTTTATCTCAAGCCCGTATGCAATATTTTTTGAAACATTCATATTCGGGAAGAGCGCATAGTTCTGAAAAACGATGCCTACTTTCCTCTGCTGCGGAGTTAAACTAGTTACATCTTTTCCTTCAAGAATAATTTTACCTGAGTCTGAACTTTCTAATCCCGAAATAATCCTAAGCAAAGTTGTCTTCCCGCAGCCGCTCGGACCAAGCAGTGAAAAGAACTCACCTTTTTTTATTTCAAGATTTATATTTTCTAAAACAGTCTGCTCAGAAAATTTCTTTTGAATATTTTTTATTTCAAGAAACACAGATGAATTATGAATTATGAATTGTGAATTGTGAATTATGTATAGAAACCACTCGAAACTTGAAACTTGAAACTTGAAACTTGAAACTTGGAATTGAAGTTTACTTCTTCCCTTTTATTTCCGCGTCCCATTTCTTCATCCAGTCAGCTTCTTTTTCTGAAATCACTTCCCAGTCAAGCTCAAGCTCTTTATAGTCAGCTTTTTTTATCCATTCGGGTAAAGATTCTTTTGGTATATCTGTTCTGGCAGGGATTCTGTAAAACTTCTCCGCCTGCAGTTTCATTGCTTCAGGTGATGTAACAAACTCATAAAACTTCTTTGCTTCCTCTGAATTTTTACTGCCCTTTACCAATGCAATTCCGTCAGTAAGAACAACTGTTCCGCTCTTTGGGAATAAATATCCGAAAGGATACTGGTATGAATTAGCCTGCAGAATTATATCCGGCATATTCCATAGAGTAACAGGCTCATCATTGCCTGCAAGCTTCAGATACATCTGCGTAGGGTCAGAGGAATAATCTTTTGTGTTTCTGTCAAGTCCGCGGAGCCATTCCCATCCTTTATCTTCGCTGCCGTTTGCTTTCACTGACATTGAAATCATTGCTGCAAAAATCACACGCAACGTTCCTGATGCCATAGGTGCGCGCAGAACAATTTTATCTTTCCATTCAGGCTGAACTAAATCAGCCCAGTCCTGCGGAGCAGTTGTATTATTTAAAACTTTATTATTAAATGAAATTACTTCAGGTGTTAAAAACGTGCCGTACCATGTATCATTTTTTCCTTTGTGATTAGCTGCAATATTTGATGACCATGTCGGAGTGTATTTCTCAAGCAAGCCGAGCTTATCCGCTCTCATGAACAATGTAGCAGGAGCGCCCCACCATATATCTGCCTGCGGGTTATCTTTCTCAGTTTTTACTCTATCTATAATTTCCTGCGAACCCATATCAAGCCACTGAACATCTATATCGGGATTTTTTGCTTCGAACTGCTTTTCAAATTCGCTCAGCATTTCTTTTCCGTGAGGCGAGTAAACAACGAGTTTCTTCTTGTTGGATTTGGAACAGGATGAAAATCCAATGCAGATAACAATTATAAATAGAATTTTAATCACTGATTTATATGATTTGAACTGATTTTTATGATAGTGATTAGTCATTTGAAATTTTTAAATTAAATTTTAGAAAAGTAGTGTTGCATCATTTTAATCATAGATAATCAGCGTAATCCTTGTCCAGCTTTAGCGGGAAGTGATTATTTATTTAGATCGTAATCCTTCTTCTTAAAATAATTTATTGCCAGCTTATCAAAAAGCTTTTGAGTCTGCTCTTTTTTATTGGGATCGTTTAAATCGAACCAGATATATTTTTCATAATCACCGTAGTTCATTAAAAGCTGCATTGTGCCCTGTGATTTATGCTCGGCAATTACCCAGTTAGCAATTATTTTATAATTCATTCTATCCTGAAAACTGAACGGTGCAGTTCTATCAAATGTAAATGTCAGCGGGTCGGGACTGATTTTGGTTACAGGATATTCAGCAAGTCCTGTAAAAGTAAATTTTGTAGTGTCACCTTTAATACTCATTGTTCCGCCGAGGACAACAGGTCTTGAATCCAACGGCATTTCGTTCACAACCTGCAAAGTTAGAATAGATGTTGAAGCATGATGAGCGTGAGTAGTCGGCACAGGAATAAGGCAGAAGATATAATTGTACTTTCCCGCTTCTATTATTTCTTTCAGTCTTCGTTTCACAAAAGGAATATCCCACACTGTGCTATCCATAATTTCGTGAACATTTGTTGTATATCGATGGTCTTTCTGATCAAGAAAGAAAAAATCTTTTATGCCGACAATTGCGCAGCCTGCTTTTAATTCTTTTTTACGAATCTCAGGCAGATATTCCCTGCCTATTGCTTCATCAGTCAGTTCAAGTCCGTAAATCGGTTCGCCTAAAGTGGAATACTTATAACCGCCTTCCCCATTTGTTATTAAGCAAAGGTCAACTTTACCTCCGAGATTATGGGTGATTTTATAAACCGAAGCAGAGAAAAGCGCATCGTCATCGGGGTGAGCAGTTACAATTAATACTTTTAAAGCTGTATCGCTCTGCGCCTGTACTTGAAACGAAATTAAGATTATAAATAAAAATACTGAAAAGAATTTTTTCATTTTTGCAAAGAATAGAAAAATTGTTGAACAAAGTTAGAGTAAATAAAATAAAGTTAAAATGAAGAAGAGCTCAATCTAAATTTAAAACGAAAAACTATTCATATATTAGGACAAGAGCAAAAAATTCCTCCCTTCAGGGAGGTGTCGAGTCCCGCATCAGGTGCAGGATAAACTCCGCGAGACGGTGGGTGTTCGTTCAAACACCCCTCCCCGACTTCGTCGGGACTCCCCTCAAGGGGAGAATTAGTTATATTAACATATACAAGTTCCCCTTATAAAGAGAGGCCAGGCATAACTCCAATATTTTATTGAATAATATTATCCGCTTAAATTTTTTATATTCAATTTTCACTTTACGTATGCATAAAAATAATTTTGATTTCCTGCGGCTTATCTTTGCGCTATGCGTTATAATCACTCATTCGTATACACTTACCGGAGCGGCAGAAACTGACTGGCTGCACACTCTCACAAACGGACAGGTATTTTTTTCTTATATCGGAGTAAGAGGCTTCTTCATAATAAGCGGATATCTCATTTATCAAAGTCTTCTCCGGAGTAAATCAATTTATGTTTTTTACTGGCACAGGATTCTCAGAATTTTCCCGGGACTTATTGTTGTACTTCTCCTAACTGTAATTCTTGGTGTGTTTGTATACACCGGCGATTTTTACAGCTACATCACAAATAAATCAGTTTGGACTTACTTCCCCAATAACATAAAGCTCTTCCGTCTGCAAGGCACTATTCAGGGAATTTTTGAAAATAATCCTTACAAGGATGATATCAACGGCTCGATATGGACACTCGGATACGAATTCATCTGTTATGTAATGCTCTCAATGCTATTCTTTATTAAGAGAGGTCATCTTATAATTCTTTCAGCTGTCTGCGCATTTTTTTATATATCAAATATTTTCTTCTTCGATACATTCTCTAAAATCAGTTTTATTATTTATGCAAAAGACCTGATTGATTTCGGAACATTCTTTTTTGCCGGAGCGCTTTTAGCATGCCTTAAAATAGAAAAAAATAAATATAGAAATATTTTAATGTATTCTTCTTTCGTTACTCTGCTTATATCTCTTCAATTAGGCTTCTTTATAGAAATTCATTTACTTGCAATGCCGGTTGCGATTCTTCTTTTTGGAGTCTCTGCAACAAAGTATATCAGCGGTATCTCTAAAAAAATCGGAGATATGTCTTACGGTATCTACATTTACGCCTTTGCCATTCAGCAGACTTTAGTTCATTTCTTCCACTTCGAGCAATTTGCTCTTACAATATATGCAAGCCTCATCTCAATTGTGTTCGGATATTTATCATGGCATTTAATAGAGAAGCAGGCATTAAAGTACAAGAACTACTTTTTCAAAAAAATTAACCGTTAGTTTTATCGGTTGCATTTTTCCTTCAGAATTCCAAAATTAGATGTAACATTTTTAAACATTAAGCGGGAAAATGAAAAAAATTCTTCTACTGTTAACGACAGTTGTAGTTTTTTCAAATATAACTTTTGCTCAAAGCAAAAAAGTTTTATTTGAAGAGTTTACCAATGCATCGTGCGGTCCGTGCGCAGCCAATAACCCTGCATTAAAAAGCTATCTTGAATCCAAAGGCGATACTATAATCGCCGTCAAGTATCACACAAATTTTCCGGGCTTCGACCCGATGTATAATCAGAATCCAACTGATGTTGAAGGAAGACGCGGCGGATATTATTCCGATGTGAATGCAGTACCGTGGCTAAAAGGCGACGGCAACTGCTTTCCCGATATCTGGCCGTTCTCACAGGCAAACTTCGATGCGGCATTTAATACACGAAAGGCAATCAGTCCGTTAGTTCAGATCACGATAACTAATTCTATAATTCCTGGTGACAGCGTTCGCGCAATTGTAACCGTTAATATTCCGGTCACACTGCCTGCGGGAACATATAAGCTTCGCATAATGGCAGCGGAAAAAACCATTGAGTTCCCAACTCCTCCGGGCAGCAACGGAGAAAGAATTTTCGAACATGTATTCAGAAAAGGGGCTCCTGATATGGGGGGTATAACTCTGCCCCAGACTGCCGGAAACCATCAATTTGATGTAAGATATAAGAAAGAATCTTATTGGGATATGAGCAAAATTGTGACTTTGGCTTTCGTTCAAAATGATGCTGCTTCAAATAAGGAAGTCCTTAACTGTAATACAGCTTCCCCTATGGTTAGTGTTCAGCCGAGCAGCTCTGTTATTCCTGATAAATTTTCCTTAAGCCAGAATTATCCAAATCCTTTTAATCCGGAAACAAGCATAAATTTCTCATTGCCGAAAAACTCAGCAGCAAAACTGACTATTTACAATTCACTCGGTATGCAAGTGGCTGAGCTTGTTAACGAAAAGCTTTCTGCCGGTGAGTATAACTATAAATTCAATGCTTCGGCACTGGCAAGCGGGATTTACTTTTACACGATTGAAACTCCTGACTTCACATCAACAAAAAAAATGACCTTAGTAAAATAGAATTTTCAAATCTTCCCTATTCCTACTAATAGGGAAGATTATCTTTCCTTTCAATTTTAATCATAATATATTACTTCGGTTTATATAAGAAACCAACTATAAACGTGCATTGGGATATTTATGCGCATTTTGGGGGCGTCCATCCCCGTTCCGATTAAAAATCGGAACGGACGATAAAATCCAATAATTGAATTTTTCAATTATTGGATTTTAAGCGTGTCCCGACGTAAGTCGGGACGGATGGACGCACCCACACGCAAAATGTTACAAAAATATTACTTTTGTACTGTTTGAAACATCCAAGTGTTGTTTTTACAGTTCCGAAAAATTCAAAATGTTACTTTTTTGCTACATATCGGAATTCGCATGAGAACTTGTACAAAAATTCTATTTTGAAACCACAAACATTCCGTTTTTGAATTCCAATTTTCATTTGGGTAAATGAGTTTCAACAACTTTCCTATTCAGCACTCGTATTGAATAGAACCTGTCAAGAGTTTTATTTATTTCGCAGATAATTTTAAGATACAATTGGTCTGCAAAATAATGAGTCGAAAAATCTTTGAACAGGGTTTTTACCGGATTTCAGGACTTTTTCTGAAAAATATTTTTGATTTATATTCGTTATTAACAAGGTGTTGTTGTTTTATTGATTTTTTTAGTTATTTAAGAAATTTTTTCTTTGAAACTAAGCTTTAAAACGAAAAAATAGTCGCGAAGTGCATATCGTACCTCCTTGCTTATTAAATCTAAAATCAGTACTTTACCACTTCGTATAACAGAATATAGATTTTTTCTTAATATCGTTCTTTACAAATACCTCCACATAAAACGGAGAATTAAGACTACAATTTTAAGCCGCTTGGTCGGCGCGCTTCCCTGAGTGTTTGATACAAACAGAAAACATAAAAAGGAGACACTTGACCAAACTTAAAATTAACGCGATACTTTTTGCATTTATCGCATTAGTTTTAGTTAATCCAATTAACAGCACAGGCAGCAGTTTATTCGCAAGAACTTCAATAGTAGAACCGGACTTTGTACAGGAAGGCGAAGCTTCGTGGTACGGCCCAGGATTTCATGGTAGGAAAACCGCTTCAGGTGAGCGATTTAATACTAATGATATGACGGCAGCTCACAAAACTTTACCCTTTGGTACTGTACTGAAAGTAACCAACCTCTCAAACGATAAATTCGTCATCGTTACTATTAACGATAGAGGTCCTTTCATAAGAGGCAGAATAATTGATCTATCAAAAGCAGCGAAAGATGCTATTGATATGGGCGGCACCACACAGGTAAGACTTGAAGTCTATGAACCTGAAACAGAAGTGGAAGAAACCCCCGAAGATCTAACCCCTCTTAACTTATTTGAGGAAACACTTGCAAGTAAATCAAAAGTATTCATTGAATACTTTGAAGATGGAACTAACGGAAATCAGACCGGACTCTCGGGTGAGGACTTAAACAACATCTTTAAAAATTTTAAAACAGTCAGAATTAAAGTTCTGACACCTGACGCTAAAACTGCTAATTCTAAGATTTATCAGGATGTAAAAGACGAAAACCCTCTTACATACCTTGATGTAACTAATAGAATTAAATTCCTTACAGGCTACACAATAGACCTTGGAATATTCTCAGATAAAAATGAGGCAGAAAAATTGATTGGATTATTAGAGTCTGAAAACTTCACTACATTGTACTTTGAAGAAATTCATAATCAGAACTCTGTTAAATTCCGTCTTTTGACCGGTAACTACGAATCATACGAAGGTGCCATCAAAGACTATAACGTTTTAGTTGATTTAAAACAATCACCGAAAATAGTTAAAATAGGATTTAACTAAATAATATTAAAAAAGCCATCCTGGCGCGAATCAGGATGGCTTTTTTGTTTATATAAACTTCTTTACTTTTCTACTTCAATAAAATCATTTTCTTTGTTTCTACAAATCCATCTGCCTGCAGCTGATAAAAATAAACTCCGCTCGGCAGCTCGATTGCATTGAAATCATACGAGTAACTTCCTGCTGTTAGTTTTTCATATACTAAAGTCCTTACTTCCCTGCCCGTGATATCATATACTCTCAACATAGCAAAAGCTGCATTCTTTAAATCAAAATTTATTTTTGTTGTCGGGTTGAAGGGGTTGGGGAAATTTTGTTTTAAAGAAAATCCTTCGGGAACAATTGAGGATATTTGTGAAACAAATACATTTCCTCCGTTTGTTGATTTAAAAATTGCATTCATATCTCCGCAAAACCATACATTCATTGAATCAAGTTTAAATAAAGAATTTACACCAGAGCCATAAACACTAGTCCCGTTTTCACTAAATTGCATGTTCCAACTTAAACCTGCATTTGTAGTTTTGTAAATAGCACCTCTATAATTTCCATTTACAGTTTCCTTCCCTCCTGCTAACCACACATTAGGGTTCAATGCTTTTATTGTGGAATAATTTATATTTGAATTAGAGCCTAAACTATTCCAAGTTGCTCCGGCATCTGTTGTTTTCGCAATTGAATTATAATTTATTAAATATCCATTATTTGCATCTGAAAACTTTAACTTAGAGAATACCGTTGTAGCGTTTGTATTATCCATAACGACTGACCATTCATTTCCGCCATTAGTAGTCTTGATTATTTTTTGATAATATTGATAAAAAAATGGAGGAGCTCCTCCTACTTTATTTGCAATTACCCAACCGGTATTTTCATTTATAAAATCAATTCCAGTACAACTGTAATCTGACGCAATTGGAACTGCTAAATTAAACCAATTTTGTCCGCCATCACTAGTTTTTAATGCTACCCCGTTACTTCCTGAAGCAAAACCAATTTCACTGTTAACAATTTTTAAATCATTAATTCCTTGAATTGAACTAGGTTGTACCTGATTCCAATCATTTCCAAAATTGGTTGTTCTGTAGATTTTACCTCCGGAACCAATTCCACACAAAATATTTTCATCGATATAATTAAAGTTTCGAATACCTATAGAACTATTCTTGAAAAGCTTGTTCCAATTAGTTCCTCCATTAGTAGTTTTAAAAATATACCCTGTATCTGCTACAGCTAAACCATTTTGCAAATCTTTAAAGTAAACATCTGAAAAATTTAAATACCAATTATGATCTTTGATGCTCCAATTTATACCGCTGTTAGTAGATTTTATAATCATATTATATCTAGCTCCGGAACCTGCTTGAGTAGGACCTCCACCTGCTATAATATTTGTTTCATTTAAAAAAAGTAATGAGCTAACTAATAAAGGACAATTTGTATTTACCTGATTCCAATTAAAACCTCCATTTGTTGTCTTAAACAAAAAATTAAATTCTCCATTTATGTAACCGGTCTGAGAATTTATAAAATTAATTTTATCGAAGCCTCTGGAGTTTGATGTAAGATTATCAGTATATGAAAACATTAAATTCCAATTATTACCTCCATTACTTGTTTTCATAATACTAGAGGTTTGAAGACCAGTATTAAATGAGGTCACTAAAGCAAAGCCTGAATCCATATCAATAGGAAAAAAATCATTGTCAGAATTATATGAGTATGGAACATTATTTATTGTTATAGGAATCCAATTAATTCCACCGTTAGTTGTTTTATTGAGAAAATGGTTAAACCCTAAAATCCACCCATTATCGTTATCAAGAAATTTTATTCGGCTTATCCCCCAAACTCCGCTGAAAACACTTTTCGACCAGTTTTGTCCACCATCTGTAGTCGCTAACAAAATCCCACCTGCGGAGTTCTGCAGACCTAGCCATCCTGTATTTTCATTTAAAAAATAAACTGCTCTTCCTGTACTGTATTGGTTACTTACAGACTGCTTAATCCAGTTTGTACCTCCATTTGTAGTTTTGAAAACTACACCTAAATACGTATCCCAGTTATAACCAATTATCCAACCTATATTTTGATTTATAAAACTTCCATCTAAAATTGTATAGTTTGAATCAAATCCAATGACTGTATTCCAGCTTACACCTCCATCAGTACTCTTTTGAAAAAATTTGCTATAATGGCAAAACCCAAAAAATGTACTATCATTTTTCGGAACTAATTTTGTAACCAAATTAGGATTATTTTCAAATGTACTCTTCCAAGTCGGTTGCGCAAAAATATTTTGCGCTGAAAATAATAAAATAAATGAAATAAGTAGACTTGATATTTTAAAAGGCAGATGTGAGCTTCTCATAGCTTTCTCCTTTAAGTTGATGAGGAAAGTTTAGAATAATTTATTCTTAGTTACTGAATTTATAAAGGCATAAAGAGAGTACAAAATACTACTTCAATAAAATCATTTTCTTTGTTTCTACAAATCCATCTGTTTGCAGCTGATAAAAATAAACTCCGCTTGGCAGCTCGATTGCATTGAAATCATACGAGTAGCTTCCCGCCGATAGTTTTTCATTTACTAAAGTCCTCACTTCCCTTCCCGTAATATCATATACTCTCAACATAGCAAAAGCTGTATTCTTTAAATCAAAATTTATTTTTGTAGTTGGGTTGAAAGGGTTGGGGTAATTTTGCTTTAACAAAAATCCCTCGGGGATATTGGTTGTGATTGGATTAATTGCAGAGATAATTTCTCCACCACCATTAGTGGTTTTGTAGATAACATTATCCGCTCCGCCAAACCAGGCATTGTTTTCGTCTAGAATGAACACAGGATTTATTATTCTTACCGGTGAATTAAACTGCAATATCCAATTCAAACCTGCATTGGTTGTCTTACTGACTGCATTATAAGTACCATAAAAACCCGTAGCCCAACCAGTACTACTATTAAGCATATACACCCAATGAAATGTAAAGTTCTGGTATTGAGAATAATTTGCCCAGCTAATTCCTCCATCAGTAGTTCTAAAAACAGTGCTTCCTTTCCATGACCAGCCTTCATTTTGGCTAAAGAAATTTATTCTTAAATACGAAGAATAACCTGAAGTGCTGGAATAATTGTAAACAGCATTCCAGTTAATTCCCCCATTTGTAGTTCGTAGAATTGTACTTGCATAAGCAGTAAAACCTTGGTTAGCTCCGCCTGGATGATACCAGCTTGCTGCTCCGGAAATCCATCCGGTGTTTTCATTTATAAAACTTATATCCGAACATCCTCCTACTCCATAAGTGAACTCTTCCTGCGTGAAAGGAATAATCATATTATCCCAGTTTAATCCTCCATTTGTTGTTTTTTGTATTTGTTTACCCATACCCATTGCGTAGCCTGTTAACTCATTGAAAAAATCTATCTTCACTTTTGCGTAATTCAGAGGAGTTGGAATCTCACTCCAGGTTTGACCATAATTATTAGTTCTTAATATTTTTCCATTGTTAGCAAATACTAAAAGATTGGTATCATTAAGAGATTTTATAATTGTAAAACTATATGCAGTACTATCAAATATTTTTAACCAATTAACTCCTGCATTTGTTGTTCTTAAAATCATTCCCTTTTCTTCGATTGCTAAACCATTTTGATTATCTTTGAAATGGACACCTGCAAAATTATAGTTTCGGTTGTTAAATTTTTCAGTCCAACTAACACCTGAGTTAGAAGATTTTACTATATTAACATAAGTGTTAGGTGACTCAAATGAACCTGTTGTTCTTCCACCCCCTGCTAGAATTATATCCATATCAACAGGTAAAACTGTATTAACAGGTTGACTTGAGCTCACGTAAATTGAATCCCAAGTCTGTCCTGCGCTTTCAGTTTTAAACAACACATTTCCTCCGTAAATATATCCTATGTAAGGTGTAAAAAATTTCATTTCTGCTAATGTACTTGAGCGATATCCCATTAAATTCCAATCTACCCCGCCATTAGTAGTTTTATAAAAAGCAGATTGTAGTGAACCAACTTTAGACAATACCCAATATTCATTTGCATTTATTATACTGAAATCTATTAAATTGTGTCCATTAAAATTAATATCTCTTACCCAATTTTGCCCTGCATTAGTAGTCTTAGCTAAAATGCCTCCATATCCTATAATCCATCCTGTATTTTCATTGTAAAACCGCACTTTATCAATATTAGTTGTAAAACCATAAGACGACCATGGTCTGCTTGTCCAATTAATCCCACCATTTGTAGTAGTTAAGAATTGCTGATTAGATGAAACATAAATTACATTTTCATTAATCACAGAAATACTTTTGCACCAATAATGGAGGATGCCTGGATTTTGGCGTACCCAGTTTAAACCTCCATTTGTTGTTTTTATTATTGCTCCATCGAGACCATTTTTATACCAACCAACAATCCAACCAATTTCAGGAGTAATAAACTTACCATCGTTAATAATGCAAGCTGTGTCCAGTATGGAACTTTGCAAATTGAGCCAACTGGTTCCGCCATCTGTACTTTTCAAAAGGTATTTGCTATCATTACTAAAAGCAAAAAAATTAAGACTATCTCTTTTTATAATCTTATTTATAATAAAAACATTGTTGGAAAAAGTACTCTGCCACCCGCTCTGCGCAAAAATGCTTTGCGCTGAAAATAATAAAATGAATGAAATAAGTAGACTTGAAAATTTAAAAGGCAGATGTGAGCTTCTCATAGCTTTCTCCTTTAAGTTGATGAGGAAAGTTTAGAATAATTTATTCTTAGTTACTGAATTTATAAAGGCATAAAGAGAGTACAAAATACTACTTCAATAAAATCATTTTCTTTGTTTCTACAAATCCATCTGTTTGCAGCTGATAAAAATAAACTCCGCTCGGCAGCTCGCTTGCATTGAAATCATACGAGTAGCTTCCTGCCGATAGTTTTTCATTTACTAAAGTCCTCACTTCACTTCCCGTAATATCGTAAACTCTCAGCAAAGCAAAAGCAGAATTCTTCAAATCAAAATTTATTTTTGTAGTCGGGTTAAAAGGGTTGGGGTAATTTTGGTGTAAGGAATAACTTTCCGCAATAACTCCTTCGTTTATATGTCTGATATTCGTAGGGTTAAAATTTGCATAAAGAATACCTTCAGGACTGACTGCATATACTTTTCCTGAATTTAATTCTGAGATAGCAGTTATATTACATGGTATAGGTAATGTTTGATTCTCCCAGCTTGTACCTCCGTTTACTGTTCTTCGTAATCCGCCAGTCCAGCCAAGTAAGCCGGTGGATGCATCAGAAAAGCTAAGTTCATTATAAATTGTTGTAGCAGATGAACTCGTATAGAGTATCAATGACCAATTAGTTCCGCCATTTGTTGTCTTGTATAACTGCGGACGATAAATATAACTAAACATCCCTACATCTCTATAATAACCGCACATATAACCTGTTGAAGCGTCTGCAAATTTTATACTTGAAAAAGAACACTTAGGATGAATGCTATACTGCATCCAATTTGTACCGCCATTTGATGTTGTAAAATAATTCCCGCTATCAGCGGCAATGTGACCGAACAAAGCATCAGTAAAGTAAATCCTATTAAGTTTATTATAGGAAGGTAAAGACTGGTTCTGCCATGATGTACCTGAGTTTGTGGTTTTAAAAATTTTCCCTGAATCACCGCACAACCAGCCGGTATTATTATTTACAAAAAAGAAATCGTTTACAGGAGAATTAGTTAAAGCCACAGAATCCCAGTTAACTCCTCCATTATGAGTATTGAAAGCTTTTCCGGAATAGCTTCCGAGAAAAAAGGTTTGATTATTAAGAACTTTTAAACTGACAATATGTTGAGTTCTGAATGTATCAACTAAATTCCACCTTACTCCTTGGTTAGAAGTTTTTAAGAGGACAGATGCTGCTCCAGTTCTTGATATTAAATATCCGGTATCATCATTAATAAACTGAAGAGATGATGCTTGTGTGAAAGGATTTAACACCATTTTCCAATTTGCACCTCCGTTTGTCGTCGAAAGTATTTTACCTTCTGCTCCTGCTATCCACCCCGTATTTACATCTTCAAAAAATAAATCGAATGCATAGGTAGAATTATTTTGAGAAAACCAATTGATACCTTGATTTGTCGTCTTGAAAACTTGACCCAACTGAGTGACGAACCATCCGGTGTTTGAGTTCAAAAATAAAATCTCTCTACAATTTCCCAAGGCAACTCCTGAATTCGTCCATGTATTTCCTCCATCAACTGTACGATAAGGGTCATAAAAACCGCACGACCAGCCGTTAAGTGAATCTGTAAATACTATCTTATTTGAAAAATGGGATGTTGCTATTTTTATTTTAAACCAGCTTTGCCCTCCATCAGTTGTTCTTGCTACAGAATCTGTCTGGTTAGCATTAGAAGTTGTCAAGAATAATTTATTTCCGTTAATGATACAAATACTATTAACTTCATCAAAATTTAAATTTTGAACTGACCAGTTTAATCCACCGTTTGTAGTTTTTACAACTTGTCCTTGTCCGGTTGTGTTTACACCTGCTGCCCAACCGGTTGTTCTGTTTAAGAAATTTACACATCTTACTCCAATGGGATATGAATTCATGTTAATAGCATTCCAGCTAACTCCCCCATCTGTTGTTTTTTCTATTAAGTTACCATTCAGGACTACTCCAAACCCATACAGACTGTCAACCCAGCATACTTTTCCAAACAAAGTATACCCTGTTGCCTTAGGTAACGACCAATTTTCACCATTGTCGGTTGACGTTTTATAATAATCACTTCCGTATGCTATTAATTTAGTCGAAGAGATTTTTTCAATGCACTGGTAATCGCTTGCTTTATTCAGCAGAGTCCATCCGCTTTGCGCAAAAATATTTTGTGATGAAAATAAAAGAATCAATAAAATTACCAGAGTTGTAATTTTGAAAGGCAGATGTAAGCTTCTCATAGCTTTCTCCTTTAAGTTAGTGAGGAAAGATTTAAGCTAATTTATTCTTAGTTACTGAAATAATAAAGGTATAAAACGAGTATAAATCGTAATTCGTAAATCGTAATTCGTAAATCGTAATTCGTAAATCGTAATTCGTAACTCGTAATTCGTAATTGACTAGAAAGAGTTCTCCCATTCATAATCCATCTTATAATATCTAATGGCTTTATAAATTGAGCGGGCTATATCGTACTGACCGTCTTTCGAGCGGAGATAAGCTTCGTCTTTTTTATTGGAAAGGTAGCCGCACTCGACCAGTACGGAAGGCATTGAAGCTGTCCAGTTTACGATAAACTCTTCTTCTAAAATTCCCCTGTTCTCTAACTGAGTAGTCTTTGTCAGCTCTGTTTGAAGGATGGATGCAAACCGCTCAGAATATCTTCTATAGACATTCGTAAGCATCGATGAAAGAATAAAATCATTCTGGAAAGTCGGTCTGCCTCTGAGCGAATCTACATTATCTCTCAACAACTGATTTTCACTCTGAGTTATTTTTACTGCGTCGTTGGTTTTTGTGGGTGAGATAACATAAATTTCAAATCCGGATTTATCTGTCTCTTCAGGCAGCTTGGAATTACAATGAATGCTCACGAAAAGTTTCCCTTTTTTCGAGTTAGCAATTCTGCCGCGTTCTTTCAGTTCCGGAAATGAATCGTCATCGCGAGTCATATATACCTCCATATCGGTATAATTCTTCCGAAGCATCTCAGCAAGATATTTTGCTATCAACAGGTTATAATTCTTCTCCGGAATTTTGCTGACACTTGTGCTTCCCGGGTCTTTACCGCCATGCCCGGCATCGATTATCACAACGTCAATCTTACTTCCCTCTTTACGGACATTAACCTGACTTTCACTCTGATTAAAAAAAATAACCGAAGTTAAGCTTAAAACTAATAATGATATGAAGAAGAATTTTAGCCTCATGTTTTTTCTGATAACGAACAACTGACAACTAGCAACTATTAACGATAATTTGTTACCTGAAACGCAAAATCCAAATCAGCCGCGTTCAGCATCTTTATCACTTCCTGCAAATCGTCTTTCGATTTTCCCTGCACACGTACCTGCTCATCCTGTATCGAAGCGTTTACTTTTATTTTCATTTCTTTAATCATCTTTGTAACCTTTTTTGCATTCTCTTTATCAATGCCTGCCTGCAAAGTGATTTCCTGTTTAGCCGTTCCCATTCCGCTGCCCTGCTCAATCGCTCCGTACTTCAGAGCCTTAACTGATATGCCTCTCTTGATAAGCTTATTTTGAAGGATATCATTCACGACTTTCACTCTAAAATCATCTGCCGATGTTACATTAATTTTTTTATCTTTTTTATTGAGAGTTATTTCACTGTGACTGCCTTTTAAATCGTATCGCTGCTGAATTTCCTTTATCGCCTGATTCATCGCGTTATCTACTTCCTGCAAATCGATTTCCGATACTATATCAAATGAGTATGTGTCTGCCATTTTTCTTTATTAAATTAATAAAATGCGTTCTTTATATGAACTATGTTTTTTTGATTATTCATTAAATAAACTACGATTACATCTAATCTTATCTGATAATCCTGATACATTTCATTCTCGTATAAAAATCCTTCTGCTGCTTTTCTTATCTGCGCCTGCTTCTTTGCATCTACCGATTCTTCTCCTTCACCGAACTTCTTGCTTCTTCTTGTCTTTACTTCAATAAAAATTATTTCTTTTTCCTTATCCTCGCCCCGCGTAAAAATTAAATCCGCTTCCGCTCTCTCAAATCTGTAATTATTTTTTAAAAATGTATATCCGTTTTCAATCAGAAATTCTTTGGCAAGCAACTCGCCCTGCTTACCTAAGCGATTTTTATATATGCACTTTTCCAAGTTCTTCGACGAAATTTTTACAGAATGTCCTTCTGTGAATCGGAGTTAATCCAAACTGCTTAATCAATCCTATATGCTCTTTAGTTCCGTAACCTTTATGTTTTCCAAATCGGTATTCAGGATATCTAGTATCATACTCTCTCATTATTCTATCGCGGGTAACTTTTGCTAAAATAGAAGCGCAGGAAATTTCAAAAACTTTCGCATCACCTTCAACTATAGTCTCATAATTTAATTCTTTTTCTTTTCCATCTTTCAGCTTAAAATATTTTCCGTCAATCAGGAATTTTTCGCATTTCTGTTTTAGTTCAAAAGCTATAAGACCCATTCCCTGCATAGTTGCAGCAAGGATATTTATTTCATCTATAACATTATGTTCAATTCTTTTAATTACAAATTCGCCGCCCGATGAAACAATCTCCTCGAATAAAATCTCTCTGTCCGGCTCAGATATTTTCTTTGAGTCAGTTATGAATTCGTTAAAATAGTTATTGGTATTTATAAAGCCGGCTACGACTACCGGACCCGCTAATGGTCCCCTGCCCGCCTCATCTATTCCGCAAACAATCATGTATAAATTTATTGGAAATTATTTTTTATTAAAATGGAAATCTAATTTGAAAATTTAACGCCTTCATCAATAATCATTTGCAATGATTTGAAATTATTCTGATTAACATTCTTATACTTTTTCATATCAAACATCAAATAATTGTCTGTGGCAATTCCGACTAACCCACCTACAATCCCTGCTATTACCGGAATCGAAATTGCAGTAAGAAGTGTTGAGTAGCCGTCCTGATCTCCATTCTCTCCCTTTTTTATTGCCTTACTGAATATTTGCAAAGTCAGGTAAGTCGCTGCAGCACTTCCTAAAAATCCATAAGCTGCATACTTCCACCCGTTATTACCACTCTTGTATCCGATTTTTTTTATTTTGTTTAACTCTATCTTTTTTGAAACTGTAACATTTTCTTTCTTGAAATATTCTAAACTAAGATTTTTTTCAGAAAGCGAAACAATTCTAACTTCATCAGTATTAGAATTACTGCTATCAGTTTCTGTAAATTCTATAGAGAAAATATATCCGGTTTTATAATATTTAATAGAATCAATCTGTGAATTTGCTCTTTCGCTTGTAAAAAATAAAATTAGTACAATTAAGATCTTTTTCATTATTTTAAGCTATTCATTTACATCATTTAAAATCAGCGAAATCAGTGATTCAATTTCCTACTGATTCGGTATATCACTATGCTCAACCTTTACAGGATTCAGACTCTCTCTGAACTTTGTAACAATCTGAATACATCTCGGAATATCATCCGGCAGCAATACCAGCAGTTCGTTCTTCTTTGTATGGCTTAATGCAAACTCGATTGCCTCTACTTCATCCGCAATTACTTTGTGCTTTATTTCCGGATTTGCTTTTAAAATTCCCTTCAGCAGCAAATCAGAAATTTCATTCGCCGTAGCTCTTCCCCTCAGATTATCATCCTGCCTTATAACAACTTTTGTAAACATCTTTCCTACAACTGTTCCGAGCTTTATAATATCTTCATCTCTTCTGTCACCCGTTCCGGCAACAACGCCGATTTTAACTTTGTTCGGGAATTTATCAACAAATTTAGAGAGCGCTTCCATTCCTGCAGGGTTATGAGCAAAATCAATAAGCACTTTGAACTCACCAACTTCAATCAGGTTCAGTCTTCCCGGAGTCTGTGCAGTGCCCGGTACAAATGTTGTTAACCCGAATTTAATATCTTCCGTTGTTAGTCCATTCAGATAAGCTGCAAGTGTTGCTGCTAATACGTTCTGTATCATAAATGCAGCGCGGCCTCCGAACGTAAGCGGAATATTTATAACTTTCTCAATCCTTACTTTCCAACCGCTTTTAATAATCGTGATATAATTATTCTCAAATACGGCAGCTATGCCGCCTTTGGCAGTATGCTTCTTTATTCTCTTATTATTTTCATCCATGCTGAAAAGCGCAACCTTGCTTTCCAGGTCTTCTCTCATTTTATAAACTAAGTCATCGTCAGCATTTAATATTGCATAGCCGTTTTTCTTCACACTCTCAGGCACAACTGCCTTTACGCGCGCCATATCTTCCAATGTATTTATATCTTTAAGTCCAAGGTGGTCAATTGTTACGTTTGTGCAGATACCTATATCGCAATAATCAAATCCCAGCCCTGCTCTCAAAATTCCGCCGCGGGCTGATTCAAGCACGGCTATTTCAACAGTCGGATCCATCAGCACCATCTTTGCCGACATCGGTCCCGTATTATCACCCGGCTCTATAAGAGTATTACCTATATAAACTCCCTCAGTTGTTGTGTAGCCTACTGTGTAACCGACCTGCTTCATTATGTGAGCAATCAATCTCGTTGTTGTAGTTTTACCGTTAGTTCCTGTCACTGCGATGATTGGAATTCTTGCCGGAGCTCCCGGCGGAAACAGCATATCAACTAACGGCTCGGCAACGTTTCTTCCGATACCTTCAGAGGGCTCAAGATGCATTCTGAATCCAGGCGCAGCATTTACTTCTACTATTCCGCCGCCGTTCTCACTAAGCGGAGTTGAAACATCAGGAGCAACAATATCAATACCTGCAACATCAAGCCCTATAATTTTTGCAATGCGCTCAAATAAAAATATATTCTGTGGGTCAACTTCTTCAGTGCGGTCTATTGCAGTTCCGCCTGTGGAAATATTGGCAGTAGATTTTAAATAACAAATTTCATTCTTCTTTAAAACCGTATCAAGCGTGTAACCTTTTAATTCTAAAATTCTCAATGTCATATCATCTATCTTTATCTGCGTAAGAGTTTTTTCGTGTCCGTAACCTCTTCGCGGGTCAAGATTTTCTTTATCAATCAATTCCTTTATCGTATGCTTTCCGTCGCCTTTACAGCATGCAGGAATTCTCTCTGCAACAGCAATGAGCTTATTATTAATTACCAGCGCTCTGAAATCACTTCCTGAAAGCGACTTCTCTATAATAACTGTCCTCGAAAACTTTTTTGCTTCGGCGAATGCAGTTTTCACAGCATCCATAGTTTCAAGCCGTGCCGTAATGCCTTTACCGTGATTTCCATCTAACGGCTTTACTGCAACTGGAAAGCCGATTCGGTTCACAATACTTTCTATCTCATCTTCATTTCTCAATGTAAAACCTTTCGGTACAGGCACACCCATTTCGCCTAATAATTTCTTCGTGGCATTTTTATCCGAGGCAAGATCAACGGATATCATATTTGTTTTACCTGTGACTGTTGCCTGAATTCTCTGCTGGTGGATTCCGTATCCGAGCTGAACTAACGAATTTGAATTTAATCTTATATGCGGAATATTTCTCTGACGCGCTTCATCTACAATAGAGCCTGTACTCGGCCCGAAGCGTACATCTTCTCTTATCTCTCTAAGGCTTTGGATAATTTCATCCCGGAACTTAACAACATCTTCATAAGATGCATCTTCAGCAAGCAGCTTGAACAAATCGACTGCCTTGCGCGCCACAAAAAGTCCGGCATTTTCTTCTATATAACTGAATACAACATTATAAACTCCTTTAGTATTCGTTTCTCGTGTCCGGCCGAAGCCAGTATCCATCCCTGCAAGTGTCTGCAGTTCAAGAGCCATGTGTTCGATTATATGTCCTGCCCATGTACCTTCTTCAACGCGCTTGAAAAATCCACCGGCTTCTTCATAGCTGCAGCGATGCTCTTCCAGTGTAGGCAGCACGACTTTCAGCTTTGGAAGGAAGTCCGGAATTTTATCGGATGGCTTGCTCTCATACTCTTCGAGGTCAAGACGCATTACAATAAGTTTAGTTCTTCTTATGCTCCAGTAGTTAGGACCGCGGAGCGCTCTTATTTCAAGAATTTTCATGGTTTTAAATCACAGATTTTTATGATTAAAAATGATTTTTATGATAAATTGATTATCATTTAATTTACATATTTCAATCACGAGGATTAGTTCGTAAAATAGGATTTTAAAGAATTGAAAGTAAGTATAAAATTGCGAATGATTAAAGTTATCACTTTATTTGTTTGCACTGAATTTTCAAAATTAATTTTTATATTTTAAATCTATGAAAATTCTTGTTAACACAATACTGATTTTAATTACATCATTAATTCTCATTTCATGCAGCAATAATTCCCCCACTCAGGGAGGAATTACTTTAGAAGACAGTTATTTTTCATGGACAACTATAGATACTTCTGCAGGTTACTCTATTGAAGATTTATATGCCGTTGATGCTCAAACATTTTTTGCCGCTGGATCAAAATCATATAAATTTTCAAATGGAACTAAAATCCGAATGAATTTCAGCGATACAAATTTTTTTGGTAAGATAGTAAGAGCATACAATAGTAATTATGCAGTATTTTCAAATGCATCTAGTTTTACTAATGATAATGTTATTCTACAAATTTATAATGGCAGTTCATTAGAAGAGCATATAGTTTCAACTAACGGAAGTGATATCATTGATATTAGTATTTTAGAACCCGGTAAAATTCTTTGCGCCACACAAAAAAGATTGTTCCTTTTCAGTTCCGGTAATATCATTGATATACCGTTACCTGCAAGCTCACGGGTAAGTACATTTGGAAATTCAAATAATCAACAATTAGTATTGTTAAGCCAAAACGGAGGATATTCACTTTACCAATATTTAAATCAAAATCTAACATTTATAAGAAGGGATACCATGTATTACCAGCCCTATAAATTAAAAATGGACTTCATTAGGGCTCGAGGTATTTCTGAAGAATTAATGTCATATGATTATTTAGATGGAACAAATTGGAATCAAATGTTCACCAGATCTTATTTTAAATTTATCGCCACTTTTGAAATCCTATCAGGTGAATCAAAGAACTTTTTTGTATACCTAAGTAAGGATTCGTCTTACACTCGTAATTTACAGGTTTGGAATGGTACATCCTCATATAAAGAAAGTAATTTTCCAAATGATCTCAATGGCAGTTATGATAAGAAAATAAGCAATTATACAGATAATACATTTTTCTTCTATTATGGAAATTATATTAACAATGGAGTTATTTTAAAAGCGTCCCGAATAAAATTCTAAGTATAGAAATTTTTACTTCACCAAAACCATCTTCTTACTCTCTACAAAGTCTCCCGTTTTCAGAACATAAAAATATATTCCGCTGGGTAGAGAGCTTGCATTGAAAGTAACTTCATACGTCCCGACTGATAACTGCTCATCAACTAACGTTTCCATTTCTTTTCCAAGTAAATCAAAAACTTTCAGCGTTGCAATTCCCTGTTTATGAATATCAAATTTTATATTTGTAGTCGGATTAAAAGGATTAGGATAATTCTGATGTAAAGAATATTTTTCAGGAATTTCAGTGGAAGTTTGTGAAATAAAAACATTCCCCCCTGTAGTGGTTTTGAGGATAACTCCTTTATCACCAACAGCCCAACCCGTATTTTCATCATAGAAAGTTAACCCTAGAAGTCCCGCTGAGTTATATGTGAATTGTCTTACCCAGTTTATCCCGCTGTTTACTGTTTTATACAACTCAGTTCCGTAAGCAATCCATCCTGTACTTTGATTTTTGAAATAAATTGAGTTAACATAGCCTGATGCCGGATTGATAATGGAGGTTGAACTCCAATTTACACCATTATTTGTTGTTTTACTAATTGTGTTATAGCCTCCTAACCATCCTGTCTGATTATCTAAAAAATATATTGAATAATATTGTTCTGCTAGCACTGTTACTGACAACCAATTTAAGCCAGAGTTTGTTGTCTTAAAATTTATATTGGGTTCGCCCAATGCCCAACCAGTCTGACTATCTGTAAAATTAATTTTATTAATTCTTATGTTTGCTGCAAGGGGAACTGATTCCCAGTTTACACCACTGTTAGTTGTTCTGAAAATTTTTCCATCATTCTGATTGCTGCATGTCCATCCTGTCAATTCATTAGTAAAATATATACAGGCAAAGTTTATTCCTATTTCTGTATGTAAAATAGACCAGTTTGTTCCGCTGTTTGTAGTTTTTAATACTTGTTTATCTTTTCCGCATATCCATCCGGTTTCTGAGTTCAGCATAAAAAGCGAATTTAATGGTGATTGTCCACCGGTTAAATTAAAGGTCCAATTTATTCCACTATTCGTTGTCTTCAAAAAATTTCCGTCTTTCCCAAGGCAATATCCGGAATTTGCACTAAAAAATTGTACATCAGTTAAAGTTGTTTTGGTAATTGAATTCGGAAATGAACTCCAATCAATTCCTCCATTTGTCGTCTTCACAATATCTCCCCACACACTAATCATACTACCTTCATTAGCATTGAAAAAATTAAGACCTCCGCACATATCATAAAAGGGAGTTTGAATTGTAGTCCAGGAAAGTCCTCCGTTTGTACTTTTAAAAAATTCATATAATCCTCCCGAGCAATATCCTGTCATTGCATTTACAAATTGAATATCCGTTCCGCCATAAATACTATTTAAAGGATATTCAGTCCAGTTAAATCCGGAATTTGTTGTTTTCCATACAGAGGGAGGATAACTAACTACCCAGCCTGTAAAATCATCAATAAACGATACACCCGATTGTCCGCCAAAAGGAACCTGAATAAGCTGCCAGTTTACACCGGTATTAGTAGTCCGGAATATTCTATTGGAACCTTGGAATGCTAAACCGGTATTGCTATCGAAAAAATGAAAATAATTAAAACTTGTTAGATTATCGAAAGTAATATTGTACCAGTCAGATCCGCCGTTTGTAGTTTTAAGAACGATTCCCTGCTGACCTCCTATAAAACCAGTTGACCCATTTATAAAATAAACTTTAGATAAATGTTTTGTCGTGCCGCTTGGTATAACGTTCCAGTTTATACCTCCATTAGTGCTTCTAAGTATAGTACCATTAAGCCCTACGGTTGTACCATTCTGACTGTCTGTAAAAACAATTGTTGATAGATTATAATTCTGATTTTCAAGAAGAACAGACCAATTATTTCCTGAATTAGTTGTCTTCAAAATTTTTCCGAAATATCCGACTATCCATCCTGTATTTGAATTTAGATAAAACATGTCAGTAAAATTACCACTTTCACGTGTTGGGTTTTGCCACACCCATCCGCTTTGCGAATAAGAAATGTTACACAAGAAAATCAAACAACAACAAACAAATAAAAGAATTTTATTTTTCATAAGTTTTATTTTACCAATATCATTTTTTTACTCTCAACAAAATCCCCCGTCTTCACTACATAAAAATATATTCCGCTTGGGAGTGAGCCTGCATTGAACGTAACTTCATACGTCCCCACGGATAACTGCTCATCAACTAACGTTTCCATTTCTTTTCCAAGCAAATCAAAAACTTTCAGCGTTGCTATCCCCTGCTTGTGAATATCAAATTTTATATTAGTTGTGGGGTTAAACGGATTAGGATAATTCTGATAAAGAGAAAATCTCTCTGGAATTTCAGTGGATGTTTGTGAGATGAATACATTTCCGCCTGTAGTGGTTTTGAGGATAGAGCCATAGTCACCCACTACCCATCCTGTATTTTCATTTACCATATCAATAGAAGTAAGACTGCTGCAAGTAATAGTAGTTTCAATCCAATTTACTCCTCCATTTGTTGTTTTGATAATCCTCTGGTCTGAAGATGAATAATAACCAATTGCAAAACCGGTTTGAGGATTTATAAATTTTATATTATTAGTAACCAAATATTCATTCGAAAGTGGAATATAATCAGTCCAGCTGCTTCCATTATCAGTAGTCTTATGAATTACTCCCCGGCTGCTTATCCAACCTGTATTATTATTAATAAAGAAAACATCATTGGTTTCGATAAATGGCAATGAAGGAGCAAACCAGGAAATTCCGCCATTTGTTGTTCTGAACAATGTATCAGTTAGCTGGGTATGAGCAATTGCCCAGCCGTTATCTGCGTCTCCAAAACTAAGTTTTCTGAAGTGACGTGATGTGCCTGAAAGACCATTAACCCACTGTGCACCACCGTTTGTTGTTCTTAAAATACAATCGAATCCTGCTGCCCAGCCGGTATTCTCATTTAGGAAAAATACTTTGTAGAAGGACGTTTCTAAAGGCTGCGGCGATGTCTGGTTAACCCAGGTAATACCTGCATTTGTCGTTTTTAAAACCGGATTAACCTGTGAAGTAGACCAGCCTGTATTTTCATTTACAAAAAAGATTGAAGTAAGAGCTAAATTTGAACTAAGAGAAATTAGCTGCCAGAGTGTTCCCGCGTTAGATGTTTTTAATATATAATTACTTTGAGTACATATATATGAATAATTCTGATTGACAGAACTTACGCCCAGCAATAATCCGCCTATTACACTATTTTGATTTGTGAACCAGTTTACTCCGCCATTTGTAGTTTTATTTATAATTCCTAAATCTGCAGTAGCATACCCTGTGCTTGAACTGCCCATAGAAATACACTTGTAGCCATCTGTAACTGGCATTCCATAAGTTGACCAGTTATTGCCTCCGTTTGTAGTTTTGAAGAGCTGATTGTACAAGTTAATTACAAACCCTGTTTGTGGATTAATAAATTCTATATCTGTCACAAAATCAACATTACTCAGAACCGTTGTCCAGTTGTACCCGCCATTTGTAGTCTTAACGATTCCGGTAGATAATCTTGCATATCCTGTTAGAGAATCCGGAAATTCAGGAAGAGATGTTGAAGAGCCCTGGGATATTAAATTCCAGTTAGTGCCGCCGTTTATAGTTTTATAAATTCTTCCTATAGAAGATATAAGCCCGGAATTCGGAGTAAAAAATTTCATCCAATCTAAAGAGGAAGGAGCTGGAGTATTAAGACCAACCCAGTTTATTCCGCCATTAGTACTCTTAAAGAGAGTTGAAGAATTACTGGTAAGAAAGCCCGTAAGTTCATTAATAAAAATTATATCACTTAAAATATTAGGAGCAGAAATATCGACACCAGTCCAGTTCTCTCCGCTGTTTGTTGACTTAATAATATTTGTATAACCTGATACTGCAAATAAAGTATTTTCATTTAGTATATTAAATGAAGTCACAGAAATATTATTGTCTATCAGTTGGAATTTCCAGTTGACTCCTGCATTAGTAGTTTTTGCAACAAATCTGTTTCCATAAATCCAACCTGTATATTCATTTAGAAATTTACACTTTATCCCTGCTAAATTTCCTAGCGGAACCGGGTTTTGCCACACCCATCCGCTTTGCGAATAAGAAATATTAAAACATAACAAAAATACTATGCTTAAAATTTTAAAATTTTTCATATTGATTTATTTTACGAGCACCATTTTCTTACTCTCAACAAAATCCCCCGTCTTCAGGACATAAAAATATATTCCGCTCGGCAGTGAATTTGCATTAAAGGCTACATCATAAGTCCCGACTGATAACTGCTCATCCACTAAAGTTTCCATTTCCTTTCCGAGCAGATCAAAAACTTTCAGCGTTGCAATTCCCTGCTTATGAATATCAAATTTTATATTCGTAGTGGGATTAAATGGATTAGGATAATTCTGTTGTAAAGAATATTTTTCCGGAATTTCAGTGGAGATTTGTGAAATGAAAACATTCCCGCCGGTTGTTGTTTTGAGGATGGTGCCATTCTGACCACTTACCCACCCGGTGTTCAAATCAATAAAAATTACAGATAAAAAATTGCTGCCTGTGCTGTAGTTGTTACTTTGACTTATCCAGTTAACTCCACCATTGGTGGTCTTAAAAATACTTCCCCTTTTACCGCAGCACCATCCTGTTGAAGCATTAATAAAACAAACTGAGTTTAAAGCATTTGTTGTCACATTATATGAAGTCCAGTTTTCACCACCATTTGTAGTTTTTTTAACCAGTCCTTTTCCGCATGTAAACCCTGTCTGCTCATTTATAAATTGTATACTTTTATTGCTATCTAATGATAATGGCTGGCTGCTCCAGTTCACTCCTGAATTTGTAGTTTTATATATACTATTATTGCCTGAGCTCCATCCTGTGTTGGTATTTATAAAAAATAGATTATTAAACTTTTCATTAGATATGCTTAACTGTAACTCCCAATTATCTCCTCCATTTGTGGAACGCAAAATTTTATTTTCCGATATAAGCCAACCCGTTGAAGCATCCGCAAATGATATATCAATAAAATTTCCGCTTGCTCCTAATATGGAAGTCCAGTTTAATCCGCCATTGGTCGTTTTACCCAAAACTCCATTATAACCGCAGTACCATCCTATCGAAAAATTTAAGAAAAACACATCTGTAGTATAGCCAGGATTAAAAGATAACTGAGAATTCCAGTTCACTCCTCCGTTTGTGGTAGCAAAAATATTTGAATTTGATGTAACCCACCCTGTATTTGGATTTACAAAACAAATTGTAGGAAAAGCTGAATAAGTAAGATTATTATTAAGGTCAAACCAGCTATCTCCGCGATTTGTAGTAGCATAAATTCTTGCCCAGTCACCGCAAAAATATCCAATGTTCGGAGTAGTAAAAAAAATCTTAGTAGTAGTAAAAGTTACATCGATACTTGCGATATCAATCCAATTCAGTCCACCGTTAGTAGTTTTCATACAGCTCCCCGTGCTAAATCCTGCAAAACCTGTTTGTGAGTTCAAAAAATAGATACTTTTGATAAAATCCACAGAAGTATAATTCACTGAGTTCCACGTAAGACCGCCATCTGTAGTTTTTGCTATTTTACTTGCAAGTGTTGCTCCCCAACCCTGCAAGCTGTCTAAAAAATAAACTGAAGAAAAAGCTCCGTTTGCATCAGTGTACTCTGTCCAGTTTGCTCCGTTATTTATTGTCCTGTAATATTTTACATTTGAACCGAAAACTATTGCAGTGTTTGCGCTAAGATACTTTATAAAGATAAAGGCAGTATTTACTATAGGCATCGAAAGCCATGTATTTCCTCCATCTGAAGTTCTGACACAAATACCCGAATCTCCACATGCAAATCCATTCTGAGAATCACGAAAACTTACAGACCGAAAACTCTTAGTTGTACTTAACTGATTAAAACTCCAATTATTACCGCCGTTAGTTGTCTTTGCAATTTTCCCAAACGCTCCGCATATCCAGCCAGTCTGGTCGTTTATAAAGCTCATTGAAGTCGAATAAAAATCAGGCGAAGTATACTGTATAGTCCAGTTTACCCCTGCGTTGGTAGTTTTAGCAATTGCATTTCCTGCTATCCAGCCAGTGTTTGGATTAACAAAGTAAACATCTTCCAACCATGTTCCATTTACTTTCGGGTTCTGCCAGACCCACCCGCTTTGCGAATATGATATATTAACGGATATCAAAATAAAAACTATGCCAAATAAAATTTTTCTTACGTACATATAGATAGAATTAAATTTTTTAGTTTACTAATAGGGAGTTTAATCTTTACTAATAAGAATAACTTTTTTAAATTTGCAGTGGAGAAGTACTTCTAAGTTTTAAACCGTTAAATAGTTAAAAAGAAAATGTTACTATAATGTAACAGTGCTTTGAAAATAAAATCCGACTTTTTTCCGACCAATTTTATCAACTAATAATTATCAATTAACAATGTACAGAAAATCCGACCAAAACCCGACTAAATTTGAAATCAGAAATTCTGAGCTTTGCGAAGTCCCTCAGTTCTTTTGCGGGATGAAATTAAAAGAATCCGACATTCACATTTAACAATGTCGAAAAATTAAAACTAGAAGTATTGAAAAAACAATGTTGGGGTTAATAAAATCCGACAAAAATCCGACGAACTGAGAAAAAAATATGGAAAACAAAATCCGACTTTTTTCCGACCAAATTCATTAATGAATAATTAGTAATTAATAATGAATAATAAAATGTGACAATAATGTTACTATCTTTGCTCACAAAAAAATTCCAACTTATCTTAAATTAATAAAATTGAGTAAATATTTCAATTAACTGTTAATTACTAATTATTAATTATTAATTGCTGTTAAACCTGCATGTAGTCGCCGACTACCTCAAGCGGCTTTCTTTGCACTACGTCATAACGAATTGTACTGGATAGGATATGAAGCTGCAATCCAAATACGGAAAACGGTTCGTTCTCTTTTACCTCGGCTATATTTATGTAGTTAACGTTGGAGCCGTCGATAATTGTAACGGTCCCTTTGCCAAGCACTTCAAGCACGCCGTTCTTATGGATTAAAATGGCAGTATCTTCATCGATACCAATGCCAAGATTTTTGGGGTTGTAGCATACGGCAGTTATAATGCGGTTCAGCCTTGCGCGCTGAGTGAAATGCTGGTCAATTATTATGTTCTTTAAAATTCCAAGTCCCGGGATAATTTTTACTCCGTTCTGGTTCGGCGTAAGCGCATCGCCCCGTACAATCATTTCCGAACTCATACATGCTGCGCCTGCGCTGGAGCCTGCAACTACAAGTCCGCTGCGGACTTTTTTAGCAAGCTTCTTAATAAAATCTGTGCCTCCGAGAAGTGAACTTAAACGCATCTGGTCACCGCCGGTAATAAAAACTCCGGTGAGGTTTTTCAAAAGCTTATCGGCATCGATGTTGAGAATATCCTGTCTGGCAGTAGCTTCAAGTACGGAGATTTTTTTAACTCCCAGGCTGCTGAAAATAGTTGTATAAAGCTTAGCCGCAATCTCTGCAAAGTCAGATGCTATTGGAATGATAAGTATGTTTGCTTTTTTATCTCCGGAAAGAGATACGAATTTTCTTATGATGTGACGCTCGTTGAATTTATCTTCGGCTCCGCCGATAATTAAAATAGGTCCGCCGAATGAAGGGGTAGATTTTGCCAATACGATTTATTTAATAAGTGAAAGTTGTAATTTATCAAATTCAAATCACTTTTTAGAGGGTAATATATGGTATAATTTCAAGTAATTAATTTTGAATTTTACTTTTAGATTTGATTTTGGCATCTTATACAATCAATGGATACTTATTATTTTTTCGATTTCGACAGCACGTTTACGAATTCCGAAGCGCTTGAAGTACTTGCTTCAATTTCACTGGAAGGCCGCGATGATAAAGATAAAATTTTGAAGGAGATTACTTCCATTACGTCTGAAGCAATGGAAGGCAAGCTGAATTTTTCTGAGGCATTAAAGCAAAGAGTAAAGCTGCTTGGCGCAAATAGAAGTCATCTTGAAAAGCTTGTTCAGATATTAAAGAAAAGTATTTCAGTCTCTGTGAAACGCAATAAAGAATTCTTTAAGAAGAACTCGGATAATATTTATGTTATCTCCGGCGGCTTTAAAGAATTTATAATTCCTGTTGTGAAAAGTTACGGTATAAAAGAAGAGAATGTTTATGCTAATGAATTCAGGTTCAATGCTAATGGTGATATTGTTGGATTTGATGAGAAGAATATTCTCTCAAGAGATAAGGGCAAGATTGAACAGCTGAAAAAAATAAATGTCAGCGGGAACGTTTACGTTATCGGTGACGGGTATACGGATTTCGAATTAAAAAAAGCAGGACTGGCAGATAAATTTTTTGCGTATACGGAAAACATTTCGCGCGATTCAGTTACTAAAAATGCAGACCATATAACTCCTTCACTGGATGAATTTTTATTTTTAAACAAATTACCAATGGCAATATCATATCCCAAAAACAGAATTAAAGTATTACTGCTTGAAAATATTCACATGAATGCAGTTAAGATTTTCAGAAACGAAGGTTATCAGGTTGAGCATAATAAAAAAAGCCTTTCTGAAAATGAGCTTGCAGAAAAAATAAAAGATGTTTCTATTCTTGGTATTCGCTCTAAAACACAGATAACAAAAAAAGTTCTGGATAATGCTAAAAGATTAGTAAGCATCGGTGCATATTGTATTGGTACAAATCAAATCGATCTGGATGAAGCTCTGATAAAAGGAGTTGCTGCATTCAATGCACCGTTCAGCAATACACGAAGTGTTGTTGAGCTTGCCCTTGCAGAGATTATTATATTGATGAGAAATATATTTCCTAAGAGTAACTCACTTCATCAGGGGACATGGGATAAAAGCGCAAGCTTCAGCAATGAAGTAAGAGGCAAAAAGCTGGGAATAATCGGCTATGGTAAAATCGGTTCGCAGCTTTCCATACTTGCAGAAGATTTAGGAATGGATGTTTATTTTTATGACAACTCTGATAAACTTGCATTAGGCAATGCAAAGAAATGTCATTCACTAAAAGACTTGTTGAAAATTTCTGATGTAATTACTTTGCACATCGATGGCAGCAAACATAATACAAATTTTATAGATGAAAAAGAGTTTAAGCAGATGAAGAATGGAGTTATATTTTTAAATCTCAGCAGAGGACATGTTGTAAATCTCGATGCGCTGATTAAAAATATCCGAAGCGAAAAAATCCGTGGATGCGCGATTGACGTCTTTCCGCAGGAGCCGGAATCTAACGCTGAAAAATTTTATTGCGAGCTGCAGAATCTACCCAATGTAATCCTCACTCCGCACATAGCAGGCAGCACTGAAGAAGCGCAGGAAAACATTGCGGAGTTTGTCCCTACTAAAATTATAGATTTTATAAATAACGGGAACTCTGTTTTCAGTGTAAACTTCCCGGAGATAAAACTTCCCTCTTTTGAAAATGCTCACAGATTAATTCATATACATGAAAACGTACCCGGAATACTTGCGCAGATAAATACGGTCTTCAGCAAAAGAAATATAAATATCATCGGGCAGTATTTAAAAACTAATGAAAAGATTGGTTATGTGATAACTGATATATCGAAAAAATACAATCCCGAGCTGATAAACGATTTAAAGAATATTAAACATACAATTAAATTCAGAGTATTATATTAATGAATGCACCCCAATCAACAAACAAAAAATATTTTACATGCGGACCTACGGAATTATACCCGGTAGTACGGGAATTCATGCTTGAGGCACTAGATAAAAAACTTCCTTCCATTTCACATAGAAGCAAAGATTTCGAAATAATTGTGAAATACACTGTAGATGAACTGAAAAAGTTGATGGGTATACCGGATGGCTTTATGATTTTCTTTTCGAGCGCAGGAACTGAGTGCATGGAAAGAATTTTGGAAAACTTAGTTGAAGACTGTTCCTTCCATTTTGTAAACGGTTCTTTCTCAGAAAGGTTTTATAAGACTGCTAAAGAGCTTAAAAAAAATCCGCTGATACATCAGGTTGATTATGGAAAAGGGTTCAATTTTGATGAAGTAAATATTCCCGAAAAGACAGAGCTTATCTGCATTACACAAAATGAAACAAGTACAGGTGTTGCAGTGCCTATGAAAAAGATAAGTGAACTGAAAGATAAATATCCGGACAAACTGATTGCTATAGATGTCGTGACCTCAGCGCCTTACCAGAAGATTGATTTTGAAAAAGTTGATATTGCATTTTTCTCTGTACAGAAAGGATTTGGGCTGCCGGCCGGACTTGGAGTTACAATCTTAAGAGAATCGTGTATCAATAAAACAATTTCAATGAACGAGTTAAACTATAATATAGGCTCATATAATAATTTTATTGATGCCGCAGGCAACTATAAAAAAAATCAAACGACTGTTACTCCTAATATGCTCGGAATTTATATGCTGGGTAAAATTGCAAATTATCTGAACAACATTGGCATTGATAAGATTAGATTTGAAACAGAAGAAAAAGCCCGATTGTTTTACGATTATTTCTTTACCAGAAAAGATATGAAACCGTTTGTTGAAGATCCGTTCGACCGTTCTAAAACTATAATAGTAGTAGATTGTTTCGATAAACAAAGTGCAGTAAAAAGATATTTAGCGGATAACGGATTTTTGGTTAGTTCAGGTTACGGAAAATACTCCGGGAATCATATAAGAATTGCTAACTTCCCTATGCATACAATTGAAGATGTTACAAAAATTATTGAGCTATTAGATGTGAAAGAATTTTAAAACCTAGTTAATGCGGTAAGGAATAGTCATAGTTACTTCTGTTCCTTTATTTTCCTGCGAGTGAATTTCGATTTTGCCCTGATGCATTTCTATTGCGCGCTTAACTATAGTCAGGCCAAGCCCTGTACCTGAAAGATTTCCAACGTTGCTTCCTTTAAAGAACGGCTCCATCAACCTTTGCTTATCGTTATCGGGAATACCGATACCTTCATCGCGCACTTTAATAACTATGTTTGACTTATCCATATATGCTTTGAATGAAACTTCCGTATTCGGCTCTGAGAACTTAAGCGCATTTGACAATATATTTTCGATACCCTGCCGGATAATTTCTGCATCTACATTAGCATCTACCGGCAAGCCTTGTATATCCACATTGAGTTTAGGATGTGATTTTTTAGCTTCTCTCTGAAGCAAATCATCTATAAGATTTTGAAGGAATAGATTCAGATCTATCGGTGCAGCTTTTAATTCAAGCTTGCCTGTATCGGATTTACCCATGATAATTATATCATTGAGCATCTGATTCATTCGCTTCACGCTTTCCTGTATTCTGAAAATATTTCTTTGGCGCTTATCAGCGGCTAAACCTTCACCATACTTTTCAAGGATTTCGGCTGATCCCAGGATAGCTGTTAAAGGAGTTTTGAATTCGTGCGATGCCATTGTAACAAACTTCGAACGAAGTTCAGAGAGCTCTTTTTGTTTTTCAAATGACAACTGTATTTCGCGTTCAGCTCTTTTACGTTCAGTAACGTCAGATAAGAATGCAAGTACAGCTCTATCTCCGCCCCAATTAATGAGTACAGAATTGACAGAGAAGTATCTTATAAGTCCGCGCTTAGTAATAATTCCATATGTGTAAACCGTGGGGTCATGTTCTCCTTTTAGTTTTTTCATATGATTTATTAATGCAAGTTCTCTGTCGTCTTCATGTATAAAATTTAAGAACTTTGCATAGTGTAATTCTGCAGCATCATAGCCAAGTAAATCAAATGTTTTAGGATTGGAATATTTTATTAATCCATCCTGCAATACAAGAATTGCTTCGCTGGCATTTTCGACAAGAAGCTTGTATTGCTCTTCACTCGCGCTTAGGCTTTCCTCTGCTTTTTTTCTAAAAGATGCTTCAAGGCTGAGTGTAAGCATAGTGGAAATAGATGCAATAAAATCTTCGTCGGCTACTGAAAGTTCTTTGATCTGTATTGTTTCTTCCAGACATATTATTCCGTAAATATCTCCGCGAAGCCATACAGGAATATCCATTATATATTTTATGCCAAGGGGCTTCAGGTAGTTATCTACAATACCTGTACTTTCATCACTCTGGGCATCATTTGACTGCAGTTTCTTGTTACTTTTTAAAGCGTAGTAATAATCATCATAGTTTCCGGCAATTCCGGGAAATGTTGCAGGCAAAATAGTTGTCTCTGATGCTTTATCAAATGAGTTCGATTTCTTAATGTACATCTTTTTGCACTTTAGCTTTTTCTCTTCCTTATCAAGTATCCAGAAACTTACTCTGTCAATATTAAGTGTTTGCGACGTTGCTGTTAAAATCTTTTCAAGTGATTGATTGAAATCTGACTTATCCACCTGTGAAAGAACAAGCAGAACGTTTCTATGCTGTAATATTACATCAAGATTTTTCTTGTCATTTTCTTCACGCGTTTTCCTTTCTACAGCAACTGATATCTGTTCGGAAACAAATGTAAGTATCTGCATTTCATTTTCCCCGTAAGTATCTTCCCTATGGTAATCCTGTATTGCCATTACACCAATAGTCTCACCTTTTATTTTCAGCGGAACACCCATCCAAAGCGGAGCAGGTCTGCCGGTTTGTTCAATCTCACCTTCTCTTATTAGTTGTTCTGAAACACTTCTCGTAGAAAGCAAAGCTTTGCCATTACGTATTACATACTCAGTTATTCCTTTCTTTGCGCGCCTTGGCAGTGGCAGATAATCAAATTCATCAACATAATATGGAAAGGTTACGAAATCATTTTTCTTATCATATAGCGCTATATAAAAATTCTTTGCAGGCATCAGCATTCCTATGATACCGTGAATTTTTGAGAACAATTCAGTCATGTCTTCAGAAACAGGAATAGCTTCAGCTATCTGGTAAATCGCTTCCTGTACTCTCTCGTATCTTTTTCTTTCAACAATTTCATTCTCAAGCTTTGCAGTTCTTTCTTTAATTCTCTCCTCGAGAAATGAGTTTATTTTTCTTATCTCTTCTTCACTCTTTCTTAATTTCGCCTCTGCAATTTCTTTCTCGTTAATCAAATTAAGCAGTTCGGTCTGTTTTCTTCGAAGCCTTGTTACCCTGTAATTATATGCTGTGTAGCCGGAAGAAACTACGAGAAGCAATATTCCCGATATGAACCACCATGTTTTCCAGTATGGCGGAGTGATTTGTATTGTTATAGTAGCTCCGTTTTCATTCCATACTCCATCGTTATTTGAACCTTTGACACGAAAAGTATATGTCCCCGGATTTAAGCTTGTATATGTAGCGTAACGCCGGTTACCGGCATCAATCCAATTATTATCCAGTCCTTCAAGTTTATACTCGAATTCATTTTTTTCAGGGCGGGCATAATCCAGTGAAGCAAAATCTAAGGTAACAAAATTTCTATCATAGGGAAGAACTAATTTTCCCTCCGACTTAAACATCTCCCAGTATTTATCAAGATCACTTTCAGGTATATTTTGCTCAATGAGTTTGTAGTCCGTAATCACAACATTCGGAACATGTTTATTTTCCGGAATCGAATCCGGATAAAAATAATTGAGCCCGTTAATTCCTCCGAAGAATAATCTTCCGTCTGAAGCTTTATAACATGCGTTTTGTGTAAATACATTTGACTGTAATCCATCAAGTACATTAAATGTTTTATAGTCATTATTTTGAGGATTAAACTTTATAAGTCCTTTAGTAGTGCTGACCCAGATATTACTCTTGTTATCCTGCAGGATTCCATAAATTGCCTCAACGGATAATTCATACACATTATCAAATCTTTTAACATTGCCGGAGCTTCTTTCTAAAAGATTTAAACCTGTATTTGTGCCTACCAGTATGTTACCTGAAAAACCCATAGTAACATAATTAATAAAGTTGTCACTTAATGAGTTATTATCATTTAATGAATGTTTGTAAACGGTAAACTGTCCTGTCTTTTTATCAAACTTATTTAGTCCGTCGCCTGTTGCTATCCATAAAAATCCCTCATTATCTTCGCAAATACTCCAGACTTCATTGTGGCTAAGAGAGTTCTTAACATTAGGATTGTTTCTATATCCCTGAAAAGTACCTGCTGCCGGATCGTATTTCTGAAGACCAACGCCGTACGTGCCTATCCAAATATTTCCTTCTCTATCCTTTAACAGACACAATATAATACTGTTTGAAGAGGTTGCCGTTATCATTTCATTCTTTATTAAATCAAATGTTCCGGAATTTGAGTTAAATTTTACAAGCCCATCATCAGTACCCAGCCATAGGATACCCGGAGAGTCTTCTATTATACTTGTTATCCGTTCATATCCTTTTACAACATTTCTTCCCGGTTGTGAAGTAAAAGATTTAAAATAATTGGTAGACGGATTATAATAATTCAACCCACCGTCATTAGTCCCTATCCAGATATTTTTCTGAGAATCTTCAAAAATTGTTCTTATTGAATTACTTGTAAGAGAGTTTTTATCGTAAGGAATATTTCTAAGAGTATTGAACTTGATAGTAGACGGATTGTATTTGCTTATTCCATTCCCTCTTGTACCAATCCATATCGTTGATGAGTTGTCTTCGAATATACTGCGCACATCGTTGCTTCGTAAACTCAAAGGGTTATTCGGGTTGTTTACATAGTTTTCAAATGTACCGTTACTTTTAACATATAAACCGTTACCATAGGTACCTGCCCATACTTTTCCATGCTTATCTTCAAAAAGAACATTTACAACATCCTGATCGGTTTCCCTTTGGCTTAAAGGAGTTTTATTAAATTCTCCGTTTGCTTCATTGAACAGATATAATCCTGTTTCACCGCCTACATAAAAATCTCCATTAGAGGAAATAAGTAAAGACCGGATTCTATTGGAGGAAAAATTCGGAATATATTGGCTGAAAGTCTTGGTCGAAGGATTAAACTTATTCAGTCCCTCATCTGTAGCTATCCATAAATTACCCGACTTATCTTCAGTAATATCCCACACCCTATTATTAGAAAGCGAGTTATCATCATCATTAAAGTGTTTGAATGTTTCAAAGGCATCTTTATCTTTCAGATATTTATTTAATCCGCCGCCTGCTGTTCCAACCCACAGGTCGCCGTTCTTTGACTGAAAAATAACGGGTACACGGTTGAAAGATATAGATGAAGTATTTGCAGGGTTATACTTATATATGATAAAACTTTCCCTTATCGGATCAAAGCGGCATAAACCGCCTCCCCATGTACCGACCCAGATATTGCCATCTTTATCTTCAAAAACTTTACTGACATTGTTATTAGGAAGCGATGTGGAATCAGTAGGGTTAAATTTATATACTGTAATGTTATGACCGTCGTATTTATTAAGTCCATCCTGAGTTGCAAACCACATGAATCCGGGTTTATCCTGAGTGATAGAATAGACTGCATTGTGTGAGAGTCCGTTTTCTAATGATATGTTCTCGAACTGTAATTTATTCTGCTGTGAGAATAAATTTCCGGAAAGGAATAAAATTGCAGTTAGGAAAAAATATGATATTTTTTTAGGGGTCCGCATTAAATCTTACGCAAAGATACTAATATCATATTTTATAAAAAATGTATGAGTGAGTTATAAAAGCTTTATAAGATATTTTTAAAAACTGATTTCTAAAGATTTTTTAAAACTTTAATTGCTTTTGTAACATCATTTTCTGATAAGTCCATATGAAATACTGCACGGATTAAATCATAACTTCCCGATGAAAGCAATATTCCTTTGCTCTTAGCGAGTTTCATAAATTCTTCCTTGCTGTGTTTATGCGAGCAGAAGATTACAATATTTGTATGAACGTTTTCAACATCTATCTTGTAATTACCGGAATCAGATAAAGCCTTTGCAAATTGTTTCGCTCTGGTATTATCCTGCTTCAATCTCTTCACGTTATTATTCAGCGCATAGATTGCAGCAGCGCCTAAAATACCTGCCTGTCTCATTCCGCCGCCTAAAATCTTTCTCCACTTATGAGCTAAATCAATTGTCTCTGCATCACCGCATAAAATAGAACCTATCGGGCATCCAAGACCTTTTGAAAAACAAAATGAAATTGTATCGAAGTGGTAAGCATAATCTTTTAAAGAAATACCTGTCTCCGCAATTGCATTAAAAATTCTTGCGCCGTCAAGATGCATTTTTATTCCGTACTCGCGCGCATAAGTTGAAATTGCTTTAATTGTTTTTATCGGAAGAATCACTCCGCCTGCGCGGTTGTGAGTATTCTCTAAACAAATTAATCTTGTTTTGGGAAAATAATATTCGTTTGAACGAACATGCGAGCGTATTGTCTCAACATCAAGAATTCCATTCTCACCTTTTAACTGAAGAAGCTGAACATTTGAAATTACTGCAGGAGCAGCAGTTTCATAATTCAAAATATGAGATTCACTTTCAACAATTACTTCATCGCCCTGTACAGTGTGAGCTTTTATTGCCAGCTGGTTTCCCATCACTCCCGTAGGAACAAATAATGCTTTTTCTTTTCCGGTTAACTTTGCGCATTTTTCCTGCAGCTCATTTATTGCAGGGTCCTCACCGAATACATCGTCACCGATTTTTGCTTTCATCATTGCCTTAAGCATGCCTGCTGATGGCTTGGTAACCGTATCGCTTCTTAAATCAATATATTTCATTTTCAAATTTTATTATTAAATGAGTAGGGGCGTATTGCAATACACCCCTACAATTCTTATTATTTATCAAACATAGTTTCCTGTCCAGCATCTTTATCTTCTTCAACAACATTCGCAATCGAAGAAATTATATCACCTTCACCAAGCTTTATCAGGCGTACACCTTGTGTAGCGCGTGACATCACTCTTATATCTTTCATCTTCTGTCTTATCAGAATTCCTTTATTAGTGATTATCATTAAATCGTCTGAGTCAGTTACTTCTTTGATAGATATTAACTTACCGACTTTATCATTCGCCTTAATTGTAATTACACCTTTTCCGCCTCTGCCTGTTATTCTGTAATCACCTAAATCACTTCTCTTACCGAATCCTTTATCAGTTACAACAAGTATCGTTGCGCTTGGTCGCATTACTGCAACAAGGCCGATAACGTAATCGCCTTTTGCAAGATTGATTGCCCTTACACCGGTAGCAGTTCTTCCCATATCGCGGACAAGTGACTCATTGAATCTGATAGCCTGACCGTTATGTGTTCCGATTAGAATTTCCTGGCTTCCGTTTGTAAGCTTTACATCAACCAATGCATCGCCTTTATTTATATTGATTGCATTGATACCGTTCTTTCTTATATTGGAATAAGCATCGAGCGTTGTCTTTTTGATTGTACCCATTCTTGTAATCATAGTTACAAATAACGGTTCAGCAAAATCTTTCACCATTACAAACGAGCTTACCTTCTCATCGTTCTCTTTTTCAATAAGGTTTACAATATTTTTACCTCTTGAAGTTCTTGTACCTTCAGGAATATCATAAACTTTCAGCCAGTAGCATTTACCTTTATCGGTAAAGAACATGATATACTGGTGAGTTGAACCGATAAACATATGCTCGACGAAATCATCATCGTTAGAGCCTGTGCTGGCAGCTGTAATACCTCTGCCGCCTCTTCCCTGTGATTTATAAGATGCAACCGGAATGCGTTTTATAAATCCTTTGTTAGAAATTGTAATCACAACGTCTTCTTCTTTTACAAGCTCCTTCATCATTTCATCGTCTGACTTGCTTGCAACATCATAAATTATAGCAGTCCTTCTTTCATCGCCGTATTTTTCTTTTATTTCCTTAAGCTCTTTTGTTACTATGTCTTTTCTTAAATTTTCATTTTTAAGAATTGCCTGTAATCTTTCGATTGTCTTAAGTAATTCTTTATATTCGTCTTCAATTTTCTTTCTTTCAAGGCCTGTAAGTCTTTGCAGTCTCATATCAAGAATTGCCTGCGCCTGAATTTCAGAGAGCTTGAACTTCTTCATCAATCCTGCTTTAGCTGTAGGAGTATCAGCAGATTTTTTTATGAGCTTAATTATCTCATCGATATTATCTAATGCAATAATATAACCTTCCAAGATATGAGCGCGTTTCTCGGCAGCATCAAGCTCGAATTTAGTCCTGCGGACTATAACTTCAAGTCTGTGCTTTAAGAAATACTCCATCATGTCTTTCAATCCAAGTATTCTCGGCACTCCGTCAACAAGTGAAAGCATAATAACACCGAATGTAACTGACATCTGAGTATACTTGTAAAGCTTATTCATAATAACCTGAGCATTTGCTTCGCGCTTTAAGCCGATAACAATTCTCATTCCGTCCCTGTCACTTTCATCGTTTACTGTTGCAATATCTTCAACTTTTCTTTCTTTTACTAAGTCAGCAATCGCTTCTATAAGAGTAGCCTTATTTACCTGATATGGAATTTCAGAAATAATAATTGCCTGTCTTCCGTTCTTTTCGGTTTCAATCGATGCCTTAGCTCTTAAAATTATTTTTCCTCTTCCTGTTTCATAAGCCTGCTTTACCGGTTCGTAGCCATAGATAATACCACCCGTCGGAAAATCAGGAGCGGTAATGTGTTTCATCAACTCTTTTAAAGTTGCCTCAGGTTTTTTTATCAGATAAATTAATCCGTCAACTATTTCGGTTAAATTATGAGGAGGAATATTTGTAGCCATACCGACTGCAATACCGCTTGAACCATTCACCAGTAAATTCGGTAAAATGGATGGCAGCACAGAAGGCTCCTGCAATGTATCATCAAAGTTAGGAGAGAAATCTACAGTATTTTTTTCTAAGTCTTCAAGTAATGTTTCTGCAATTTTTGAAAGTCTTGCTTCAGTATAACGCATCGCCGCAGGAGAGTCGCCGTCAACAGAACCGAAGTTACCCTGTCCGTCAACAAGCGGATATCTCAATGAGAATTCCTGTACCATACGAACCATAGTATCGTATACAGCCTTATCACCGTGGGGGTGATACTTACCAAGAACTTCACCGACAATTCTCGCAGACTTTTTATAAGCGCGGTTTGCAGCAAGTCCGAGTTCATTCATGCCATACAAAACTCTTCTATGAACGGGTTTTAAACCGTCTCTCACATCGGGCAGAGCGCGTGCAACAATAACAGACATAGAGTAATCTATGTAAGATGACTTCATTTCATCTTCAATATTTACAGGAACAATTTTTTCGTTAGCCATTAATTTTTAGTGCTTTCTAATTAGTTATAATTGTTTAGGGGTTAGAGATTTTGTGGAGTTAGCCGGAATCGAACCGGCGCTCTTTTCATTGCGAACGAAACGCTTTACCAGCTAAGCTATAACCCCTTTGGAATTATGGAAAATACTAATTTTGCAGAGGGTAATCAATGTAAGAATAGTTATTTATTGCAGGTATTTTGCAGATTTCGGGACAAATTTTTACTCGTACAGATCTATATTATGCAGCTGTAAAACATGAGCTATTTCAGCTGTATTTTTATCTATAATAACTGCTGTAAGTTTATTGCCGTAGACACATGCAGTATCAATATTCATGTACCAGTTCTTTTCATAAAGCACTTCATCCTGCGGTGTGTGACCTATAATCTGAAATTTATTAAGCTTAAGAAGGGGCTTGGTGCGGTTCCAGATGATATCCTTTATCGTTGCATCCTTTACAATTCCTGCATGTGATATAACAATTTTAGGAAGCTCTATCATCACAGGAAGATTTTTCATAAACTCTAAATGCCCGGCATCTTCTACTGCTTTTTTATAATCAGCAAGAATAAATGGTTTCCTTACTCCGCGATATGATTCAAAATTAGCTTCCCCGCCGATTTTAAAATGATGGCTGTAAATTTCAATTAAACTTTTATCGGAGTTACCTATTAAATCAAAAGCTTTCAGCAGCACATCTTCGTGGTTGCCTCTTATCGTTTTGATATTGTTTTCCGAAATAAAATCAATTACATCTTTCGATTTTTTCCCGCGGTCTATTAAATCACCTACAGTATAAACTTCATTTGTATAATTAAGAAGCTCTTTATACAACGCAGTGAAAGTCAAATAGCATCCGTGGATATCGCCGATTACTCCAATCAGTTCAGACATCAGTTAGAATAAATTTGATTCATAATATTGCAATACTTTTGCGTCGGCTTTGCCTTCAAGCTCTTCCTTAACAGTTTTCTCATATTTCTTAAACGTTGTTTTATAGCTGCGTTTATCTTTGCCTTCTTTATAAATCTTCAATAATCTTAATACTGTTTCTTCGTCAGTCGGATCTAATGAAAATAACTTCTCTAATATTTCAGAAACCTTTTTTTCATTTTTCAGTTTTTCGTAATACTTAATCAGCTTATTTGAATTATTAAAATAAATCGACTGCAGATTATCCCTTACATTTTCCACCCAGTTGAAATAATAATCTTCCAGAAAATTGTTGTTATAAAAATCGAATGCTTTTATATTCTCATGAACATCTTTGCTATCAGAAAGCTTCTTAAATATTTCGACATCAAATTGTATATTCAGTTTAAACGCTTCAGAGAATAAATTATATTTTTTATCTTTAATATATAATACTTCCCTCTCTTTAAAGCCGCCGAACAAATTTCCTAAGAATGACTGCAGCACTTTGCGCACTTTATTTACTTCAACATCGATAACGGCAACCAGATTAGAGCTCCTCGTATCTGCAAATATATCATCCATTATTTTTTCTTTTGTGATTTCCTTTTTAGATGCTGTCTGCAGAAGAAAATATAAAAAGATGAGCTTTGAACGAGGGCGTTCCCATAAAGAATCGGCAAGCTCAGTATCATTGATATAAATTTTATTATTATCAAGGAAGCGCACCTTAATATTCAGCTGCATAATATCATCAATCTTGAAATGAATATCCTCTTTTATGAATATATTCTTTAAGTAGCCGTCTTCGATATGATTTCTTATTGCATGCCTGAATACATCTGAAAACTTAGTTGCCTTAGTTCTGAATATTATATAATTGTCATACTCATTCTCTTTACAAAGCTTAATGAATAAAGTAAAAGTTAATTTAAATTTATTCGGGTCATTGTTTAAAAAATGAAGATAAGATTCAAAAAAATATATGCGTGCCTGGTTCAGCAGAGTAAAATTGGAAATATTCAGAGCATTTAATTCCTTAATTGTTGCATTGGCATTTTTCAGATCTTTAAGCAGCAAATAAGCTTCGAGCTTAAGTATAAGTCCCCGTGTTTTAGATACACTGTAACCTCCGTTTGTCAACAGATACAAAGTTTTATGGGGCAGGTTCAACAAATTATAGCAGTAAAGAATCAGCGCATCTATAAAGAAAATATAATTTTTTAAAAAAGTATGCTTCTTTACAGTTTCCAGTTGATTTATCGTTTCCCTGTATTCTCCTTTGAAAAACCCTTTTAAAATTGTCTGAAACTCATACTGATTTTTATATGCCTGAAATATTGTTTTTGATTTTTCTTTGTTCTTCCTTGCAAGAAGACTGTAAAAAATTTCATAATCTTTTTCATTATAGCTTGCGAATAATGCAAAACATATCTGGGAGTAGTTTGTAATATCAAAATTACTGATATCAATATTATTATAAATAAACCTGATAACTTTCTGCCCTGTCTTAAAGTCACCATAGTCAAAAAATATCATCATAGAAAAAATATCTTCGATGAACATATTATCATCTAATGATATCTCGCCTTTTTCAGCTTTGTTAATCAGATCTTCAAAAATAACTTTAAGCCGGTTGATGTACTTTTTGCTTTTCGAGTTTTCTCCTGTGGAAATATAGGATTTTATTAAAAGGACTATGAACTGTATTTCCTGCTCTACTGTAAGTTCAAACTTAAGGATATGCTCAGCTATAGCAATATTAGATTTTGAAATCCCCTCTCTTAAAAAATTGCAATTGCATATCAGCATTAAGATCTCAACGTAATAGTTCAGGTCTTTTTTCTTGATATATTTTTTATTAATAATATAGTTGTCATCTTCCGTCTGTATAAATCGTGATTTTAAAATATTGTTCAGATAGTCTAATGTTTTCTCGAGATTTTTTTCTTTATAAATAAAAGTGTTAACATTGAGAAGTATGTACTCGAGTGAATTTTTAAAATCAAGATTTTCAATATCCTGAATTTTCTGAAATAATCCTGATGAGTGTATCAGAAGAAGTTTTTCAGTAGCATTTATTCTTATCCAGCTTTTTAGTGTTTCAAAATCTTTCCCTTCAATCATGTAATTCAGACCAATGTATTCACTTCGCCAGTCGGTATTCTGTAAATAATAATTGCCGAGCTTTCTGCATATATCTTCCGTTTCAGTATGTGTAAGAACTACATCAGCCTGTTTAGTCAAAAATTCTTTGAAGAGTTCATGATATTTATATGAATCCTCTTCCTTTGTGATGAAGATATTATTATTGAAAAGCGAAATTAATTTTTCATATCCGTTCTCAATTCCTAAAACATCTTCGATGTTCTCCTTATCAAGGTATTCAAGAAAAGAAGTCTTTATCAAAAATGACTTCTCATCATTTGTAAAACTGTCAAAAATTTCGTTAGTGAAGTAATTAAAGATATCATACTTCGTTTGTAAAATATTTGCCTTTGCAACAGCTGAGACATTTCCCGATAACAGTAAAAGCTGAATAGCCGTTATCCATCCTTCAGTTGCCGTTAAAAACTTATCTACTTCAATTGTATTCTGCGAAAGAATTTTTGCGAGTTTTTTGTTCAGCTTAAGAAAGCTTTTCAAATCCTTTGCATCAAATGCAAGCTCATCCTTTTTTATTCTTCCCAGCCAGTTCTTTGCTAGAAATTTCGGATAGTTCATCTTTGTTGCTTCTCTTCTTGATATAAATATCAGATGAAGCTTTGTCGGGAGATAATCCAGCAGATAGTTTAACGATTCACATACTTCCTCTGCATTATCTACATTATGAAAATCATCAAAGAAAATAAAAAGCTCTTTTTTATTTTCTTCTAAATAAAAATGCAGATCGTTGGCAAAGGAAGAAATTATGTAATTTACTTTTTCCGTTAATGATAAATTCTGCGATTTAGAAATAACATTTTTCAGATTATCACCGAAAGGCGAATCAGGGAAAGTTTTTTGAAATGCTAATGAAAGAAGTATGAAAAAATTTTCTATTGAGTTATCATAGGTAGAAAGCGAAATCCACATCTTCATCTCTTTTCTCAAAGAGTGATAAAAATCCACTGAAAGCGAAGTTTTACCGTATCCGGCAGGCGCAGTTATCAGAATAACTCTTTTCTTCTTAAAAGAAGCAAGCTTTTCCATAAGACGCGTACGGGAGTAGTACGTATCGGCTACTTCAGGAACAATTATTTTCTGTGAAAATTCTAAATGGAGCAAATTCTGCTAAAAATGTTCAAATATTGAATTTTGTAAAATATTTCCATCTGTTCAACCTAATAAATAATCTTATTTACAAAATTTATTATAAAAAAATTCACTTTTCTTTAAAAAGTAGTGAAAACTATATTGATTAAAATATCAAATATTACTATTTTTAATTTTATTCGACGATAGCTCAATGGTGGAGCATTCGGCTGTTAACCGAAGGGTTGCAGGTTCAAATCCTGCTCGTCGAGCCAGAACCCGGTTCCGCTAACGCAGAATCGGGTTTTTTGTTTATAAACGGCATATAATTTTATGAAAAGAAAGAAAGTTCTTATTACAGGCGGAAGCGGATTTCTTGGGCAGCACTTGAATATTGAGTTAAACAGAGATTTTGAAATTTTAACAACTTTCAGAACCAATCCCGGAAATTGCACAGATTTCAGAAGCGCTATTATTGATTTAAGAAATTCTCACGCCCTTAATGCCCTATTCAAAAATTTCAAGCCTGAAATTGTAATCCATACGGCTGCTTATTCTACTCCCGATATTTGTAATAAAACTGATAAGACCGAAGTAACAGATTTCAACGTAAATCTTGTGCAAAAACTGGCAGAACTTTGCAACGAACATTTTTCAAGATTGATATTTACATCTACTGACTTAGTATACAAAAGCAGCGGTAATTTAATAAAAGAAGATGATGAGCTTGAACCTAAATCACTATATGCCGAAACAAAAATAATGGCAGAAGAAGCGATAAAAAATATTTCAAATGATTTTTTAATTTTGCGCACTTCATTGCTGTATGGAATAGGATTAAATCACACCCGCTCTCATTTTCAGAATATGCTTGAAGCATTGGAAAGCAATGAGAAAGTAAATTTATTTTTTAATCAATATAGAACTCCGCTCGAAGCAAAGGACGGCGCAGGAATTATTTCAGAACTGATAAAGAGAAATGCTACAAATGAAGTGATAAATTTTGGAGGCGCTGAGAGGATTTCCCGCTATTCTATGGGAGAAATAGTTTGTGATGTATTCGGATTTAATAAATCCAATCTGGTTAAAACTGACGGAAAAGAAATGCTGAAAGATTTTTTTGTAGAAGATGTTTCTATGAACACATTAAAATTACAAAGTTATGGAATTAAACAAAAACAGATAAAAGAATCGATTTCAGAAATTTTTGATTATATAAAAAAAGCCCGTTTAGAATCTGAAACTGAAGAAGATTCTGAAACGGACTTTTAAATTTTAAATTTAATTATCTATATTTATTTTACCAGCATCATCTTGAATACTTTTTCAAAATTCTGAGTTCCTGAAACAGCATTCAGCCTGTAGAAATAAACTCCGCTTGGCAGCCCTGATGCATTAAACTCTGCTTTATAATAACCTGCATTTACATTTCCGTTAACAATTGTTTTTACTTCCCTTCCAAGATTATCAAATACAGTCAATTTAACTAACCCGTCAAATGGAATTTCATAGTTAATTGTTGTGGACGGATTAAACGGATTCGGATAATTCTGACTTAATGAAAAACTATTCGGAATTCCTATGTTAACATAACTATTCAAAGCAAAGTATTCAAATTTACCATTGAAATCTATTTGTTTTAATCTATAAGCATAAGTTCCGGCAGTGAGATTTTTATCACTAAATTTATATGACTGATTTACATTTGAGTTTCCTTTACTTCGAATATTTCCAACAGTTGTAAAATCTCCGGTTATACCTTCGTTTACAACTGCACGTTGAACTTCAAACATATTGTTGTTCAATTCGTAGCCTGTTACCCAATCCAAAATTACTTCATTCTTTATAGTAGTTGCTATAAAACTGTTTAACTCTACAGGTAAAGGATTAAAAGATGAATTTCCTGCAAGATAAAAATTACTAAAATATAAACCTATATCTGTCCGTCTTCCTATAGAAGCATTTCCATCTTTATGATTTCCTAATAATGAAAAAGTGGAACCGTCATTAGACCATACGACTCTTAAATTTGCGGGGTCAGTAATTCCTAATTGTCCGTTACCATCAAAGGCAACATCTATCCCGCCTCCTGTTAAAAATGTTCCTGTCATAAGCCAGTAAGAGTTTGACCTTCTTGTTACGGAATAGCCTGCATCGTTCAATGTTAAAGGGAGATTAGAACCTTCAACTCCATTATCAATATATTTTATTCCAATTCTGCCGGCAGTTGTAGGAGCTGTTGAAAACCTAACTCTGGCTTGTCTTAATGTTGAAGCAGTACCTACCGGAAAAATAAGAGAATCTGATGTTGTACCTGCAAGATACCATCTTTCCATCTGACCTGTTACTATTCCTCCGGTTCTGGTCAAGGTTCCGGGATTAGCAGCATCATAACCGATACCCAACCATGCGCTGCCTGCTGTATTTATATTACCACTTGTCATAGTTACTGAGTCAATATACATAGGTTGAGTAATATAAAATCCTGCAGCATTATTAAAGGTTACTTTGCCGGATATCTGTGAACTTGAAGGTAATACACCAAAACAAGTTATATTTTGTAGTGTGGTACCATTGAATACTAATGTTCGCGGAGACGCAACAGGTGCATATACTATCTTTCCAAACATTGTAAAATCACCCTGAACATTTAGATTGTTTGTCATTGTAGTGCTGTCATAACAATACTCATCCATATAAAAATTTCCTCTCACATTACATGCGGAAGAACCTGTAGTGATGTATTTTTTACCCGGATACGGGGCTGCTGCTGAAAATCCGGATAATATAACCGTGCCATACGTTATATTCTGAAACTGAATACTTGCAAACGAAGAAGTCAGCATATCATATTTGAATATACCCGTCTTTGTATTTGAAGCTTTTGAAAGTTTGTTAGCTATTCCTGTTTGCCCTACTCGGCAGTTATGATACCAAACCGAACTATCTAATAGCTGAATTGAATCTGTAGTGTTAACAAAAGCAAATGGTGTTCCTGATGCTGCGCCTGTTTGATAATTAAATACAGCATGCTTATGTAACACAAAATCATATGGTGAACCTGTACCATTTCCCAATAGCAAAGCATTTAATGTACTGGTATTTGAAGAAGGTAAAGTTAAATATATATAATTTGGAAGTGTTGGTTGAATCACAATTTTACTCACCTGAGTATTTGTAGTACCGCCCGGAAATGTTACTATATATGTAGAAGTGTTAAAAGAATTATTAAGCATTACACTATCAGTAGTTGATGGAACTGCCCCATCAAGCCAGTTTAAAGGGTCAGCCCAGGATGTTCCGTCTCCGCCGCCTAAAATTCCGTACCAGTATTTATATCCTGTACCGGCAGTTATAGTACCTTGCATTGCAGGCCAGTGAGGTTGGCAGCCATAGACATAAGTTCCGGGCTCAGTAATAAGAACATAATAATCGGTGCTGCCGCTGTTCATATTTGCATCCCATCCGAAGAATCCTGCCGGATAAGATGTGCCGGGAAGAGTACCGGGGTCGCAAGTTGTTGTATGATTACCGCTTACCCATTGAAAATGTATTGTATCTCCAACTAAAACATTTTGGGAAGCCGGGCTGAAGAAATTACTGTTGACAGTTATAGTATATGTGGTTGCATTCGCATTATGGGGAATAATTACGAATAAAACCAATATTATGAAAGAAAATATTGGGGTAATTTTTTTCATAGATTGTAAATGGATGAACTTGAATTTTGCTAATCGTATAAAATAATAATTATAGAACAAAAATGCTCAACAATATTATTTGCAGTTATTAATTTTAATATAAAAAAAGACCTGAAAAAAAAATAATTTTCAGGTCTCTTAATAATTCTACTAAAAGTACAAACTATTTTACCAGCATCATCTTGAATACTTTTTCAATATTCTGATTGCCTGTTGATGCATTAACTTTATAAAAGTAGATTCCACTTGGTAATCCTGCACCGTTAAACTGGGCTTTATAATACCCCGCACTTACATTTCCATTTACTAATGTTTGAACTTCTCTTCCTAAATTATCAAAAACAACTATTTTTAAAGAACCATCGAAAGGCATTTCATATTTAATATTTGTAACAGGATTAAAAGGATTTGGGTAATTCTGGCTTATAACAAATTTTCCGGGAAGATTAATACTAACTTCATTATTCAGTAAGAAGAAAGTATGATTTCCATTTACATCTATCTGTTTTAATCTGTATGCATACCTTCCGGTCTGTAAATTCTTATCATTAAATTTATACGACTGCCCTGTATTTGAATTTCCTTTACTTGTAACAAATCCGATTGTTTCATATGCAGCAGTTACAGGATTATCGTGAATTGACTGACTTGGATTTAAAACTGCGCGTTGAATTTCAAAACCGGTATTATTCAATTCATGTCCGGTCGCCCAGTCAAGAATAACTTCATTCTTAATTGTCGTTGCAATAAAATTATCAAGTTCAACAGGCAAAGGATTGTTAGTAATATCACCGGCAAGATAGAAATCACTGAAATAAAGTCCTATATCTGTACGTCTTCCGATTGATGCATTCCCGTTTTTATGATTTCCTAATAATGAAAAAGATACACCACTATTATTAGACCAGATAACACGCATATTTGAGGCATCAGTTATACCCTCCTGTCCGTTACCATCAAAAGCTACATCAATTCCGCCGCCAGTTAAAAAAGTCCCTGTCATTGTCCAATATGAATTTGACCTTCTGGTTAAAGAGAAACCTCCATCATTAAGTGTTGAAGGCAAATCACTTCCGTCAGTTCCATTATCAACAAATTTAATTCCAATTCTTCCTTGAGTAGTAGGAGCAGTAGAGAAACGGACTTTTGCTTCTTTTAGAACTGATGAAGTTCCTACCGGATAGCTTAGAGAATCCGAAACAACTCCGGCTAAAAACCATCTTTCCAACTGACCGGTAACAATACCTCCAGTATAGAGAAGTGTTCCGCTGTTTGTTGCATCATAACCTATTCCAAGCCAAGCGCTGCCGCCGGATGCAATATTACCCTGTGTCATAATAACAGTATCAGCATAAAAAGGATTCATTATTAAAAATCCTGCGGGATTGTTAAAGTTAACTGCCCGGGAAATAACAGAACTTGCTGATGTTAAACCATCACAACGAATCGTTTGCAATGTAGTACCGTTGAAATTAATAGTTTGAGTTGATGCAGGACCAAAAACTATTTTTCCATAACAAGTGTAATCCCCTCTGATATTCCAACTGTTTGTCATAGTTGTGGTATCGTAAGCATGCTCTTCTATATAAAAATTTCCTCTGACTGTTAATGCGCTTCCGCCGGATTGTCCGTATCTTTTTGATAGAAGACCGCCGCCGCCCGCTAAGCCATACAATTGCAAAGAACCATAACTTACACCTGAAGCAGTAATATTTGTAGTTGATGTAGTAGGTGTGTCATATCTCCAAATACCATAGTTACAATTTGATGCCTGAGATAATCTGGATGTAATACCCGATGTACCTCTTGTACAATTATGAATCCATAAAGCGCTATCCTGAAGCTGAATAGAATCTGAAGCTACAGAAAATGCAAAACCTGTACCTGCTGCAGCACCTGATGAATTTGTAAATATTGAGTTTTTATATAGAATGAAATCATAGGTCCCTGATACACCATCACCGACAGTTAAACCGGGATTGTTTGTATTGCCTGAAGGTAAAAATAGATAAACGTAATTCGGAGAGGTCGGCTGAATAATAAGTTTTTTTACAGTTACATTTGTTGCCCCTGTAGGAAGGAACACAACATAAGTCGAGCTAACCTGAGAATTATCTAATTTCACACTGTCAGTAGATACCGGTGCAACTCCATCAAGCCAGTTTAAAGGGTCATTCCATGAAGAGCCATCTCCTCCACCAAAAATTCCTGCCCATATCTTGTAACCGTATCCTGCTGTGATAGTGCCTTGCATTCCCGGCCAGTGCGGCTGGCACCCATAGACATATGATCCTGCTACATTAACGACGTAATAGAAATCGGTAGTTCCCGAATTCATTTGTGAATCCCACGCATCTGCACCAATTGGTCGTGACGTACCGGGGAGGATGACGTCATCACAAGTTGTAGTATGATTTCCGCCTACCCATTGAAAATGGACAGTATCACCTACAATTACATTTAGTGCTGCCGGGTTAAAGAAATTACTGTTTACAGTAATAGTGTGAGTTGTTGCATTTGCTTTTTGATTGGTAAACGTGAAAAGCAATATTGAAACAAAGACAAGTATAACTGCTTGAAATTTTCTATTCATAAAAAACAGGGTTGAATAATTAACAGCTCAAAAATTAAATATAAATTAATAATAATCCTAACAAAATCCTAACAATTTTGGGGTCAAGTTACAATTTAGAATTTACAAAAAAAAAAGCCCGTAGAAAAAACTTCTACAGGCTTTTATTATGAATAAAAATTTTGAATATTATTTTACAAGCATCATTTTAAATACTTTTTCAAATTTTTCAGAACCTGAGGTTGCATTTACTTTGTAGAAATAAACACCGCTCGGTAATGCAGATGCATTGAATGCTACCTTGTAATAACCTGCATTAACATTTCCATTAACTAAAGTAGCAACTTCTCTTCCGATATTATCGAATACAACTAGTTTTACAGTACCGCTAAAAGGCATATCATAAGCAATTGTTGTTGCAGGATTAAACGGATTTGGATAATTCTGGCTGATTGTAAATTTATTTGGAGTAGTCACAACTATTTCATTATTTAATAAGAAATATGTATGGTTTCCATTGTAATCCATTTGTTTTAATCTGTATGCAAATCTGCCGACAACTAAATTTCCATCGATGTATTTGTACCCTTGAACTGAATTTGAATTTCCTTTGCTAGGTACGAAAGCAACAGTTTGGAAATTTAAATCTGAATCAGTTCTGTTTTGTTTTGGATTGAGAACTGCTCTTTCGATTTCAAAACCTGAATTATTTAATTCATGTCCGGTTGCCCAGTCAAGTATTACTTCATTTTTAATTGTAGTAGCTACAAAGTTATCAAGCTCTACAGGTAACGGATTATTTGTACTGTTACCGCCAAGGTAGTGTTGACCATATGTTCCACCGGTAATACCTGTTCTACTAGCTACTGTTCCTGAGCCGGTTACGTGAGTACCCGGAGCGCTGAATGTTGTACCTGCATCGCCAGAATAAATTAATCTTAAATTTGTCGCATCATTAATTCCGGTCTGTCCGTTGCCGTCAACTGATAAATCATAAATACCATCAAGAAGACCATTTGCGGCTGTTAATGACCAGTACATATTGGAGCGTCTTTCAATGTTGAATCCACCATCATTAATTGGAAGTGCTAAGTCTGAACCATCCGTACCTCCGTCAAAATGAGAAACAACGATAGTTCCGCCAGTCGTAGGTCCTGTAACAGGAAAAGATACTGTTGCCGGTCTGTAGTTTGTAGCTGTTCCCATTGGGTAAAGTCTTGGCGCTGCAGTAGTTGATGCCGCATACCATCTTTCAAAGTTACCGATGATAGTGCCTGATGTGTAAACTAAAGTTCCTAAAATCGCAGTGCTCGAACCCAGTGTTAATGTGTTTGCACCTGTTGTAATATTTCCGGAAACCATATTCAATTGACCTTGTAAATTTACATTTCTATTCAACAGCAACCCGTTTGAATTATTCATTATTACTTTTGTTGCACTAGCAAAAGTTAATGTACCAGAGCCACTAATAGATTGTTGTGAAGTACCAACAAAGTGGATTGAATCAGCACTATTAAAAACTAAAGACTTTGAAGCTGCTATAGAAATATCACCTTTTATATTAATTCGATTAGTAAGATTAAGATTTAAAATTCCATCGTTTACAGTTATATTATTAATAGAACATACTGCACCACCTGTACCTGTTACAGTACCAGCATTATTCAATTCAAAATTTGCATAAGTTCTTCCAGAAAATGCCGGACCGGTAATTTGGCAATCAAAAGTACTTCCAGATTGAAACACACATGCAGAATTAGGTTGACCTGCACCAAAAGGATTTGAACCACCTCGTGCTACATAACGCGAACCACTGGTAAAAACCATAGAATTTAAACCAGAAGGGGCAGTTCCTGTACCAAATGGATTTCCGGAAACCAATGGTCCAAAGGTGAATGATCCAACACCCGTAAAAGTTACCGCACTTGCATCCAAAGCTTGAAATCGATGTGCTGGGCTTCCGCTATTTGACGTCATAGTTATATTACCGGCAACTAATCCAGTTCCACCTGTTGCAATATTTATTACTATAGCATTTCCTGCAGCGCTTGCACTAGCTGCAAAAGTGGAACCAGGACCTATTAAAACAACTGGATTAGCTCCTCCAGTAATAGTAAGAGTTATTGCAGCTCCACTATATAATCTAATAGATGTTGAATTTGTTACAGAAAGAGAAGCGATCGTTTGAGTAGGGACATTATAAGCTATAGTATTAGTTGCTCCGTTTTCAAAGCTCAAAACATCTGTCGCTGATGGTACTGTCCTATCTGGTGTCCAGTTTGTTGCAACCTGAAAATCAGCGGAATCTGTTCTATTCCATACATATGTCTGTGCTTGTGAATTAATCGCAATAAAACTAAGAATAAATAGTAAGGTTGTAAAAAGTTTTCTCATAATATATTTTTCATTTGGTGAATCAATATTTGTTTTAATGTAGCTGAATAATATGATAAAATAAACACATATATTCAGTTTATTTGCAAAATAACGACTTTAACCTCGCTAAGTAATAAGGCTGAGTAATACAAATCAATTGCTGACTGAAAACGCCTCTGCAATAATCTCTTTCTGAGTAATCTGGAAAACCTTATTCGAGCCCGGTGCAGGGCTGGCACTCGGTTCTCTGCACACTGCATAAAATTTCATCTTGTTCTGAACTAATCTAATCAAATCCAATGCCAGATGGTTATATGCACCCATATTTTCAGGTTCTTCCTGAAGCCATACTAAGCTCTTCGCATTTTTATATTGAGCTAAAACAAATATCAGCAAATCTTCCGGAAATGGATAATATTGCTCCAGTCTTACAATCGCAGCATCTTTAATATTGTTTTCAGTTCTGTACTTATCTGCGTCATAATAAATTTTTCCGCTGGTTAAAATTATAGTCTTAACATCATTTATATTTCCGGCAAGATTTATATCTTCTATTACTTCCCAGAATTTTCCTTCAAGAATATCTTTCTTATGTGAAGCTGCCAATGGAGACCTTAGTAAACTTTTCGGAGTCATTAAAGCCAATGGTTTTCTATCAGTACCTGTCAACTTTGCCTGTCTTCTCAATAAATGGAAATACTGAGCTGCAGTTGTAACATTACAAACATACATATTATCATCAGCGCATAAAGTTAAAAATCTTTCAAGACGCGCGCTTGAGTGCTCCGGTCCCTGTCCTTCCTGACCGTGAGGAAGTAACATCACAAGATTATTGTGCAAATTCCACTTTGAGTACGATGATACAACAAAGTTATCAATAATAACCTGAGCAGCATTTGCAAAGTCACCGAACTGCGCTTCCCATATAACTAATGCCATCGGGTCAGCTGTTGCATATCCATATTCAAATCCAAGCACTGCAATTTCAGAAAGCGAGCTATCTACAGGTTCCAGTTTAGCATCTTTAGATGCAAGTGCGTTCAGAGGAATAAACTCATGTCCTGTTTCAGCATCTGCAAATACTACGTGACGCTGCGAGAATGTTCCGCGGGATACATCCTGTCCGCTAAGTCTTACTGTAATTCCCTCTTGAACAAGCGAACCGAATGCAAGCGCTTCCGCAAACGACCAGTCTATAGGAGAATTTTCATCTGTTAAAATATCCCTGCGTGATTCTATAAATTTCTTTAGTTTTCCATGTACATTAAAACCTGACGGGAATTTAACCAATGCATCTACAATTTTATTAAAATCTTCACCTGTAATTTCTGTCTTCTTATCAAGCTGTATTGTATTTATTTCTGCTTTTGTTAATGCCATCGGGTCTTCATGCTTAAATTCCTGATGCGTTCCTTTTGCTTTTTCGAATGCTTCATTAAGTCTTCCGTTGTAAATATTCTCCAGTCTTACAATATCAGCTTCTGTAACAGTTCCTGCTTTTAATAACTGAGTCTCATAAATTTCTTTTATGCTTGCTCTTCCTTTTATAACTTTATACATCAGCGGCTGTGTAAATGAAGGCTCATCTGCTTCGTTATGCCCGTATTTTCTATAGCCGAGCACATCTACAACAACATCTTTTTTAAATTTCTGTCTGTACTCGTAAGCAAGTTTCGTTACCCATAGACATGCCTCCGGGTCTTCTCCGTTTACGTGGAATATCGGAGCCTGTACCATCTTTGCAACGTCAGTTGCATAAGTAGTCGAGCGACCTTCTTTAGGGTCAGTTGTAAATCCTATTTGATTGTTAATAATTATATGAAGCGTTCCGCCTGTTGTGTAACCTTTCAGCTGAGATAAGTTTAATGTCTCTGCAACGACACCTTCACCTGCAAATGCAGCATCACCATGAAGTACTACAGCAAGTGTTTTCTTTCTTTCGATATCTTCAGTCCTTGTCTGCTTTGCTCTAACAATTCCTTCAACAACCGGATTTACAAATTCCAGGTGCGAGGGATTAGAAGCAATCGAGACTTTTATTTTTATTCCGCTTAGTGTCTCATATTCCCCTGTTGCACCTAAGTGATATTTTACATCGCCTGAGCCCTGTGATGAACGGGTATCAACGATATCTTCAAATTCAGAAAATATAGAGAATAAAGATTTGTTCACAATATTAGCCAGCACGTTAAGTCTTCCTCTGTGAGCCATGCCATAAACAATTTCCTCTACTCCTTCTTTTGCAGCTTCGTCATTTAAATAATCGAGAACAGGAATAATGGTTTCCATTCCTTCCAATGAAAATCTTTTATGACCTACATACTTTGTATGAATAAACTTCTCAAAATTTTCTGCCTGAATTAATTTATTAAGCATCAGCATTTTTTCTTCAAGAGAAAAATTGCCTTTGTTGCGTGTCGATTCCATCTGATCTTGCAGCCATTTCTTTTCATCAGGGTCCTGAATATGCCTGTATTCAACACCGATTGACTGGCAATAAGTTTCGTGCAGAATATTTAATATTTCCCTAAGCGTTGCGCTTCTTTTTCCTGCAAGTCCGTCTGTTATAAATTCCCTGTCATAATCCCAAACAGTAAATCCGTAGTTAGATGAATCAAGCTCGGGATGATATTGTACTTTCGGGAATAGCGGATCTATGTTTGCAAGCAAGTGTCCACGGACTCTGAACATATTTATTAACTGTATCGCCTTTCCGTGTTTTTCTATCTCGGCAATATTATGTATTCCGCCTGCAAAATCTTCTGCATTATTATCTGCTTTCCATACAACAGGTCTTAACGGTATTTTTAAATCAGCGAAAATATTTTCATAAAAACTTTCTTCACCCGTTAAAAGCTCGTGAACTTTCTTAAGAAACGTTCCTGACTCTGCTCCCTGAATTATTCTATGGTCATATGTACTGGTAATATTCATAATCTTGCTGATACCAAGGGATGTAATTATTTCTTTCGATGCAGCCTGATATTCTGCCGAGTAATCAATAGCGCCTGTGGCAATAATTGCTCCCTGCCCTATCATAAGTCTTGGATTTGAAGCAATTGTCCCAAGTCCGCCGGGATTGGTAAGGGAAATAGATGTACCCATAAAATCTGAAACTTCTATCTTTCCGGTTTTTGATCTGTTCACAATATCATTATATGCATCATAGAACTGCTGGAAGTTCATTTCATTTGCCTTCTTAATATTAGGCACAAGAAGCGAACGGCTTCCGTCTTTTTTCTGTATATCAATTGCCAGCCCAAGGTTAACATCTTTCTTTACAACTAAAGTTGGGTTTCCATCCACAATTGTAAACGAGTTATTCATCACAGGCGTTGATTCAATTGCCTTAACAATTGCCCAGCCAATTATATGAGTAAAAGATATTTTACCGAGATTTAATTTTTTGAAATGCTGATTGATTATTATTCTGTTCTCTTCAAGAACCTTAACGGGAATTGTTCTGAAAGTAGTCGCTGTCGGAATCGTAAGGCTGCCTGTCATGTTATCTACTATTTTTGCTCCTGCTCCGCGTAAAGTAACACCGGTTTCATTTCCTGATGGTAAAGGCATTGAAATTTTTGCACCTGAACTTTGTATTATTGTCGGAGCAGATTGCTGAGCTGCAGAACCGTTCGTATGTCCGTTCCCAATATTAAATGAAAGCGATTCTATATTAATATCTTTAAAAAAGTTCTGCCATTTTTCCGGAACTGAATTCGCATCCTCTTTATATTGAGTAAGCAAGTCTAATACATACCAGGTATTCACGCCGAACTCGGAGATTTTTTCTCTCTGCTGTTCGTTAAGGTCTTCTAATTTCATTATTATGGAGTTAAATCTAATTTTATGTAATCTGTAAAATAAGCAATTTATAATTGAAGTTCAGTGCAGAATTGTGATGTCATTAAATTACACCAAACAAAAATGAAATTTATAGATAATTATTATTCAATTCTTATTTCATAGTTCCCTCATTTTTATTTCAGTATTTTTGTTTATAAGTTCTTTAAAATAACCCCAAACCCCTACAGATGAAGTATTTCTATCTCGTTCTTTTTATTTTCATTTCTATATTTGTATCAAACTCATCCTTTTCTCAGTGGAACGTAGTGTTTTCGGGCGAAACTACTACATTCTACAATTCCTATACTTTGAATTCGAGCACAGCATACGTTGTGGGCGAGTATGGCAAGTGCTACAAAACTACAAACGGCGGATTCTCATGGTTTCCTGCAAATCCCGGCCAGGCTTTCACTCTTTATTCAATAGCATTTTCAGACGCACTAAACGGAATAATCACAGCTTCCAACGGTATTTATTTTTTAACAGATAACGGCGGTACAAGTTGGGGGCAATACAGTGTCGGTACAATTTATCCTGTTACCTGCGTTAAATATTTCAATGCAAACAAGTTCGCTTTATGCGGGGAAGCCGGTCTGCTGCGTGTTTATACAAACGGCGGGCTCTCAGGTCAATATTCCGGCTCAAACAATTTTCAGGCTGTAACATTTGCCGATGAATCCAATTTAATTGCAGTAGGTTTAAACGGAGTCATAACAAAATCCAGTAACTCCGGCGCATCCTTTATCGGGCTCAACTCCCCTACTACAAACAATCTTTATTCCGTCAGCTTTGTAAATGCAAACACCGGATATGCTGCAGGAAGCTATGGTACAGTAATTAAAACTATCAATGGCGGCAATAACTGGACAGTTCTGAATACGGGTGCATTAGTCTGGCTTTACGGAGTCAGCTTTGTTAATGCAAATACAGGGTATGCCTGCGGTGAAAGCGGAACTCTGATAAAAACAATTAACGGCGGACAGACCTGGTTTACGCAGGTTTCAAATTCTGTTCAGACTTTGAAAAGCATTTCAGTGAGAAGCGATAACCTCGGCTACTGTACCGGGATTTCAGGCACTGTATTAAAAACATCAAATGCAGGGGCTTCATTTGTAAACCAGGTTTCAAATGAACTGGCTGAAAATTTTGCCTTATACCAGAATTATCCCAATCCTTTTAATCCGACAACAAAAATTAATTTTTCCATTCGTGAAAACTCTTTTGTCACACTGAAAGTTTTTGATATGTCAGGCAAAGAAGTTGCAAATCTTATCAATGAGAATTTAACAACGGGCAATTACGAAACTGAATTCAACGGCTCAAACTTATCAACAGGAATTTATTTCTACAGATTAACCAATGAGAATTTTACAGAGACAAAGAAGATGATGCTTATAAAATAATTTTAAAGGACCTGACAGTTATCGTTTGACTGTCAGGTTACTTCATTTCAAGTAATATCCGTTGAAACTTCTCAAACTTTTCACCTAAATTTAATAAGTTAAAGTTTTTAATGTTAGTTTATTTTGTCCCGTTTACATAAGGACGCGGAGCAATAACTGTATCTGCCTTGGTTACAAAGTAGCTGGCATTTACCTGTACATCGAAGTTTTTTAAAATTTTATTGGTAGGTACAGAGCAATAATCATCTAAATTGCCGAACGGAGAAAACTTCTGAACCGTCCATTTATAAGCAGTGCCCTTCTTTAGATTAAAGCCGTACTTTGATAAGTCAGGATAAGTGAACGTTTCAGTATTATTATAAATCCACACACTGTAAACAAAATTTCCTTCGGGCACAAACTGATAGCAGTACACTCCTGGAGTAGTTGTATTCCCTTTCGCAAAAAACTGAGTGGTTGAATCTACATTGGCAGAATTCAGCGGCGGAGTTAACAAAGCAATTTCAGGTATGCCGTTAAATGTTATAATAGAATTCTCAGGCATGTATGCATTATTTATAATATAGCTGTCAGATGTATAGGGATTATAAGTTGTCATGTGCATACGGTTAGTCGAAAAAATCTTCGGCACTACAAAATCAAACGTCCCCCGAAAATTATAATTCTCAAGCGCCATATCTGAGTTTGTATTTCCTGCCAGACTGAAATATATATTATTATCTGAAGTAGAGCTGAAATTAAAATTCCTAACATTCACAATTCCTTCATCAGGATTTGCAGAATAAAACGATGCCGAGTCAAACGTAGTATTTATAATCCTGTTTGTATCTATATAAAAACTTCTCTCTGCGTATGAATCATATGTTCTTATTAAAAACGGCTGGAAAGGATTTCGGGTATAAGTCATAAGGATAAGCTTGCCGAACAATGTCTGCTTATTCCCTTCCCATGTTATCGGCACTCTTGCTGAAACGGTATCTCTTATACTGTAATTATAGCTGAATGTAATAATATCTTCCGATGTAAACTGTATAAGCAAAGATTTATCAGCAGGAATTAAAGGGTACTTAATAAAAAACTCACCTTCTTTGTAATTAGTATTATCGCTGTATGTATTATAGGTAAGATTCGGATTATTTGCGTTAAGGTTCTGGTAAACATTAATAGTGGAGTCACCGTCTTTTTTTACAATAAGGCTTATCGGGTACGAAATATTTGCAAGCGAGAAAAACCCGTCGCCTAACGTTGTTGTATAATTTGTAGGCGAAGCATAAACTTTCACTCCGGGAAAGGGATAACCCTTTAAATCATAAACATGCCCGGAAATTACCGTCCCGTTATTTTGAATAGTCGTATCGGGCTTAGTGATAGGATTGCATGATGTAACAGTTACGGAATAAAACGCCGCTGCAAGCAGAAAAATAATAACAAAAAAGTATGGTAGTATCCGACCCAATATAATGCCTCGTTAATAAATTAAGTTAATCAATATACGAAATGATTGTAATAGTTTTAATTCAATTTCAAATTTCAAGCTTGTAATTTTTATTTAGAAAATGTTTAAAATCTATTGAATTTCGGTTTTAATATTTTTCAAAAATTTTTCCTAATCTTGACGGATTTTTGACGGATTTTGAAAAATATGTGTTGTTTTTTCAATACTGCAATTTTTTAAATTTGTTCCCAGTGTCGGATTTTCAAAATCCCGGTATTGTTTTTTCAACACTGCCGTTTTCACTTTTTCGACACTGACGGATTTTCGTTAATTTCTGATTTCTGATTTGAAAGTAACATTATTGTAACATTTTTATATTAAACATTAAAAACTTTTTACCCACTTCCAATTTAATTGTTATTCTGCATTATTCCAAGATATTGTTCACTATTACTACTAATAGGGCGAATTATTAAAATTCTGCTTGACAAACCTTAGATTATTCTGTCTTCGGTGAAATTTGAAAACGCAGTAAAATTTATTTCAAGAAAACTTCAAATTTGTAACTGAATGTTTAACATTCAATGAGTATTTTGAAGCATGGATAAATGCCTAAACTGCGGAACAGAACCTATAGGAAACTACTGCCACAATTGCGGACAGCAAAAAATCACTCCCGGTATATCAGTAAAAAACAGCTTTGATGAGTATTTTTATAAAACAATTTATTGGGAATCAAGCTTTTCCTATACAGTAAGAGAGTTATTTCTCGCTCCGGGAAACTTCGTTAGGAATTTTATTAACGGCAAAAGGAAAGATTATGTAAAGCCCGTCGGATTTTTCCTTATGACGGTTTCTTTTTTCATACTGATGTTTCACTTTTTCAGTGAAGGGTATTTCAGCTATATGCAGGAAACTTTCTTAGGTAAAAATACACAGGAAATGATAGATAATAAAGTTTCAACGAGTGAGTTCCGTCAGCTGCTTTTATCCAGAATGAACTACCTTATGTTCCTCCTGCCTCCTATCTTAGCTCTTGTTCATACACTTGTTTTCAGAAATAAAGATGCCGGCTTCGGCGAGCGGCTTGCTTTCTATTTTTATATTCTCGGTTTTGGAGCGCTAATTACCGTTATCTTTATTCCCCTTTCACTTTTAACTCCTTTAATGTGGAATTTAAGATTACTGCCTCTTATCGGCTATTATATGTTTGCAATAATTCAATTCTCAAAAGCAAATATTATTTCAGGGATTTTTAAATCACTTATTGTGCTTGTTGTTGGAAATGCACTTTATCTAGGATTAGTAATATTATTGCTCTGGGGATATCTGGAGTTGTCGCATTGATTTTAATTTTCCCTTATTTGAAAAGCCATAGTTAAAATTTCAGACAAATTAGAGCTTTCAGTGCTTTTAACCTCTGAAACCTTATAACCCTTAAAAACCTTATAGACTTTACAAACTCATTTATAGGTGCTTTTTTTGTAAGTTTTTAAAAATTTTTAAATTAGGTATATTGGCAAAGTGAAACGGTATTGTATCCTTATATTTTTTTTCCTCTTTTTCAGTCTTTCTTGCGGACTTTCAAAAGCCACAACAACGGAGCTTGAAAATCTTGTAAACAGCGGAATTACAAATAAATATTTTCCGGGCGCTCAGCTTTTAATTGCAACTCCTGATAAAATATTAATGGAAAAAAATTTCGGGAAATACACCTATGACGCAGATGCTAAGGAAGTAACAGGCTCCAGTATTTATGATATTGCCTCAGTAACAAAAGTAATTGCTACAACTTCTGCAATTATGCAATTATATGAGAATGGCAGACTGAATATAAACGATAACGTATGGCTTTACATTCCTGAATTTGCAAATAACGGAAAAGAAGATATAAGAATTTCTAATCTTCTTCTTCACAATTCGGGACTGAAGGCATGGATACCTTTTTACAAAACGCTTACTACGCGGCAGCAGGTTTTAGATGAGATTTACAACATGACTCCTGACTATAAAACAGGGACTAAATTTGTTTACAGTGATTTGAATGCAGTGCTGCTCGGACTTATAGTTGAAAAAATTTCAGAGATGTCTCTTGATGAATATTGCAGAATTAATATTTTTGAACCGCTCGGAATGAGAAGCACAACATATCTGCCAAAGGATAATTTGAAAAAACTTGCAGTCCCTACAGAGAACGATACTTACTGGAGAAACAGATTATTGCAGGGTGAAGTCCATGATGAAACAGCGGCTATGCTTAATGGAGTATCAGGAAATGCGGGATTATTTTCAAACGCCGATGACTTATACCGGTTTATGAGCATGATGCTTGAGAAAGGAAAATACTATAATCCTTATACAAGAGGACTAAAAGAAGAAAAATTTGCCAATGCCGATGTAATTGGTTTCTTTACAAATAAATGGGAGACAGCTGCTTATAATAATTCACGCGGACTTGGATGGGATACAAAACCTGAACCGACTTCATATAGAGCTCCGTGCGGAGAAAAATTTTCAGATAATTCATTCGGGCATACAGGCTATACAGGTACAAGCGTATGGGCAGATGCCGATAAAAATTTAATAGTAATATTTTTAACAAACAGAGTTTATCCTTCCCGCGATAATAACGGAATAAGAGAGATAAGACCTGAGATACATAACATGGCTGTTGATTTATTAAACGGCAATTGATTTTAAAAAGGACGTTAGTACTCATTCCCAAGCTCTGCTTGGGATAAAACAATAAAAATTCCTCCCTTGAGGGAGGTGTCGAGCGAAGCGAGACGGTGGGTGTTCATTCAA
>CALJIG010000042.1 GCA_937974175.1 uncultured Ignavibacteria bacterium
CTGCGCATTCAGGTCGCCTTCTTTCGATCCCTGAATTTCAGTAACAGGCTTTTCCTGTGCATAACATATGCAGGAAATAAACATAACAACAAATGCTATGAGAACAATTCTTAATTCATAATTCATAATTCTAAATTGCATTACTTTCCCTTCCACTCAGCTTTTCTCTTTTCAACAAATGCATTCATGCCTTCAAATTTATCTTCGGTAGCAAATAATAAATAGAAATTTTTTCTTTCAAACTCAAGACCGGTTTCAATTGTAAGATCTAAAGAACGTGATACACACTCCTTGCCCAGCATAACAGCTACTGCCGGCTTGGATGCAATTTCTTTACCAAGCTCAATAGCTTCATCTAAATATACTTCATCTTCAACTACACGTGTTACAAGTCCGGCTTCAAACATATCTTTAGCGGACATCATTCTTCCTGTGAGAATCATTTCCATAGCGCGCGCTTTGCCGATTGCTTTTGTAAGTCTTTGTGTACCCCCTGCACCCGGAATTACACCTAAATTTATTTCAGGCTGACCGAACTTAGCGCTCTGCGCTGCTATTATCATATCGCAGCTCATTGCAAGCTCGCATCCACCGCCGAGAGCGAAACCGCTTACTGCAGCAATTATTGGTTTTCTTACTTTTCTTATTTTATCCCATCGGGCAAACTGATTGCTAAGCTGCATTTCAATTGCAGTGGCATCTGCCATTTCTTTTATATCTGCTCCGGCAGCAAAAGCTCTGGCATTTCCTGTTAATACTATGCATCCTATTTCTTCGTCTTTGTCAAAGTTTTCCATTGTGCCCACAACTTCTTTCATGAGCTCAACTTTTAATGCATTCAAAACATCAGGACGGTTTAGTTGTATTACTCCGACCTTAAGTCCGTTTTTATTTTCTATTTCGGAAACAAGAATATTATTGTAAGAAGCTGAAAGGTAAGATTTATCGCTCATTGTATTAGAATATTACTAAAAATGTGGAATGATTGTAAAAAATGAAATTAAGGTTATTGATTTTTAATTACAATGAAGAATGAGGGTAAAATCAGGTTTAAAAATAGTTCTAAATTCATCATTTATATCTAAATATTTTATGAATTTAATTTAAAGAATACTATTTTTATTTTGATTCAAACAATATAAAATGAAACTGCCAATTTTAGGCTTCGGCTGTTATAGAATAGACTACAGAGTTGAGGAACATAGAAAATCGCTCGAGAAAGCTATTTTAGACGGAATAACTTTAATAGATACATCTGCAAATTATGCCGATGGCAAAAGCGAAATACTTGTCGGTCAGGTAGTGACTAAGTTAATTGAAGAGGATAAAATAAAGAGAGATGATCTTACGGTTGTAACAAAAGCTGGATATATACAAGGTTCAAATTATAAAACTGCGGTGGCAAGAAAAGAAGAAGGCAAACCTTTTCCCGAAGTTGTGGAATATGCTGAGCGTCTTTGGCACTGTATTCATCCTGATTTTCTTCAGCATCAGTTAGAAGAGCAGTTGAAAAGACTGCAGATGGATTACGTTGATGTGTACTTGCTTCACAATCCCGAATATTTTTTAGGCTGGGCTGAACACGAAGGAGTGAAAATCGAAACAGCCAGAGAAGAATACTACAGAAGAATGAAAAATGCTTTTGTATTTCTAGAGGAGAAAGTAAAAGAAGGTGTAATAAAATCCTACGGAATTTCTTCCAATTCTTTTCCCGGTTTACATAACGAGTATAATTTCACTTCACTGGAGAAAGTATTGTATATCGCCAATGAAATAAATACTGAAAATAATTTCAAATGCATTCAACTGCCTTTTAATTTGATAGAGAGCGGAGCAGTTCTGAATAAAAATCAAGTGAACGGAACTAAAACTGTTCTTGAACTTGCTGAAGAAAATAAGTTGGAAGTTCTTGTAAACAGACCTCTTAATGCAATAACTGCTAAAGGTCTTCTGCGATTGGCTGATTTTGAAGTTACAGGCCAATACATTGAAAATGATTTTGTAAAGCAAAATAAATTAGTAATGTTAATGGAGCAGGACATTATTGATGAAAAATTAGTCGATATGGAAGCCAGTGAGGATTTAGATAAGGCGAAGAAGTTTCTTTCGTTCGGAAAGCTGATAGATGAGAACTGGAAATTTTTCGGAACGCTGGAGCATTTCAACGATAATATAGAGTATAATATAGCTCCAAGAATAAATTTTCTTACTGATTTTTTTAATAATCAGGTTGAAGATGCCGGAACAAAAGAATTTTTTGCAAAGTATTTAGGGGAGAGTTATAAATTGTTTAATTTTATTTCGACTTATTATAAAATAAATGCAAATTCACGCAATGCGAAGATTCATACTATAATAAATTCGATCATCCCTGAAGAATATCACAGTTTGTCGCTTTCACAGAAAACAATGCTGCTTATTTCTTCATCTGATGGAGTATCAACTGTTTTGATCGGAGCAAGAAAAGAAAAATATGTAGATGATGCTGCAAAAGTTTTAAGTTTGAAAAAACTTCCTGAAACAATTTCCGTATTTAAGAAAATAAAAAGCGAAATAGCTGACCATATTAATTAAGTCTGATGAATTTTAAAGAACAAAAAATAAAAATAATTTTAATAGCATCGCTGGTAGTTGTTACAGCTGTATTATCCTATTTTTATTTCAATAGTTCAGATGATTCAAAAGAAACAGGAATTACAAAAACAACCGATAAAAAATTTACTGATGAGGAACTGAAGAAGAAAATCCCTTCGGAAATTGATTCTATGCTATATTCTTTCGGCATTAAAAAGGAATGGATTAAGGACGGGAAAAATGATAAGAAGTCAAATAAAGCTCTTCCCGAATTATGGTTTGTTAAAGAAGTCTCAATTCCGCTTGACCTGAGTACGATAGAAGTTACGACTAATTTTACAAATATGCTCCGCTACTACGGACTTGAAGAAACAATCAACGAAGACCCAAAGACTAAAAACATCAGCGCAGATATTTATTTTAAGAGAGACAGTTTAAAGAAAACGGTAGGAAATATAAAGCTTAACTATACCGATAAAATAAAAAGAGATGCTTCGGATGTATGTCTGATTTTAAATAATATTGTGGATTTTAAATCCTCCGATTTAAATGAAGTATTAAACTCAAATGAAAATTTCTCTATAATACTCCCTCTTACAAATGATAAGTCGGACGTTCAGTCATTAATTGTTAATTCAAAAAAAGATTTCCTTCTGAAGTTTTCAATTGGAAAAGAAGATGATGTAGAGGCTGATTTTAAATCCGGTACGGAAGGAAACCGTGAGTGGAGAGCTAAAATTAAAAGTGTTTCCTATGAGTTTGCAAAAACAGGCGGCGTGATAATAGATAACCCTGTAAAAGATTTTGTGTTTGAAGAAAAAATTAAGGATGAATTTTTGAAGTATAAAATCACTACGTATAAAGATACATTGCTTCAGAAGTTTGCTTCGGCAAATATTGATGAGAAAAAAGTTTATGATTTATTCACTAATATTATTAACAGGACAAAGAACGGCTACACAAATAATTTTTATATTTTAAATCTTTCTCCCTCAGAATTTTTATTCCTAGATAAAGAGATTACGAATCTGAAAAGACGCGGATATAAATTTTATTCGTTCAAAGATATGATGCGAAAGATGAACGCTCCGCTGGTAAAACCCAGTGATGACAAAAAAACAGATACTCCTCAAGGAGTAAAAGCGGATACTTTAAATCCTGCGCCAAAAACACCAACCAAAAAGAAAAAGTAAAACAAAAATGAATACACAGGAACTATGGATGAAGTATGCCTTTAAAGAGGCAGAGAGAGCTTACGAAGAAAACGAAGTCCCGATAGGATGCATCATCACTTTCCAGAATACAATCATTGCCAAGGCGCACAATCAGGTTGAGACATTAAAAGATCCGACTGCCCACGCAGAGATAATTGCAATCACTTCTGCCGCTGAATATTTACAGTCAAAGCAGCTGATCGGATGCAATATGTATGTTACGCTTGAGCCCTGCCCAATGTGCGCGGGAGCAATTGTGATGGCTAAGATTGATAATCTCTTCTTCGGTGCTTTCGATAATAATATCGGCGGATGTGGCAGCGCATTTAATATCACTTCAAATGAAAAGATGAATCACATCGTTAATGTCTATGGGGGAATTATGGATAAAGAGTGCGCAGGGATATTAAAAAGTTTTTTTGAGGTTAAAAGGTAATTAACCGCACCAGCAAAGTTCTTCTTTTTTTCTAAAACTCCACTCTCCATTTTTCTTTTCCAAATAGTATATTGTTTGATTACAATCGGTGTAAGTACTTACTCGGGCAAAGGATAATGTCTTGTCAATCATGATTGAGTTTATAGCTGACCTGCCGTTAATATCAAATCCGCTTCCTATTGTATGACCATCCTCATATATAGTTCTTGGTCCTGTTTCTAAAATAGGTAGGTACCGGTTCAGAAAATCAAATCGTTTTTGAAATTCTTCTCTGTTTCTTTTTACAGTCCAACGGTCATATTTAGTATAAGATGTTTTTATAAAGTTTCCTAAAACAAAATAATTAATTATTCCTGAATAGGTGGAATCTAAAAATACTATATTTGAACCATTTATCTGAGGTCTGAAATCTATTAATCTTTTTTTGTTCAGTAATTTGCCATCCATATAACGAGCTAATTCTGGTGGTTTTAATGTATCTCTTCTTGAGTTATCAGGTTCATAAGAGTCCCACTCAGAGTCTTGATACCATTGGAAATACATAATTCTTTCCATTACATAAACTACCAGAATATTATCCAGCAGATTTGATTTTATTATTCTGTATGAATTGGCATCATCACTTACAGCTTTTGAATTTTTTTCATTTAATGGTTCTGGTTCATATAAAAATTTATATAATTCCATGGCTGCTTTTGTTGTATCGTCAGTATAATTATACTGTGATACCGGCAAATCCTTCTTCCAATTCTCAAAGAATATCTGCATCAAAGAATCTGAATCTTCTTCATAAGCACTTTCTAACAATTTAATCTGCGATTGAGAGAATACTTGAGAGGTAAAAAATACGAGGGAAATTAAAACGAGGTATTTAGCTAATTTCCGTTCCATAGGTTAATGTAACGAAAATTTTAAAAAATAAAAGTGGATTCAAATCACTCCGATAATTTTTTCTTCGAGTAATCCGTCGTTATTTGTAATTATTAGTTTGTAAATTCCTGTCTTTAAAAAATCGGTAAGTACATTTATTGAGTGACTACCCGGTTCATAAATACCCGAGAGAAGGTCAGCCTTTTTCTTCCCGTACATATCGTAAAATTTAATTTTTAAAGTGCCGGGATTATTATTATAAAAATTATAAACGAAAGAATTTACTTTGTCCGATTTTTTATAAACCGGACTATACGCACTTGCAATCATGCAGATTTTTTGATTAATGATGGCATTCAAATTAGCGCTTAAGTCATTTGCATAGGTTGATACATCCATATTCCATATGCTGTTATCCTGTAAATGAACGTGGCGGTTTCCGCCGCGGCCGTGTTCGAGATAGTGTATGTTTATTGCATCGTTCAGCGAAAGTATTTTAGTTTTATCTTCGGGCGGAGTGTATGATAAATCCATAGCTGCTCCTATGATATGCGGCGATGCTTCTATGTTTGACCACCCTCTTCTTTTATAAAGCAGCTGTGCTTCATTTGTACGCATACCATCCGATACACGTGGTCTAAATTTTACTTTATCTAATAAGTATAAAAATTTTATTAAGGCAGGAGCCTGAAGATAAGGAATTACATTATGTTTCAGCTGCAGGAATGGAAAGGAAAATTTCACCATAGGGAAATATCCTTTCTCATTGGTGAAACTTACAAAATTATAATCGGGAATATATAGAACAGAATCAGTACGGGTAATTATTTCAAACTGATTATAAACACTTCCGTCATCATTAATGATTTTTAAATAACCAGAGATAAGATGATTCTCTTTCGTATAGAAGAATGCATTATCAGATTCGCAGTTATAATCAACGAATGAAATATTGTTGGCTTTGCATAAATTCAGCAAAGCAAAAAAAAGTAAAATACGAAATGTGTTTGGGGTGATTTTCAATGATTAAATCCTATAAAAATTTACATCTCACCGAATCCTTTTTCGAAAAAATCTATCATCTCAACCGATAAAGCTTCTTCATCTTCTCCTTCAAACTTCAATGTCAGTTTAGAGCCTTTTTCTGCTGCAAGTGTCATTACGCCAATAATACTTTTGCCGTTAACTTCAAAATCGTCCCGAGTAATATAAAAATCAGATTTATATTTGGCAGCAATTTTTACAATCGATGATGCAGGGCGCGTATGCATTCCTGCATTATTTACTATCTCAACTTCTTTTTCAATCATTCCTTAGTTTATACTAATTAAGAATTTCGTTCAAGCAGCATTTGTGAAAATCCTTTCAGCAATTCCTGATGCTTAGGGTCAAAATCTTTTATGCATTCATCTGCTTTTAAGGTAAAGCTCTCCACTGCTTTTTTTGCAGCGTCAATTACTCCGTAATCTAAATATATTTTTTTAATCCTTTGTATCTCTTCTTCCTGATTATCTTTGATGCCTGAGTTTTTTACTATCAGTTCAATTCTTTCCCTGTCTTCTTTTTTGTTTACTACTTCAAGCGATTTCAGAAGCAGAAATGTTTTCTTTCCTTCAATAAGGTCGCCGCCTATTTTTTTCCCGAACTCTTTTTCATCTGCAATTATATCAAGCAAGTCATCCTGAATCTGAAATGCAAGTCCTGAGTTAACGGCAAACTCCCGTATGTTGTGAATTTGCTGTTCAGTTCCTCCGCCGATAATTGCTCCCATCACTGCGCTTACTTCAATAAGCTTTGCAGTTTTTTTCTGAATCATCATTAAATACTTGTCAATCGTAACATCATTCTCTAATTCAAAATCTTTATCATAGCTTTGTCCTTCACAGACTTCTACAACACCTTCCGTGAATTCTTTAACAATTTTTTCAATACCTAAAACTTTTGTTCTGAGAAGTGACTTATAAGCTATTGCAATTAAGTTATCTCCGGCAAGTATTGCTGTATTTACATTCCATTTTTTGTGAACAGTTTCATTTCCTCTTCGTGTATCGGCATTATCCATTATATCATCGTGAACCAGTGTGAAATTGTGCAAAACTTCTATTGCTGCGCCAGCATCAAGAGCATCTTCTATATTTCCGCCGACAGTTTCACATGCAAAAAGTAAGATTATTGGCCGGATTCTTTTTCCGCCGCCTGATAAAATATAGTTTACGGGGTCATAAAGGCTTTTAGGTTCTTTTTCCACAACAAGAGAGTTAACTCTATCATCAATTTTACTCTTATATTCGCTATACTTCTCTAAAAATTTTTTCATTCGTATTTATTTTCTGATAAACGTGAAACTTTTAACTGATTTTAGAATTTAATAGACAAGGTTTGGGTTACAAAACCAAAAGGCAGTTGTAATTCTATTGTAAATAAAACTGTTAATATATAAAATATTATTCGTTAGAAATATGAAATTAAAAGTGTTCAAATACATGTCTAAAAATAAAATTCTTGTCTCATCGCTGTTCGCACTTATACTTGCAGTTTCTTCTTTTGCTTTTATACCTAACTCGGATAACAGGTTTAACGAGTTACTCTCGAAAAAAATTCAGAAATACATTACAACAAATGCGCAGGAACTGCCTGACTGGGCGCTAATGGACCCGAAGGACGGATATGAAGGTACAAGAACTTTAGCATTCAGAGAGTATTTGAAAACTACTCAGTTACTTAATGAACCGAAACAAGTTGTGGTTGCTGTTATTGACGGAGGAATAGATATTAATCACCCCGACTTAAAAAATAATATCTGGCAAAACATGGCAGAAGTTAACGGAGTTGCCGGAGTAGATGATGATGAAAACGGATTTATTGATGATTTTAACGGATGGAATTTCCTCGGTATACAGGAAAGCCTTGGTATGGAGTTTACAAGAGAGTATTATAAGTTAAAGAAGCAGGGAGTAAGCGAGAGCGACCCTTATTTCAAAAAAGTAAAAGATGAATACCTGGAGGAAAAAAGCGAAGTTATGTTTATGAAGATTGGGATTAATACTTCCATCGATGAATTAAATAGCGCTGAAGCAATTCTTAAGGAAAGAAATTATCCGACGGACCCCGATAAACTAGATAAAATCTCAAGAACTCTCACAGGAAAATATGAAGAAGCAGCTTCCGTAATACTCAATACATATTTCATGTACGGAATAAAAAAAGAAGAGATGGTAGGGCTTAAGAAAGAGTATGATACAAAATCTAAATACTTAACCGATACTACAAGCACTTATTTATTGATTGGCGATAATCCGGAACTGTTCATTGAGAGAGGATACGGAAACAATAAGCCTAATACAGGAAGCATGGACCATGCAACACACGTCGCGGGAATTATTGCTGCAAGCATAAATACGATCGGACAATCTCCCTATGCAAAAATAATGAGCGTTCGTTGTGTTCCCGATGAAGGTGATGAAAGAGATAAAGATATTGCTAATGGAATACGTTATGCAGTAGATAACGGAGCAAGTATAATTAATATGTCGGCAGGGAAATACTTTTCACCGCAGGCTGACCTGGTTTTAGAAGCTCTGAAATATGCAGAAGAGAAAGGTGTGCTTTTTGTAAACTCTGCGGGTAATGATGCATCTGATATAGAGACAAAAATCAGTTATCCGAGAAAGTTTATCATGGAAAACGGGCAGATGAAATTTTTCACGAATACAATTGTAGTCGGCGCATCAACCTGGATGCAGCAATGGTCAAAAGAAAAAGATCCTGAAGATTTGGCCGGGCATTACGACCTTGCTGCGTCATTCAGTAATTATTCAGATAAAATAGTGGATGTTTTTGCTCCCGGAGTAGAAATAAACAGCTGCTATCCGAATCCGTTATATAAACGTGAAAGCGGAACCAGCATGGCAGCTCCTGAAGTAACGGGAATGGCAGCAAACATAAAAGCATTCTTTCCGAATCTAACAGCGGAAAGGATAAAAGAAATAATAGTAAGCTCGGCAAGAACTTATCCCGGTTTGCAGGTAAAAATACAAGGAAAAAATTCCAAAGTTCCTTTCTCCAGCCTATCAAAGTCAGGCGGAGTTGTTGATATGATGAATGCATTCAGACTTGCACAGGAATCTGCACAAAACTAATTAAAAACCTCCTCATTACGAACGTCCTCGTTCGTAATGTAAGCTTTAAAAATTATAACATTCCCAACGGGGATCCCGCTAAAGCGGGACAAGCTGTTTGGAATGAGGATTTTAAAACCCCATGAGAAAATTTTTTGTTGTTCTGTTCTTCCTTATTTGTAGCACATCTAAAATTTTTGCAAATGCTGCCGCGCCCGGATTTTATAATAACGGAGGCAGCAGTGACTTCATTCCGTTTTTTGCTTCCGATAGTTTATATCTCGATAAGCTCCAGATGCAAAGTGAGCAGATAACAGTTTTGCTTTATCCGAACTTTGCAGTTGTGCGCGGTGAGTATAATATGCTTAATCTTTCCAATAAAGAAATAATTTTTAATACAGGTTACCCTATAAATGCTTCTTATGAAAACGAATTGGTTTCAAGAGTAAGTTTTGAAGATATTTACGGGCTAAAAGTTTATGTTGACGGCAAAGAAGTGCCTAATGAAAAATTGAAGGCTGGCGATTCGAGTTATTCATTCGATGAAAATAAACGCAATCTTTACAATAACTGGTACGTATGGAAGTCAGATTTTAAACCTTCAACAATCACAAAAATAAAAGTTTACTTCATCGTTAATACTTCAAACAGCATTTTAAGAAAAGGTTACAGCAAGGATACAGATAACGGCTTTGTTTATATACTGGAATCAGGCAGGGCATGGGCAAAAAACATTGAGAGCGGCAGAATAAACATCCAGCTGATGGACGGACTGACTGCAAAAGATATTATGGGTGTCTCGCCAAACTCCAAATTTACAATAAACGACGAAGGCAACAGTCTGATTTATGATTTTAAAAATTTAGAGCCGACTCCAAAGGACAATGTCCTGATTCGTTACAAAAGTGAAAAAGAAAAATCTGATGTTCAGTCTATTGTTTCTGATGCGACTAAATATTATGATGAAATTGACCGCATTCAGCCGGCAAATATATTTGTCGAATCGTATAAAACATTTACAGCCAACGATTTTGAAGTACATGATTCCGGGTTCAATGTGTTTGCTTATATGATGATATTTCTGGTTTTCGGTGTTCCAATTCTCATTTTCCTTGCCATTGCAGGTGTAGTTATCTTTATTGTTGTACGCAGGCGTAAAACGAAAAAACAAGCACTTACGCCATAATTACGCAGATTTGCATCAAATAAGTTCATTTCATTTTTAACCTCTTACCAGCCCTGTTTTCTCATTGAAACTCTCTGGGTAAATCCTTATATTACTAATTGCTTAAAATTAAATTTCAACCATAAACATGGCTTTAAACGTTGGCGATACAGCTCCTGATTTTACATTAAAAAGTAAAAATGAAACAGGCGATGTAAAAGATTATACTTTAGGTGATTTCAAAGGAAAGAAAAACGTAGTATTATTTTTCTATCCGCAGTCATTTACCGGTGTTTGTACAACAGAAATGTGTACGATTGTAAAAGACTTTGAAGATTATTCTTCAATGGATGCGCAGACTTTCGGAATAAGTGTTGATTCAATTTTTACACAGGAAGCTTGGGCAAAAGCAAACGGAATTACTTTCCCTTTGCTAAGTGATTTTAACAAAGAAGTGATTGAAAAATACGGAACAAGATATCCTGATGGCGGCTTTGTTCATAATATGAACGGAGTTTCCAAAAGAGCTGCATTCGTAGTTGATAAAGAAGGCAAGATAGCATACGCTGAAGTTTTAGAAAGCGCAGGAGATCTGCCGAACTTTGATAAAGTAAAAGAAGTTTTAAAATCCTTAAATTAATTTTTTTAAGGGAATGATAGTTGTAAGAGAGCCCGATGAAATTGTTTACGATAAGAAAACCGTTGTTACCGTAGGGACTTTTGACGGTGTTCACATAGGGCATCAGCAGATTATCGGCGAGCTTAATCGCCTGAAGGAAGAAAAGAATTTAAGAAGCATCTTAATAACTTTTGATCCGCATCCGCAGATAGTTCTAAGGAACCGCTCCAAAGATGTAAAACTTTTAACTTCCACAGAGGAGAAACTTGAATTACTAAAAAAATTTCCTCTTGATACAGTTTATATAATAAATTTCAGTAAAGAGTTCGCAGCTACACCTGCAGAGAAATTTTTTACTGATTACATTGTGAACAGGATAGGATTGAATGACTTAGTTATCGGATATGACCACATGTTCGGTAAAAATCGCGAGGGAAGCATTGAAACAGTAAACGCTCTTTCGAATAATTTCGGTTTCAGTGTGCACAAAGTGCCTGAGTTTAAAATCGACGATAAAAATATCAGCAGCACAGAAATTCGCAAGCTTCTTGAAGAAGGAGATGTAAACGCTGCAAAATTTTTTCTCGGAAGATTTTACGATATTGAAGGAACAGTTGTTCAAGGCGCGAAACGCGGGAGAGAATTAGGATATCCGACGGCGAACATCAAGATTGATGATGACAACAAACAAATTCCGAAAAACGGAATTTACGCAGTAGAAGTTCTTTTAGATGAAAATATTTTCAGAGGCGAAACATTCCGTGGAATGATGAGCATAGGGCATAACCCGACTGTAAACGATACCGATGAAATATTCCTTGAAGTAAACATCTTTAATTTTGATAAAGATATTTACGGAGAAAAAATTAAAATCAGGTTTGTTGAGTATATAAGGGAAGAAGTAAAATTCAATTCCCTTGAAGAGCTTACAAAAAAGCTTGACGAAGACAAACAAAAAACATTAAATATATTCAGTAACATTAATTAAAAAAACACGTGGCATTAACTAAAGAAGAAAAAAGCGAAATCGTAACAAAGTACGGTGAATCAGCTAACAACTCAGGAAAGACTGAAGTTCAGGTTGCAATACTTACAAAAAGAATCAATGAGCTTTCAGCAAGCCATTTTAACACTCATGCAAAAGATAACCACTCAAGAAGAGGTCTTTTGAAAATGGTTGGTAAAAGAAGAAAACTTTTAAGATATCTTGAAAACAAAGATGTTACAAGATACAGAGGCATCATAAAAGAATTAAATATCAGAAAATAATTTTTTGATTTTTTATTCTATTTCACAAATGCCCGTCCCTCATTTTCAGGACGGGTTTGTCGTTTTTATGAACGTACATAAAAAAGACGTTAAACATTTTAAAACTTTACAAGAAAGGTTTATACCGAATTGATAAGAAAAAGCATAGAGATAGGCGGAAAGAAACTAACTCTCGAAACAGGAAGACTTGCAAAGCAAGCAAACGGAGCAGTATTAATCTCCCTTGAAGATACCGTGGTATTATGCACAGCAGTAATGAAAGACGAAGTTGCAGCAGGACAGGATTTTTTCCCTTTAAAAGTAGATTACAGAGAAAAATCAGCCTCAGTCGGAAAAATCCCCGGCGGATTTTTCAAAAGAGAAGCCAGACCAACAGAAAAAGAAATACTCTCATCAAGATTAATTGACAGACCTATAAGACCTATGTTCCCCGACGGATACTTCAATGAAGTTGATATCCAGGCAGGAGTTTACTCTTCAGATGGAGAGAACGATGCAGATGTTATTGCAGCAATAGGCGCTTCTGCAGCTCTGATGATTTCAGACATTCCTTTTGATTTACCTATAGCTGAAGTAAGAGTTACACGAGTGAACGGCGAATTAATAATTCTTCCAACTCATAAGCAAAATGATGAAGGTGATTTTGATATAATTGTTGCAGGAACAGAAGATTCAATCGTTATGGTTGAAGGTGAAGCAAAAGAAATGTCAGAGCACGAATTTATTGAAGCAGTGAAATTCGCTCATACTCATATTATTGAGCTTTGTAAATTTCAAAAAGAGTTTGCAGCTGAAGTTGCTAAAACAAAAAAAGTAATTCCTCCTGCTGAAGACAGAAGCGAAATTATTAACGATGTTAAAGCGCTTTATGAAAATGAATTTAAAGCTATGGTCAGCGCTATTCTTCCGAAAGAAGAAAGACATAACGGAAATAATGAGCTTCATGCAAAAGTAAAAGAAGCATTAGCTGAAAAATATCCTGAAAGAGAAAAAGAGCTTGGCGGAATAATGCACGATATACAATACAATGTTATCCGCGCAATGATTTTAGATGAAGGCAAAAGATTAGACGGCAGAGGTACAACGAACATAAGAAATATCACATGTGAAGTCGGTGTTCTTCCGAGAACACACGGTTCAGCTTTATTCACCAGAGGTGAAACACAAAGTTTGACAACTGTAACTTTAGGGACAGGAAACGATTCACAGACAATTGAAGGTTTAAGAGACGAAATTCAGAAGAAATTCATTCTTCATTATAATTTCCCGGGATTCAGCACAGGTGAAACCAGTGGAAGACCAGGACCGGGAAGAAGAGAAATTGGACACGGAAATCTTGCAGAACGCTCATTGAAAAAAATGGCTCCGAGCGAAAAAGATTTTCCATACGTACTTCGTATCGTATCCGATATTCTTGAATCAAACGGTTCATCATCAATGGCTACAGTCTGCGCAGGTTCATTAGCTTTAATGGATGCAGGTGTACCAATGAAAAAACCTGTTGCAGGTATTGCAATGGGACTTATAAAAGAAGGCGATAGAATTGCAGTGCTTTCAGATATACTCGGCGATGAAGATCACTTCGGTGATATGGATTTCAAAGTTGCAGGAACAACTGATGGTATCACAGCAATTCAAATGGATATTAAAATAAGAGGAATTTCATTCGAAGTTCTTGAAACAGCTCTTAATCAGGCAAAAGAAGGCAGACTTCATATTCTTGGAATAATGAACGAAACACTTTCTGTACCAAGAGAAAACTTATCGAAGTATGCTCCGCATTTATACTCAATGCAGATACCTGTTGATATGATAGGAACAATTATCGGACCTGGCGGAAAAATGATTCGCCACATTATTGCGGAATCTGGATGCGAACTTAATATCGATGATACAGGTATGTTAACGATTGCAGCAGTGAACGAAGAAAATGCTAATATTGCTAAAACAATGGTCGGCAGATTAGTTGAAGTTCCTGAAAAAGGAAAAACCTATGAAGGTACAGTGAAATCTATTAAAGATTTCGGAGCATTCGTAGAAATTATCCCTGGAAAAGAAGGACTTCTCCATATCTCTGAAATTGATTATAAGAGAGTAGATAAAGTTGAAGACGTTTTACATATGGGCGATAAGATAGAAGTTATGCTTCTTGATATCGACAGAGAAGGAAAAATGAAATTAAGCATGAAAGCTTTAATGCCGAAACCTGAAGGATATGTAGAGCCGGTAAAACGCGAAAGACCTGAAGGCGATAGACGCGACGGACCAAGAAGAGATGACAGACGCGGCGGCGGTAACAGACGCTAAGTTAAGAAAGAATAATTAAGAAAATTAAATTCTCTCAACATGAAATTCGAAATAGATAAACAGAAAGATAAAACAATATTCAAGCTTGAATCAAAAGTGCTCGGACACGAGATTGCCGCTGATTTAAAAGCAGAATTGATTTTTCTTCAGAAAGAAATTGATAATCAATTTATAATAGATTTGGGCGATGTAACAAGATGTGACAGCTCAGGACTTTCATGTCTTCTTCTTGCAGAAAGAATGGAGCGTGAAAAAGGAAATAAATTAGTATTGATGAACGTTAACAAGGCAGTGGAAGATTTAATTAAAATCGCTCGTCTTGATAGAGTATTCGATATAAAATAATACAAGTCTCTCCTTCAAATCCCGTTTGATAGCGAAAAATTTTTTAATTTTTTTCAAACGGGATTTTTTTATGCCCGCTTTACTTTTTTAAACTTCTTTATTTAAAGTCAGTCAATGTGAAAAAAAATATCTATTCCTACTAATAGGTAACAATTACTTTACTTCTTGAATGAAAAAGATTAAATTGTATTGAAGTAAATTGTTTGCTTAATACGGTTAAATAGCTCTAACAATTTGAGGTATAAAATTCAGCAAAAACCCGTCAATAACAGAAAATTCATTTTGCCGTTATTGATAAAACAATACTGAAAAGTTTAAAATCCGACAATACTTAAAAACATTGTTCTAACAATTTATACGAAATTTATGTTATTTATTATACCGGATAATTTAAAATCTCCATTCAATCAGTAGAAAATCTGTGCAATCTGTGATATGATTTTTTACTTTGCTACAATATGAACGACGAATACGTAAAAACATTCAAGCTATCGGAGCTTCCCAATAAAAAAGGAAAGCAGTTTCAATTAGATGACGACCATGAAATAGCTGTGTTCAAAATTTATGATAAGGTTTATGCAGTGGATAATATCTGCCCGCATAATCACGTGCCTCAGATGTATGACGGATATATAGATGAGATGTATGTTACATGCCCGATTCACGGATTTAAATTTCATCTCGAGACCGGCGAGCAGCCTACGAAAATAGGATGCAAATTGAAAACATATGAATTGAAAATAGAAAACGATTACATCTACGTTAAGAAACCGAAAAGAAAATTATTCGATTTTCATTTTTAAGATTGGATTAAATGAATAAATCAGTCATATCATCTTTAATAAAGCAGAAAGCAAAAGAATACGGTTTTGCGCTCTGCGGATTTTCAAAAGCGGAGGTTCTTGATAAAGAAGAAATTTATTTTAAGAAATGGCTTGATGAAAAAAAGAATGCCGATATGAACTGGCTGAACAACTCTTTTGAGAAAAGAGTAAATCCATTCCTGATTGTGCCCGAAGCAAAATCAATTATATCTCTCGCCTTTGTTTATGATACACCTTACCAGCATATTGAACATAAGTCAATCGCAAAAATTTCCCGTTATGCCTGGGGAGAGAAAGACTACCACAAAGTTATCAAGAAAAAACTAAAACCTCTTTGTGCAGAGATAGAATTGTTATCACCTGAAATAAAAACGCGCGCTTACGTAGATGACGGTCCTATGATGGATAAGATATGGGCAGCGCGAAGCGGTATCGGCGCGATGGGGAAACATACGAATATAATAAATCCTGCTATAGGGAGTTTTTTCTTTTTATGTGAAATTCTTATTAACGTCGAATTGGAATATGATAAACCAATCGCAGATGACTTATGCAAGAACTGCATGCTCTGCATAAATGCCTGCCCAACAGGAGCGATTTACGAGGAGTATAAGCTCGATGCAAATTTATGTATATCGTATCAGACAATTGAGAACCGCGGAGAAATTCCTGAACATATAAATCTCGATAACTGGGTTTACGGCTGCGATACATGTCAGGATGTCTGTCCTTATAATTCACGAAATATTTTTACAGAAGACGAAAGATTTTTCCCGAAGAAAGAAACACTGAATAAATCATTAGAGGAATTATCAAAATTAACAGAAGAGGAATTCAATAAATTGTTTGAAGGTACGCCTATCAGAAGAACAAAATATGCAGGATGGAAAAGAAATATAGTAATAAATTTAAAAAAGAATTCCAACAACTCTTAATATTTTAAGCCCCAATGGAAAATCTTAAAGCTTACTTTTCTTACTCAGGATTTCAGGGCGATGCCCTCGAACAAATTGCCAATGCCTTCATATTAAAAGAATATGATAAAGGAGATTATTTTATTGAGGAAGGTCAGGTCTGCCGTCACCTTGGCTTTGTTGAAAACGGGCTCTTCCAATATTATCTTCTTCTTGACGGTGAAGAAAAAACAACTTACACATGCAGCACAAACAGTCTTATCGTATCCCTTGTAAGTTTGTTTAAAGAAGTAAACTCCCGCATAAATATCCGCGCGTTAAAAAAATCCAAAGTTTATCTTATTGATAAAAAATCGTTAATAGAACTACAGGATGAAGTCCCGGGCTTCAAAGATTTTTACATAGCTCTAATTGAATGGCAGATAGGCTGCATAGATGAAACGCGCCTTGATGCAATTACTTTAAGTCCTACTCAGCGCTATCAAAAACTTCTCGAAAACGAACCTCATCTTTTACAGGAGGTACCTTTAAAATACATAGCTTCAATCCTCGGAGTGACGGAAAGGCATCTTAGTCGTATAAGAAAAACCATTTAATTTCATCGAAAACTTCCAAAAACACACATGAAACGCAGTGTTTGAGCGGACTTCAAATTTATAGACATATGTCTGCTAAAAGCCCTGTGCGATTTTTTATTTTTGTATTGTCATTTAAACTTCAACATTTAAAACCAATATGAAAAATTTAATCGTAGTTCTTTTAGCAGTAATCTCTTTCGCAATTTCTTTTTCAACAGCTTTCGCTCAGAAAGGCACAGTAGTAACTTCACACACATCTGATAAAATCAGCATAAACGGATTCAGAAATCCATCAATCGGTCTAGAATATCAGCGCGGAGCATTTTCAGTTCATGCAGGATATTATATTACTGCTTTAGAAAAAGGCGTTACAACACAGTTTGTTAAGGTTGGAGTAACTCATTGGGTATTTCCTACTGATAAAAAAGAAGTGCCTTCTTCATTCTATGTTTCTGCATCATACTTAAGAGGATTCAATAACGATTACAAAGACGAGAATGCGCTCGGAATGGAAATCGGCTACAGATACACAATCATAAAAGGACTTAACGTTAGACTGGGCGTAATGGCTCTTGCTTCACCAAATCAAACATTAAAAATAAATCCCACGCCGGGAATAAGCTATACATTCAACTTAAATTAATTTAACCAAAAACTTAAACTTTAAAATTTTACAAAATGAATAAGAACAAATTAACCGGCTGGCTTTTATTACTCGGTGCTTTCGGCGCCTTCATACCATACACAATTTTAACAACAACTTTTGAGTACCCGCAGATTCTGCGTCAGGATGTCTTCACAATACTTGCAAAATTTAATGCAGGCGGCAGCGGACTTATATTTACTTGGTTTGCCTTTGCAATTATGGGATTGCCTTTATTGCTGGCCTATGTAAATATCGGGCAGAAATTAGAGAGCAAGTCAACATGGATGAAATTTGCAACAGTATCAGGGATTATTTCCATTGTTTCACAAATGATCGGATTACTCAGATGGGTGTTTGTAGTTCCTGTGCTTGGTAAAAACATGTCAGCTGCTAATTCGGAAGCTGCCAGGGAATCAGTGAGGATTTCCTTCGAGCTTATTCATCAGTTTGCAGGCGTATTAATAGGCGAACATATCGGACAGCTTTTTACAATTATATGGACAATTATAATCTGTATCGTTATATATAAAACAAAATTATTTCCCACATGGCTTTCATGGTTCGGAATTATCTCATCAGTGATTTACTTCTTCGCTCAGGCAGAGCTTTTCGCAATAGTAATTAATAATTTCCCTGTTTGGGAGCTTGCCGGATTTATCGGCAGCACATTATGGCTGGTATGGTTGATAATTCTAGGAATAAAATTTATAAGATTAGAAAGAACTGCCGCTCTTAAATGATGGTAGTTTAAATGACAGATGCCTGCCCGGGAATATTACCGGGCGGGTATTCTTTTTCATGTAGTTTGACTCATTCTGAACCTACCACTAACTTAAAATCAGCTTTACTATTTTTGTGTTTATTTTTAATTTTTAAAATGATTAAATTTATAGAATTGAGCAGTTAAATCGAACGGATTAACTGCATTTTTTTATTGGTGTTAGCTATTGCGAATTTTCTGCATCCTAAAATGAAAAGCAAAATTTTTTCAAGATGGTTAACCCTTCTCATTGTAGTAATACACATTCTTTACAATAATCTTTATGATATTATTGTACCCAATACATCATTAAAGATTATTACCGATAAATACAGAAGCCTTTTTGTCCCTGCCGGCTATGCCTTTAGCATCTGGGGTATTATATATATTGCTATATTGGCTTACTGTGTTTACCAGCTTCTTCCCTCCCAGAAAGATAAACCTTTTTACGATAGGATAAATCCTCCACTCATGATTTCAATGTTCCTTGGCATGGTATGGGGAATTGTTTTCCGCGAGAGCATGATTACTTTAAGCATGTTTGTAATTTTCTTCTCATTTCTTACTGCTTACGTATGCCTTATGCGTGTTCATAAATCATACAAAAACGGAGAGCATGGGCTTTGGATTGTTTTTCCTTTCAGTATTTATGCCGGCTGGCTGACGGCAGCAACATTTGCCAGTCTTTCCCTTTGGCTTGTTTATCTCGATTGGCATGGAGGAATGATTGGTGATGTTTACTGGACAATATTATTAATAACTGCTGCATCTCTGATAGGTTTTGCTATCAGCTTTTTCTACTATGATTTCTTTTACGCTCTAGTTATAGCATGGGCTGATTTTGCAATTTATGTTCAGAGGAGAAATGACAGTGAAACAACTGCAATTGCAGCACTTGTATTTTCAGTGCTTTTCATAGGGTGGAGTATTTTTTTGATGTTTCAAAAGAGGCGGAAATAAAAACCCCTGAAAACTAGAAGCGTTATCAGGGGAGTATTGCAGATAAAAAGAGTATAAGCTCAATTTACCAAATTATTCTATTATTATAAGTTAGTCAAACTTCTTTTTGTATACGTGGCAGTATGGGCTTCCGTTATTTTTCTCATAATAATCCTGATGATATTCTTCAGCCTTCCAGAATGTGGAAGCAGGTGTTACTTTTGTAACTACATCATATCCTTTTCCCTTTAAAACACTAATGAGTTTTTCCGCAGTTTCCTTTTGTTCATTATCCAGATAAAAAATTTCGCTTCTGTATTGAGTGCCTATATCAGGTCCTTGTCTGTCCACCTGTGTAGGGTCATGCGTTTCGAAGTACAATTTTGCCAGCTCTTCGTATGTGGTTTCCTCCGGGTCATAAACAACAAGTGTTGCTTCAGCATGACCGGTTTTTCCTGTGCATACTTCTTTGTAAGTAGGATTATCTTTTGTGCCGCCTATGAATCCGACCTCAGTCGAGACTACTCCTTTTGCTTTTGCAAGATAGTATTCTGTTCCCCAAAAACATCCGGATGCAAAAATTGCTTTTTTGAATTTTGATGTATCTCCTGACATTTTATTTTTATCTCCCTTATTTGATAGATTTGATTTTTCTACTGGAATATCTGTGCTGCCTCCAAATGTTTTTATTTGTGAGCAGGCTGTAAAGTAAAAACTAAAAAAAAGCATTATCAAAAAACTGAATTTGAAAACACTTTTGTACTTCATGTGGTTTTTCATTCTTAATTGGTTTCAATTTATAACAAAATAATGTAAGAAATAATTCTGTAATAAAGATACGAAGAAAAAAGAGCTATGGTTTTAATTTTGACTGTCGATTTTTATTTACTATTTTGTTAAATTGTGTAGTTATTTACAGGATTGGCGTATCTTCTCTATTACATTTGCAAAGCCTTGCAGATCATATATTCCCATTCCATATTGAAGTTAATTTATCAAAGTTTTTAAATGAACAGGTAACTCTATTAATTTAAAAATTCCCCCTATTGAAAAAAGTAATATCGTTTGCGATTTTTACCGCGTGTTTTATTATAAACACGGCGGCGTTTACTCAAATACCGATTCTTTACTATGATTTTGAAAACAATGCATCACGCATTTCTTTTGAAAACATTGTAGAGTTGAATATAAACTCCGGCAGCGGCGCTCTATCAAAAATCGGAGGTGCGGGCTCACAGCTTACTATTCTCGGTACATCAGGAGCAGGATTATATAACGGAGGTATCGTCGCCGGACAAGGTCTTACAACAGCAGATGGCGGCTGGTTTGTTTCAGATTCTGATCCCGGCCTTGGAGCAGGAAATTACTATCAGTTTACGGTTAATACTTCAGGCTTTAGCGGCATATCAATATCATTCGACAATATAGCTTCATCAAATGGTCCGGCAAGAGTAGGAGTTTTATGGAGCTCAAACGGAGTTGTATATAACACTGCTTCAACTTCATCTGTCTTAACCGGAAACGCCTTATTCATAAATTCCGGTCAATTCTCTTTGCCTTCCGGTGCTGATAACTCAGCAGCTGTTACAATTAGAATTTATGCTTATTCGGGTAATGCTTCTGATAGAGCAGGCAGAAATTCTTTTTCTGAGAGCGGAACATTCAGTATTGATAATCTTACCGTATACGCCTCGTCACTTGTTACAAATGCCGGTTCAAAAACTTTAATCGATGAAAACTCTTTTTATATAGGAATTACTTCGGGCTTAACGGGAGATCTAATTCAACAAAAGAGCTTTACTGTTAATAACGGAGCTTCAGCTATATTATCAAGTGATGTTTTAATAGCAAACGGAAATACCTGGAGAGTACGCAGCGGTGGGTCCTTATCTTTTGGCAATAATTCAGTAGTAGAAACAGGTTCATCTGCATTTTTTTTAGATTCTGCGGGTACTTTAGAAATTGGTTCACCAAGTGGAATTGCTGCTTCCGGTTTCTCCGGAAATGTTCAGACTGCCTCAAGAAATTTCAGTAAATATGGAAATTATATCTATAACGGAACAGATATTCAATTTACAGGGAGTGCCTTGCCGGATAGCGTAAATAATCTAGCAATAAATAATTCTAGTGGGGTTTCCTTATCTTCTTCGACACATATTTCCGGTACGTTAACATTGACAGATGGAGTTTTTTCAGTCGGAGCAAATACTTTATCAATAGTAAGAGCAATACAGGGAACACGAACTAACTTATCAACTTCAGCTTTATCAAATCTAAGTATTGGCGGTACGGGAAACGGAATAGTAATTCCCTTAACAGTGGCGGAGCTGCATAATTTAACGGTAACTAATTTTCAATCAGCCGGTGTATTGATACAGGGAGATATTAATATAAATAATGGTACGGCAAATATTTCAGGATTTATAAAACTTTCTAATTCTATTTTACGAGGAATTAATAATAGTACACTTTCCGGTAACGGTGTAATAAGTTTCAGAGGTGAAATAAACTCACAAATTTCAGGTTTCACTAATAATTCTTTTATAGGTGCAGATGGAGGTACATACAGTTTTGTCGGTTCGTCAGCTCAAACAATTCCTTCGGGTACATATTCAAATTTACAGGCAGTGAATGCAGAAGGAATTAATTTGGAAGGGGAGGTTATAGTTACAGGAGTTATGACTTTAAACGGAACGGTAAATATGGGTTCTGCGTCTCTTACTATTCGAAATCCATTTACAGGAACGTTGGCTAATCTTATTGGCACTTCAAATTCGAACTTAATTATTACCGGAAGTGCCTCCAATATTCATATTCCGGCAAGTTTAAGTGAACTGCATAATCTTCAGATTGATAATAATCAGATTATTACGGCAGATGGAGATATCAAAATCAATGGAACACTCACACTTGGTGAAAACGCAGGATTTCTTAATATGGGAAACAACACATTGGAAATAGGAACATCTTCATCTTCCTTGGGAAATATTTTGAGGCAAGGAGGTTCTATCAGAGGAAAATTAAAAAGATGGTTTGCTCCTTCTGTTGTTTCAAATGTAATATTTCCGTTGGATAATGGTTCAGGTACATCTTCCGAAGTCAGTATTAGTTTCTCATCAGCGCCTACAGGTGGAACATTGACTGCAGCTTTTCATTCTTCCGGTGCAGGAGTTCTTCCAATCGGACCCAACGGAGTCGACAGATATTTCGATGCTACAGCTGTTATGGGTGTAAATCTTATAAATATCGCACCAATATACTGGTCTTTAGATGCGGGTGACGGACTTACAGGCGGAGTTTATAGTCTGGATTTGATTGGAGATGGTTTAAATGTCGGATTAAATTCAGTTGGTAATTATAGATATATTTCAGTGATTAAAAGAACTGACCAGGATAACCCCTGGACTTGGAGCGGTTCAAACCACTCGCCCACTACAGGAACAAATATAAATCCCGTGCTGCATTATACAGGCGGGACATCCTTTTCCGATTTTGGAATTGCAGGAAATATAGATAACAGTCTTCTTCCTGTTGAGCTAATTTCTTTTTCTTCATATGTAAATCAAGCAAATGTTACATTGAGCTGGTCAACTTCTTTTGAAAACAATAATGCAGGATTTGATATAGAAAGAAAAACCTCCGTTGAAAGCTGGAGTAAAATTGGAAGTGTTCAGGGAAAAGGCAATGTGAATTCTATCAGTAATTATTTATATGAAGATAGAAATTTACAGTCAGGAAAATACCATTACAGATTAAAGCAAATAGATTTCAACGGTAACTTTAAATATTATGGTTTAGCAAATGAGGTAATTATAGGAATTCCTACTGAATACTCTTTGTGTCAAAACTTTCCTAATCCATTTAATCCTTCAACAACTATAAATTATGAAATACCAAATTCAAATTTTGTAAGTCTGAAGATTTATGATATGATGGGAAGGGAAGTTGCAATTTTAATCAGTCAATTTCAGGAACCGGGTTTTTATAATGTTAATTTTGATGCATCTAAATTATCAAGCGGAATTTATTTTTATAAAATTCAGGCAGGAGATTTTTCCGCGGTGAAGAAGCTTTTGTTGCTGAAGTAAAGATCACAATCAATTTATAAGATTTTTTTGATACTAAAGATTTTCTTTACTCCTCTTCAATCACAATAGTCTTAGATTTCTGGAACCTACAAGCCACTAAAATTCAGTTCTATATACTACACAATTCAAAAAAACAATAATTTTTACATATTCCAAGGGGATTTTTAAGAGTTATAAATTAGTGTTTATTATTGCTATAGGTAGAAAAATTTTGCAAATACAACAGGATTTTATTGTAATATCTTTTTGATATTATCAAATCAAAATAATATTTTGGTACAGATTCCTTATAAATGAATTCAAATATTAACTAGTAAATAATTAAAAAATTCTTCTAATGAAAAAAACATGAGACCATTACTTTTTCTTTATCTTTTCATTTTAATTTTTTCACTATCATTTTTTGCCATAATTCAAATTACCCGTGGAATAGAAATTATCATAAAAAAGTTATACCCATAATTTATATTCTTTTAATTTTTATTCAGCTCAATCTGCGATGAAAACTTAATCTCAATAGAATTTTTGCTATGGGCTTTTATTAAACTGAACTTCTTAGAGAAATCTTAGTTGTACTTTTATAGTGTAGCTTATAGTATAACCATACATCTCAATCCTTATTGTTATAATACGGCATGGTAAGTGCTTAATATTTAATTATTAAGTTCATTTATCGTTGTTAAGAAAGAGAATATTCTTTCAAATCTCCAAATCTCCAAATCTCCAAATCTCCAAATCTCCAAATCTCCAAGTCTACAAATCACAATATCCGGACTCCAAATCTCATTTCCATGCATTTTAAAACCATTAATAATGGCTTTTAACTGAAAGTGTTATTCCGATGATTTATTTTTATTATAGCATTACTTAAAATTTATTTATGAAAAAAATACTCTATACAATTTGTTTTTTATTTTTCCTCACGCAGGTGTCTTTCGGCACAACATATTATTCCCAAGGAAATTTAAATCCTAGAGATACTCTCAACTGGAATACTATTCCCGGTGGCGGTGGAACAATTCCGCCTAATTTTACTTCCGGTGTTAATGATATTTTTGAAATACAGGCAGGGCATACAATGACTCTCACCTTAGGCGCTTGGACAATTTCCGGAACAGGTTTATGCCAGGTTGATAGCGGAGCCACACTTATCTGCTCTACATCTCTTTTCACAACAGGATTAACTATTGCAAAAGGCGGAGTACTTAATGCCACTGCAACTGTAGGAGTCAACAACGGGCAATCAGGATTTGATTTTATTATAAATGGTTTGTACAGAAACTCAGGAAGTACTTCATATGGCAGCGGAGCTACAGGTACTTGCACAGCTATAGGGAAATTGCAGTTTGCTCCAACAACAACAGCAGGAACTATTCCCGTATTAACATGGGACCCTGCTTCAACACTGGAAATTGTTGGTTACACTACTTTTACAGGCAATATGGCATGGGGCAATCAAACATTCGGAAATATTATCTGGAACTGTCCTAGTCAGACAGGTACTCCTACCGCAAATTCAACACTCAGAACTATCAGAGGAGATTTAACGATTATAACTACAGGTACAGGTTCATTAAGACTTTTTGCGAACACCGCAGCTATATTAAATATATCAGGAAATCTGAAAATGGATGCCGGTAATCTTGGATTAGTGAGCGGCAGTTCAGCTTCAACAATTAATGTTGCGGGAAATGTTACAGTTAATGGCGGCGCCTTGAAAATTGGAACCTCGACATTACAAAGTAATAGTGCTAAATTTTCAGTAACAGGAAATGTTTTAATAAATGGCGGCACGATTGATTTTAAAGACGCTAACGCAGTTACAGGTGCTAACATATTTGAGGTCGGCGGGAATCTCAGTTTAACTACAGGAACACTTACACAAACGGGAAGCACGGCAGGCACGGAAGGTTCGTTAAGATTTATTGATACTACGACATGGAGCTCGGGAGGAACTTTTACTAATACTTATATCAACACAATTGTTAATCCGGCTTCAATGCTTACATTAGCCAATGATTTTCCTATAGCGGCATCACGCTCTATGACAGTAACCGGAGTTCTTGTTTGCGGAACAAAAATAATCTCCGGAGCAGGAGCATTTACATTAGCTGTATCAGGCACAATGAAAAGCGGTAATGCTACAGGTATAGACGGCAGTATTGCAGTCTTGGGTACAAAAACTTTTACAAGCGGAGCGGGGTATATATTTAACGGAGCAATTGCCCAGACAACAGGAACATCTTTACCGGCAGCAATTGCAGGTGAATTAACTTTTTCAAACACGGGTGGAGCCGTAGCTCTATCACAGTCAACTTCAAATACTGGTACTAATACGGTTGGTCCCGGGGCAGTAGTTGATATTGCAAATTTTAATATGACGGGTTCGGGCGTAACATCTGTTTTGACAGGCTCAGGAAAGATAAAATTAGCAGGAGATATTTCTACACAGATAACAGGATATAACTCAAATACTTTTACAGGCATATATGAGTTTACAGGCTCATCACAATCTATTCCTGCCGGAACATACAGCCGTTTAGTTGTTTCCGGAAGTAATGTATCATTAAGCGGCAATGTGATAATTTCAGATACTCTTTTTTTATCCAACGGTCTTTTAAACACAGGAGCTAATACTTTAACTATAGGTACATCGACATTAAACGTTGGCAACATCCAAAGAACAGGCGGCTCAATTAACGGAACAATTAAAAGATGGTTTGCTCCTTCATTAGTTAATAACGTTATATTTCCTTTAGATAACGGTTCCGGCGCATATGTTGAAGCTAAAATAAGTTTTACTTCAGCCCCATTAACAGGCGGAACGTTGACTGCAGTTTATCATACATCCGGTTCAGGATTACTGCCTGATCAGGGCGACGGGAATTATATTCCTGCACCTGAATTACATGTCAACTTTATTAATCTTACTCCTCAATACTGGAGCATCACTGCAGCGGACGGACTTGAAACAAACTCAGGTACTTACAGCATCGGGCTTATTGCAAATAATATGAATGTAAGCACTACAAGCTTTCAATATACAGGCATTGTAAAAAGAACCGAAAATACACAGCCCTGGGCATGGAACTTTGCTAACCATGTAACGACAACAAGCCCATCGGCGATTCCTACTTTTTGGGGAATAGGATTTACTTCTTTCTCTGATTTTGCAGTTGCGGGGAATGTAGATAACTTACTTCCTGTTGAACTTGAATCGTTTACATCAACAATTAGCGGACAGAATGTGATACTTAACTGGATTACTATTTCCGAACTAAATAATTCAGGTTATGATGTGGAAAGAAAAAATATTACAAATGGTTGGACAAAAATAGGTAATGTGTCTGGTCACGGAACTATAAATACTTCAAACAGTTACTCATACTCAGATAAAAATCTTTCATCGGGAAAATATAATTACAGACTGAAACAGATAGACTTCAACGGCAACTATAAATATTATGAACTTGCGAATGAAGTTATAATAGGAACACCGGAAAAATATTCATTATCTCAAAACTATCCAAATCCATTTAATCCTTCAACAACTATAAACTATGAAATACCATATTCAAATTTTGTAAGTCTGAAGATTTACGATATGATGGGAAGGGAAGTTGTAAACTTGGTAAACCAAAATCAGGATGCAGGATTTTACGCTGTTAAATTTGACGCTTCAAAGCTTTCAAGCGGAATTTATTTTTATAAAATACAGGCAGGGGATTTTAATGCAGTAAAGAAATTTATGCTTGTTAAGTAGAGATTGAATCACTGATTGCGCTGATTAATTCTGATTAAAATTATAATTTTTCAGTATGAGTCACGAATCATATAAATCATTTTTAATCTGAGTAATCAGTTATTAAAATTCAAGCCCTGAGGGAGTTTCCTTCAGGGCTTTTTATTTAAATTTGTTTAAGAAGATAATATTTTATAATAAGAACTATCTTGTAATTTATGATGTAGGTGCTATAATTTCACCGGGAGATTTTTCAACAACATCAGGTTCTTCATCCTCAATTACATTTGGCTTTGATTTCGCGATGTAAGAGTAAATTGCAGGCACGATAAACAGCGTTAAGAAAGTCGAGAATAATAATCCTCCGACAACTGATATCCCCAGAGAGACACGGCTGCCTGCACCGAAGCCTAAAGCTATCGGAAGAATGCCTAAAGTTGTTGCAAGTGTAGTCATTATAATAGGTCTGAATCTTGCTTCAGCCGATTCAATAACTGCTTCAAGTTTTGTGCGGCCTTCCTGCTTTCTCTGATTGGCAAACTCAACTATCAGGATAGCATTTTTAGTAACAAGTCCTACAAGCATAATAATTCCTATCTGGCTGAAAATATTCATAGTCTGATTTGTTAGCCAAAGACTAAGAATAGCTCCTGTTATTGCAAGCGGAACCGTAAGCAAAATAATGAACGGGTCAATGAAGCTTTCAAACTGTGCAGCGAGAACGAGGAAGATAATAACAATTGCGAATACAAAAGTGAACAGAAGGCTTGAAGAACTTTCTGCAAAATCTCTAGATTCTCCGGTCAGTGCTGTTGTAAAATTTTCAGTTAATACTTTATCGGCGACATCCTGCATAGCCTTTAATCCGTCACCAAGTGTATTTGGCGGAACAGGTGCGGCTGTAATAGTTGCAGAAGAAAGTCTGTTAAATCTGAATCGTGAAGGAGATGTAGCCTGTTCTTTTAATGTAACTAAGCTGCTCATCTGAATAAGTTCACCGCGTTTATTTTTTACATAGACGTTATCTAAGTCAGTCGGCTTATCTCTGTATTCTCTTTCAAGCTGACCGATTATCTGATATTGTTTTTCATCCTGAATAAAGTATCCGTAACGAACCCCCGCAAGTGCGGTTTGTAGCACTTGTGCCACATCCTGTATTGAAACACCAAGAGCATCTGCTCTGTCTCTATCTATTGTTAGTGCAAGTTCGGGTTTATTTACTTTAAGATTTGCGTCAACAAACTGAAGCACCGGACTTTTCTTAGCTTCATCTAAAAACTTAGGAAGCATATTTGTAAGGCTGTCAAAGTTGTTTGACATAATTACAAACTGAATAGGCTGACCGCCAAACCTTGCTCCGATTGTAGGAGGCTGTGATGGCAAAGCCCTTACTCCGTAAAAATTATTTAATTCTTTTGAGAGCTGGGCAAATACTTCTTTCTGTGTTCTCTTTCGCTCTTTCGGATCTTTAAGGTATAAATTTAAGGTTCCGCTGTTTGTAGCTCCGCCACCTCCGCCGATTGCAACCAAAGTTATAGGAGCAGAAACTTCAGGAATTGAATCTATAATATATTGAGTCATTTCATCCATATACTTAGATGTGAACTCAAAAGAAGCGCCTTCAGGCGCTAGAGCAGAAATTCTGATATTTGAACGGTCTTCAAGCGGTGCAAGTTCTGACTTTATCTGTCCGCCAACGAGAAATATTATAGCTACAGATGCGATTACAAGAATAAAGCTTACCCATCGTACACGCATAAATGCTTCAAGCGACTTATTGTAAGTTTTGTTGAGCCAGACAAAGAACGGCTCAGTCATCTTATAAAATTTATTTTCGGCATCGTGTCTTTTTAAAATGTATGCGCTCAACATTGGGCTTAAGCTTAAAGCAACAAATGCAGAAATTAAAACTGATACAGCGATAACTACTCCGAACTCCCGGAATAATCTTCCTGTCTGTCCCTGTATAAATAATATAGGTAAGAATACTGCAGCTAAAGTAATTGTTGTGGAAATAACAGCAAAGTAAATTTCCTTAGCGCCCTTAAATGCAGCCTGACGTGGAGTCATTCCTTCTTCTATCTTAGCGTATATATTTTCCAGCACTACAATAGCATCATCGCATACAAGACCAATTGCCAGAATTATACCTACTAAAGATAAAACATTTATAGAAAAATTCAGAAGGTACATCACAAAGAACGTTGCAATGATTGAAACCGGAATTGCGATAACAGGAATAAATGTTGAACGCCAGTCCCGAAGAAATAAAAATATAATAAATACAACAAGACCGAAAGCAATAAAAATTGTTTCTTCTACTTCACTTAGTGTGCTTCTAACAAAAGTTGAGAAGTCAAATCCTAAATCTAAAACTATATCAGGTGGAACTTCTGTTTTTAACTGTTCAAGTCTTTTTCTGAATTCATTTGAAATTTCTATAACGTTTGCCCCTGCCTGAGGAAGTACAGCAACGCCAACGCCCGGCATTCCGCTTCTTTTAAAGGAAGTTCTTTCGTTCTCAGCGCCGTATTCTGCAAAACCAATATCACTGAACTTAATTATTCTGCCTTTATCTTCTTTAATCGTGAGATTATTGAACTGGTTTAAGTCGTATAATCTTCCAAATGTTCTTATTGTAATTTCCGTTGCCCAGCCTTCTATTTTACCTGAGGGAAGTTCAACATTTTGTGCATTTAAAACTGCCTGCACATCTAATGGTGTGATTTTGTATGCAGCCATTTTATTAGGGTCCAGACGTAATCTTACAGCCAATTTTCTTTCACCGAAAATTCTTACTGAGCCTACTCCGTTAATAGTCTGCATCCTTTCTGCTATAACATTGGAGGCAAATTTACTTACATCAAGTATATCTCTTGAATTACTGTAAACCGTTAAAAGTATAATCGGTGTGGCATCGGCATCTGCTTTTTCAACGACAGGGTTATCCATATCTCTTGGTAAGCTTCTCAATGCACGGCTTACTCTGTCTCTTACATCGTTGGCTGCTGATTCTAAATCTCTTTCAAGATTAAATTCAATAGTAATAGAGCTTACGCCTTCACGTGATGTAGAGGTAAGAGTTCTTATACCTTCGATACCGTTTAAATTTTGTTCAAGTGGTTCTGTAATTTGTGTTTCAATAACATCTGAATTTGCACCGGGATAGCTTGAAGTTACGGTAACAATTGGAGGGTCAATACTCGGATATTCCCGTATTTGCAGTGAACGAAAACCTACGAATCCGAAGATAACAAGCACTATACTTATTACCATTGCGAATACGGGTCTCTTTATGGATGTATCTGATAAACTCAAATTATTCTCTTCTTAAAAAATTATTTTTATTTTAATAATGTCATCTTTACTACCTGACTGCCGTTATTAATTTCCATCTTACAATAATATATTCCGGAAGGCTGATTAACAGCATTCCATGAAATTTGATATTCACCTTCCCTGTAAAAATCTTCAGTTAAAGTATTCTCAAGCTTTCCGTTTACATTATAAATTGAAAGCTTAACATTTGAAGGCTTGTTTAAAATAAATTTTATATTAGTTGAAGGATTAAACGGATTTGGAAAATTTTGTTGCAATAAAAATTCTGACGGAACATTTGCCTGCTGCGTTTCAATTCCTATAGGAATTCCCTGTCCGCCGCCATTAGTTGTTTTTAAAATGGTGCCTTCTGTGCCGACTATCCAGCCGGTCTGATTGTTAACAAACTTTACAGATTTAAAAGAAGTTGAAATATTTTTATAAGGAAGTGTTTCCCATGAAGAACCGCCATCTGATGTCCTTACAATACTTCCATGTTCGCCGACAGACCATCCAAGATTGCTGTTTGAGAAATAACAATCTTCTAATGCCCAGCCCTTTGTAAGATAAACTGTATCATGGTTCCAATGATTTCCAAAATTTGTAGTTCTGAAAATTGCTCCGCAGCACCCAAAGATAAAGCCTTTTCCGTCCTCAAAAATTTGTGCTGAAGATAATGAGTTTGGCATTCCCGTATATAAAGAATCCCAAGTGCTGCCGGAATTTGTTGAGCGGAACAATGCTCCATCATTTCCCATTAAGAAAATATAGTTATTCAAAATAAAAGTCTTCTGCCACATATAATAAGCGCTGCCAAAGGTATTGGAAAATGTATTTCCCCCGTCAGTAGTTTTTAACAAAGTTTTATTCCATCCTGTAAAATATCCTGTTTGTTCATTTGTAAATCTTATACTTGTTAAATTTTTCTCTACACCTGAATTTAATGAACTCCAGTTTTCACCTGCATTTGTCGTCTTCATAATTTTTCCACTATTACCGCATAAGTAACCGGTTACTGAATTCACAAAATAAATTGAATTCCATATTCCGGGCAATTCATTCTTATTCCAGTTATTGCCAGCATTAGTTGTTTTTAGAATAACATTGTCACCGCAAATAAATCCGGTTTGGTTATCTGTAAGATAAATGCATTTTAAATTATTTACTGTGCCGCTTTGCTGAGTAATCCATTGAGAATTAGCAAATGAGCAGGATAAAAAAATTATTATTATTGTAAAAAAAACTTTCATAAGATATTATTGGTTTATCTTGGTAATTTTTACTTTGGCATCGGGTTTCAATCTTAATATATTGGTTGTGATTACAGTGTCTCCGGGAACAACTCCGCCTATTACCTGAACTTTATCTTCAAGTCTTTTTCCTAAGCCAACACCAACAAGTTTCACTTTGCCGTTTTTTGAAACGTAAACACCTTGTCCTTTCAGATTGGGAATGATTGCTTCTGTAGGAACGAGCATAGCATCATTAATTTCTTTCATTATTAAACGAACATTTGCAAAACTTCCCGGAAGTAATTTTGAATTTGATCTGTTGCTTATAGCTCTTAAAATCAATGTCTTCGTACCGTTTTCTAATTTCGGTTCAAATGCATAAACTTCACCTTCATATTCTTCATTAATACCTTCAACTTTAAAAATTATTTTCTGCCCGATTTTAAAAAAATTAACGTATTTTTCAGGAATTGAAAAATCGATTTTTAATTTGCTTAAATCCTGCATTGTGGTTAATACATTGGAAGGAGTAGCGTAACTGCCTACACTGACATTTCTTAATCCTACAAATCCGCTGAAAGGTGCAACAATGCTTGTCTTATCAATTTGTATCTGTACAGATTCCATATCAGCCCGGATTTTTCCCAGAGTATTTTGCTGTATTTCGTAGTCTGCCTGTGGTAAAAGTCCTCTATCCAAAAGGTCTTTTGTTCTTTTCTCATTTATAACTGCAAGTTCCTCATCAAGTTTTAGTTTATTAAGGCTTGCATTTAAATCGGAATCATCAAGTTTAAATAAAGTCTTCCCTCTGCCGACTGTTGAACCTTCCTTAAAATAAATTCCGGTTATCTTTCTGGAAACTTCACTTCTGATTTCCACTTCTTCGTTGGCGCGAATTGTGCCGACTGCCTGAATTTCATTTTCAAGAGTTGACGGCTTTATAATATATCCATCTGCGGGGGTAGTTCCGTCCCCTTGTGATTGATTTTGTGTTGGAGGTTTTTCTTTGGAAGCGATTTTTGGAATAATAAAATAGAGAGCTGCTCCGATTACAATGATGATTATGGCTAATTTTACGTATTTATTCAAATCAGAAAATTCCCGGTTATTTCGATTAATAACAATTTTGAAAAATATACAGTTCGCAAAACAGGTATTAAACAGAAAAAAAATTCTTAAAAACTGCTGCGAATTGTGAATAAAATATGAGAATGGATTTATTGGGTGTGGTTTACCCTTTGTTAGGACAATATGGTCTATTAAAAGTTTAATGAAAATTCGAAAATTTTTTCAAAAAAGTGTGTAATTTTAAATAAATATTTTTTATTTTTACAACACACCCCTGGCCTACAATAATCGATTACAACAAATCAAACCAATAATCCCAATGAAAAGAATCCTTACTTTTTTATTGCTTTGTATTTCTATTAATACAGCTTATTCTCAATCTGCAGTCCCGTTTGTTTTTGAAATTCAGGAGTTTCAAAGAACTAATGCGCCCGGTCTCCAATCCTTTGTTTTAGGTCATTATAATGATTACTGGCTTTTAATAGGGGGTAGAACAGAAGGTATGCATGGTTTTCCAACACCTCCATTAGGCGGGTTCCCGACAATGTATGCTAATAAAAATTTTATTGTTTATAATCCTGTAACTGACAGCATCTGGACTAGAAGCATATATCAGGATTTTTCAATTGCAAATGCAGAGCAGTTCCGTTCAACTAATATGCAGGCTTATCAAACAGGAAATACTCTTTATCTTTGCGGAGGGTATGGTAAAGATTCCAGTCTTGGTTCAGGTTTGCTTGATTCATTTATCACATTTCCAAAATTTACAGCAATAAATGTTAGCGGAATGATTAATGCTATTAAGTCAAACAGCTCAGTTTCTTCATTTGTAAGAACTCTTACAGATACAACTTTTGCTGTAACAGGTGGAATACTTGGAAGAATAGGTAATTCGTATTATCTGACGGTAGGACAAAAATTTACAGGTAAGTATGCTTTTCCAAATTCCGGTCCTCCTCTTTTCGTTCAGCAATATAATAATGCAATTAAAAAATTTGATATAGTAGATAACGGAGTTTCGCTAAGTATTACAAATAAATCTTACATAGTTGATACAGTAAATCTTCACAGGAGAGATTTGAATGTGGTACCTCAGATTACAAGTACATCAGGTACACAGAGTATGACAATTTACGGCGGAGTATTTCAATATGATGAAGACGTTCCGTTTGTAAATCCGGTTTACATAGGCGCTAATTCTATTTCGGTTGAAAATACATTTCAGCAGAAATACAGTCAGTATGAGTGTCCTGTGATACCGATTTATGACTCAGTAAGAAATGATATGAGTAATTTATTTTTCGGAGGTATAAGTTTATACAGATATGATACTCTTCTTCATAAATCAGTAATTGATACATGTGATTTTGGTGGACCAGTGCCATGCGTTCCTTTTATCTCCGATATTACAGCTATTACAAAGTTTTCAAACGGTACAAGCAAAGATTCAGTATTACCAATAAGATTCCCATCAAACAGAAGGCTTGGCGCTGAGCAGCATATGGTTTATGATGCCGGGCTTCCAAGATATTCAAATGATGTTGTTAAGCTTCGTTCATTGTCAGGCAGAACTTTTGCAGGATATTTATATGGCGGTATTGAAGCATTTGAAGCAAATCCTTTCCTTCAGATGATCAGTACTCACGGAAGAAATGCAGGTACTGTTTCAGTTGCTTCAAACAGAATTTATAAAATTTATCTTACACCGAATACTGTTGGCATAAATCCATTAGGCTCTTATGTTCCGGCGGATTTTAAATTATTCCAGAATTATCCGAATCCATTTAATCCCACAACAAGAATAAAATTTGATTTACCTGCCGGTGGATTTGTATCACTCAAAATATATGATGTAATGGGGCGGGAAGTTGAGAATTTAGTAAATGAAAATTTGAAAGCGGGAAGTTATGAAGTAGAATTCAGCGGTGTTCATAAATCATCCGGAATTTATTATTATAAAGTATACACTGAAAAATATCAGGAAACGAAAAAAATGATTTTAGTGAAATAGAAATTATTAACTGATGTATATAAATCCGCAATCGTGTAAACTTTTGCGGATTTTTTTTGTCCAAAAACAAATACATTATAATAAGCTCTATAATTATTAAGAATATTCATGAAATGGTTTACAATATTGTTTTTATTTTGTTTTAGCTGTGCATTATGCCAATATTTTCCCTATACAGTTTCAGCTTATAATCCTGGAAGCACAGGGTATTATTTAATGACTCCGACTAAAAGCCAGAACAATACTCCGTTCCGACCTTCATTAAATATTCTTGACTCAAAAGGGAATATGGTTTTTTACCGGATAGCAGCACAAGGAAATTTTACAAACTTCAAATTGCAGCAAAACGGAAAACTAACATTCTGCAATAGAAGCAAGAATTATATTCTCGACTCTAATATGCAGGTAAAAGATTCAATAATATGTGTGAACGGAGTTAGTACTGATAATCATGAATTTATCATTTTGCCTAACGGACATTACGTTCTTTTGGGAAGCATTACCCGGACAATGGACCTTTCCATGTATAATTATTTTAACGGGCAGCCGGGCTCAACAACGGCATCAGTTGACGGAGGAGTTATACAGGAGTTGTATAAAAATAAAAATTTAATTTTTGAGTGGAAAACATTTGACCATTTTCAGTTTGATGATGTTGACTCTACATGGCTGAGTAATCCGCAAAATGTAGATTGGACTCACAACAATGCAATCGAAGTTGACAGCGATGGAAATTACTTGTTATCTTCAAGATATTTTAATGAAATCACTAAAATTAACAGAGCTACCGGTGCAATAATCTGGAGACTTGGAGGAAAAAGAAATCAGTTTACATTTACAAATGATAATTTAAAGTTATTGGGCCAGCACGATATAAGACGATTACCTAATGGAAACATCACTGTTTTTGATAACGGAAGAATGGGTGGAGTTCCTATAACGCATCCGGCGCGTGCCAAAGAATACCAATTAGATGAGATTAACAAAACTGCAACGCTTGTATGGAGTTATAGTCAAAATCCAAACTCGGCAAGTTCATTTACAGGGAATGTTCAAAGACTTTCAAACGGGAATACAGTTATGTCTTTTGGGGGATTAATAAATACAACAAATCCTCTTGTTGTATTGAATTCAGCAGGAAACAAAATTTTTGAAATAACTTTTCCTGATACAGCTTATTCCTACCGATTCTTTAAGTACGAGTCATTGCCGGTAAATTTTCGTAGACCGGAAATAACCTGTTATAATGAGAATGGTAATTACTACTTTGAAGCTCCGGCTTCATATCAATCCTACAGATGGAATACAGGTGATACAACAAGAAGAATACAAGTTACACAACAGGGAGACTATCAGGTTTTTGTGAATTATGGCATGGGATATTTAGGCTCACTTGTCAAAACAGTTTTGAATATACAGAACCCGTGTGAATCAATAGGGATTACAAATATTTCCGGGACTGCTGTTACATATAAATTGTTTCAAAATTATCCGAATCCATTTAATCCCACAACAAGAATAAAATTTGATTTACCTGCCGGCGGATTTGTATCACTCAAAATATATGATGTAATGGGACGTGAAGTTGAGAATTTAGTAAATGAAAATCTGAAAGCGGGAAGCTATGAGGTAGATTTTAACGGAATGAATATACCATCGGGGATTTATTATTATAAAGTCTATACCGAGAAATATCAGGAAACAAAAAAAATGATTCTTGTGAAGTAATTTAAAGTATAAAGTAAAATGTAAAAGACCTGTGTTTAATTTGATACAGGTCTTTTTTATTTTTCATTTTAATTTTTTCCTTCTTTGTATATTTTGCTAAGTGATAAAAAGTATCTTATTAAATAAGAAATTACTGGTTTTTGCCGGATCATTTGGAGCTATTCTTATTATTCTGAAAACAATGGAGTTCTTCTTTTTTCATTATAAATTCTCATTAGAAACATACCTTGGAATAATCGCTTTCATTTTTCTTGTAGTCGGTATTTATTTTGGCAGCAAACTTGGAAATAAAAAGACTCCTGAAATCAAAATTCAGGAATTAAATTCCACCATTCTCAACAGTTCAATTGAAACAGATTTAAGCACTCGTGAATTAGAAGTTCTATTAAACGTGGCCAACGGCCTATCGAACAAAGAAATTGCTGAAAAGCTCTTTGTATCATTGAACACAATCAAAACCCATACTGCAAATATCTATTCCAAGCTTGGAGTTAAAAGTCGGACTCAGGCAATATCGAAAGCCAAAACGCTTAATTTAATCAGTTAAATAATCATTATTTTTAGTGATTTTCGTAAAATCATACTTTAGGGTGATGCTTTCAGGGCGTAAACTCAGTATTTTTGTATAAAAATTATCAAAATTATGACAAGACCATCTTTAAAATACGGTTCAATTGCCGGTATTATTATGGCAGTAATTTTCTTTCTCCCATTTGTGATATTTAAAGGACAGGACTTATACAATTTTTTTCTTGTCGGTGAGATCATCGGATATTCCACGATGATTCTGTCCCTGCTTTTTGTATTCTTCGGCATTCGTTCCTACCGCGATGTCGAGCTTGGGGGAGTAATCAGTTTTGGAAGAGCATTTACAACCGGGCTTTTTATAACTCTCATTGCTTCAGTAATTTTCGGAATTTTTACAGTGCTGCTGTACACTGTTATTTCACCAAATCTTGGTAATGAAATGATTGAGTTTTATAAACGTTCAATAATGGAGAGCGGTCAGCCACAGCAAATAATCGATAAACAGATTGCAGAGATGGAATCTAACAGAGGTCTTTATAACAACGCTGCTTTCAACGGTTTTCTGATGTTTGCAACAGTATTTCTCATCGGAGCAGTTGTTGCGCTGATATCGTCTTTTATTCTAAAAAGAAAAACTTTAAAAAATTAAACTATAAAAATTATGAAAAAAATTATTACGCTCGTAATATTTTTATTTGCTGTTTCACTATCTGCTCAGGATATGAATATAGAGGAAGCAATGAAGCTTGCTACTCCCGGTCCCCAGCATAAGCTTTTAACCGATATGGTTGGTAAGTTCACTCAAAAAATTAAATTCAATATGGCACCGGGTCAATCAATGGAAGGTGACGGTTCAGGAGAGACTAAGTCTATCATAGGCGGAAGATTTATTCAGATAAACAGCGTTGGAAAAGTTATGGGGATGGAAACTGAAGTTATGACTATAATGGGTTATGACAGAAGGAAAAATAAATATACATTATTCTCAATTGACGGAATGGGAACATACTCCGTTTCAGCAGAAGGGGATTACGATGAGGGAACAAAAATTATGACTCTTAGAGGGACAGAAGAAGACCCAGGTATGAAAATGAAAATGGATTTCAAATTTGTCTTCGATTTTTCTAATGATAAATTCAGGAAGATGGATATTATTTTTATAAATCCCGACGGCTCAGAAAATAGAATGGTGGAAGTGACTAATACTAAAATAGATTAAATTCATGGATAATGTTCTGGAGGAGCTCAAAAAAATTATTCTTAAATACGATAAAAATGTTGAAGCTAAGGAAGGGAAAATTATGGGTACAAACGGAACGGTTTTTAACCAGGAAGGCGTTTTTAAGTATGGACTTACAAAAACTAAGACCGGCTATTCGTTTCATTCAATGGCAATGTATGCTAATCCCGATTTGTTTAATGATTTAAAATCCAAGATGACAAAGGCAAAATTTCAGAAGGGATGTGTAAATTTTAAATCGCTTGAAGATTTCCCTGTTGACTCATTCGAAGAGCATATGAAGAAATCTGCTAAGTGCGATTTTTCAATGGTGATAAATCATTATAAGCAAAAGAAGAGATTAGAAAAGAAATAAGTCGTTTTGAAAAACATGGGGCGCCGCGTCCCGCTGAAAGCGGGACACGGCGCATGAAGAGAATTGAATTCTTCAATTCTCTTCATGCGCCTGCCGTTCCTTCGGAACGGGCGGCGCCCCAAATCCCTCCAAATATCTTACCGCCTATACAAATTTTGTTCTCTATTAATTATAAGTTTTAATTTCTATTTTTATCCTTATGAAAAAAGACTTATATCCGCCGGTCTATTACGCCGACTACCTTTCTCTTGATAAACTTCTCGATGCACAAAATCTTAAAAGCGATGAATACAAAGATCACGCCCATGATGAAATGCTCTTTATCATTATTCATCAGACGTATGAGCTGTGGTTCAAGCAAATCTTATTCGAGCTCGATGATGTGATAAAGATTTTCAGCAACGATTTCATTGATGAAAGAAATTTATCCCGTGCGCTTTCAAGAATAAATCGCATCACCGAGATACAAAAAATTATGATTGAGCAGCTGCACGTGCTTGAGACTATGACTCCCTTGGATTTTCTTGATTTCAGAGATTATTTAGTTCCCGCATCAGGCTTTCAAAGCTTTCAGTTCAGAACCATTGAAAATAATCTGGGATTGAAAAGAGAAGAACGATTAAAATATAATAGCAAAGATTTTGATAACACATTAAAGCCCGAACATAAAGAGCATATAGATAAAGTTAAGGAAAGTCTTTTTGATCTCATCGAGAAATGGCTTGAAAGAATTCCTTTTATAAAAACAAAAGATTTTGACTTCTGGGAAAAGTATCGTTCATCAGTAGAGGAAATGCTTCAGCATGAAGAAGAAATAATTAAAAGTAATCAAACCTTAACTGAGGAGAAAAGACAAACACAGCTTGAGAATTTTACCAAAACAAGAGAAGGCTTCTTATCACTCTTCGATGAAAATTATCATAATGAATTAATTTCTAAAGGCGAAAAGAGACTTTCATTCAAAGCAACGCTATCTGCTTTGTTCATTAATTTATACAGAGATGAACCAATACTATTTACTCCGTTTCAGTTCCTTACTGCTATTGTTGAAATGGATGAAAACTTTACTATCTGGAGATACCGTCATGCAATTATGGTGCACAGAATGATAGGTGTAAAAATCGGTACAGGCGGTTCGTCCGGCCAGCATTATTTAATGGCGACAATTGAAAAACACAGAGTGTTTGTAGATTTATTTAACCTTTCAACTTATTTAATACCACGCTCCGAGCTTCCTCAACTTCCAAAAGATATTTTGAAAGAGCTTGGTTTTTACTATGATACATCTATAAAGTAGAATACAATGGATATAAATCTTACAGGTAAAAATTCGCTTGTTTGCGGAAGCACACAGGGAATCGGCAAAGCATCGGCTATGGAATTTGCATCTCTTGGAGCAAACGTCACCCTGCTCGCAAGGAATGAAGAATCTTTGAAAGCAGTAGTTAATGAGCTTCCTAATAATGGCAGTCAAAAACATAATTCTATTGTTGCCGACTTTGCTACTCCGGATTATTTAAAGGTTATTATCAATCATTATCTCGAGTCAAATCCTCCGTTTCATATTCTTGTGAACAATACAGGTGGACCAAAGGGCGGTGAAATTATAAAAGCAGATACAAGCGAATTTCTCTCCGCGTTTTCAAATCACCTGATTTGCAATCATATCCTCGTTCAGGCATTAGTCGAAGGAATGAAAAGCGAAGGCTACGGCAGAATTATAAATATAATTTCTACATCGGTAAAGCAGCCATTGGCAAACCTTGGAGTATCCAATACAATTCGCGGAGCAGTTGCTAACTGGGCAAAAACGCTTGCGAACGAATTAGGGCGTTTTGGCATTACTGTAAATAACGTTCTACCCGGTGCAACGGCAACAGGAAGACTTTCAACTATTATAGAAAATAAATCGAAGGCATCCGGAAAATCGATTGATGAAATTGAAGAAGAAATGAAATCTGAAATTCCTGCAAGGCGATTTGCGAAGCCTGAGGAAATTGCTAATGCAGTTGCATTTCTTGCTTCACCTGCTGCAGGATATATAAATGGAATCAATGTTCCCGTCGATGGCGGCAGAACCGGAAACTTATAAAAATTTTTTGAAATGATAATATACAATGTAACAGTCAGCGTGCTTGAATCTATAAGCGATGAATGGCTTGACTGGATGAAAAACGTACACATACCTGAAGTTATGGCAACGGGACTATTTATTGAAAACAGAATTTTGAAATTGAAATTACCTGAAACTGAAGAAGGCATTACATATGCTATTCAATACTCAATGAAATCAATGGATGAGTATAATAAATACCAAAAAGAATTTGCACCCGCTTTGCAGAAATTACATACGGATAAATATACAAACAGAGTACATGCATTCAGAACAGTACTTGAGATAGTAGAATAAAACAGTTGATTAGTATTTATACAAATGGAAAAGCTTAAGAATTATATTAACGGAAAACTTACAGAGCCTGTCTCAAAAAAATACTTAGATAATTTTGAGCCGGCTACAGGCAAAGTATATTCGTTAATTCCTGATTCAGATGAACATGATGTTGATCTTGCCTACGAAGCCGCTGAAAATGCTTTTGAAAAATGGTCTTCAATGACTAATGAAGAACGTTCAAAAATTCTTTTGAAAGTCTCCGAATTAATCTGTTTCAATCTTGATAAATTTGCCGCAGCTGAAAGCAAAGATAACGGCAAACCAGTTTCTCTTGCAAGAGAAGTTGATATCCCTAGAGCAGTTAAAAATTTTGATTTTTTCGCAACAGCAATCCTTCACTTTGCAAGTGAATCTCACTTAACGGATAACAACACTTTAAATTATACATTACGCCAGCCAATCGGAGTTATCGGCGCAATCTCTCCCTGGAATTTACCATTATATTTATTCACATGGAAAATTGCTCCTGCTTTAGCGGCAGGAAACTGCGTTATAGCCAAGCCGTCGGAAGTTACTCCTTACACTGCATATCTGCTTTCACAAATTTGTATTGAAGCCGGAATGCCTGCCGGAGTTTTGAATATCGTTCACGGTCTCGGCGGAAAAGTCGGCGCTGCTATTACTTCTCATCTCGGGATAAAGGCTATTACATTTACAGGCGGTACATCAACCGGTGCCGATATTGCGCGAGTTGCCGCACCAATGTTTAAGAAGCTCTCTTTAGAGCTCGGTGGAAAAAATCCTATTCTAATTTTTGAAGACTGTGATTATGATAAAATGATTGAGACAACAATACGTTCATCATTCTCCAATCAGGGCGAAATTTGCCTATGCGGCTCAAGAATATTTGTTCATATGAATATCTATGATAAGTTTAAAATTGATTTTGTTGAAAGAACTAGAGCATTAAAACTCGGTGATCCCAGCGATGAAAGAACTCAGCAAGGGGCAATCGTATCTGAAATGCATTACAAAAAAATCCTTTCTTATATAGACCTTGCCAAAGAAGAAGGCGGTAAAATTTTATGCGGTGGAACTAACGCTTCTGAATTTACATCTTCCAATGAACGCTGTAAAGACGGCTGGTTTATTTATCCGACTATAATAGAAAATCTTCCTTATGGATGCCGAACAAACCAGGAAGAAATCTTCGGACCGGTTGTAACAATCATGCCGTTTGAAACAGAGGATGAAGTTCTTATGATGGCAAACTCAACTCAGTACGGACTTGCTTCTGTTATCTGGACTGAAAATCTATCCCGCGCTCAAAGAATATCTCAAAAACTCAAATCCGGAATTGTCTGGGTTAACTGCTGGATGCAGCGTGACCTCCGCACTCCATTCGGCGGAGTAAAAAACTCAGGCGTTGGCCGCGAAGGCGGTCTTGAAGCTCTTCGCTTCTTTACCGAACCTAAAAATATTACCATCAAATACTGATATATAGTCGCTCCACTACGTTTTTCTGCAAATTAAGTATTGATTACTTATTAAATTGTTAATAATTTCTGAATTCTTTAAATTCTTTTCGAATTGTATACTCTAAACAGTAAATGAAAGATAAAATACGCATAGCATCAGGACAAGGATTTTGGGGCGACCTTATAGACGCTCCTATGAATCAAGCCACAGGCGGACCTGTTGATTACATCATGATGGACTACCTCGCAGAGGTTACCATGTCTATTCTTCAAAAACAAAAACTTAAAGACCCGAGATTCGGATATGCACGTGATATTCCTGCTTTAATGGAGCGTATGCTTCCTGTTATTAAAGAAAAGGGCATCAAAGTTATTACAAACGGCGGCGGTGTAAACCCGACTGCTTGTAGAGATGCTATTTTTGAAGTAGCAAAAAAGCTCGGCATTAAGGATTTAAAAATCGGCGTTGTAATGGGCGATAACATATTAGATAACATTGATGAACTTGTTGATAAAGGTGTTGAGTTAAAGAACATGGAATCCGGTGACAGCGTTAAAACAGTAAAAGAAAAAGTGTTAAGCGCCAATGTTTACTTCGGCGCAGCTCCTGTTGTTGAGTGTTTAAAACAGGGAGCTGATATAGTTATTACAGGCAGAGTAACCGATACAGGTCTTACTCTTGCCCCGATGATTTATGAATTCGGATGGGACATGAACGACTTCGACCTTATGGCAGCCGGAACTGTTGCAGGCCACATACTCGAATGCGGCGGACAGGCATCAGGCGGAAATTTCACCGGTGACTGGCAGTCAATTCCTGACTTAGCACGCATCGGTTTCCCGATTGCAGAAGCTTATCCTAACGGAGAAGTTATTATTACTAAACACGAAAACACAGGCGGCCTTGTTTCAATCGATACAGTAAGCGAACAGCTTTGCTATGAAATCGGCGACCCGAAAGATTATATCACTCCTGACTGCATTGCAGACTTCACTTCCATTCATTTAGAAGATGCAGGCAAGAACAAAGTAAGAGTTTATAATGTTAAAGGATTACCTGCTACACCTTTTTATAAAGTATCCATGTCTTATTCAGATGGATATTCAGCTTCAGGTTCATTAACTTATAGCTGGCCTGATGCATTGGAAAAAGCAGAGGCAGCAGATAAAATTTTAAGAACAAGACTCGATGACTTAGGACTTAAGTTCGATGAAGTACGAGCAGAGTTCCAGGGATACAATGCATGTCACGGACCTATTGCAAGAAAGATTGACGAACCCAATGAAGTTGTATTAAGATTTTCAGTCCGTTCATCTGATAAATATTCAGTTGAGCGTTTTGGTAAAGAACTGGCACCACTAATATTAACCGGACCTCCCGGAGTTACGGGATTTGCCGGAGGCAGACCTAAGCCTTCTGACGTAGTTGCTTACTGGCCTGCTTTAATTCCTAAAACAGAAGTTACTCCGCAAGTAGTTGTAGAGAGTATCTGATAATCTGTTCCTGGTAATAAGACGTACATATTTTAAGGGGGATTTTATAAATGTAAAATCCAAAATATGGTTCAAACAAAATCAACATTGCCCGTGTGGTATTTTAACTGGAAAGAAGAGCTTGAAAAACGGCTCGTTGCAGGCAGCAAAATAGTCGATACCCCTGCGGGAAGTATTGAGTATGCCGTTAAAGGAAACGAAGGTCCTGTCATTACAGGTATTCACGGTTCACCCGGTGGATACGATCAGGTATTCGCTCACTTTCCCGGATTAATAGGCAGAGGCTACCGCTTTTTATCCTGGTCGCGTCCGGGCTATCTAAGAACTCCCATAACAGTCGGCAGAACTTTCGAGCAGCAGGCAGATGCACTGGCGAATCTTCTTGACCACTTCAAAGTAAAAAGAACAGGTATAATAGCAAGCTCAACAGGCGGACCTATCGCGCTTCAGTTTGCAATCAGGCATCCTGATAGAGTTTTTGCTTTAGTGCTTGAATCTTGCGTAAGCCAGAAGTACTACGTTAACTCGGGTAAAAAAAGCGAGAAGGTTTTATCTAAGCTTACGTTCAACGATCCTACAATATGGCTGTACAATGTGTTTGCAAAATATGCATCTCACTCAGTGGTGAAATCCATGGTAAAGATGGAAAGCGATTACGACCCTAAACGTGTGGATGAAATCACAAATAACATTCTCAGCAATAACGATAAGCTTGCATATATTTTCAATCTTATCAAATCAATGAGCCCTATTGGTATAAGAAAAATAGGACTTGAAAACGACATCATACAAAACTCAAACATGGAAGCATTTGACCTGGGCAAAATACAGTGCCCGACGATGATTATCCACGGTAAGCACGATGCCGATGTAACGCTTCACCACGCAGGATATCTTGCAACTAATATTCCTCACGCTGAAAAGCTGATTGTAGAAGACGGCTTCCATATTCTTCCTGTTTCAAATTCGTATATGGATGTTCATAAGCAGCGCCTTGCGTTTTTGAATAAGTACAGACCGTATTGATAACTGAAACTTTTTTATATTATTTGTGTTACAAATGAACAAAAAATAATTTACTAATTAAATTTAATTATGAAAAAAATTACATTTTCTTTCTTGTTCCTTGTTGCACTTTTTGTTTTAAATACCGGAGTTAAAGCTCAAACTTACTATACTTACGACGGCACGGATTTTTCAGTACTTTTAACATGCGATAATACTAACAGCGTAACTGCTGTTGAGTTTTCATCAAATGACAAGTGGTACACCTATACTATATTAGAGTATAACGATCTTGAAGGAACATCCGACGGAGGATTCGCTTATACTTGTCTTGATGGCAAAGGAGCTAAATTCATCGTGGATTATTATCGTAATCAGGATTACATTAAAGTTACAAGAGTTGATTCCGGAAAGGAATGGACTCTGTACAGAAGAAACGAATAATAGTCTTACAATAAAGCATTAAGTTTTTTAAAAGAAGCGGATTAAGGTCCGCTTTTTTTTGCGGTTTTTAGACCCTACCTTTCCTGATATAAATAATGTTATCAGTTTTTTTTCTCTCCTTCGTCGGATTTTTGTCGGATTTTGAAATTTTGTTGTTGTTTTTACACCACAGGTCATCTTGATTTTATTGCTCTCTGTCGGATTTTGTGTCGGATTTTCCGACATGGCAATTTTGTTTTAACATTCCTGAGTTGAGCAAAATGTTACAGAGTAACATTATTGTAACATTTTTCTTTAAGCTATTATAAAACAAATATTAATCAATCAGACTTCTGCAAAATAAGATTTCGAGTTAAAGTTCAAGAGTAACATTATTGTCACATTTCTGTGTTAATTGCTTCCCGACTTTGGCGGGACTGTGCTTTGCACAGAATTGCTAACTGAAATAGCAGCATTATTGTAACATTTTGTTTCCCAGTCTGTCATTCCCGCGAAGGCGGGAATCCAATCACGTATTACTCATTTCTATTCAGTTTCATATCCTTATGGTTGTTGTTCAGAAGACCAACAATCGCTGAAATTTGACATGCGAACCGAATTTTCCATTACAACTTTTTTCCCGGTTAAAACTTATCAAATGGGATTTTACCCATGAGAAATTTAATAAGTGAATTTTTAAAAAAAAATATAATTTGTCTGATTAGTAGTAATAGGTAGATATATTTGGAAAGGTATTGACAGGAAAATTTTATTCAATGCATTGAATATTAAAATTTTCTATTGGGTTACTATCTGTACATCCTTATTAAGCTTGGCTTTCAACCAGTTTTGAAGTTTTGTCCGTTCAGATTTTATCATGGGTTTCGAAGTCTGTAGATATGCTACGACTAACGAATCTGCTACAGAATAATTATCCGCAGATACTATGGGAGAGATGGATATGTTTTTCAAATCAGGATAAATTGTCTTCGCCTCTTTTATCAGTTGAATATAATTCAGTGAATCTGTTCTGATACTGTCAATTTTATTATTTATAATCTCCAGTTCTTTTTCTTTTTGCGCCAGAACATCACTGAGAGGATTTACCTGATTAAGTTTTTTTTCTTCTTTCAGATATGCAAAGCCTTGTTTGATTTCAAGATTTGTACCCTCAAGTTCGTAATTCTTTAGCTTATTTTTCAGCTTTTCAATTTCCGCGGGCTTTATCTCATTGCCTCCGAATATAAGCTCAATACTTTTTTCTTTTTCATCTATGGTTTTTTTGAGAAGATAATCTCCGGGAAAAATTGCTTCCGTCTCAATAAATCTGTTTGCTTCCTTTATAAACTTATCATTTTTCACTATATCGTATCCGAAATAAATACTCGGTAATAAAGTAACAACAACTATTGCAATTATAATCCGTTTAGATTTCTTCTCGGCTTTTTCATCGGGTAAATGTTTAAAAGGGAACTTCAATAATCTAACGGTTACAAAAGTTGCCAGCGCAATAAAAACCGTATTAATTATAAAAAGATATAAAGCGCCGATGGAATAATTAAACTGAAACGTTGCAAATCCGTAGCCGGCAGTACACAGCGGCGGCATAAGAGCCGTAGCAATTGCTACTCCGGGAATAACGTTTCCTTTTTGTTTAGTTGAAGTTGCAACAATACCTGCAAGTCCTCCGAATAATGCTATCAGCACGTCATAAATATTAGGAGTAGTGCGCGCCAGAATTTCGGAGTGAGCATCATTAAGAGGGGAGATAGAAAAATAAATTGTCGATGTAATTAAACCTACTATCGCAGCAAAAAAATAATTCGAAAGCGCTTTACGCACAAGAGCCAGATCATTTATACCTGTGCCTAAACCAAGCCCCATTATAGGTCCCATCAAAGGAGAAATAAGCATGGCTCCGATGATAACGGCAGTTGAGTTCATATTCAAACCAAGAGATGCAATAAATATGGCAAATACAAGAACCCATAGATTTGTTCCCCGGAAAATAACTCCCTTAGTTATGCTTTCAATAACAGTATTATAATCTTCCTTTTCGTAATCAAGTTTGAAATAGTCTAAAATATTTTTCATGTTTTTAAACTACTATAAATATAAAAAGTAAAAAATGAAAAAACTAAAAAATTAGCTGTAACTTACGGTGATTTATTCTCAGTTAAAATTTGGTTATTATAATTTATTTTTGTATTTTTATTATGTAGAGAAGATTTCAGTAAGTTCTACAGAATAGAATAATCCAGCAAAAACCACACAAAACCCCAATATTTTGCAAATTCCTCATTAGTAATTTACTGGAATACGTTTTAAAATTATTAATTAAAAGGAGAATTAAATGAACAAGAACCAAGAAAAAAAAATCGTTTCATTTATTAAATTGTCCGGTTTTTTTGAAGCTCATAAAAATGAGTTTTCCAAAGAACAGGATATTTTAATTTCGGTAAACGTATTTAATGCCAGGCTGGATTCACTTCAGCAGGAATTAATCAATGCCGCAAGAACTTCGAATGAGATCTGCACGGAAGTTTTGCTGGTAAGGAGTTTAGTTGTTAAGCTTTGCACAAAAATTTCTTCAGCATTGCGAAGCTATGCAAAGGCAAGCGATTTCAGTCTTCTTACAAGAGATCTGTACATAAATGTTTCCTCTCTTGGAGATAACGAACTGCTTGAGTACTCGCTTCAATTACTTGAAGAGGCTTTACCGCTTGAAAAAGCTCCTGGGGTTTCCGATTTAAAGAATGGGGAGTTTGATTCATTCAAAAATCTGATTGACAATTTAAAACAAATTGTAACGGTGCCCGGAATGATGTATAATTTCCGAGCTAAAACTTCCGAAGCATTCGATGAAAACATCGTTGAATCGGAAAAGCTGCTTTCGCAACTAAATAAAGCCGGAGAAACACTTACTAAAGAAAAATTTTATTCTGAATATTTAAGTTTAAGTAATTTAGTTACTGCTTAGATTCTCCGAATAAATTTTGTGTAAAACTAAAAGCCCGTTTGAATTTGAAACGGGCTTTTTTTTATCCTCATTCCCAACGTCCTCGTTGGGAATGTAAATCATAGCAAATGGTTGCTGGTCAGGAATCCCGCTAAAGCGGGAGGGGCAACCAACAACGGCAGAAATTTATTTTCTTTAGGTGTTGCCATGAAGTTCAAATTACCATAACTCACTATCTATTCTACCGGCAAATCCTTACATTCGTCTTACCTTCGTTGGCTTTATTCCACAGGTTCCACTCCTAATCTATTCTTACGAATTTTAATCCACACATTTCTATTCTTACGAATTTAATCTACACATTTTAATCCGTTCGTTTAAATAATTTTAAAATCTAATTTAAATCTATTCACCCTAATGAACAGAAAAATTTACAATAGTGTTTATTTTGCAGTATTTGCTTTATGCTGCATATTAAATCAAGATGCATTCGCTCAGCCAACATTTTCCGCTAAGACAGATTTCACAACAGGAAGTGGACCATGGGCAGTAGCAGCAGGCGACTTAAACGGCGATGGAAAACCGGATATGGTAATTGCAAATTACAACGCTAGCACACTTTCAGTTTTTCTTAATACTACTCCTGCGGGCAATGCTGCGCCAACTTTTTCAGCAAAAACGGATTTCACTACGGGTTCCGGTCCAACATCAGTTACAATAGGAGATTTCAACGGCGACGGAAAACCTGATATGGCAGTAACAAATTCCTCTGCAAATTCAGTTTCAGTTTTTTTAAATACAACAACTCCCGGCGCATCAACTCCAACGTTTTCTGCAAAGACAGATTTTACAACGGTGTCTCAGCCATGGATAGTATTAATCGGCGATTTTAACGGTGATGGTAAACCTGATATGGCAGCGGCAAATAGCGGTACAAATTCAGTTTCAGTATATTTAAACACAACAACTCCCGGCGCATCAACTCCAACGTTCTCTGCTAAGACGGATTTTACAACGGGTTCGAGTTCGGTTTCATATGGAGTATCAATCGGAGATTTAAACGGCGACGGAAAACCTGATATGGCTGCATCAAATTACGTTGCAAATTCGGTCTCAGTTTTTTTAAACACTACAACTCCGGGCGCATCTACACCGACGTTTACAGCAAAGACAGATTTTACTACGGGTACTAGTCCAAGTGGAGCATCAATCGGAGATTTAAACGGTGATGGAAAACCGGATTTAGCTACTACTAATGAAAATTCAACTTCAGTTTCAGTTTTACTAAACACAACACCAACAGGAAATGCAACACCTACTTTTTCTTCAAAGACTGATTTTATTGCAGGAACTATTCCTAGTGTAGTTTCGATTTACGACATAAATGACGACGGAAAACCTGATATGGCTGTTGCAAATTCCAATTCCACATCGGTCTCAGTTTTTTTAAACACTACAACTCCGGGAGCAACTACTCCGACGTTTACAGCCAAAACAGATTTTACTACGGGGACTACAACAACTTCAGTATCAATCTGTGATTTAAACGGCGATGGTAAACCGGATATGGCAGCTACAAATTACAGCTCAACAAATGTCTCAGTTTTTTTTAATACAATGACGCTTGGCGAACCAGCACCATCGTTTACAGCTAAGACTGATTTTACTTCAGGAAATTCTCCTTTATCAATTTCAATAGCTGATTTTAATAAAGACGGTAAACCGGATTTTGTCACTGCTAATAATTCTCCGAATACAGTTTCAGTTATTCTTAATACAACGACTACAGGCGCTGTTGCTCCGACTTTTTCTGCAAAGACAGATTTTGCAACGGGTAACGGCACATATGCAGTTACTACAGGAGATTTTAACGGTGACGGAATACCGGATATAGCAGAAGTAAGTTACGGTTCAAATACTGTTTCAGTTTTTCTGAATTCTACAACGCCCGGAGCATCAACTCCAACGTTTGCCGCAAGTGTAGATTTTTCTATGGGCATAGGTGCTGTGTCCGTAACGATAGGCGATTTCAACGGTGACGGGAAACAGGATTTTGCTTCAGTCAGTACAAATGCGGTTTCTGTTTTTCTGAATACAACAGCTCCAGGAGCCACTACTCCAACTTTCAGCGCAAGAACAGATTTCGCAGTTGGAACAGTTACATATTCAGTTGCAACCGGCGACTTCAACGGAGATGGAAAGCTTGATATGGTTACTGCTAATCTCGGCTCGAATACAGTTTCAGTTCTATTGAACACTACAACTACGGGGGCGTCAACTCCGACTTTTTCAACGAAAACAGATTTTATGACAGGTGACCAGCCTTTTAGAGTAAGTGTAGGAGATTTGAATGGTGATGGAAAACCTGATGTAGTTTGCGCAGATGTAAACACAAATTTAGTTTCTGTGTTTTTAAATATAACGGCTCCAGGAGCATCCACTGCAGCTTTAACAGCAAAGACAGATTTTACTACCGGTTTAAATCCTGCTTCAGTATCTATTAGCGATATTAACGGTGACGGAAAACCTGATTTGATTATACCAAGTAATGCAGCAGCGACCGTATCAGTTTTATTGAATATAACAACTCCCGGCTCAACAACTCCGGCTTTCACTGCAAAAACAGATTTTACAACTGCAGCCGGCGCATTTGCCTCTGCAGTGGCGGATTTTAACGGAGACGGACTTCCCGATATAATAGTGACTGATAATGATGCGAATTCGGTTTCAGTTTTTTTTAATACAGCAGATCTTCCTTTGCCTGTTGAGCTTGCATCTTTTTCATCAAGCGTGATCAGTAATAACGTTACTCTTAACTGGAGTACAGCACAGGAGCAGAACAATAAAGGATTTGAGATTGAAAGAAATTCTTTCGGCGCAGGATGGAATAAAGTGGGATTCATAGCAGGAAGGGGAACAACGACCATTGCTCAGAGTTATTCATTCTCGGAAAACGGGTTAAACTCAGGGAGATATTCTTACAGATTAAAACAAATAGATTACAACGGTAACTATAAATATTATGAATTGCAGAACGAAGTTGTCATCGGAGTTCCGAATAAATTTGTTTTGAACCAGAATTATCCAAATCCGTTTAATCCAAGTACAGTTCTTAGTTTTCAGTTGCCCGTTGCCGGATTTGTATCAATGAAGATATTTGATATGAGCGGAAGGGAAGTTGCAAGCTTAGTAAATGAAGTTAAGGATGCGGGATATTATTCTGTAACATTCGATGTGAAGAGTTTATCCAGCGGAACATATTTTTATAAGCTAAGCACAGATAAGTTTAGTGATGTGAAGAAGATGGTAGTGGTGAAGTAGTTGCTGGTTAATGGTTGTCAGTTCTCAGTTGAGAAATTTGACCTGATTTCGTTTAAGCGGAGTCAGGTTTTTTTATTTCCACCCTCCAATCTCACTTTAAACTTTCTTTTAAATTTCCAATTTTATTTTATCAATAATATTTTACAAATATTAAATCATGGAAAAAATTCTTGTTATAGGGGCAGCAGGGCAGATAGGCTCCGAACTTACAACTTCACTTAGAAAAGTTTACGGTGATAATAATGTTTTTGCAACTGATATACGCCAAGCACCGCAGGATATTATAGACGGGGGACCGTTTCAGATTCTCGATGTGATGGATGATAAAAGATTAATCCACTTTGTTATAAGATATAAAATCACACAGGTATATCTTCTTGCGGCAGTGCTCTCGGGAAATGCAGAGCGTCTTCCATTACAGGCATGGGATATAAATATGAAAAGCTTGCTGAACATTTTAGATTTATCGAGGGAAGTCGGCATAAAAAAAGTTTTCTGGCCCAGCTCGATTGCAGTGTTCGGAAACACGACACCAAAAATAAAAACGCCTCAGTATACAGTAATGGAGCCGAATACAGTTTACGGAATAAGTAAACAGGCAGGTGAACGCTGGGCAGAATATTATTTCAACAGATATAAAATTGATGTAAGAAGCATACGTTACCCCGGACTGATAAGTTATAAGACTGAAGCGGGCGGCGGTACAACAGACTATGCAGTGGAAATTTTTTATGATGCGATAAAGAAAGGGAAGTATGAGTGTTTCTTAAAAGAAAATACAGCTTTGCCGATGATGTTTATGCCTGATGCAATAAATGCAACGATTGATTTAATGGAAGCCGATGCGAAAAAATTATCGGTGCGTTCGAGCTATAACTTAGGCGGAATTAGTTTTGACCCTAAGCAGTTAGCAGCAGAAATAAAGAAACATATTCCTACCTTTAAAATTACATACAAGCCCGACTTCAGACAAAGAATTGCAGACTCGTGGCCGAAATCGATTGATGATAAAGTCGCAGCAAAGGACTGGGGCTGGAAACATAAATATGACCTGAAAAAAATGACTAAGATAATGCTTGATGAAATAAAGAAAAAAGTAAAACAATAAAATTAAATTTAATCCCGCTGTAAAGCGGGATTTTTGTATTTATACATAAATGATATCAAAGCTCTTAGGTAAAATCCCCGCTCACAGAAAAGGACTTGTACTCATTTCCATAGCTGCCTGTTTCTGGAGTACGGGCGGTCTTTTTATAAAAGTACTTAAAGAGCTTGACGCCTTCCAGATTTCATTTTACCGTTCAATGATTGCAGCGCTTACTATTGTAGTTATCAGCGCAGCGAGAGGACAGAAGATAAAATATTCCTTCGATTTAATTTCCGTTCTGTGCTTTATAACATTTGCTGGCATATTAATTTTATTTGTAGCTGCAACAAAGCTGACGACGGCGGCAAATGCGATTTTTCTGCAGTTCGGCGCGCCGATATATCTTGTAATAGCAGAGCCTCTTATATTTAAGACAAAATTTGATAAAAGAAATTTGATAACTGTATTGGTCGTTATTTTCGGAATGGCGTTATTTTTCATGGGAAGAATAGAACTGGGGAATATTTACGGTAACCTGCTTGCAATACTATCGGGAATGTGCTTTGCAGCGTTCACACTTTTTCTTAAATGGAAAAAGCAGAAGCACAAAAGTGAAGATACGATTAGTAATGTTGTAATGGGAAATTTTTTAGTAGGGCTGATTTGTCTGCCGATAATTTTTCCGAATCTCAGTTTAAATTTTAATCAGACGTTGATTCTCATTTTTCTTGGAGCAGTGCAGATAGGTATAAGCTATATGATTTTTAATGAGGGAATAAAGTATGTAAGCGCGACGGAGTCAATGATTATCGGAACGCTTGAGGCAATATTTAATCCGATATGGGTATTCTTTGGAGTCGGCGAAAAGCCATCTGCTTTTGCAATTGCCGGAGCATGTGTAATATTAGGTGCAATTCTATGGAGGAATTTAATCAGTAAGCCGAAAGAGAAAATTATGATAGTGGATTGATATTTTTTTACCGCCCCCTTAATCCCCCTCCTTATTAAGGAGGGGGAAAGATTGTTTAATCTCCGAATAAAAAATATACCAGCACACCTAAAGTTACTTCCGTAGCAACTAAAAAGAGAATGGAATAAGTATCGTTAGATTTCGATTCATCGTAGTCGGCAGGATTTTGTGTTTCAAGATATCTGTCGTAGGCATCATTGCCTTTGGATTTGAAATGGAAAGCGCCAAATGTCCCGCCGGCGACTGCAGCGCCAAGCACGGCAATCAAAGGAAAATTTCTTTTTGTGTTAAAGTTAGTATTTTTGTTTTTCCATACGTTATTTTTTGTAACGCCGTTAGGTGTTAAAGTCTCAACGATGCTGTTGCCAAATCCGTAGCTATCTATATTGATTGTCTTATCAAAGTAACCTTCCTTTCTCAGAAGAAAATTACCTGTCAGTTTTTCCTTTGAAAATAATCTTAGCGGAGTGAAGCCGTATACGGAATCATTTTTTATTACAGAAGCGTTTGACGGAATTGTATTTATAAAGTAATCATTTCGAAAAGTTACTGTAAAGGATGTATCGCTTTTTAAATCCAATAAAATAATTTTGCTTTCGCTTTCCCATTCTTTCAAAGAACTCCAGTTAAATATTTTCAGAGTGTAAGTTGAAGCTTTTAGCTTATGATTTACAAGAGGAGTTTTACCTATGAGAACAGAATCAATATAAACATCATAATTATCCGGAATACTGCTTACTGAAAGATTATAAAATGAGGAATCTTTCTGCGCGAAGACAGAGGAAGTTACTATTAAAAAAAATATTATTATTAAAATTCTTTTCATTATTTAAAGCAATAAAAATATTTCGGATCGCTGCCGACAAGTATATAATCTTTCCAAACAACTGCGCTTGAACGAACTCTGCCCTCAGTTTTGTATTTCCAGAGTTCTGCACCGTCTTCTGCATTGAGGCAGTACAAATAAAAATCGAATGAGCCTATGAAAATTTTGTTATCCTTTATTAAAGGAGAAGCGTGGATTGTTCCCTTAGTTTCAAACTTCCAGTTTTCACTTCCGTCGGTTTCATTTAACGAATAAATATATCCACTGACTGTTGAAAGAATAATCTTATCATTATAAAATCCGGGAGAGGAAATAATTTTTGAATTAAAATTTTTAGACCAGACAAGCTTGCCGGCTGTATCTAAGCAATAAAAGTTTTTGTCATCGGAGCCGCAATATATTCTATTATTATAAATCGAAACATCGGCGTAAACGGAGGCATTAGTTTTATACTGCCACAGCTCTTTGCCGTTGGAAAAATCCAGACAATAAATATTGCCGTCAGTTGAGCCGATATAAACTTTGTTTTCAAAGTATGTCGGCGAATTATAAAATCCGTACTTGAGATTTTTTATTTTATAATCCCACAACTCTTTTCCGTCCAATAAATTTAACTTTACAATTTCTCCTTCAGTTGTGCTGACTAAAATATTTTCATTAACGATAATGGGCGATGCTTCTATATTATATAAATTTTTTCTCCACATTTCATTGCCGGCTTTTAAATCATAGCAGAGTATTGAGCTCTGCTTATCACCTGCGAATGTGCAAATAATATAATTCTTATAAATGAGCGGAGTAGAATACGATGCCTTGCCTAATTTGTTAAAACTCCCCAGACTTTTTCCGTTAGTAATATTAAGCGCCTGCAGTTCACCGTTAAGAGTATTTATGAATACCGCACCGTCAGAGGCTGAAATGCTGTTCTTTGAAATTCCTGCTTCAAGGCTATATTCCCAGAGCAAATTAAAGGGCGGAGTTAAAACATCTTTCGAATTGGATATATTTGTCTTCTGCAAGTTCCCGCCGCACATAAGCCAATCCTCATTTTCATTTATTTGTAAAGCCTGATTGAACCGGATTGTATTGCACGAGGAAAAAAGGATAAAGAGGGGAATGAAAAAAATGTATGGTCTGTATCTCATTCGCAAGTAAATTATTACAAGGCGGAATTAAAAACAATAGAGAAACAAAAACGCACTCGGAAAACATTGTGGCGCCGCCCGGACTGGAAGTCCGGATGCCGCAATTAGAAAATTGAATTCTTCAATTTTCTAATTGCGGTATGTCCCGATTCCATCGGGACGCGGCGCCACACTTGTGCTTCCCCCTCCTTTATAAGGAGGGGGATTGAGGGGGCGGTAAAGTGCATAAGTTAATTTGAATATTCCAAGAATCTTGTTTATACGTAGTACCGCTTTATGTTTTCATAATACATTTAACTTAATTTATAATAGAGGTATATTTATTAAATTTCTTCTAAAAATGAAAATAGGAATTACGTGTTACCCAACCTACGGCGGCAGCGGAGTTGTAGCCACCGAGCTTGGCAAATCTCTCGCGCTCCGCGGACATGAAATCCATTTTATTTCTTATGCAATGCCGATGAGGCTTAGCGCCTTCGTTGAAAATATTTTTTATCACGAAGTTGAAATAAATAATTATCCGCTTTTCGAGTTTCCTTTGTACAGCATCGCGCTTGCAAGCAAGATGGTTGAAGTTGCAAAGTTTCACGAGATTGATTTAGTTCATGCACACTATGCTATTCCCCATGCAACCAGTGCTTTCCTTGCGCGCGAAATTATTAAATCTCAGAACGGAAATATTAAAAACATAAAATTTATTACAACACTTCACGGAACAGATATTACACTCACGGGATTGGAACCTAGCTTTCTTCCTACTATGAAATTCAGCATTGAACAGTCAGACGGAGTTACGGCAGTATCTCAATATTTAAAAGATAAGACTCTTTCTAATTATAAAATTGTAAAAGATATAGAGGTCATTCCTAACTTTATTGATGTTGAAAAATATAAAAGACTCGGCGCAAAAGAAAACTCCTGTTTCAAAAAAAACTACGCCCCCGAAGGTGAAAAAGTGTTAATACATATTTCTAACTTCAGACAGCTTAAGCGCGTACCTGAGGTTGTAAAGATTTTTAACGAAGTAAACAAAAAAGTACCAAGCAGATTGATACTGGTTGGTGACGGACCTGATAGAAGTGAGTGCGAAAGACTCGCGCGCGAACTTGATATTTTTGATAAAGTAAAATTTCTTGGTAAGCAAACCGAACTTGTCGAACTTCTTTCAATTGCAGATTTATTCATTATGCCTTCGCAGTCGGAAAGCTTTGGTCTTTCCGCTCTTGAAGCTATGAGTTGTGGAGTACCTGTTATTTCCACAAGTGTCGGAGGTCTGCCTGAATTAAATCTTCACGGTGAGACAGGTTACATTGCTGAAATAGGAGATGTGGACAGAATGGCAAGATATGCAATTGAACTTCTAACATTGCCTAAAAGGTATGAGCTCTTTGCAAAAAATGCCCGCGCCCGCGCTGAATATTTTCAGGAAGATAACATCGTCCCGATGTATGAAAAATATTATGAAAAGGTTTTGAACGGATAAATTCTGTATTAGTATAATTGCCACGGCTTTTAAGCCGTGGTGTAAAATTTCCAATAAAATGGCTTTAGCCAAAACAATTGTTACCCTAAAGGGCATCATAGGGGAAAGTTTAGTATCCACGCGTTAAAACGCGTGGCAATTATATCATCAGATTTGAACTTATGACTCATGAGTATAGAAATTGAGTTTTATAAGTTGTAACCACTATAAAACTGCAAATTAACTGCATTTTATTTGTTTATTGAATGTTCTTTGAATAAAAATTATATTTAGGTGTGAAAGACTATCAGGCAGAGAACTTAAAACTGCTAAAAAACGATATATTTGAGGTTTGTAAAAGGGTTGGGAGAAATGTTGACGAGATAAAGCTTATTGCTGTTAGCAAAACTTTTCCTGTTGAAGACATTTTAACGGTTTTTAATGCCGGACAGATTGATTTCGGCGAAAACAAGCCGCAGGAAATGAAAGAGAAATACGATGAGTTAAGCTATAAGAATATCCGGTGGCATATGATTGGTCATTTACAGACCAATAAAGTAAAGTACATAGCCGATTACGTTTATTTGATTCACAGTGTCGACAGTGAAAAGCTTGCCGAGGAAATCCAAAGGCAGGCAGAAAAAAGAAATAAGGTTTTAGATATTCTAGTTCAGGTAAATACAAGTGATGAGATGCAAAAGTCGGGAGTTGATCCGGATAAAACAGAAAATCTTTGCAGATATGTTTCAGGCTTAAGCAATGTTCGTTTATGCGGACTTATGACTATAGGAAAATTTACAGATGATAAAAATATCATCAGAGGAAATTTTAAGGATTTAAAAAATCTTTACGATGAATTAAAAACATCATTTCCGGATTTCAAATATTTATCAATGGGAATGACTTCCGACTACGAAATAGCAATTGAAGAAGGCGCAAACCTTCTGAGAATAGGAAGCGCAATCTTTGGCAAAAGAGAATACGAAATTACGTAGTTCATTCTACAATTTAAAATTTAATTTATGAACATTAAAGCTGCTGAAATAAGGAAGAAAGATTTTAAAAAATCTTTCCGTGGTTACGACCCCAACGAAGTGGAAGCTTTTTTAGATACAGTGAGCTCTCACTATGAAAAGCTTGTGCTCGAAATAGCAACTTTAAATAACAGAGTTAAATCCCTTACATCAGATATCGAAGTTTATAAAGAGAATGAAGTCAATCTGCAGAAAGCGATTGTCCGGGCTCAGGATATAGGCGAAGAAATTTTAGAGAACTCTAAAAAACGCGCGCAAAATATTGTACGTGAAGCGGAGTTAAATGCTCAGAAAGTAAAACAGAATTTTGAAGAAGATATAATGAATCAGCGCGCAGAGCTTGAAGAGATAAAATTGAAGAATGATAAGATGATTGAAGATACAAAAATGTTTCTTATGGATAAGCTTACAGAGCTTGAAGATTATATCAAGAATAAAAGAATTTATAAGATGGAACTTGCAAATCCCAAGATGTTAGATGCAGAAGAAAAGACCGATATAGAAATTTCACCGACAGAAAAAATCACAGTCAATACAGCAGCAGGCAATCTCACAGATTTCGGTCTGACCTCCAGACCTTTCGACGAGAACTTCGAAGTAAAATAATTTTTTCAATTAGAATTTTTTAAGATCGACCTGATAGCATTATACTGTCAGGTCTATTTTTTAGAAACGTATAGCAATGAACTTTAGACATACTGAAGCTTTAGATTACATTAAAAAAATCGCAGGCGATAAATATGATGTAGGTATTATTCTTGGCACAGGCCTGGGCGGACTTGTAAAAGAGATAAAAATAAAACACGCAATTCCATATTCCGATATACCGAATTTTCCCGTATCAACAGTAGAATCCCATTCAGGCAAATTAATTTTCGGAGAACTCTCCGGGAAAAAAATTGTAGCCATGCAGGGAAGATTTCACTATTACGAAGGATATTCCCATGCAGATGTAGTATTTCCCGTTTTGGTTTTGCACGCTCTTGGAATAAAATCTCTTCTTGTATCAAATGCATGCGGCGGCTTGAATCCCACATTCAGAAGAACAGATTTAATGATAATCTCCGGTCATATTAATATGCATCACACTTCTCCATTGATAAATTTTCAGGGGAAGAGTGCAGGACGCGCACAGAATTTTTATTCTAAAAAATTAATTAAGCTTGCAGAAGATATCGCGCTTGAAAACGGAATCGATGTTCAGAAGGGTGTTTATCTTGTTGTGCAGGGACCAAATCTTGAAACTGTAGCTGAGTATAGGATGACCCGCAAGCTCGGCGGAGATGTCGTTGGCATGTCAACAGTTCCTGAAGTTTTGGCAGCATCTGAGCTCGGTGTTGAATGTCTCGGACTATCAATTATAACAGATGAAGGTTTTCCTGATACATTAAAGGTTGCTTCGCACCATGAAATTGTTGAAGCTGCAAACTTAGCCGAACCTAAATTAACTTTATTAACAAAAAAATTAGTTGAGAGACTTTAGTTTAAATTATTTACGCGTCCTCAATAATTATAGCAAACACAAAAACAAATGACTGAACAAAGAGAAAGAATAAAGCAATCAGTTGATTATATAAAAAGTGTAATGCCGAAGGGCTTTTCTGCGGATACTGCTATCTACACAGAAGAAAATTTCAATATCAGCGATTTAAAAGAACTCGGCAAAATAAAAGCATCTGATATTCCTCCTGCATTTGAAGGCGGAAATAACCAAAACTCAAAATTTATTCTCGGAAAGCTTAACGGCAAAAATGTAATAGTCGTAAAAGGCAGATTCCATTTTTATGACGGATATAAGATGAGAGATATTGGGCACGTAATTTACGTTTTGAAATCTCTTGGCGTTAAAAAATTAATTACAGTTGATGAAGTCGGGCATTTAAATCCAAGATTTTCCACGGGTGAAATTGCTTTTATCTACGACCACATAAATCTGATGGGAGATAATCCTCTTATCGGAAAAAATGATGATGAGTTAGGAGTAAGATTCCCTGATATGAGTAACGCTTATGACAGAAATCTTTATTCAAAAGTTTACAAAATTTTACAGGATAATAAAGTAAGAATTAACGAAGCTATTTATGTCGGCACAACAGGACCTGAAAGCGAAACAGATGCTGAAGCAAGATTCTACAGAGAGATTGGCGGAGATGTAGTCGGCTACTCAACGGCAGCGGAAAATATAACTGCAGTGCACTGCGGAATGAAACATATCGCTTTAGGATTAATCACCCGCGATTTAGTTGCAGATAAAATGATGGAAGATTCAAGAAATGATGCTGAGAGAACTAAAGACAAGAAAAAAGCGTTATCAACTGCATCTGCAATTGCAGGGAAAATTATAAAGGACATTGTCAAAAACATTTAATGAATTGGAAACTGTTAACTACTGAAGAAGAGATACAAAGTATTATTGAACACAGCGAAACAAAACCAGTTTTAATTTTTAAGTACAGCGGAAGATGTTCTATCTGCGATAGAGTGCAGGATATACTGGAATCTGAATGGAGCGAAAACGAATCTGACAACGAAATGAAAATTACTCCATACTTTCTTGATCTGATAAGATACAGGAATGTATCTAATGCCGTTGCGAGAAAATTTAATGTGATGCATGAATCACCTCAGGTACTTGTAATAAAAAACGGAAAAGTTGTTTATACTGAATCGCACGGATATATAAGGTTTGAAGACATCTTAAAATCAATAAACTAAAAAGTTTAACATAATAATTTTATGGAAACAAGATTAGCAATCCCAAAGATGTACAAGCTATTCATAGGCGGAAAATTTGCCCGTACTGAGTCAGAAAGATATCTTGAAGTATTTGATGCAGATAATAACAAGCTTTGCAATATTTCACGTTCATCAAGAAAAGATGTGCGTAATGCAGTTGTAGCTGCAAGAGCAGGATTCGCATCGTGGAACGGAAAAACTCCCTATGAAAGAGGACAGATTTTTTACCGTCTTGCTGAAATGCTTGAAAGCGGCGTAGGAAAATTTGTTGATGAAGTTATTATTTCAACAGGCTGCACTCCGCAGCAGGCTTGCGATGAAGTAAGCGTTGCAATCGATAGAATTATTTTTTATGCAGGTCTTTGTGATAAATATGTACAGCTTTCAGGAACAGTAAATCCTGTGCAGGCAGGATATTTTAATTTTTCAATTCCTGAACCTACAGGTATTGTAGGAATTATTTTACCTGATACATTAAGCTTTTTACCAATGATTTCAAGAATTCTCCCTGTGCTTGCATCGGGAAATTCATGTATTATTCTTGCAAATGAAAAATATCCGTTACCGGCATTGAGCTTCTCAGAAGTTATTGCAACCAGCGATTTTCCTTCAGGCTCAATAAACATTCTTACCGGTTCTAAAAAAGAATTAGTATCGCATCTGGCAGGACACATGGATGTGAATGCAATTGATTACTCTGCAGACGGAACAGATTACAAAAAACAAATTCAGGAACTTTGCGCTAACAACGTTAAGCGCGGAAATTATATAGCTGCAAACTGGGACTGGTACAACGACGAACTCAATGAAACTGTTAAAGACATTGAGAAGTTTACAGAGACAAAGACAGTCTGGCATACAATGGGCAACTAATCAAAGTTATAACTATTAACACCTTCTTTTTATAAATTAATTTGTTTTTTTTTGAAACCACGAAAATTATTATTTTTTGTTATTGCTCTGCTATGTATAAGCAGCAGCGTATTCTCCCAGGTAAACAACAAAAAGCTTGCAACTACTCCTTACACTATTGAAGCAGGAAGTTTAACCGATGCAGATGCAGCCTTACAGGATTATCTTCTGGACAGGTTCGCAATTCTTAGCGATAAATGGCTTGCAGATATTACTGCAACGCAAAAAGTAGTACAGTTGAATGATTCGACAAAGCCTGATGTACTTTATAAAGTAACGTATCAGGTCCCGACCAGCTTTTTAGTTGATACGGCAAAAATTTTATGGGAGCTGAACATTCCTCAGTTTGAATCGCATATCTTCCAGCTGCACGGTCAGGATACTATTTACATTGATACATGGCCAAACGTTGTAGGAAGAGTAACAGATAAAACCTATACAGGAAATTATAATGCATTCAGAATAAGGAACTGGCCTTCATGGAAAGACCCTGATCCTGCAAAAAAAGATGTAGAAGCAACTCCACCCGGACCGGGAAATCCACTGGGACTTTTTGTAGTTCATTATGATGAACGCTCTTTAAGATATTTCCATGGTACAAATAAACCGGGCGTTCTTAAGAAAGAAATGAGATATGAATCGCATGGATGTGTAAGAAATGACAACGACAATATAAAAAAGATGAAGGAGTTTATTCTTAAGAGAGTTGTTAAGTCTAAAGATTTAACAGGCTGGGTTAAGAGTAAAAAATCGATGACTTATGATTTTGATGAGATTGATAAATTCCCGGTGAGAATTATTTATAAAACTTATGAGCTAAGCCAGGATGACTACGGACATTATATTTCATTCTTTAAAGATATTTATAAATACGAAGGAAAAGACTTTTCAAAGGATACATGGAATGACCCTTCACTTATGACTTTTACAACTAAAGAAAATATTCTGAACGAATATTACCGTGAGTACGGCTGGAATATTCCCAAAGAAAAACTTGATGAGATTGTTGATTATCTATTAAAGAATGGTAAGCAGTACGAGAGATATTATTTTGAAGATCTGCAGGCACAATTTTTAACAAATCAATAAAGCTTAGAAACTTTCATCGCGCCATTTTTTTATCTTCCATTTTGAGTCGGAAGTTTCGCGCACCAGATTCATATCCGCAAACCCGTTCAGCCTTTCAACGTTGTTCGGGTTAAAGGTAATCGTTAAGTTCAGGCTCCGTCTTACGTTCGTGTTCAAAGAATCTCCATCCTGATACACAATATTATTCCAGATAATTTCCAGCTTTTGAGTATTCTGAAACAATCCGCTTGTCGTTCTCATTTCGGTAAACTTATCCCATGAAACATCAAATCCCGAAACATAATCTCTATAGGTAAAAACAAAGTCATCGGCCAGTAATCCGCTGTAAACGGCAGTATCTTTGAAAGTGTATGCATAGCGGAAGTTCTGATAGAGACCTTCGATTGTTTTCTGGTCAGTGATAATATTTGTTGTGTTCGTAGTGTCGATTTTCGGCGCAAAGATATTCTGGCAGGAAGAAATGAAAAATCCCGCAATCAGCAGCATTATCCAGATGGAAATATTTTTAAATTTAAAATTCAATCGAAGATTTTTTTAAAAGAAATTACAATTAAGTATAAAGCAGGAGATAACATCATTACACCATCAAGCACGAAAGAAAACCAGTAATCAGATTTTGTTTCCTTGCTCCTTTGAAAAAGAAAAAGAAGCAGTGAACCGGGAGCGATAAGAGTAAGTACAACTGAACCGCTGTTTCTAAAAATATAAAATACAAGGCTGGATATAAAGAATAAAATAAGACAGATAAAAAACAAAAGCTCAATTTTTTTCTCATCTAAAATTGTAATTATGCTTTTAATACCTCGCTGCATATCATATTCTTTATCTTTCAAATCGAATAAAATGCATATAGCGTAGATAAGAAAAAATCTGTTTGCAAAAAATAACATACCTGCATTACCGGTATTAATATCCATAGCGCTTAGAGGAAGTGAAACGGTTACAAGTGTCCAGATAGCTGCCAGATAGATAGTCTTTGCCGTACCGAAGCGCTTAAAGAAGGTAAACTTTTCAAATTTTATTTTTGGAGAGGAATATAATACTGTAAAAAGCAGTAATGCTAATATTAATTTTAAATCCTGCTTAAGAAAGAAAAGAAATACCGCTGCTCCAACAGAGCCAATTATAAGTAAAAATAAAAAGTACTTCCTTCGATTCAATCCCCACTTAACTTTTTCCGAATAATCTTTTTCTGTTGTGGGAAGATAGGAGTGAAATGAATAACTGCTGATTGAAGCAAAAAAAATAAATCCCAGAAGTGTTAAACTTACAGGTTCATCAAAAACTTCAAATGTATAATAAGACATCAGCGCAGCACAGACTGCAATAAATATATTTCCGAAAATTAGATAGTTAAAAAATTGAATGGTTTTTGATTCGGAGTTATGCATTTTGCCGGTAACTTAGTTACTGAAGTTTGCTTTTATAACGCTCCATGTTGTGTCAGAATCATTTACTCTGAAATCTGTCCAGCTTTTTATTGCCCAGAGATTTCGGGAATCATGAGTAATAACAAATCTCAGCTTGCCCTTTGCCTGCCTTGCAACATTAGCTCTGTTATGATTAAAAATTAAAAGATAATCAGAATCATAGACAGCAGAATCAGTTGAAATATTTGATGACATGTTGGAAAGAAATAAATTTGACGTGGAAGCCTCTGAGGTTTGAGTTACTAAGTTTGTGAAGTAAGAGTTTTCCTTGCTCTTATCCCACGTTGCGAAAATCGGATAGGTCCCTTGCGAAACCACATCAGGCCGGTAAGTAAAAACAGCTCCTCCAAAATTCGAATCTGAAATGCAGTTAACGTAATTATTTATATCTCTTTGAAATATCGCTGCTGTGAAATTTGTGATTACTATATCCGGAGTTGTGGGTGGAATAAAATTAGAGCGCGGAGTATTAGGAAGCTCGACATCTCTTGTATCGAATAATCCGCATCCGCCTATTACTAAAAGCAGAAAAAAAAATATTTTAGAATTTTTGCGCAATTAATATTAATCTCTGTGATTTTTCTTTATTGTATTTATTGCCGAAGTAATCTCCGAATGAATGAATAACTTTTAAACGGTTACCGGCAAAAGCTTTTTTTAGAGTATTGATATCGTATAATTTCAGAACCTCTTCGTAGCTAATTTTTTTTGAGCCTGATTTAACGGTAATTTCTTTTCTTACAAAATCACCGTTAATAGTTCTCCGGGAAGTAAACTCTTTCCCAAGAAAAACCTTCTTATCATAGGGAACAATATTCTTTTTTAAATAATTACCGTTGAGGAAATCAAAAACAAAGTAACCATTTTTTTTTAGCGATGCGGAAACATTTTTTATTACAAGAAAATTTTCTTCATCTTCTGAAAAATATCCGAAGCTTGTAAATAGATTAGCGGCTAAATCGAAAGACTTTTTAAAATCAAACTTCCTCATATCTTTGTTAAGGAAATTCACTTTTATAAATTTTTCAGGGATAGCTTTGGAATTTTTTCTTGCTTCTGATATTAAAAATTTTGAAAGGTCAAATCCTGTCACATTAAATCCTCTGCGCGCAAGCTCAATTGAATACCTTCCCGCTCCGCAGCAGGCATCTAAAACTTTATCTCCTTTTTTAAGAGGAAGTGTGCGCTGAATCAGATTGATAAGATTTCTTGCATCGTCTTCATTGCGGTGCTTGTATAGCTCAAGATAAAGCTTGCTTGAAAACCAGTTTACATACCATGGTGTTTGCTTAGACATCAACGCGTCCTTCCATTGCTTTCGCAAGTGTAACTTCGTCGGTTAATTCTATATCAGCGCCGATTGGTATGCCGCGCGCTATTCGTGAAATTTTTATTCCGAGAGGCTTTACTAATTTTGATATGTAAAGGATTGTAGTCTCGCCTTCGACGGTTGGGTTTAATGCAAGAATTAACTCAGTAACAGAATTACCCGAGCTTTCATCTAAACGCATAATCAATTCACGGAGTTTAATTTCGTTCGGTCCGATTCCGTCTAAAGGTGAAATCCTCCCATGAAGAACATGATATACGCCTTTGAATTCATTTGTCTTTTCAATTGCAAAAACATCCTGCGGCTCTTCAACAACGCAGATAACATTTTTATTTCTTCTGTCGGAGCAGCATATTTTGCATTCTTCGTTCTCTGTAATGTTCATGCAAGTTTTGCAAAACTTTATTTTTTTCTTTGTCTCTATCAGAGCTTTAGAAAATTGTTCTATATCTTCCATTGACTGCTTTGTAATATGCATAGCAAGACGCTGTGCAGTTTTTCTGCCGATCGAAGGAAGCTTTGCAAACTCATCAATTAATATATCAAGTATATCGGATGTGCCGTTCATTGTAATATCGAATATAAAAATCGTTAATTAAAATTTCGGAAGATTTAATCCCGGAATATTCGGAATCATTCCTGCTGTAGCTTTTGACATTTCATCGTCAGCCATTTTCTTTGAGCTTTCGATTGCTTTGTTCACAGCAGCGATTAAAAGATCTTCAAGCACTTCTGATTCTTCTGCTTTGATAATTTCTTTTTCGATTTCGATTTTTGTGATTACATTCTTTCCGTTCATTGTAACTTTTACCATTCCGCCACCGGATTCTTCAGTTACGAATTTACCTTCAAGCTCCTGATTAACATTGTCCATTTTTTCCTGCATCTTTTTCACTTGTTTCATCATTCCCTGCATTTGACCTAAGTTCATTTTTATTTCTCCTTAATTTATTTTTTAATTTTTATTTTATTT
>CALJIG010000043.1 GCA_937974175.1 uncultured Ignavibacteria bacterium
TTTAATATATAAAAAAGGAGTGAATTCTTTTAGGTGAAAAGAGGAATAAGAAATTAAGTTATCTTAATCAATTCTCCTTAAAAACTAATATACCAAACAATACTGACTTACTATATTAAGGTATTCCTTTCTGAATTGCTAAAATTTCGCTATATTTATAGTTTTTTATTTAGAAAGCATATGAGCAAGACTACCCCTGACACTCTGCTTGAACCTATCCATACCCTAAATGAACAGGCAGTTTCAATAGAACTATCCGATTTTAAAGCAGCAATAAAACTATATACAGAAGCATTTGTACAAATTACTTTGCTTAAAGAAGTAAAAGATACTGCCGAATACAAACGTCTTTATCTTGCACTAATCCGCAATTTAAGTATAGCGCATTTTCGTTCCTCCAATTACAAACAATCACTTCGTTATGCAGTATTATTACTCGAAGAAGCAAAATACTATCAATATAAAAATGCCGAGAGCGATGCATACATATTGCTTGGAAACAATTACTCCGATAAGAGTAAATTTCTTGAATCTCTGAGTTATTACGGTAAGGCACTAAAAATACTGCACGAAACAAATCACCGCGAAGGAGAGGCAAACTGCTATAATAATATTGCTAATATTTACTTATACCAGAAGAAATATAAAGAAGCACTTCCCTATTATAAAAAGGCATTAGAAATTTTTCTTGAATTGAAGAGATTTATAAATGCATGCGTGGCGATAAATAATATTGTGATTATAAAAATTGAACAGAATGACCTCGAATCAGCATTGGAGTATTTAAAGCAATCTGAAATTTATTCTAAACAGGAAAAAAATCTTTTCAGCCTTGCTCAGATCGATTTTTATCATGGTCAGATTTTATCGCTGAGGAAAAAATATGATGAAGCATTAGTACATTTTGAAAAAGCTTATAAAGAACAGACTAAATTAGATGATAAGAGCGGTTTATTTGCAACTGCAGGAGGCATTGGTTTAAATTTATTGAATAAATACAAATCACTGAAAGAAAAAGATGAAACTCTTTTAGTAAATGCTGAAAAATATTATCTGATGTCAATGGAGTTATCAGAGAAGATAGATTCCAGATATGCAATACATCTGGTATGTAAATCATTGTGGGAATATTATGAGTTTATGGGTAACATACCAAAAGCATTTGAATACTATAAAAAACACACTGATATAGGAAAAGAAATTTTTGGCGACGAGTTAACTGAGCAGATTGACAGCCTTAAATCAGAACTGGAAGAAAAAGATGAACAGCACATTAAGGATTTGAATCAATTGAAGTATGTTGAACTTGCTGAAACAGTAAGGAGGATGGAGGAGCTTGATAAACAGAAGAATGAATTTTTTGGTATAGTTGTTCACGATATAAAAAACCCTGTCGGAAGCATAAAGATGATGGGAGAGTTGCTTTTACATGACGATTTGTTAAAGGAAGAAGAAAGGAAAGAATTTTTGGTGAACATTGTAAACTCAGCAGATAAAGCTCTGGAGCTTGTTTTACAACTTCTTGATTATAACGTTATTGAGAACGGTGAAATAAAACTAAAGCCTGCCGACCTCGACCTAAATGCAGTTGTAGAAAAAATAATAAAACTTTACAGTATTAACGGAAGCAGGAAATCGATTAAAATAAATTACAAGAACAGTCTTAAAAATAGTATTTTTAAAATGGATAAAAATGCTTTCGAACAGATTGTTGATAATCTTTTTTCAAACGCTATAAAGTTTTCACCTGAGGAAAAAAATATTTATATAAGCCTATCGAATGAACTTACTGATGATAATAAATTTCTTAAGATAGAAATAAAGGATGAAGGGCCGGGGTTCAGCAACGAAGACAGAAAAAAACTATTCAAACAATTTTCAAAACTAAGCGCAAGGCCGACAGGCGGAGAACATTCATCGGGACTGGGGCTATCAATTGTAAAAAAATTAGTTGACTCGCTGAAAGGCACAATTGAATGTGAGAGCGAGAAAGGCAAAGGCGCAAACATGATAGTGAGGATTCCGATAGAAAGTCGTTAATCGTTATTTGTTAATCGTTGTCCGGAAAAATTGCGAACAACGATTAACGAAAAACAAACAACGAAATTTATTTCAGCAATATCATCTTCCTTACAGAATTGAACTGACCTGCGGAGATGCGATAAAAATATGCTCCCGAAGGTAAAGCCCCTGCATTAACATTAACTGAATAATATCCTGCCGGTTTCTTTTCGCGCATCAGGCTCATAACTTCCTTCCCGCTTAAATCATAAATAGCCAGACTTACAAAACTTTCAGCCGGAAGATTAAAACTAATTGAAGTTGACGGATTAAAAGGATTAGGATAGTTCTGCGATAACGCAAATTTATCCGGTGTACCGATTGATACTTCAGAGCTTAAATTGAAATATTCATAGTTACCGTTATAGTCAATTTGTTTCAGGCGATACTGATAATTTCCGCTTTGTAAAGCTTTATCTGTAAATACGTAAGTATTAGCAATATTTGAAGTTCCGCTGCCCTTAACGAAAGCAATTTTCTGCCATTGCGTTCCTGATTTTCTTTCGATATCAAAGCCGGAATTATTTTCCTCTGTTTCTGTCTGCCACTTAAGCTCAACATTGTTTGCACTCACTAAAGAAGTAAATGATGCCAGTTCAACCGGAACTAAAGTATTATCCATACGGAATTCAGAAATAACCGGAATATGATCTGATGCATTATGAATTGCATTTGCAACAGCTACAGATACAGCAGTATTTGGCTGCTTGTTAATAGAATCGTTCAGATGATTACCGTCATTTCCATAAGCTTTATATTCACTTCTTATCCATGAAAACTTACCCGATACAGTATCTGTACAAGCGCGCGAAGGCATAACTAAATCGAAGCGGTCATCCATTCCACCGGTAGAGCCGCCGCCAAATGAGCGGACGCGCGGTGACTGAGTATAATATGCAGAATATATTGCTCTGTTTTGCCAGCTTCCTGTCATACCGTTTATCTGATCATAAAATTCGCCGTCATCGCCACCATTATTCTGAAGTAACTTTGTGTATGCAACTTCATTTGCAGAATATAAATTAAAATCACCCATTACCATAAAGTACTTACCTGATGGAAGTGTATTTGTGTAAGCTCTTAATGAGTCAACTTCCCTTCCGCGCTGCGCTTCATTTGAGCTTCCCGTACTTGCCTTCAGGTGAAGGCTATAAAATCTTACAGTGTCCTGTATAAAAGGAAGATACATCTTGAACTCATTAATATCCCTCAGCTCAGTGCCGATTGCCCTGTTTGAAACAAAAGATGCCTTGGATTTTTTGAAGAACAGTAGATTGCTTGAATCGAAGCTGGAAAGAAACGTGATAGTATCATATACTCCCGGAGCAAAGACCTGAAATACCTGTCTGAATAAAACTTTGTTCGCGCCTGTTCCTGTAATTTCCTGGCATACAAATATATCGGGGGAAACTGAGCTTATAACTGTGCGGTAATATTGAACGCGTGAAGTATCGGTTCCTGAAAAATTGAGTAGATTCCAGTTCATTACTTTTAGTGTATCGAATGCCGCAAAAGACTGCTGATGTGCAAAGACTATCAATAGTACTACAAATAAGTACTTTAGTTTTTTCATTACTAAATAGGGGTTAAATATTTGGTGAAATCGCTTAAATTTAACGATTTTCAACGAATTAATCAGTTACAAATTATTTTTATAATAAATGGTTAGCAATTCCTGTTCCGAAAAGATGCATAATTAGAAACCGCTTTATTCATAGAAAAAGCAGTCAGCATTTCTGCAAACTGCTTTATTTTCGTTACTCGTTATTAGTTGCCCGTTATTCGTGATTTTAATCACCCGACTGTTCAAATATTAAAACCGGATAACGAATAACAAATAACGACAATTATTTAAGAAGTATCATCTTCTTCATCGAAACAAAATTTCCTGCTCTTAAGCGATAGAAATATGTTCCCGATGGAAGAGCTGAAGCATCTACGTTTACTGAAAACCTGCCTTGTGATTTATTTCCGTTAACCAGATTCATTATCTCTTTGCCGTTCATATCAAAAACAACAAGCGATACAAATGCTGAAACAGGCAAATCAAAATTTATAGTTGTACTTGGGTTGAACGGATTCGGATAATTCTGACCTAAACTGAAATTGTTTGCAACATTAGAAGTCTGGGTAACAATATTTGTAGTTCCGTTCATGAAATAGACTCCCATTATCGGGCAATGGTCAGATGCATAATGAATACCGTTCACAACTGCTAAAGGCGCCGCTGTATTCGGCAGTTTGTTTATCGAATCGTTATAATGGTTACCGTCATTTCCCACTGTAAAATATCTTCCACGTGAGTACGTCATATAAAATTTATTTGCGGGAAGTGTCATAGCTTTTGAGTGAAGCAGAAGGTCGAACCTGTCATCCATTCCGCCCGTTGCTCCGCCGCCGAATGAACGCACACGCGGTGACTGCGTATGATAAAATGCATAAGATGCATTTGCCCATGTACCGGTCATTCCTACGATAGGATCGTAAAGCTGTCCTTCACCGATTGTAATTGCCTGAAGCTTCTGGTATGCAACTTCATTGGCTGAGTAAATATTAAAGTCACCTGTCATTATAAAATACTTACCGAGAGGTAAACGGTTTGTGTAATATCGTAATGTATCTACTTCCCTTCCTCTTTGAAGCTCGTTTGCAGAGCCGGAACTTGCTTTTAAGTGGCAGCTAAAAAATCTTACTGTATCCGCAATGTAAGGAATGTACATTTTGAATTCCGTTATGTAGCGGAGCTCAGTTCTTATCGGAGTGTTTGAAATAAATCTTGCTCTGGATTTTTTGAAGAATAAAAGATTTCCGGTATCAGGACCCATATCGAATGTGCATGTATCATATTGCCCGGGAGCGAATGATTCGAATACCTGTTTGAATAAAACTCTGTTTGCATTTACACCGCTGATTTCCTGACAGATAAATATATCGGGATTGGAATACGAAATTACATCTCTGTAATATTTTACGCGGGTAGTATCAGTGCCTGCGAAGTTGAGGAGATTCCAGTTCATAACGCGGAGTGAATCAAGCGCCGCAAATGACTGAGATACAAAAATTAATAAAAAGAGAATTGTAAGGTTTAGTTTTTTCATTTTTTCAATTAAAGCTAGCCGAAGTTTCATCGGTCAATAAATTAATAATGGACATGGAATATAGCTGATTCCACGCATAAAATCAGCGGAATTTGGTATCTATGAAGATATAAGTTGAGAGGTTTGTGGGAGATTTTAAAAAAATTATTAAATTGTAATCCACTCATAATAATTAAAAAAATTTTGCTAATAATATTTGTTTGAAAAAAATAATTTTATCGGTATTTTGTATACATGAAAAAAGCATTCGGTAAATTTTTTTTGATTCTTTTAATATCAATGATTATTACTCTTAAAGCTTTTTTTATAAAAAATAATCTTCTCATTATAGGAATAGTATTAAGTGTGGTATCTCTTTATTTTTTGATAGCAGCAATTATAATGAAAAGGAAGGAGCCTGAAATTTACAACATAAATTACATTTCTATAGCTCTAATTTGTTTCCTGGCTTCCTTAGTATTACTATTTTATTTTTTAAAACCAATCTCTTGGACTTATTAAGTTAATATACTTTTCCCTTCCCCATTTATTTTTAATTCCTATTTTGGCAAATTTGTAATTCTTCCGGGAATTGAATTTACAACAGAAAAATGACTGAACAATCCTCCTCACTGCAAAAAATATATTCAAATGTCTTCGAAGAAGAGCTTTTAAAAGAAATTGAAGAGAAGTGCCTGACTATCACCGCTCCGGCGGGACAAACGCTTATGAATATGGGACAGCCGGTAAGCGCAGTACCGATTGTGCTTAAAGGCGTTGCAAAAGTATCGCGTATCAATGACGAAGGGCAGGAGTTTCTTCTTTACTATGTAAAAGAAGGCGAGGGCTGCGCAATAGCTTTTGCATGCGGTATGATGGGTCAGCCCAGCGCAATCAAAAGCACCGTTGAAGAAGATATAACAATTATGTTTGTACCATTGCAGAAGATGGAGCAGTGGATGACAAAATATCCTTCGTGGAAAAAATTTGTTATGGATACTATGGTAACGGAATTTATCGATGTGATAAAAAATATTGATAACATTGCCTTCAAAAAAATGGATGACAGGCTGATAAGTTATCTTAAAGAAAAATCCAGAATAATTGATTCTCCCCTTCTGAATATTTCCCATCAGCAGATTGCCGATGAAATGGGAACAAACCGCGTAGTAATCTCCCGCCTACTAAAAAGCTTGAAAATGATAAGAAGCTTCTGCTTTTCCGCAACCAGATAAAGCTGCTGAACGAATTGTAACATTTATTACACAGTTATGTAATAATGTTACCAACTTTCACTCCCCTCCTTCCGTATTTTTGTATAATGATTTTAATAAAATAAATTATACAATCAAAATGGAACAACAACTAATTGAAATACGCGAGCAGCAAAAAACATCATGGAACAAATTTTCACCGGGATGGAAAAAATGGGACGAGCTTTTTATGAAGCATCTTCAGCCGATGGGCGATGCCATAATAAAACAATTGAAATTAAAAGATACGGACATAGTCCTTGATATTGCTACCGGTACCGGTGAGCCGGGGCTTACAATTGCATCGAAAGTAAAAAACGGAAAAGTATTTGTAACTGACCTTGCTGAGGATATGTTAAAGATTGCTAAAGAGAATGCAACTAATAAAAATATTTTGAATGTTGAATTCAAAACATGTGATGTAAGCGAGCTTCCATATGATGATAATTCATTCGATGCAATAAGCTGCCGGCTGGGATTTATGTTCTTCCCCGATATGAAGCTTGCAGCAAAAGAAATGGCGCGAGTACTGAAGCCGGGCGGAAAAATTTCCACTTCAGTCTGGACAGTCCCTGAAAAAAATTTCTGGGTAACAGCAATGATGAGCACAATAAATAAAAATATGGATATCCCTGCTCCGCCTGCAGGCGCGCCGGGAATGTTCCGCTGCGGTAAGGACGGCTTCATTGTAGATTTATTTAAAGAGGCTGGATTAAAAAACACTGAGCAGGTTGAAGTAATCGGAAAAATTAATTGCGGCACTGCCGATGTTTACTGGGACATGATGACTGAACTTGCCGCTCCTGTAGTTGCTGCTTTAAGCAATGCAGATGATATGACGAGACAAAAAATTAAAAGAGAAGTATTTGAGCTGGTGAATAAAAAATATGCTGACGGAAACGTTGTGATAGGTTCAAGCGCTTATGTAGTATGCGGAACGAAGTAAAACGGAATATAATAAGTTAAAATATATGGGGGAAGTCCGGCAGAATCGATTTTATAACAAAATCTGAGGAAGCCGGATTTTTTTATTTACACAATTGCTCTCCGTTTGTAATTTTTCTCTTAAAAATTATTCTATATATTATATTAACAAACATTTCCCCTATGAAAAAGTTAATATTTTACTTCGGATTAATTGCAATTCTGTCTCAATCATCTGCTGTTTTTTCTCAGTGGACTCAGATTGGTCCGAACTATGGTTCATCCAATGACCCGACACCTTTAATGAATAATTTTTTTGTTGTGGGCGATACATTATTCGGATGCAATAATGTATTCGGAGTGCATTACTCTACAGACTTCGGTGGAGTCTGGTGTGAAACAGGAATGACATCCGGAAATAATAAGTTTATATCAAAATCAGGAAGTGTAATATTGACGGGAACAAGCAGTATAAGCCGTTCAACAAATAACGGAGATACGTACTCACCCACCAGCGTTACGGCAACATTACTCAGTATGGATTTCAAAAAAAATATCGCAATTGCCGGAACAACAAACGGTATATATCTCTCTATAAATTACGGAGCTAACTGGACAAATCCGATTGTATCCGGTTCATATCCCGGCGTAGCAATTCTTGACAGCACAATTTTCATTGGCAATTCAGCTGGAGTTTCACGCTCAACAAATAAAGGCGCAACTTTTGAAGTGGTACTTCCTCTTCATGATATTACCAGGCTTCAGATAGTTGGCACAAGTGTAATGGCTATTTCTTCAGGCGGTATAGATATTTCATACAATCGCGGAAATGCATGGAACCCTTTATACACAGGTCAAAATGTAAAGGCATGTACAATTGTATATTCCGATTTATTTATGGCTATGGGTAATACTATTCAGAAATCTACTAACGGTGGTGAGAACTGGAGTGTTGTGTTTAATGCCGCTGCCCCTGTAAGCAACGTTATAAATCTAAATGGAAATTTGGTCGCATTATCCACTGCTGCAATTTGTCTTAGCAGAGATACCGGACAGACCTGGGTTCAGAATAAATTTCGTTTCATGCAGGCATACTCTGTTTATAAAACAGCAAACTCAATTTTCAGTTCATCAAATAACTTTGGAATTTATCGTTCTACTAATTCAGGTAATTCATGGACTAACTTTACATTGACAAATGATTTCTGGGCAGTCAGAACTTTTGCAGAGAGAAGCGGATTTCTTTTCTGCGCACAAAATAACGGCGGTGTTTATTTATCAACTAATGACGGCGCATCTTTTTCATTGATCTCTACTTTGGTCAGAACAATCTATACTTTATATCCTGTCGGTCAGAATTTGCTGGCAGGAACACAGGCAGGAGGAATTTATTACTCTCAAAACGACGGTACTACATGGTCGCCTACAAATTTAAATAATCAAACAATTTATTGCATACACGGAAATACAAATAAACTTTTTGCAGGCGGTACAGGGCTTTATTTCTCAGCTAATGCCGGAGGCACCTGGTCGCCGGTTGCAGGTATAACGCAGTCAATCGGAGGAATAACATCCTATTCAAATTTTGTATTCGCCGGCGGAAGCACAGGAATTTATGTTTCATCTGATTACGGAGATACCTGGTCGCAGACATCTTTTCCATATCCTTATGTAAATGCTATGGCATCTTACGGGAGCAATGTATTTGCGGGAACCGAAAAGAACGGATTCTTTATGAGCAGTGATAACGGAGTAACCTGGACAAACATAAACAACAATCTTGGTCAGCGAATTTCAGTATCCAGAATGTTTATCAGCGGCAACGATTTATACGGAGCAACATATACTTCATCAATTGTAAAAGCGCCTTTAAGCAGCTTCGTTGGTATAAATCAGTTATCAACTGAATTACCTTCTGATTATTTATTAAAGCAGAATTATCCGAACCCTTTTAATCCAAGCACAACAATAAATTTTAGTTTAAAATCATCAGGGTATGTTTCATTAAAAGTTTATGATATGAGAGGCACGGAAGTAGCTGAATTAGTAAATCAGAAGTTGAACGCGGGAACATTTTCATTTACATTCGATGCTTCAAATTACAATCTTTCAAGCGGCGTATATTTTTATAAGCTGAAAGCAGGCGGATTTGAAAATGTAAAGAGAATGGTACTTATAAAATAATTTCAGTAATTCAATAATTACAATTTTAAAAAAATGGAAAGCCGTAGTTTTCCATTTTTCATTTAATTTTAATTCCTATTTTACCAATTTTGTATTTAAGTGATAAAAATAAAATGGTACACAGTTTGCACATCACTAAGAAAGAAAAATTCTCTATAAACACAAAAAGTAATTAATCGTGTTCTTTTTAAAGGTCTCCGGGCAATACCCCATAAAATTCAAATGAATTTTATAGCCGGGAGACTATACTAAAGAGTAAGTTGATTACTTAAAATTAAAATTTCCCCTACATGAAAAAACTAATTACTGCTCTGTTATTTTTTTCTTTTGCTTTTCCCTTAGCTGCTCAATGGGAGCGGCCCTATTACGATATTTTTGCTGTGTGCTTATTGATCAAAGACGGCAACATTTATGCAGGCAAAAACGGAATATCCCGCACTACAGACGGCGGACTATCCTGGAATCTCTTCAATAACGGAATGCCGAATACACCCTACCGCTACCAGGTAAACCGTATGTATAATTTTAACGGAACCGTTTATGCGGGACTGGACACCATGGGTGTTTATACTCTTCCTGACGGCGGCAATACATGGACACAGAGAAATACAGGCTTCCCTGCCAATATTGTTGTAAAAACTTTTGCCGGTTACAGTACGACTATTTTCTGCGGAACTGATAAAGGAGTTTTCAAATCTACCAATGCCGGCGCGGTTTGGAATTTAGCCGGAATGGCAGATACATTGGTCGTTGATTTAATTTTCCGCGATAATGTTTTATTCGCTTCAAATTATCCAGCCGGTGTAAAAGTCTCTTATAATTTTGGACAGACATGGCAGAGTGTTTCAAGCGGAATGACCGGAACGAAGTGGGCATTCACTTTTACAAACTCGCCGACCTATTTATTTGCAGGAACATCAGATGCTAAAATTTACAGAACATCGAACAACGGATTAAACTGGGAGCAATGCTACTCACAAAGCCCTGCAAGCAATGCAATTTACTCACTAAAATATTATGCTAACCGTGTAATCGCAGGAACGGCACAGGGAATATTTTATTCATACAATCAGGGAAATAACTGGCTGCCTGTGAATGACGGCTTCCCGCCCAATACGGAAATCCGTTCTGATGCAATTGTTTATTCAACACTGAATGTATACGTCGCTCCTACAAACGGAGTTTACCGCAGGCCGCTTTCGCAGTTAACCGGAATTAATTCAATCCAAAGTACTATAAGTAATTTTAGGCTGGAACAGAATTATCCGAATCCGTTCAATCCAAGCACTGTTATAAGTTACGAATTGTCAGTTGCCGGAATAGTAACGTTAAAAGTTTATGATGTGAAAGGCAATGAAGTTGCAACTTTAGTAAACGAAAATAAAAATGCCGGAAGTTATTCAGTAACTTTCGATGCAGGTAAATATAATCTTTCAAGCGGAATGTATTTTTATAAATTAAGCGCAGATGGTTTTGAAGATACTAAGAGAATGGTGATTGTGAAATAATTACGAATTTCGAATTACGAGTTACGAGTTTACCCGTAAGCAATAATGTTTACGGGTATTTTATTGTCAAAAAAACCTTGCGATTTGGATTTTTCCCTATGAAAATACTATTTACATTTATATAAAAATAACCCCACTGTTTATGAAAAAGTATACTTTACCTTTGGGTGTTTTTTTTATTTTGTGTTTCACTTCAGTTTGTTTTTCTCAGTGGACACAGATAGGACCAAGCACTGCATCAGTCAACACCCTCTACATTTCAGGTGATACTATATTCGGCGGTAACTCATTATCAGGACTTGTTTATTCAACCGATAAAGGAATTACGTGGTGCCAAACTGATTTAAACTCTGCCGGAACAATTGCAAAATCCAATAATGTTCTGCTTGTCGGCGGAAACTCGATGTACCGGTCAACAGATAACGGAGTTAATTTTACTACCAGCAGCTTCGGCAGTATATTTTCTGTAGATATAAAAAATAATGCGGCGATAGCCGGTACAGTTGCGGGCATGTATTATTCAACAAATGCAGGAATGAATTGGAGCGTTTCAAATTTAAACTCTGGAATTTTCCGGGGTGCAGGTATAAACGGAAATGCTTTTTTTGCAGGCAGCACGAGCGGATTGTACAAGTCAATAAACGGTGGTTTTTCATACACACTTGTGTTATCCCCCCGTTTTGTGAACTCAATTTTTGCAAATGATACTGCAGTATATGTATGCTCAAATGCCGGAATAGATTATACTACCAATCAGGGAGCAAACTGGAATCAAATGCCGCTTGCGATGAATGTGAGGTCGCTCACAATAAACGGCACAACATTATTTGCTACGGGAATTGACTACAACAGTGTTTTAAAATCAACTAACAACGGACAAAACTGGACAACAGTTCTGACAGCTGCAGGGTTCATCAATACTATTTCAGCAGCAAACAATTACATAATTACTTCTGATAATAACGCATCATATGTGAGTACAAATAACGGCACTAACTGGACTGAACATAAATTTCATTTTATGGAGGCATATGCCGTAATGAAAACTCCAACTGCATTGTATACTTCATCTACAGTTAACGGAGCATTTAGAAGTACTGATAACGGCGCAAACTGGCCTTTGGTAAATCCTGTTTCTCCTTTCGGGCATATCCGGTCATTTGGAATGAAAGATTCAAAAATATTTGCAGGAACTAACGGAGCAGGAGTTTATGTCTCAACAAATGACGGACTTAACTGGACACAAACATCATTAAATAATAAGGTTGTTTTTTCAATTTACACATCGGGTTCAAATATCTACGCAGGCACAGCAAACTCAGGAATATTTCTTTCTACCAATGACGGAGTTACTTGGGGATTGGTTTCAGCCCCATATACTTTTTATTCTATTACCGGGAACGGAAACAGACTTTTTGCAGGTGCTGCTAACAATGGTCTCTTCTATTCGGATAACTCAATGAACTGGTTTCAGACAAGTTTAAATTGGCCGAATATAGGCGGAGTTGCTGCAATCGGTAATTATATATTTGCAGGAGGCACACCGGGTATATATATCTCATCTAATAATGGCGCTAACTGGAGTCCTTCCTCTTTTCCTCATCTTCATGTAAATGCAGTAGTAGCTGTTAATAATGTTGTGTTTGCCGGATGTGAAAAATATGGTTTATTTGTGAGTCAGGACTTAGGACTAACATGGAGAAGCATAAATGGAAATTTAGGTCAAAGACTCTCTGTATCAAGATTACATGTTTCAGGAAATGATTTATATGCAGCAACATATTACTCATCAGTTCTGAAAGCTCCTATAAGCGGTCTTGTCAGCATCTCAACTCCAATTGAAACTGAAATTCCTGATAAATTTTCATTAAGTCAGAATTATCCTAACCCGTTCAACCCCGCAACGAAGATAAATTATAATTTGCCTGCTGCTAATTTTGTTACATTAAAAATTTATGATGTGATCGGAAACGAAGTTGCAACACTTGTAAATACGAGACAAAGCGCAGGCAGCTATTCTGAAGATTTTGAGGCAGGATTTTTTAATCTTTCCAGCGGTGTTTACTTTTACAAACTTCAGGCAGGAGAATTTAGTGATACAAAGAGAATGATACTGGTGAAGTAAGTTTTAGTATCAGGTATTGTGTAATGAGTATTGAGAAAACCCGTTGGCTAAAATTCTGACGGGTTTTTTGTTTTAGTTAAATTGTATTTCTACTTAAAAATAAAATTCTCATTTTTGTTTTATGAAATTACAATCAAAACGACTTACATTTATACGTTATACTGACTCTCACTTTAAAGAATATAAACTCCAGGCAATGGATTATGAAGTAATGAAATTCATAAGCGGAAAAGCTGCCACAGAAGAAGAAGCAAAAGAGAAATGGCAGAAGATTATGACTGCTAACTCAATGGATGATATATTGGGTTATTATTCAGTCAGGCGAGCAGAAGATAATGAAGTATTAGGACTTGCAAAACTTGTTTATTACGGTTCAGAAAAGGGATTAACGAAAGGAAAGGAAACAGGAACGGTTGAAGTAGGATACTCTTTATTTTCAGAATTCTGGGGAAAAGGATATGCATCTGAAATTACGAAATTCTTTACAGAGTTTGCAAAAGGATTTAACGATGTAAAAGAAGTCATTGCAATAATAAATCCGGAGAACGGAGCATCAAGAAGAGTTCTTGAAAAGTGCGGATACACTTTGTACTCCACTGAATTATTTAACGGTACTTCCCCTTCTGAATGGTACAAAATAAACTTGAAATGATAAACTACACTCTAAGAAAAGCTGAAGAAAAAGATTTTGACATTACGCATACCATCAAGCTTGATGCAATGAAAGATTATATAACTCTGACATGGGGATGGGATGAGGAACTTCAGAAAAAATTTCATAAAGAGGAATTTTACAGAGATAATATTTATATGGTAGAAGTTAAAGGGAGACCGATAGGTACTGTTGGCATTAATGAAATTGACAATGATATTTTCATAAATCGTATTTATTTATTAAAAGAATTTCAATCTAAAGGAATAGGCAGCTCAGTACTGAAAAAAATTTTTGATGAAAATAAAGAAAAAGTTATAAGGCTTGCAGTTTTAAAAGTTAATACAAAAGCTAAGAAATTATATGAAAGCTTAGGCTTTGAAGTGTACGGTGAAGGAAATGAGCACTGGAAAATGAAACTTAAATAATAAAAGCCCTGCAACTTTCATTGCAAGGCTTTCACTAACCTCTCTCTCAACATCTTACAAATTTATACTTTACAAACTTTCCTCTACTTGTCTTCTATTCTCAGTTTGAATCCTTCTGCATTTCCGTTTACATCAGTGTAATACATAAGTGAGCCTCGTGATGGATTCACAGTATATTCACCCGGAATCTGCGCGCGCATTATATAAGAGTATTCACTGTCTTTTCCGTACATATAAGTATTAAAGAATGTTACTCTGTTATCTCTTATATCTTTATCGGCATAAGACCATCTCCACCAGTAATAATCGTATCCGATGTAATCTTTCTCGCCTTCTATCTGATATGCCCAGTCATCTTTTATTACTTCGCATCCTGCCGGTATCGGGTCTTCAAGCATGAAATATTGAAGATTTTCATCTTTAGAATATACTTTCAGCTTTACTAATACTTCATCACCTGATTTCAGCAGGCCGTCAAAATATTTTTTTCTGTAAGTGATTTTCTCTTCGTTGTATGCAGAGTATTTTTCAAGTTTGAAGTACTCACGTTCGACTCTGAAACCGTTTTCTCTCGCATCCATATCATTGGTGTAATAGAATGTATTTGACGAGAAATATACTTTACCGTTGCCGGATTTCTCAATCTTGATTTCATTATTTCCCTGCTGCAATGCGCTGCCGTCAATTTTTACAAGCTCATCTTTTTTGAAAACATCATCACGTGTCATCTGCTTTGTGAAATACTGCTTTCCGTTTACAAATACATTCACCGAGTAATCAGGATTTAATTCATTCGATGTTTTTAAATAATCAACCATTGCATAAATTATCCAGGCAGTCTCTTGAGTATTTCTCCAGCTTGTTCCCTGTCTTTGCATCATAAGCCATCTTATTATTTTATCCTTCAGCTCTGAGCTTCCTTTTATATTCACAAAAGCTTTCAATGCCATTGCAGTTGTCTGTACTTTATCATCCTGCCAGTTGTAGTGCCATGTTTTTCCTTCCCAGTATGAAGCGCCTTCACCTGCAGATTTCACATTCTGCTCAAGGATTGCAAGCACACCTTCTGCTCTTGAAATCTCACCGAAATTTTTCAAAGCCAATGCGCACAAACTTCTTGCATAATCATTTACTTCGGAGTATGAAAGCACCTTTTCAATTTCCTTTACCATCTTATCTTTATCTTTGTTATCAACTAATGAAATAACATATAGCATATAAGCTTTTGTTGTTGCATCGGTTTCACCGGCAACTTTACTCTTTATAAAGTTTACTCCTTTCTTAAATACATTTTCCTTTACTGTGTAATTAGCATCTTTTGCCATCTTATAGCCATATATTACATAAGCTGACATAAAATTATTTGACCCGTCATTTGTCCACCAGCCCCATCCACCATCGGAGTGCTGGAAGCCGTACAATCTGTTCACACCAGCTTCAACCATCTTCGGCAGATCTTTTTGCAATGATTCGCTTATTGGTGCATTCAAATCTTTAAACGCTCCTGCTACGACTACAGTAGGTAAAAATCTGCTCATTGTCTGCTCAACGCATCCGTAAGGATATCCTGCAAGCTCATCAAGCGCTGAAAGCATTGTAGAAGCAAGCGAAGGCGCAACAGTGAACTTCATTGTAACGCTTCGCATATCTGTTCCGCCCGGTATGTAGACCTGCTTAACTTCATTTTTGTATAAGTCATCAAAATCTGCAACTGTAGGAACCATCATCTGCAATCCTCTTGGCTGTAATGGCACGCTCATTTCAACTGCATCTGATTCTTCATTGGTCAATGCCTCTGCATAAAGCTTTGCAGCACCATAAGGATTATTTACTTTTATTGTCCAGTCAATCCTTTGCTCAGAGTTTGAACCAAGCTTTATTTCTCTTAAGCTGTCTCCGACAAGCTCAGTATTGCCTGCTCTGAATTTCAGCTTAACATTTTTTTCTGTGCCGAGATAATTGTGAATCATAGTTGAGATTGTAACTAAATCCCCTTCCTGTAAGAAGCGCGGAGTTTCCATTCTCACCAATAAATTTTTTCTGGTGATAACTGTATTAGTTGCCTGCCCTACCTTTGTATCTTCTGTAATAACTCTTGAAGTTATTCTCCATGAAGTTAAATTATCAGGGTATACAACTATTACCGATGCATAGCCGTTTTCATCTGTCTTTGCAAATGGTGTCCAGTAAATTGCATCCTTGAAATCAGAACGCAGTTCAGGTGCAACCATCTCTTCATTCTTATCGGATTTTTCCTGCTCTTTCAATTTTTTAGGAGCTTCAGTTTTGGTTTCTCCATCTTTTGTGGTTGCTACTTTATCCACAACTATAGTGCTCTCATTAGTTCTTCCACTTTGAATGTTTATTTGTCCGCCTCTTTCATCCTGCACAACACCTGTAGTTTGTGATACTAAATTTGTTATTCCTCTTATTCCGGAGTTCTCAATCTCTTCCTTCGTAACAACTCTTCCTGTCTGTTTTTCGGAATTCAATATCATATAAATAGTTTGCCCCATGCCGACTTTTAAATCTATTACATCTTCTTTATTTTTTTCATCCAGATAAATTCCTATTGTATATTCACCCTTAGGTATCTTAAATTCGAATACACCATTTTCATCTGATACAGCCGCCTGAAAGTCCTTGTCTATTACAATTGTTGCACCCGATACTGCCGAGCTATCCGATGTTATTACAATTCCTTTTACAGTTGCCAGTTCGCTCTCAGCAGTAGACTTCACATTAAATCTTTCATATATACTCATCAAACGGGCAGTGCCGTATGATGAATTATAAGATAAAAATGAAGTTGATACATAGGCAGATTTTTGCCCGTAGAAAAATTTTCTTATATCTTTTGTCTTATCTTCCTTTATAGCATATATACTTTCATCAACTATTCCCAATGAGACGTCTGCATTCTTAACAGCATTACCGAATTTATCAGTAACTTTTACTTTTACTTCGCCTGATTCCTTTGGCTTGTAAACAAGCTTGTCAGGGTCAATCTGCACTGTGAGAAATTTTTCTTCCGGTATTATAAGAATATTTTTTTCTTCAGTGTACAATGTCCCTGCAGATACGTACGCTACACTTATTTTAAAATTAGTGCTGTACTTATCTGTAATCGGAATTTCAAATCTTTCGGTCTTTCCAACAAATCTTTTTGTCTGATAAGAAATTATATTATCATCTTCAGTTGTAATCAATACATTTACATCGGGTACAGTCGTGAATACAACTGCATTACAAATTTCTCCTACTTTATAATTATCTTTATCGGTCAAAATCTGTACTGCACCTGATTCGTTATTATACCAGGAATAATCTCCGTCAGAAACATAGAAGTAAGTTGTAGTAGTTATTATATTCGAGCGGTCATCGATTGATTTCACTTCAGCAATATAATATCCATTTTGAGCCTCTGAGGGTAATGTATACTCAACAATTCCTTTTCCATCAGATTTTGTTTCACCTTTTACATTTCCGATATACAGCTTGTTTGATTCTTTATAATCTCTGGTCCAGTCTTGTCTGTAAATAGTAATTTCAAAATTTGTTTTAATCGGCTTGCTTGCAAAATCTTCGGCGTTAACGGTAAAGTTCACTTTATCATTTTTCTTATACCAGTATTTATCTGTGTTTGCAGTTAGTGTGTATCCCCCGCGTGTTACAAAAGCAGTTGTTGTTCCGTTAATTTGCCTGCGTGATTTATCTGTTACCTTTGCCTGCACAATGTATCTGTAATCAGTTTCTTGTTCCCCGTACCAGTATCTGTAATAATTATCCTGATTATTTTTTTGTATAAAATCTTCTTTAATGGTGTACTCAAAATCAAATTTACCGTCTTTTGTTAGCTTGCCTGTTCCCGAGTAAATCATTTCCGAGCCGCTGTAATTTTCTTCCTGCTCAGCATAAAAATCTTCATACCACCATGCCCATTCAGAAAATCTCCACCATGGTTTATAATATCTTATTTTGAAAACATTGTATTCAACTTCTGCATCAGCAACCGGACTTCCGAAATAATAATCTGCCTGCACACTTCCCTTCATTTCATCTTTGCCGTAGTACTGAGATTTATCCAGATTAACGGTTACTTTATATTCAGGTTTTTTATATTGCTCAACTTCAAATTTTGCAGTGTAAACATGCTTCTCATCAAGCTGAGTTTGGATATAATAAGTTCCAAGCGCTCCTTCATCTTCAATTTTAAAACTTCCGTTATAACTTCCATCCTCGTTCGTCTTCATTAACTGCTTGAAGACTTCTGCATTCTTTGAATCTTTTATTATTACAGTGATGTCTCTGTTCGGTACAACTTTAAAATTATTTTCAGAGGTCTGCCTTATTGTTCCTTTAAAGTTCACCATAGAACCTGTCCTGTAAACAGGCTGCTCTGTATATGTATAAGTGTAATATTCATTGCCTGCATAACCGAAGTACATATATGCATCAGAGATAATTATATCATCTCCTGCATTGCCGACTATCAAAGGAGTTAAGTCATCATTACCCTGCTTTACATCATTATTAATTGACTGATAAAAAAGTCCGTCAACAGTGCTTCCCTGTCCGATTTTTCTTCCGCCTAAATAAAAGCTTAAATTAGCATTTGAGATTGGTATGCCCGACTCTCTGTTCACTGTATATGCAAGCATTGAATTATTTCCTGCCTTTGAAATCACTCCTGCGCTTGAAATAATAAATCCACAATAAGCAACTTTATTACCGGCTTTCACACGTAAAACGTAAGCACCTTTATCATAGACATTTATCTTTACATACTCATTAATATATCTGTAGCCGTAATCACTTTTGGAAGAAAGATTTTTATTGAAGCTTGCAAACTCACTACAATAAGAAAGCAGATTTATGCTGTCTCTGCTTAATACATCAACACCATAACGCGATGCCTGCTTTGAATAAAAAGCGCCGATATCTGTTATCTTATAAATAGTGAATTCGAAGTTAACTTTTCTCGCTGACTTTTCGTTATAATCATAAGAGTACACATAAGCCTGAATATCCTGCCCGGGTGTATAGTACATATTTGTACTTATCTGAAAGTTAATTTCTTTTTCGTCCTGTGCGTATAGGACGTTTCCGAGGAATGATAAGGCAAGGGCCAGAAATACGTAGAGAGATTTCATGATTTGTGGGGTAAAGATTTATAAAAATTGTTTATTATAATTGCTAAAACTTATGAAAACTTTTTAATATGAATTTAAGCCTTCTGATTTTTATATTCCATAAGTCAGTAAAAGTTCCACAAAGTGTCTATTTTTTTATACAACGCTAAAACAAACTGTAAATAATGTTATCAGATTTAATACAATCGCCGTTTCTTGGGTTTTCAGAAGAGTCAGTAAAATTTTTAAAATCTCTTCAAAATAAAAAGAACAATAAAAAAGAATGGTTTGAAAAATACAGGGAAGAATATGATACCTATCTTAGAGAGCCGATGAAGAATTTAATTGATACTCTTGCGCCTGAACTTGCCAAGATAGATAAAGATATCGTTATTAATTATAAATCGATATTCAGAATTAACCGCGACCTTAGGTTTTCAAAAGATAAGACTCCGTACAAAACTCACTATGCTGCAGCTTTTTGTTTCGAGAGAATCAAAAAAGCTGAGCTGCCCCATGTATATTTTCATCTGGAACCCGCCGAACTTATTATTGCCGCAGGGCAATACAGCATGGATCCTGTTAATCTGAAAAAAATAAGGTATAAAATTTATTCTGAGTTCGATGAATACTTATCTATAATAGAAGATAAAAATTTTAAAAAATTATACGGGGAAGTTGCCGGAGTTAAACAGGCAAGACCTTCAAAAGACTATGCAGAAGTTACTGATAAAAAACTTGAAGAGATTTTAAAGATGAAGCAGTTTTATGTTTTTAAATCATACAAGCCTGAACTTGCATTTGAAACATCTTTTGTTGATTTAATTTTGCAGCACGCAAAAGTCAGTCATGATTTCGTGAAGTTTTTATGGGAAGCAATGAAATAGTTTGAATCACTGATTCCACTGATTTTTACTGATTGAACGGAATAGTGAATACTAATTCAAATATCCAAGTATGTCTTAATTTATTTATTCAGTAATGTTTAGAATTTCATTTAAATCAATTTTAATCAAAACAATCAGTGATTAAAAATTCATCAGCGAAATCAGCGATTAAAATCTTTATATTATACAATTTCAAAGAATGGAATCAGGAAATCTTCCTAAAGTAGTAAAGAATGCTCCGATAGATACTTTAACCAGACCTTTCAGAAGGTTCATGCAGATTGAGGCATCGAGCGGTATAGTTTTAATCTTCATTACTATCATTGCTCTTATACTCGCCAATACAGGCTACAAAGATTTTTATCTTCATTTGCTTGAGACAAAAATTATTGTTGGATTTGGAGATTTCATTCTCAACAAAGAGATAAGCCATTGGATTAATGACGGACTGATGGCAATATTTTTCTTTCTTGTCGGGCTCGAGATAAAAAGAGAAATGCTTTCCGGCGAGCTTTCCTCATTAAAGAAAGCTTCCTTCCCTATCTTTGCAGCACTCGGTGGAATGATTTTTCCTGCATTAATTTACGTTGCTCTTAATCTTGGACATGAATATGAAATGAAGGGCTGGGGGATTCCTATGGCGACTGATATTGCATTCTCGCTGGGAATTTTATCTCTGCTCGGTAACCGCGTACCAATTTCATTGAAAATCTTTCTGACTGCATTTGCAATTGTAGATGATCTGGGTGCAGTAATAGTTATAGCAGTTTTTTACACGGCTAATCTATCGCTTATAAGTTTAGCAATCGGATTCGGAATTTTATTGTTAATGTTCCTCTGCAATTTTCTTCATGTCAGGCATCCTGCTGTTTATCTTATACTCGGGATTTTTCTCTGGCTAGCGTTATTGAAATCAGGTGTGCATGCAACTATAGCCGGAGTGCTGGCTGCTCTTACTATTCCTACCAAAGCAAAAATAGATGTGAAAAGTTTTGTAGAGAAATCGAAAAGTATAATAAACACAATAGAAGATAAAAGGACCTCGCAGGAAGATATTACTAATAACATCAGTGAGCTTGAAGATAAAAGTGAAAAGGTGCTGCCGCTCTCTAACAGATTCGAACATGACTTACACTTGTGGGTGGCATTTTTGATAATGCCTATATTTGCATTTGCTAATGCCGGTGTTACTTTGGAACAGAATATATTAACTGCAGTTACAAACAAAGTAACGCTGGGAATTATATTGGGTCTTTTCGTAGGTAAACAAATCGGTATAACTTTATTCTGCTGGCTTGCAGTGAAAACTAAAATTGCAGATTTGCCGGAGGGCACTAACTGGAAAATGATTTACGGAGCAGCTTTACTGGGCGGAGTAGGATTTACAATGTCTCTGTTTATTTCATCGCTGGCATTTGCAAATCCTGAAGTTGTAGCAAACTCTAAGATAGGAATTTTATGCGCCTCTTTAATATCAGCCTTTACAGGATATTTTATTTTGAAAAGAAGTTTAATTCACCAATCATAAGTATGAAAAAGATATTTTTAATTCTTGTATTAACTTTAATTTCCAGAACGTCATTCGGACAGTATTATTTCGCTGACGGCAATCCTCCGAATTTAAAGATAACATATACAACAACGACAGGATTGCAAAATTCTGCTGAAACTATTTTTTTATCCAGAGACAGTTGCTACTATGAAACTATTTACCAGGATATCTCGAACAGATTTACTTTTTTCATAACATCTAAAAATATGGATGAGATGTATGAAATTCTCAAAAAATATGAAGTCAGTTTAATAGCATCGAAACAACTGGAACGAGCTGCCCCGGAACGAGCAGGTGATAACTTGCTGCTTCAATGGGGTGAATTTTCGTCAATCGTAATTAACAACTCGGGAAATTTTATTTTACAAGATAAATGGCTCAATAACTGGAAAAAGATTTTAAAAAACATACGCAAGTTTGTAAAAGTAGAAATAGATAACAGAAGCAGGAATTTCACAGTCAGATTAGATGAAAGTTTTTCCGATAAAAAACTAGCAATGTATCTGAACAATGAATTTTTATATGATAATACAATTCCGGCGGTTACAGCTGAAGGTTTTACTATTACTCTGGCTGCTGTTCCGGGTCAGTACTATTTAAAAACCGTTATTTCTGAAATTGGAGCATCACAAGAATTTAAAGTTGATTTAATCGAAGGAACTGAACTGAAATTATCTTTAAAAGGAAACACTATAGAACTGATTAATTGAAAAAATATAAATTTTACATCGAGTACGACGGAACAGGATACTCAGGCTGGCAGAAACAAAAAAATGCAAAGTCCATACAGGAAACAATTTCGAATATCATTATAGATATTTTCAAAAGCGGAAGAGGGCAGAATAAATTCATCGATTTTCAGGGCTCGGGCAGGACTGATGCCGGAGTCCATGCTTATCAGCAAATTGCGCACTTAGAATGTGAGACTATGCTTGCGCCTGAAATTCTTAAAATGAAAATTAACGATGCGCTCCCTGCTCCGATTAACATACTTGAGATTGAAAAAACTGATGAGAGGTTTCATGCGCGGCACTCGGCGAAATCAAGGCAATATGTTTACAGAATTTCAAAAAGAAGAAATGCCTTTGAAAAAAAATATTGCTGGTGGATAAAGGACAGACTTGATGTAAATGCTATGAGCAAAGCCGCAGAGGAAATGATTGGGATGCATGATTTTATTTCCTTCTCTGAAAAAGCTAAGGAAGATAAATCGACAAAGTGTTTAGTTGAAAAACTTGAGATTACTCAGGATGAAAATTTTATTTACATTCGGATAAAGGCATCGCATTTCCTATGGAAAATGGTTCGGCGGATTGTAGGAACGTTAGTTGAGGTTGGCAGAGGTAATAAAAATGCAAAAGATATTAAAAATTATTTGTTGAACCCAAGTACAGAACCTGCATTATTCACTGCTCCCCCGTCAGGTTTATTTTTAGAAAAGATATTTTATTAAAACAACGTGTCAAAAAAAGTAGTTATTGCAGGGGCAACGGGATTAATCGGAAAACATTTAAGTATGCACCTTGCGGCGCTTGGATATGAAATTAAAGCTCTTGTAAGAAATCCTGAAAAGGCATTTGATTCTTTGAAACATTATAATATCGAGCTGATCGAGTGGGATATTAAGATGAGTCCGGATGAAGTTGCTGCAGATTTAGAAGGCTGGGATTGTGTGATAAACCTTGCCGGAGCTTCTGTCGGCGGCAAACGATGGAATGATGAAGTAAAAAAAGAATTATATGATTCCCGCATAGACTCAACAAGGCAATTAGTAAATGCAATTCAAATTTGTTCGGATAAACCTAAGACACTTATTACTGCATGCGGTGTCGGAATTTATGGTTTCAGAGGTGATGAGAATATTACAGAAGAATCCTCATTCGGAGATGACTTTCTTGCAAAGCTATGCATCGACTGGGAAAATGAAGCTTTTAAAGCAGAAAAGAATTGCAGAGTTGTAAGCATGAGAACCGGCGTGGTTCTTGATAAAAATGAAGGTGCATTAAAGGAATTAATGATGCCTTTTAAATTTTATGCCGGAGGATGGCTTGGTAATGGCAGGCAGTGGTTTCCCTGGATTCATATAAAAGATATAATTGAAATTTATAAATATTCCATTGATAACGATAGCATAAGCGGACCTATAAATGCTGATGCTCCGGAAGTAGTCCGCAACAAAGAATTCTGCAAAGAACTTGGCAAAGCTATGCATCGTCCCTGTCTTTTTCCTGTTCCCGGTTTTGCTTTGAAAATTATAGTTGGTGAATTTGCCGAAACACTGCTTAACGGTCAAAAGGTAATTCCGGAAAAATTAGAAAATTTGAATTTCCCTTTCCGATTTAAAAAACTAAATTCCGCATTAGAAGATTTACTTCAATTTTAAAGATGTCTTACCAAAGCGAAATTATAACATATCAGTTTCAGGAGTTATTCTATAATCATTTTGATAAATCAATTGATAAAATTGAAAGATTAAAAGCTGATGCTTCCAATAGAAAAATATACCGTCTAATTTCCGGTTATACTTCCTGTGTTGCAGTCTGGAACGAAAATGTACCCGAGAACCGGGCATTTGTAGAATTCTCAAAAGGATTCAAGAGAGGCGGCTTGAACGTCCCGCAAATATATAATGAGTCATGTGACTACAAATTTTATTTGTTGGAAGATTTGGGGGATACCACTCTGTTTAAAGCAAAAGAGGGTTTTAAAGACCAAGGCTTAACATCCATATATTATTATCAATTAGCCTTAAAGCATTTAAAGGAATTTCAGTATGAAGGATTAAATCATATTGACCTGGATTTATGTTATGAGACTAAACAATTTGATATTCAGCAGATGATGATGGATGAAGAAAAATTTTCAAATTACTATGTTTCACAATTTGATGAACCTGGAAAATACTATAAAATACTGAACCAGGCTTTTGAATATTTGAATTCAGAACTTGTAAAAGCGGATACAAATTTTTTTATGTTCAGAGATTTTCAACCCAGAAATATTATGTTGAAAAATGACTCGTTATATTTCATTGATTATCAATCAGGGCGCAAAGGCCCGCTTCATTACGATTTAGCATCTTTCTTATATTCCGGAAGCATTGAACTGACTGATGAAGAAAGAGAATTTCTTTTAAAGTCATATCTTAACGACATTAAATATAAGACAGATAAAAAAGAGTTTATGAAGCTTTTTAAGTTCTTTATACTGATAAGGTTAATTCAGGTTTTAGGAAGCTACGGCTATTCATTCCATAAGAACAAAGAAAAGAAATATCTGGATAAAATACAAAAAGCCCTTGCAAACATGAAATCATTGCTCGGGCAATTTGATGATAAAATTATTGATGAATTTATATATAAGTTGACTGAAAGACTTAACTACTGAAACTATTCCGTTCGTGAAGCTGATGGCTCCAGAGCATTTTTAACAAATTTTGTTTTCCCGGTGCCGTCTGAATTCATAATGTATATCCAGCTTGTTACTACCGGCTCCATATCGGCAGGGTCTGAGCTTTTTGAAAGGTCAGATTTTGTATAAGCTGAAACAAGAATATGTTTACCGTCGCTTAAAGGAAACGGGTCATAAGTAGAAATATTTTTATCGCTTAAATTCTTTAGAGTTTTGGTTTTGATATCATAAACAAAGACATTTGAAATTGGCTCGCGTGATGCATCAAAAAAATCTTCCGTATCGGCATCGAACAATATTGCATCCTTATTATTAATAAAATATCCTTTATTACCGCTTGAAAAATAAATTGCCTTATCACCTGTAATTTCTTTCAAAGAAATTGTTCTGACAATGTTTCCCTTCAAATCAAATTCAATAAAATTCTGCATATCCTGACAAAGAATTGAATTCCCATCGGATGAAAAAGTAGGACTGAATAAATCGGTTTTGTACCTATCAGAAAGAATCTTAAATCCGGTATCGTCAAGATTTACTAGAGCAATATTCCATTTCTTCCCGGAGAAATTGCAAAATACTATAGACTTCCCATCCGGAGAAAAATTAGCGTCAAAGCTTTGCTTTCCGGTTACTGAACTCAAAACCTTAGTTGTTTTACTTTGAACATCAAATACTGTTATGCTTCTGGTGCCATCCTGATTGTTTTTTGTAGTTACAACTTTAGAACCGTCAGGCGAAATAACATTATCGTGGCCGTTAAATAAAAATTTCTCCCCACTGAGATCTGAATTAATAATATTGATTCCGCCTTCTCTCTCAAAAGTTATTTTAAACTTTGGCAAATCGGATAGTTTCAGAGTTGAACTATCTTTAGTAGATAGTTGCGTAGAATCAGATTTAACTTTCATATCCCCTGATTTACTCCCTGTTCCCTGAGATTGATTGTTCTGACCGCACCCGAAAAAAATCAATAACGATAGAGCTAAAAAACAGAATTTATTTTTCATCACTATTATTTTTTAAAAAATCTTTCATTTCTTTTACAAAAATTTTCATAATTTTAAGCCGCGCAAAATCTTTATCGTTCCCTTCTATAATATTCCATTGCGCAAATGGATTATCCGTCCTTTGAAACATATCGTCATAAGCTTTCACATAATCATCCCAGTGTTTTCTGTTCCTATAGTCATCCTTTCCTATTTTATATTTTTTAAGAGGATTCTCTTCCCGCTCCTTAAATCTTTTTTCCTGTTCTTCTTTTGATATATGAACAAAAAATTTTATTATTTTCGTATTATCTTGTGCAATAGTTTTTTCAAACTGATTAATTTCATCGTATGCTCTTTTCCATTCATCTTCAGTGCAGAAGCCTTCTATCCGCTCAACAAGCACTCTTCCGTACCAGGTCCTGTCAAAAACAACCATCTCCCCGCTTGAAGGAAGATTTACCCAGAACCTCCAAAGGTAATGTTTTGCTTTTTCTACTTCATTGGGAGCTGAAGTTTGGAAGACTTTAAATCTTCTGGGGTCCATAGGTTCAGTCAGACGCTTAATTGCACCGCCTTTACCGGCTGCATCCCATCCTTCAAAGCATATAACTGCTTTTTTATTCTTATCACGGAGTTTTAACTGACATTTTAGAATTTCAAGTTCAAGCTCGAGTCTTTTAACTTCCCGCTTAAATTCTTCACCGCTTATTTTTTGACTTAAGTCTATTTCTGAAAGCTTCATATTATTTTTTACCGTAAGTGGAAATTACCTTTGACTGCAGACCACCTCTGATTGTAAAATCACCGACTACTTCCATCCATTTTGGCTTAAGCAAAGTTGTCAGATCATCCAATATCCTGTTTATTACATTTTCATAAAATATACCTTCGTTCCTGAATGACTGCAAATAGTACTTTAACGATTTCAGCTCTACACATTTTGTTTTTGCAATGTAGGAAATTGTTATAACACCAAAATCAGGCTGTCCTGTTTTAGGACATACAGAAGTGAATTCATTTGCCTGATGAATTATAAGGTAATTTCTGTTCGGAAACGAGTTATCAAAAATTTCAAGAAGTTTAGTTTTGTTTGGATCGGTTTCTATTGGATTAAATTTTTTCATAGTGAGTATTTATAGAGTAATAAATTAGTTATAAAAAAAATGCCATCCGAGGATGGCAAAATTGAACAAAGACTAATTAAATTATTTAATTAGCTAGCGCTGATATTAGTATTAGAAGGAACTGAAGTCCCTGCCGGATTTTCCGAATCCGAAGCACCTGATTTATCTGTGTATAAAATTCCAAACGGAACGATTACACCATAACCTGCAATCAATAAAATAGGAGCAACTACCGTAGGTAAAAACCCATCAACTGAGTTTTCAGACATAAAGAAATATCCGATTATAATCACAAGAATACCCAGACCAATAATCATATAATTCTTATTTGTCAGATTAATATGAAGGTGCTCTATTTTTTTTACTTTTCTGCTTTTTACAGGTACTTTAGCTTTTGCCATAATAATAAAATTTTAAGAACTACAATTTATTTATAAACGATTAAATAATCTATAGATGAATTAATCTACTATTTTGCCTTCGCAAGCTCATCGTAAAAATAAGCTACGCTTAAAATTCCTCTCTGAAAGTTTTTTAAATTCATGTGTTCATCGGGAGAGTGCGCATTTTCATCAGGTAAACCAAAACCAAGAAGTACTGTATTCGCGCCTAAAACATCTTTGAATGTTGTTACAATCGGAATAGAACCGCCTTCTTTCATAAATACAGGATCTTTTCCAAATCCTTTTTTCAAAGCTTCAACTGCCGCATTGATTGCCGGTGAATCTATCGGTGTAACTGCAGGCTTGCCATTATGTCCGCCTATAACTTTTACCTTCACAGATTTCGGAGCAACTTTGTAAACGAAATCAGAGAATAATTTTTCAATTTTATCGGGATCCTGATTAGGAACTAAGCGCATTGAAATCTTTGCTCCTGCTTTTGAAGGAAGAACTGTCTTAGCGCCTTCTCCCTGAAATCCGCCCCAGATGCCGTTGCAGTCAAGAGTAGGTCTTGCCCATGTTCTTTCAACAGTGGAGAAGCCTTCTTCACCGTGAAGCTCATCAACATCTAATCCTTTTTTATATCTTTCAATATCGAATGGGAGCTTTTTAAATTCTTCTCTTTCCTTTGGAGTTAAATCGACTACATCGTCATAAAATCCGTCAATTAATATTTTTCCGTGTTCGTCTTTTAATTTACAAATTATCTCAGCAAGCGCATTAATAGGATTATGCACTGCGCCGCCGAATGAACCTGAATGTAAATCTCTGTTTGGTCCGGTCACTTCAACCTGCATGTAGGTCAGTCCGCGCAAGCCATAACAAATTGAAGGCATATCGTAGTCATACATTGCAGTATCAGATATAACTATATAATCGCATTTAAGAAGTTCTTTTTGCTCTTCGAGGAACGGCTCAAGATTATTACTGCCAATTTCTTCTTCGCCTTCGCAAATAAATTTTACATTTATCGGAAGAGTTTTATTATTTGCAAGATGAGCCTGCAATGCTTTTACATGAATATACACCTGTCCTTTATCATCTACAGAACCGCGCGCAAAAATATTATCGCCTCTTACTGTCGCTTCAAATGGAGGATTGGTCCATAGTTCAATAGGGTCAACAGGCTGAACGTCGTAATGTCCGTAGATTAACAAAGTGGGTTTATCGTTTCCTGCATGAAGCCAGTCACCGTAAACGATTGGGTGTCCGGGAGTAGGATATACTTTTACGTTTTCAAGCCCGATAGATTCAAATTGTTCCTTAACATATTCAGCGCAGTCGTTTACATCTTTCTTGTTTTCAGGATTAGTGCTTATTGAAGGGATTGCTAAAAATTCTTTCAGCTCTTCAACATATTTATCTTTATTGGAGTTTATATAAGAAATTACGTTTTGCATAGTTGGGATTTTTATAAAGATGATAAAAACTAAATTAAGGAATATTGAGATTATTTGTTAGTCACAACTGTTTCATTTTTCATCTCCAAGATAAGCATTTCACATGAGAATCCCGGACCAAGAGACATCATTAATCCCCTGCCGTCTTCAAATCCTCCTTTAATAAATTTTTCAAGAACATAAAGAACAGTAACGCTGGACATATTCCCATATTCGTGTAAAGTAGCTGTAGTGTTTTTTAATTTATCGCGGGGTATTGAGAGAGATTCTACGTATGCATTTATTACCTTTGTTCCACCGGGATGAATAACAAAATTCTTCAACTCATCTATTGAAAGATTATTATCTTCCAGATATTTTTTTATGTCTGTTTTGATAAGAGAATTTACCAGTGAGGGAATATCCTTAGAGAAGACAACTTTAAAGCCTGCATCAATAAATTCCCAGCCCATAACATCTTCAGAATCATAATAAAGCTTACTTCGGGAAGAAGTAATTTTTATTTCATGATTATTTTTTATTAACTGCTTTGAGTTTTCTCCTGTAACAAGTACCGCCGCTACTCCGTCAGAAAAAAGAGAGGTTGCAATAAAATTACTTTTACTTAAATCATTTCTTATAAAAGTAAGCGAGCAAAGCTCAACACCAATTAGTAATATTACGGCATCAGGATTCGCATCGGCAATTGTTTTTGCTTTTGCTAAAGCTGAAACTCCCGCTGCGCATCCAAGTCCCCATAAAGGAGTTCTGTTTATATTCGGATTAATGTGCATCTTATCTATTATTAGCGCATCAAGTGATGGAGTTGTAAGTCCGGTTGACGTAAATGATATGATATCGGTAAGCTTGCTCTTATCTAAATTGGTATCCGATAGAATTTTATCAATTGCATCAACAGAGTACTCAAGAGCATACTTTTTGAAAAGATTATTTTTTTCGTGAAAGGATGAATCATTGGAGAAGAAATCGACGGGGACACAGAGATTCCTGTTAGATATACCAGTGTTGTCGAAGACTTCAAGAAGTCTGTCAGTGTCTTTGAACGATTCGGAAAATAGGTTTGAAGCGAATTCTTTTAAATCAGACTGAGAAACTTTGTTCGGAAACTTTACGGTCTGTACAGCTGAAATATATGCCAAGTCATATCATTAATTTCGAAATATTGTTAACGGGGTCTAAAAAACTCATTAACTTTTTAAAGCAAATTCTAACTGAACTTGCTTCATAGTCTTTTCAATACTAACAGGGTCAGATGAGTAAAAAGTTTCAGTGAATTCACTTTCTCCCTTTTTAAACAGTACAAGTGTTCTCTGAGTAATTTCTGATGAGAAATCTTCGGGATTAGGTTCCGCAGTTGAGCCATCGGTAATTGAAACAAGCTCAATTCCCTGAGGCTGTAAGACCTGCTCATATAAATCCCTGATATTTTTTTCCATTACATCCATATTCAATTATTTTTTATACAGAGTTAAATTCTTTACGTAAAATGATTGCGCTGTTGGTCCGCCGCTGCTAATAGTATAGTAATAATATGCAAATTCTCTATGTGATGGCATTATAACGCGAACAAATTTTAAACTATCATTTGCAGCCTCATCTTTAAACGTATATATAGAAGTTAGTCCGTTACCTGTAGAATCATATACCTGCAGCTGATATGCTGCTGTATTTCCAGCAGTACCTTTATAATAAAATGAAATTATTGTACTGTCTCTGTCTAAAAAATTTAATGCACCGCTTCCCAGAGACCCTGAATGACTAGTATAACCACCAGCCGGTGAAGTGACCTGATCTTCATTAATACCGCCCATAGTTACCGCTTCTGTAGTTATCGGTGGAAATACTGTATTATTTTTACAGCTACAAAATATTACAGTGAACAAAAGAATTAACAGATAATAGTTTCTCATTGTAGTTCTTTTGAGTTAGGTTAATGAATGAAATTAAACTTTTAAATCATTATAATAAAGCAGTATTTCATTCTATGAAACATTCAACACATATGACTTTAAATATTTTGTTTCCGACATTGACGGCAAAATAGGATGATCATAAGAAGTATTTTTCATTTCTAGAATTTTAATTCTCTTCCTTGCCATAGATGCTGCCTTCATCATCATAATTTCAAAATTTCTCTCATCGATATGATGTGAACATGAGAATGTAAACAATATTCCGTTGGGTTTTAACAAACGCATTGCCTTATAATTCAATTCCTGATAACCTTTTAATGCGGGGATTACATTTTTTTTATTCTTTGTAAAAGACGGCGGGTCAAGAATTATAACATCATATCTTTTGCTATCCTGAAAAATATCATTATAAAATTCGAAGACATCTTTACAAATAAATTCAATGTTTTTAAAATTATTTAATTTCGCATTTTCATTTGACATTTTTATAGCGTGTTCCGATGAATCGACAGCTATCACACTTTGAGCTTTTGCATAAGCAGCATTCAAAGCAAAACCGCCTTCATTGCAGAAAAGGTCAAGCACATCATCGCCTTCTCTTACATATTCACGAACAAGTTTTCTATTTGCAGCCTGATCAAGATAAAAACCGGTCTTCTGCCCGTTTTGCAAATCAAGCTTATACTTAATCTCATCTATAGTCAGCACAAATGTTTTATCTTCGGAGTCCACATAATCGAGCAGAATATTTTCTTCCTTGGATAATCCTTCCAAAACTCTCAGTTCATTATCGTTTTTCTCTATAATAAATTTTGCTTTAAAATTTTCTTTTAAAATTTCAACAATATCATTTTTGAATATTTCCATACCGACAGAAAAAATCTGTATTGAATATCTGTCATCAAATCTGTCAATAATTAATCCCGGAAGATAATCGCTTTCACTGTTCACCATTCTGTAAATATTGCTATCGCGGTTTACTTTCTTTCGCTGAGCATTTGCATTATTAATTCTTTTATAAAGAAATTTTCTATCAATTTCTTCTTTAAAATCAGTGAGATGTCTGTATGCGATAAGGGAATGTTTATTGTAAATTCCCTTTCCCAGATATTTATAATTATAAGTGTAGAGATCTACAACTTCACCGTTTTTATTTAACTCCTCAACACGTTCAATTTCATTGCTGAAAATCCACTGATGTCCGAGTTCAAGTCTTCGTTCTTCGTTTTTCTTTAGATATAATTTCGCCATTGTTTTATCTTTCTAGTTTAGCTTTTCTATTTGTATTTCATTCATGCACTTAAAATGTCCCAGTGGACATGCAGGCAAGCCTATATGTGTGCAAGGTCTGCACTTTAAATTTTTATTTTCTATTACTAATGAGTTTTCCAACTGCGGGAAAAATCCGAACTCTTTTACTGTCGAGCCGAATATTGCTTTAACATTTTTCCCGAGCATCTCCGAGAAATGCAATATTGCACTATCGTTTGTTAGTACATATTCAGAATTGAAAATAATGTTTGCGAGTTCATTATAGCTTAATCTTCCACATAGATTTATTGCGTTTGTTTCATTCTCAATCTGGTCACAAATTTCTTTATCTTTAGTGCTTTCATCCCCGACTAATATAATCTTGAATGAAGAAGCTTTTATGTAACTAACAAACTTTTCTTTGGGATAAGTCTTTGTAAAATGTTTTGATGAGGGCGCAATTACTATATAATTGAAATCATATTTCCGTGTTCTGTCAAATTCTAATTCAGTTGCGGTATAATGTGAAAACTTTTTTGCAAACTCCTCTCCAACCGCTTTTATATATTTCTTATAAACAGGAATAATTTTTTTAAACAGATTTATCTTAAACTTAACTAATAAAAACTTTTTTATTGTGTCTTTTCTGTAACGTTTGACATTCAATCCCGAAAACAATGTAAGTAATATACTTCTGAAATTTTTATGAATATCTAATACTAAATCATAACCGTCATTTTTTATTTCGGATTTCAATTCACCTAACGGCTGACCGTTAAATAAAATTATTTTTGAAATAGCCGGGTTGAGTTCAAGAATTGTTTTATAAACAGATTTAGTCAGATAGTGAATTTCAGATTCCGGATACTCTTTTTTAAGAGCATTTATCAGAGGAAAAGAAAGTATAATATCTCCCAAAGAAGAAAAACGTATTATCAGAATTTTTTTCATGGCATATTCGCATTTGCAGCAGAAAAACTATTCCACATTTTCCTTCACGGCTTCAATCTTTACCGGCGCAGCATCAAAGTTTGTTTCTATAAACTGATGTTCAAACTTTTCTATATTAATATTATCTTTCAATTGCTGTATGAAATCCATTCCGTATTTATTCAGGAAGTAAATAATATTAAGGCTTCTTTCCTGTAACACATTGTCAGGAAATATTACGGATAATATTTTGTTCAGCTGCTTAGTAACAATTTCATTCTGATTTAAATACGATGTCATGAACTTATCCTTCAGCATATTAATCGAATCTTTATATTGCTGATCTTTTTTATCCAGTGTGTTAACAAGATTTTTATCAATACTCTCAAGCTTTTGTTTGAACTGATAAAATACTCCGTTAAGTTCATCTATATAACTTGTAAACAGCTCTTCAATGTTCATCTCTGAAAATTTCTCTACCATTCGCCTTGCAGTATCTTTCGGATGAAACAGGTCTAATATCTTCAGCTTATTTTTTTCAAGGAATATTTCAACACGTTTTTCAATAACAGTAATCGATGTTCTGGGATAAATTACAGGCATTGGTGTATCATAAAAATCATAAGCATCTTTTATCTGAGCAAAGTAAGCAACTTCCGATGGTCCGCCAACATAAGCAACTGTCGGTAGAATAGTATCCTGACAAACAGGACGGAGCAACACATTCGGGCTGAACAATTCAGGATTAGCATTCAGCATTAAAAACATCTCATCCCTTGAAAACTTCTGACGGGAATTTTTTAAAGCAAAGTTCTCGCTATCCTTCGGCTCAATTAAATATCTGTTTCCGTTATGTGTGTAAAATAGATTTATCGGCTTAGGTTTTATCACGGGGTCATATTCATGTTCCATTTCAGCAGATGAAATAATCACCTTTTCGCAGAGCGCCGGATAAGTAGAAAGCTCTTTTTTGAAAATAGAAGTTAACGGTCTCTTCAAATCTTTTTCAGATGGGTCCATAAAAATCAAACCTTCATCTTTCAGGAAATAATTAAGCAGTCTTGCAAACGATGTTTTTAAATCTATACCGACTTTATAGGAACGGTTTATATAATCAAAAACTGTATTGGTAAAATCCGTTTCAACAAGATTACTTCTTATCTCATTTTTAAAATCTTCAATTTTTTCATCAAGGATAATTGTGCCTGTCGGCTTTATATATTTTTCCTGCTCGCCTTCCACTCCAAAGTAAGCTATGTTCTTTACTTCATTTTCTTTTGTAAGAAGATTGATATTATTTATTTCAAGAAAATCGTGGTCTTCACACTCAAGCCAGAACACCGGAACAAAATTATAATCTTTAAATTTCTGATTTAGCTTATTTGCAAGCTGCACGGCATTAAGTGCTTTTAAAATTGTATAAAGCGGACCTGAAAGCATACCCACCTGCTGCCCTGTCACAATCGCAAAAGTGTTCGAGCTTTTCAGCAGCTCGATATTCTCGTATGTCTTTTCAGTTGAGTTGAAAAATTTATTCTGAGTAGTAAGAACTCTGCAAAGGTCATCACGAGTAAAATCAGATTCCTTAAGATATGTATTTTTCTTTTTTATAAGCGCATTGAGGAATTCATTATCGTCCCTGTAATCATATTTATAGTAGCTTTTAATCTTATCAAAATCATCTATATAGTCCAGAAAAAGATTGTTAAAATCAGGCAGATTATTGTATGGAAGTGTCTTCAATTTTTTTTCTATTAAGTAGCAAAAATTACGCATTAAAATTGAAATATAATAGGCAGTATTGGCTTCATTTTACAGTGAAAACATTGCAATATCAAATTTTTTCTACTTCAATAATGGAATATTTTAAGTAATCTTACATCACCATTATTTTCAAATTTTTAATACAACCGATGATTAAATTTATTCTAACAATTTGCATTTCCCTCACTTTTTTAAGTTCATATGCAAATTACTCTACTCCCGGAACAGGTAAAAAATGGGATTTAGATAGTCTTGTTGCAAACTCCTCAGGCAATGTTACATTTTCTGCCAATACATATTTTGTAAATGACTCAATCAATATTACTGCCAGCGATACTATCTTCATTTCTAAAAATGCTACCTTGAAATTTGCACAAGGTGTATTCATTGATATATTCGGAGTTCTGAAAATTTCTCCTCCTGACTCTGTAAAAATCACTGCGGCAGATACATCTCTTAAATTTCTTGGATTAAAATTCGAAGACGGTGCAGACGGCTCTTTTATAAAGAAAACAATTTTTGAATACGGTAATGCAATCAGAATGCTTGACTGCGATATTTTAATCGATAGCTGCATTATAAGAAACAACAATCTAAACAGTAGTTTTTCATCAGGCGCAATTTCGTTCTTCCGTTCAAATTCAACTGTTTCAAACTGCAAAATATTTAATAACAGAGCAGCAGCATTTCAAAGTGGAGCTAACATAGCTTCTTCAGGGCAGATAATAAATAATTTGATTTATGATAACGTAACGGCTAACGGAAATACTCCGCAGATAAACTGGGGCGCTACAAATGTTACACCTCCAATGGTAATTCGCGGAAATACCATCAGCGGAGGTTTGTATACTAATGCCGGAGGTATTTCATTCTTACCCATAGGCACGGCTAATATTATCATTGAAAATAATATTATAAGAAAAAACCGTTACGGAATTGCATTTGCTGCTTCAACAATTACAGCTTATGTAAACAACAATATTATTGATTCGAACAATATTCAGGGTAGTCCGTCACTTGGTGGCAGCGGTATTAATTTTAACGCACCTAACCCTATGAATGTAATCTGTACACGAAATAAAATCCGCGGTAACCTATGGGGAATAACTATCCAGGGAGGAGCAAAACCAAATTTAGGAAATATAGGCAACTCTGATACCACTGATATTGGTTTGAATCAATTGTATTGGAATACAAACTCCGGTCAGATTTTCGATTTATACAATAACACTAAAGATTCGATAAAAGCTGAGAACAACTATTGGGGAACAACGAATCTGGATTCAGTAGAAGCGCACATATTTCATAAACCTGATTTAGACACACTCGGTCTTGTTGACTATCTTCCTATAAGAACCGTTACATCTGTCGGCTCAAATCCGGTATCACTTATAAACGAATTTAAGCTATATAATGCATACCCGAATCCATTTAATCCGACTACTAATATTTCATTTGAAGTAGGAAGAAAGATGAATGTTGCTGTGAATATTTATGATTTAACCGGAAAGCTTGTACAGACTTTATTTAATGGTGTAAGAGAAACGGGAAGATATGAAATACAGTTTAATGCTTCTATGCTTTCAAGCGGAGTGTACTTCTACAGAATTGAAGCTGATGGATTTACCGACACAAAGAAATTAATACTATTAAAATAATCCGTTCAATCTTTAATGGAAGATAAGAAAAAGGTTTTTGCCATAGTACTTGTGGCTGCATTAGGATATTTCGTTGATATTTATGATTTGATTCTGTTTAGTATAGTTCGTGTTGCTTCTTTAAAATCACTTGGCGTTCCCGATGTTCAAATGCTTGACACAGGAGTGTTACTTCTGAATATGCAGATGGGCGGAATGCTGGTTGGAGGAATTTTATGGGGAATACTCGGCGATAAACGAGGCAGAATATCAGTTCTCTTCGGCTCAATTTTCTTATATTCATTAGCTAATATTTTAAACGGTTTCGTAACAAATGTTGAGATGTATGCTGTACTCAGATTTATTGCCGGTGTCGGTCTCGCAGGAGAGTTAGGCGCCGGCATTACTTTAGTCAGTGAAGTGATGCCTAAAACAAAACGCGGATATGGAACAATGGTTGTTGCTTCAATCGGAGTTATGGGCGCTGTAGCAGCAGCTTTGATTGTAGAGCTTACTGAATGGCGTACTTCGTATTTTATTGGCGGCGGTATGGGTATTGCGATTTTAATTTTACGCTTTGGTGTCTATGAATCAGGTATGTATAACTCTATCAAAGAAGCATCCCATGTCGGCAAAGGAGAGTTTATAAAACTATTTACAGATAAAGGCCGCTTCTTAAAATATCTCTATTGCATTTTGATAGGCCTTCCCCTTTGGTTCGTTGTAGGTATTTTAATAACATTTTCTCCTGAGTTTGGAAAAGCATTTGGAATAGCTGAACCAATTTCTGCAGGTAAATCTATAATGTTCTGCTATATTGGTTTAGTATTTGGAGATATTTTCAGCGGTACATTAAGCCAGGTTCTCAAATCTCGCAAGAAGGTTCTATATATTTTCCTCACTGCTACATTAGCATGTATTTGCATCTATCTTTTTTTAAACAGCACCAACACTTTTTATTTTTACACCGTGTGTGTTCTAATGGGAACAGCAGTGGGCTATTGGGTAATATTTGTCACAAATTCTTCAGAGCAGTTCGGAACAAATCTCAGATCTACTGTAACTACCACCGTACCGAATTTTATACGCGGCAGTGTTATTCCTCTTACGTTTTTATTTCAAACATTGAAACCGTCAATGGGAATAAAATACAGCGCATTTGCAATAGGAGTATTAACAATTGTTATCGCTATCTGGGCAACCAGTAAACTTGAAGAAACATACGGTAAGGATTTAGATTATACCGAAATAACATAAATTATTTATATAGAATGAAACTCATAAACAATAATCAGATAACCGATGCAACACTGAACCTTGCATTAGAAGAATGGGCAGTAAGAAATCTTGATTTAGAAAATGAAGACTATCTTCTTTTCTACATAAACAGAAATGCAATTATCATAGGCAAACATCAGAATACTATCGAAGAGATAAATTCAGAATATGTCAAAGAAAAAGACATTCAGGTAGTCCGCAGAATTTCCGGCGGCGGCACAGTTTACCATGATGACGGAAATTTAAACTTTAGCTTCCTTACAAAATTCTCTCAGGATAGCATACACAACTTCAAAAAATTTACAGAACCTGTTGTAAAAACTCTCAACGAGCTTGGTGTAAAGGCAGAACTGAACGGAAGAAATGATATAACTGTCGACGGGAAAAAAATATCAGGTAATGCGCAGTTCTCCAATACAAAATCAATGTTCAGCCATGGTACGGTTTTGTTCAATTCAAATCTTGATGATGTAGTTGAAGCTTTAAACGTCAAGATAGATAAAATCGAAAGCAAAGGTATAAAATCCATACGCAGTCGTGTTGCCAATATATCTGAATATTTAAATGAAAATATGAGCATATTTGATTTCCGTGAAAAGCTGCTGAAATCTATCTTTGGTACAACTGAAAATTATCCTGTACTGAATCTTCGTGAAAGCCAGTGGAAAGAAGTTTATGAACTTGCTAATTCAAAATACAGGAACTGGGATTGGAACTACGGGCGTTCGCCTGAATTCAACATACAAAAAATTAACCGCTTCGATTTTGGGCAGATAGATGCGCGTATTGATATAAAAGACGGAGTCATCCAAAATATAAAAATATATGGTGACTTCTTAGCGCATGGCGATACAATAGAAGTTGAATCAAAATTAATAGGTAAGAAATACAAAGAGGATGAAATGATTGATGCGTTAAAAGAGCTCGATATAAAACATCACATCGGAAATATCAGCAAAGAAGATTTTGTAAAGTTTCTTCTTGCTTAACCTCTCAATTTTCTTAATATGTCATCGGACATTTTTTCAGAATAAGCGCCATAGCTTGTTACTAAAACTCCTTTCACACCCGATTTAGATTCTATTGCATAAACTGTTGATTCATCATCGGGATTTGAATCACCTTCGTATCTGTATATTGCAGTAATCTCAAAATCATCTGCTCCAAACTTTCCTTCATGGCAAACGAGACAATTTTCTTCCAAGTTAAAATCTGTTGTAAAGCCCTGCTCTTTTAATTTATCGAGAGCTTCTTTTGCATTGGCGTAATAAACTTTAGGTTTCATTATTTATTAATGAGATTTTTGAGTTAAGTTTACTTTGCATCAGTTTAGCAATCGTTTCTGCTTTTACGATTGCTTCTGCAGCTTTTTCTCCTATGAAATTTTCATTTACAGTTGCCTTCCATAGTTCCAGCCATCTTTCAAAATGTACCGGTTCAAGCTTCGATAATTTGTCAAGCTCGATGTGCTTATTCATTGGATTTCCTTTGTAAGAAGCTTTTCCCAAAAGCACAGTTTCCCAGAATGAAACCATAATAGGAATATGTACTTCCCACTCAAAGTTTACAACAATTGTAAAGAATCTTCCCAGTAATTCATCGATAATTACTTTCTGATAAAACTCATCTACAAGGAATTCAATGTCATTTACATTTTCTATATCTTTCATAATTTATCCTTGTGTAAGTAAACATAAGCTATCCTGTAAAGCTTCAACTGAATGCAAAGTGTTCACGGGAATATTAACTTCATCATATTGCCCAAGCTTAACTTTTTTCTCACCTTCTGAATAAATTACTTCCCCCTTAAGAACTGTAAGCTTTGACGGCATGTGTGCCTGATGCTCTTTCAGTTTCATTCCGGCCTTGAAGCCGATTGCCAGCACTCTGAAATGCTCGCCTGAATGTAATGCCTTTGCTACAGGATGCTCAGATGTAACTAACTGCTCAAAAATCTCTTTAATTATCATAACTTCTCTTTTTCCTTTTTAGTTTGCCTCTTATTTTTAATTACAGCTTTTGTATAAGCGGATTGTAAAGCACTTTTAAATATAGATTTTTTAACTTTCTTCAGGTCGAACATCGTTGCTCCTTTGCTTCCCCAAAATCCCTTAACAGGAAAAATTACATTATTATCATCTGAAGTAAATACAGACTGTTCAAGCTCTGGTAAAATTAACATGGCCTGATTTTTAACAGTATGGAAAGTCATAAATATCTTTCCATTAATTCTAAATGACGGTTTTTCAAAGTGCGGCTCCTCGGTTACATCAGGGAAAGCCAGGGCAAGTTTTCTGCATGTTTCAAAATCGACCATAACAGGTATACAGAATTATATACAGATGAATTCTCCGCCGTAATTACCGGCGGAGATTATATGAATGAATTGTTTTTACGGAAGCATTACTGCAGCGGAAATAACTGTCGTCCAGAGACCGTTTTTATCGCCTTCTGCTGATTGTGTTACGTTGAATGTTTTAAATATTTTTCCGCTTTGCTTGTAAACATTCTCTCTTTCGTTCCAAGCTGTTTCAGAATCAAACTCAACACCTAATGTAGTTGCAAGCATAGTAGCAGCTAAGTCTTCAGCATATTCACCGGCAACTTTTTCAGGCTCGCCGAAAGGATGATGCTCTGAAATATATCCGTAATGACTGTCATCAGATGGAAGCGCTACTCCAATGGAGGTTGCAATAAGTCTGTTCGGCTCATTAGTAAAGTTTCTTGCCATAACGCAGAAAGTAATTGAACCCGGTTCAAGCAATTGATTAGCTTGCTCCCTGGTAATTCTTTTGCATCCTGAAGGATAAATACTTGATACCATAACAAGATTGCATTTTTCAATCCCTGCCTGTCTCAACGCTAATTCGAATGACTGTAAATAGTCTTTGTGTCGCCCGACACCTTTTGTAAAAAATATTTTAGTTGGCTTGAACAATTTATCGCTCTCCCTTGTGTTTGCTTATTGTGAAATGTTGTAATTTAATAAAAATAAATAACAGATATTATAAAGATTGTATTACTTTTTTAGTTAACTTTCAGGAATTTTCTCTTCCCGACTTTCATAGTAAAGCTCTTGTCTTTTCCTATAACTGCATTCACATCGCTTACTTTTTCACCGTCTATGCTTACTGCTGATGCTTCAATGAGTTTTCGCGCAGCTGAATTTGAATCAGCCATTTTATTGCTCACCATTAGATTTATAAGCTTAACATCTTCATCAAGTTTTATTTCCGGTATATCATCCGGAATTTCCTTCTTAATAAATATCTTATCAAACTCCTCTATTGAATTCTTTGCTGTGTCTTCATCATAATAAAGCTTCACTATTTCATAACCAAGTTTTCTTTTATAATCTCTCGGACTTTCAGTTATCTTATCTTTAATATCATTTAATTCATCTACGGATATTTGCGTACCAAGTTCAAAATACTTGTAAATTAATGCATCGGGTATTCTCATAGTCTTACCGAAGATATCTTTCGGGTCTTCGCTGATACCAATTGCATTATCAAGAGACTTGCTCATTTTCTCACTGCCGTCAATACCTTCAAGCAATGGCATTGTAATAACACATTGCGGCTCTTTGCCGTATCTTTTCTGTACGTCTCTGCCTACAAGGTTATTAAATTTCTGGTCTGTGCCGCCAAGCTCAACATCGGAATTTATTGCATAGGAATCATATCCCTGCATAAGAGGATAAAGCATTTCGTGAAATGCTATTTCTGCCTGCTCATTAAGTCTGTTTGTAAAATCATCTCTCTCTAAAATTCTCTGCACTGTAAACTTAGACATAAGTTGTATAAGCTGCTTAAGGTCAAGTTTCGAAAGCCATTCAGAATTATAAACAATTTTTGTTTTGCTCTTATCTAGTATTTTTGTAGCCTGTTCGTAGTACGATTTTCCATTCTCAATGGCTTCTTCATGGGTAAGCTGTGGTCGTGTCTTCTTTTTTCCTGTAGGATCACCAATCATTCCTGTATAATCCCCTATAATCAAAATCGCAGTATGACCAAGCTCCTGAAACTGTCTTAGCTTATTCAATACAACAGCATGTCCTATATGTAAATCAGGACGCGACGGGTCAGCGCCAAGCTTTATAATTAACGGAGTTTTTTTAGCAATGGATTTCTCAATTTTTTTTACCAGCTCATCCTCAGGAATAATTTCAACTGTTCCGCGCTTTATTACATCTAACTGTTCGTTTAAAGAAGGAAAATTCATTTATAGTTTAATTCTCTTTAATTTCAGATCTGTTTCTCTTTGTTTTATTGACTCACGCTTATCGTAAAGTTTTTTACCTCTTCCGATACCGAGTTCAACTTTAACTTTAGAATTTTTAAAATACATCTTCAAAGGAATAAGTGTCAATCCTTTTTCTGTTAATGCTTCCTTTATCTTTTTAATCTCTTTTTTATTAAGAAGAAGCTTTCTGTTCCTATCCGGAATATGATTATTTATATTACCGTATTTGTACTCATTGATATTAGCGCCAATTAGAAATACTTCATCTTTGATAACTCTTGCATACGATTCAACAATACTAACCTTTGCTTCACGAAGCGATTTTACTTCCGTTCCTTCAAGAGAAATTCCTGCTTCATATTTATCCAGTATAGCGTACTCGAAATTAGCTTTACGGTTATTGGTAATTATTTTAATTTTATCGGTGTCAGACATTTGGGCATAATTTTTACTGTATGACTATTATTCTAATTGGGAATAAAAATTGACAGGTTAATGAAATTACCCATATTTAAGAGTTTAATCAATTTATAAATAATTACTATAATGAAAGTTTTCCAGATACCCGTAACACCGTTTGTTATGAACTGCTACATCTACTTTGATGAAAATACAAAAGAAGGTGTTATCTTCGATCCTGCTGCATATACTCCTGATGAAGAGAATCAAATCAAAAAAATCATAGAAGATAACGGCATAAAGATAAAATACATTATCAATACTCACGGGCATATCGACCACATTCTTGGTAATAAATTTGCCAAGGACTATTTCAACGTTCCGATTTTAATGAATGAAAAGGATATGCCATTCTATGACAAAGTTCTGAACCATGGAAAACTGTACGGACTTGACTTCCCTGCTCCTCCGCCTGTTGATGAATTCATTAACGAAAACAGTAAAATACAGGTAGGCGATATTGAATTCAAAATTCTCCATACGCCGGGTCACTCGCCGGGAAGCCTTACATTTATAGATGATACAAATAAAAATATATTCTGTGGCGATGTGATTTTTAAAGATTCAATTGGCAGAACTGATCTTCCGTTTGGGGATTATGATGAGCTGATGAACTCAATCAATAATGTTTTATTGCCTTCAGTTCAGGATGATTATACATTGCATCCCGGACACATGGAGATAACTACAGTGGGCAGAGAAAAAGAACTTAATCCTTTTCTCTGACCATAATAATTCTTAGTATTAGTTCTTAATTATTTACTTTGAAGTTCTTTGCAATCTTATCAAAATCTTTTTCAGCAGCCGGATAATTTGCTATAGTCGTAATGAATCTCAGCATATAAGTATAATTCTGCTTATCGGTATTTTGCGTTCTGTAATAAAAAATCTTTTCGCCGAACTCACTGTCCTTATAAACTGCGCTTCTTCCTTCAGCGTGCTCTGAAGTGAAATTAGTATAATCACCGCTTCTTTTTGGAATGTTCAGTGTCATATCTTTTTCAAGTGTGTAAATCAAATCGTCAAGACTTTTTACAGATTCAACTTTGAAAGCAAGCAGCATAATTGCATCCTTGCCGTCTTTTTTATCGAACGTATAAGATATAGCATCTTTGTTTGTAGTCTCTTCTGTTTTAGATTTCTTCCAGTCAGAGCCGAGAGAGATCTTGAATGCATAATTATTATCCGAAATATCTGACGACGTCTGCGCGTAAATATTTTGGATAAAAATTAACGAGAGAAGAAACGTAAATGTAACTAGAACTTTTTTCATGAAAATCTCCTATGTGAAATTGAGTATATTGTTATAAAAATTGTTATTGTAATTTTGCTTTTATTTCCTGATATCTTTCCGGATACAATCCTTTGGTTGAATCAGGTCTTGGCTTTATATTGTTTAACTCTTCAAATACGTTATCGATTCTATCCTGTGGTAACGGATGTGTTGCAAATAATCTGTCTAAACTTCCCGGTGACTGTCCTTTTTTTCTTTGTTCCTCCCGGATTTTATCAAAGAAGAAAATTATACTGCCGGGATAATACCGTGATGAACGTAAATATTTAATTGAGTAATCATCTGCTTCCGTTTCATCTGAACGGCTGTTTGCGAGAAATCCTAAACCGACAAAAAGATTAGCAGCTATTTCCGCAAACTGATTCGGATTGCTTCCTAGTACCAATGAAAGAATAGTGCTTACGCCATAATACGATGTAAGTCTTTGAGTCATGTGCCTTCTTTCAGCATGGGCTATTTCATGCGCCATAACACCTGCAAGCGCTGCTTCGCTATCAAGAAATTTTATCAAGCCTGTATAAATGTAAATATATCCGCCGGGTATACAGAAAGCATTCACAGTACTGTCATCTTGAACAACATCGAACTTATAAGGAAAAACATTTTTATATTGTATTAACGATGAACTGTTAAGTATGTTTCTTCCTATTCCGCTCACATAACTTCTTACATCATCGTGACCTTCCATTATAGGATAGTTCTGCCTGTCTGCTCTTATCTGTACATCAAGATCTTTTCCAATGCTAACATCATCACTCACTGAAAATAAATTTGCTCCGCAGCTGTAGAATACCGAAAAAGTGCATAGTGTTATAAAAGAAATTATTAAGTAAGAAAGGTTGTGGTTTAGTTTTAATTTCGTAATTATTTTCTTCATAATAGATTCCTATTTATTATATCCATTTAAACTGAAATTGTTCCTTTTAAATTTCAGTATTACTTATTACTTACCTGTGAATTTCGGTTTTCTTTTTTCTAGAAACGCTGCAACGCCTTCTTTAAAATCAGCCGAGTTTCCTGCGCTTTGTTGATGCTGCGCTTCAAGCTCAAGTATATCTTCCAATGGAGAGTGTGCTGCTTTCTGTAACATATCCTTTATCATTCCGATTGCAAATGTAGGCTTCGATGCAAAATTACCGGCTACCTGCTCAGTAATTTTTTTAAGTACCGTTCCATTGCTTACAAGTTTATTTACTAATCCTAACTCTTTAGCTTCTTTCGCAGTGACTTTATCACCTGTTGCGCACAGCTCAAATGCTTTTGCATATCCTAAAATTTTCAGCAGGTAAAATGAAGAGCCGCTATCGGGTACAAGTCCTACATTGATAAAAACTTCTATCAGGGTTGCACTTTCAACAGCAATGCGATAGTCACATGCAAGCGCGAGCGATAATCCGGCACCCGCTGCAACTCCGTTTATGGAAGCTATAACAGGCTTTGGAAGTCCCGTAATTAACTTAATTAAAGGATTGTATCTTTTATCGAGAGCTTCTTTAAATGTTGATTTTTTATCAGTGAAGTCTTTGAGGTCCTGCCCAGAACAGAATGCCTTTCCTGCGCCTGTTATAACTACGCACCTTACATCATCTGCCGCTGCATCGATTTTAAAAGCATCCTGCAGTTCGTATGTCATTTCATCGTTAAAAGCATTGTAAACATCGGGTCGATTTAATGTTATATATAAGATGGAATTTTTTTTCTCAGTTAGTATAGTATTATATGCCATTAGTTGAGTATCATTTTAGTTCTAAAAAGAAAATATAAAACAAATTCATCTGCGTTAAAAGTCGGAAAAAAGTCGGATTCTTAATTCAATTACGAGTTTCGAATTACGAATTACAAATGCTAAGTCTTCTTATATTTTTAACCTCTTAACTATTTAAAAATTAAAAAGTCGGATTTTGGTCGGGTTTTAAAATCCCCGATGTTGTTTTTACAATACTGACAATTTTATTTTTAGAAAAAGTCGGGAAAAAGTCGGGTTTATCTTATATGTCATTCCCGCGAAGGCGGGAATCCAATCATAATTCATAATTGAAATTAGTCAGATTTCCGTTAACTGATAATTGTTAATTGAAAAAGCCTGGTTTTATTCCGCAATAAAATGCCGGACATCTTCCAATTCGCCTTTTAAAATTACATCCTTCAATGCTTTTGGCTTAATATTAAATTTTGGAATTTCCTTTACAGGTAACCAATGAAACGATAAATGAGATTCACGTGATGTTAATTCCTCAGAAGGCAATTTTATTAAAAAATAATGTTCAAGTGAATGTATTGGCTGATCGTTATAAATCAAAAAATTTTCAATTACAAAAAGGTATTTTAAAATTTCTATTTCTGTGCCGGCTTCCTCCATAAATTCCAGCTTCAACCTCTCTTCCATTTTTTCTCCGGGTTCCAGCTCTCCGCCTAAAGTTGCGTAAACAGGGACTTTGTCATTCAAATCTGTTTGAAATAGCATTTTATCCTCAATAATACAAATACCCCGAACGCTCACTCTTATTTTTGAATACTTATTCATAATAAACTTGTCCCTATGTCGGGTTTCTGTTAATTGTTAACTGAAAATTGTTAATTGAAAAAAGTCGGATTTCTGAGCTAAGCTCAGTCCCGTCTTTAGCGGGATGGTCGGGTTTTATAATTCCCGTTGTTGTTTTTACAATACCGAAAATTTTCAACTGATTAAAAAGTCGGAAAAAAGTCGGGTTTTTTAATTTCAGATTTTAAAATTCAAATTTCAAATTTGTTTTTTCTACAATACTGTCAATTTCCACTTTTAAATCTGAAATCTGAAATCTGAAATCTGAAATCTGAAATCTGAAATATAACAATCCTCCTATGCAAATTCCAATGCATCTTCCCTATTAGTAGGTATAGGGAGAATTTTCAAAATTTACTGATGCTGATTCACCATTATATAATTCAACGCCTTATCAATTCTCGATTCGCATTCCTTCAGATGAAAAGAATCAAAATCATTTCCGCCTCTGTAATTACCCAGATCTTTCTTTAACTGACTCAATATCTTAAACGAAACCGAGCGCGCATCTTCAGGCGCACCGAACTGCGGATTTACAAGCATATCAATCAGATATCCCAGATGAAGTTTTTGCAGTCCCCTTCTGGCTTTAGAAATTTCGGATTTCGTTCTTACTTCGCTCCATATATTCGAATACAAATAATCGTTCAGCTCATTCAATGTTAAAATATCCGAAGATAAATTTTCCTGCTCAAGCATTCTTTTCATCAGCACGGGACTGTACATCCTTGCAAGTGTACTATTCTGAATCGTCTGAATTATATCGTTCAAAGGAAAATCCTGCCTTGCTCTTCCGTTTGCAACGGGCTGGAGCATTTTCATAAAATCATTGCTGAATGATAAAAAATTATCGGCTTCAAATGCATAGCGGTTTAAAAAATCCAGCGCTTCCATTTGCTCAGCACGTGTTACCGGCATAATGGGATATTTATTATCAACAATATCTCCCTGTTTCATTTTGGTTACATAAGCGCCGCCTATATACTTAGATACAATCATCGTATTGGAAAAATAATCAAAGAGCAGCCCTATGAAAACATTGTTAAGTTGCGCATAGCTTTCGTTGTATGTCGGGAAATATTTATCAATCTTGCCGAAAAGATTTGTATCAATTTCCATTTTATCTTTTGCATACTTCAATGGTGAACTTCCGAGATCAAATGTCTGCGTAAGCGGGTCAAGGCTTGTCGGACCGAATACATTTATTGCATCTTCATCCGTACCATAAACTAAATGCGGATCAGAAGAGCGTGAAGCAATGGCAATTAAATAAGGGACTTCATCCTCTGATTTTTTTACATTGGGAAAAATTTTATATCCGTACTCAATTGCAAAATAATCATACATGCCGATTGCCGGAGACCAGTAAGTCCCCTGCTTCTCCCCCGAAGGAGAAATATTTGCAGCAGTATAATCCATCACTGAGCCTGAATTTCCCCACTGATTAGTGAACTCAGGATTTCTTATCTCATCAAATGTATATGCAGTCGATGCTTTGAAGTTATGTCTCAAACCAAGTGTGTGCCCGACTTCATGCACAACTAAATCGGTCAGATAATCGTAAACATAATCCTTCGGAATTTCATCAGTGTTTGTAATATTTTTATCAATCACATATTTCACTGCGCCAATCAATGCCTGATTTTGCGAAAGCGAAGAGTACTGACACATATAAAAATTTTTCTTATTGATTTTCTCAAGAACCTTAATAACTTTATCGCCTTCAAAGCCTGAGTTTTGCAGTTCCTGTTTTGAACTTATAAGATTGAACAAAGTCTTTTCATCCTGTGTAAAACGCAGAGCTTCTGAGTTAATTAATACAGAGCTGTTCAGAATTTCACCCGTAAAAGGATTTGAAACAGAGGGACCAATGCCTGCAATACCCGATGTAGAAAATGACTGCCAGCGGAGAACATTGTAACGTATATCATCGCTATCCCACTGAACGGAATCAGGCTGAACCTTACACTGCACAGCATCTTTAAATCCGATTTTTTCGAATGCCTTATTCCACATCAGTACGCCTTTTTTTATCGCATCCCTGTACTCCTTTGGTGTGGCTCTGTCTATCCAGTATACAATAGGTTTTACAGGCTCAGATAATTCATCATAAGGATTTTTCTTCTGCAGATTCCATCTTGAAATATATTTTGTGGTTTCACTTTTTCTTAAAGGATTGGTGTAATCTTTTATATGCGTTTCAAAATACCCTACGCGCGCATCGGAAAGCCTTGGCATGTACGGATTAGTGGTGTCAGGTGTTAAATCAATAAGCGAATATCGTATTTTGAAATTTACTGAACGTGAATCCGGAATAGCAGGAACCGGGCTTGATGACGTTGTGAAAACGTAATTAACCGTTATTTCAATATTCTTCGGAAAAGTTTTTACTTCTTCAATAAAAGTCAGTTCGGAGTTTATAGAATAATAGCCCCCAAGCAGCTGCTGAAATACAAACTGAAGATTTGGAATATCAGAGGTAAAGTATGAATTTATTTTAGCAATGAACTTTGAACTATCCGATGTGAATCCTTCAATCTTTAACGGACCGAAGCGCGATGTAACATTCTGCCCGTAGTTAGAAAATTTATTCGTATCAGGAAGAATAAGCTCGTTAATTTTTATTATATCAAGATTGTCGTTTCTTCGTTCAAGCTGCATAGTCATCTGCCCGGCATCAAGTCCTGAAAAAAAGCCAAGCTCATCTATCGAAGTGAGATTTGTCATCTTCAGTAGAAAAAGTTTTTTATCGTAGCCTTTATTGAACTCAAAATAATATTCTCCTTTATCGGAGTATGTTGTAAAAAGTCCGGGAGTTTTTTTTGATTTAGATACTACAGCATCGTAGCCTTCCTGCGCATATAGATTTGCAAAGGAAATTGAGAGGATTAAAAATAAAACTAATTTTTTCATTAAATATTTTAGAAAGGTTAAATTTTTTCAAGTATTTCTTTTGTCTTTTTATGTCTGAGCTCAAACATGCTCTGTATCATTTTTTTTACAAAAAGTCCGTGAGCGATATCGCCGAGAAATCCGAACGGCATATCATAATCTACTCTGTCTGTCATGATTGTTTTACCTGCCTGCCTGTCAAAGCAATGCCGGTGGTACCAGTACTTGAACGGACCTTTCAGCATGTAATCGCCGATGATTTCGTTTTCAATGTACTGGGAAATTTTTACTTTCCAGTAAGATTTAAAAATTCCGAACTGTGTGACTGATAATTCAATTTCAGAATTCAGTACAAGCGGAAGTTCGATCTTTATAATTTCAGTTTTTACCGATGAAGGTGAAATTAATTTTAAATTATTTGTGTCTTTGTGAAATGCAAATGCTTTTTCAATCGGGCAATCCATTATCACGCTTTTCTCAAAATGATACATTTTTTTATCGTATATTTTTGTTGTTAATTTAAAGAAATTAACATACATCTTTTAAATATAGTTACTGAATAAAACCTATACAATTGCAATAAAATTATGCTTCCTAAAAAAGTTCTGATGTGTGAGCCGAAATACTTCGATATAAACTACATCGGCAATGAATATATGACAAATCTCAATGCTGACTTTGATAAAAACCTGGCTGTGAAGCAATGGAGTGATTTAAAAACTTCCTATGAAAATCTGGGGCTGGAAGTATCAGTTATTCCACCTGTTGAGGGCTTAGTGGACATGGTATTCACAGCAAATCAATCGCTCCCTTTCATTGATTCAAACGGAAATAAAAAAGTTGTGCTGAGCAAAATGAGAAATCCGCAGAGAGCGGATGAAGTAAAACACTTCGAAGATTTTTATTTAAAAAAAGGATATGAAGTGATAAATCTTCCTGAAGAGATTGAATATTTTGAATCAATGGGTGATGCCATAATTGACTACAAGAGAAAAATTATTTTCGGAGGGTACGGCTATAGAACGCATGAAAACGTTTATGATTTTTTGAAAGAAGTTACTGACTATGAAATAATAAAAGTACGACTGATGAATAAATATTTTTATCATCTTGATACATGTTTCTCTTTGTTAAATTCAAATACGGCAATGATATGCAGAGATGCTTTCAGTGTAGAAGATTTTAAAAAGATAACCAATTACTTTACAGATATTATTGAAGTTAGCGTAGAAGAAAATAAAAATTCTTTTGCATGCAACTGCCACTGCCCCGACGGTGAAAATGTAATTATTGATAAACGCGCAGTTGAAACAAAAGTTATGCTGGAAAGAAATGAATTCAATGTTACAAGAGTTGATACTTCTGAGTTTATGAAATCAGGCGGAAGTGTATTCTGTATGAAAATGATGTACTTTTAATTTAAGAAAAATGAGAGAGTTCAATTATACCTGGGAAGAATTTAAAAAGCTTCCGCTAAGTACTAAAAAGAAATTATTAATAAGAGATAAAAACCTTGCCTACTTAATTTTCTCACAGCAGTTCGATAGGAAATGTCTGGATGTTTTATTTGATCTTGCTGATAAGATACGGGCGTTATCGAAATTGAAAGCGACATCAGACTGGCTGCAGACACTTCTCTCTCACAAGAGAGCCACATTATTTTTCGCACAACCATCGACAAGAACGTTCAAATCATTTTACCATGCCTGCCATATTCTCGGAATAAAAATCGGCGAGCTAAGAGATGGCGCATCATCATCACAGCAAAAAGGAGAATCCCCTGAAGACACAATACTTACTTTTGCCTCTTACACTGATCTAATTATAATGAGGAATGCTGAAGAGCATCTTGCGGAGAAATCTGCATGGCTTATGAATAAGAAGAACAGAGTGGTAAGAATAATAAATGCCGGCTCGGGCAAGGACCAGCATCCGACTCAGTCATTACTCGATGCTTATACAATGGATATAGTGTTCAAAAACAAAGGCGGGATAGAAGGAAAGATTATAACTATTGTTGGTGATTTAAAACGGGGAAGAGCAGCGCGTTCATTGATTTACATTTTAAAAAATTATCCGGGAGTCAAGCTAAGGCTTGTAGCTCCTGAGCAGCTTAAGATAGAGCCGGATATAAAAAGATTTCTCATAAAAAATGAAATGGATTTTATAGAATCGGATAACTTAAAAGAATGTGTTAAGCAGGCAGATGTTATATACATGACACGCATACAGGATGAGTATGATGTTACAGATGAATCGAAGAAAATAAATTATACAAATTTTCATCTCACTAAGCAGCACTTAAAACTTATTAAAAAAGACGCTATAATAATGCATCCGCTGCCGAGACGCGAAGAAATTGACGTTGACGTTGATGATGATATCCGCGCGCATTACTGGAAGCAGGAACGCAACGGAATGTGGGTAAGGGCGGCACTGATTGCCTATATGTTCGGATTAAAAGATGAGATTATGAATAAAGAAGAAATTTAATCACGGGAGCACAGGGTATTAATACAAAGAACACAGAATAAATTTTCATAAAATATTATGAATTATTTTGCTCTGTGTTCTCTGTGGAAAATTCTGTGTACTCTGTGGTTAGAATTTAAACAATACTTTCTTCGAATGCTGTAAGGAAAATATCTGCTTCTTCCTGTGAAAGAATTAACGGCGGCAGCAACCTGATGCAGTTTTCATTGGTAAGATTCACTAATACTTTTCTCTCAAATAAATTCTCAACTACTTTCGCAGGAACAACTTCACCGAGTTCAACTCCGAGCATCAATCCAATACCTCTTACTTCCTTTATTTTACCGGGATATTTCTTTTGTAAATTTATAATTTCATTCTTCAGATAAGCTCCTACAACTTCTGCATTTCTCATAGCATAACTTTCTATCTCATCTAGTGTTGCAATCCCTGCAGCGCATGCAACAGGATTTCCCCCGAATGTTGTGCCGTGCTCACCCAGTTTAAAGCAGTCATTCAGATATTCTTTAGCCATAAGTGCAGCGACGGGCAATCCTCCGCCGATACCTTTTGCAGTTACGCAGATATCTACATCAGCTTTGTAATGCTGAATAGATAAAAATTTTCCTGTGCGTCCCGCACCGCATTGAATGCAGTCAGCTACAACCAAAAATCCGTACTTAGCTTTAAGCTCATTCAGTGTATCGATGAATACGCAATCAGCAACGTAAATGCCGCCTTCGCCCTGAATAAATTCAAGGAAAACTGCAGCAGTGTTTTCGTTTACCGTTCGTTTTAAATCGTCAACAGAATTATATAATAAATGGTGTACATTTGGAAGCAGCGGCTCAAAGCCTTTTCTGTATTTCTCTTTTGTAGTGAGTGATAGGCTGCCGTACGTGCGGCCGTGAAATCCGCCTTTGAATGAAATCAGCTCAGTCTTTTTATCGGAATGAAAATACTTTCTTACAAGCTTTATCGCGCCTTCCACAGCTTCCGTTCCTGTGGATGCAAGGAATATCTTGTCAAAGCCGGAGAGCTGCAATAACTTCTCAGCAAAATTTATCTGTGTTTCCTGATAAAAATTATTGGAGAGATGGCTGTAGTTATATATTTGAGATACAATTGCTTCGTTTACCTTTGGATTATTATAACCCAGAACGTTCACGGCAAGGCCGCCGAACATATCGAGAAATATTCCTTTATCGGTATGTAAAAAAACGCCTTCCCCTTTTTCAACAATAAGAGGAAGACGTTTATAAGTCTGAAAAAAATATTTTGATTCTTTTTCTGTTAAGTTCAATTTTTAATTTTCTTTTCCCTCAGTGTAAAGTTCTTTTTGTCCTGTTAATGATTTTAACAATCTTGCAAGGAAATCAACCTGAGTATCAAGCTCCGCTTCCGATTTATTATTTACCAATACAAAATCAGAAAGCTCAAGCTTATTTTTTTCTTCAAGCTGATACTTCATTATATTTTCAACTTCAGATTTCTTTGCGCCGTCTCTCATCATTATTCTTTCAACTCTCGTTTTCTTGTTAGCATAAATCATTATTACATAGTCCAGAGCTTTATCAAGTCCGCTTTCAAATACCAATGCAGATTCAACCAGAACAATATCATAAATACTTTTCTTGGACTCTTTGATTATATAATCAATTACGATGGGATGGACAATTTTATTTACCTTTGAGTAGTTCTTTTTGTTCGCAAAAATCACTTCTCGGAACTTTGATAAATTTATTTTGCCCTGATAATTTAAAATATCCTTGCCAAACTCTTTTACAAGAGCGGCCAGAAGTGTTTTATTTTTTGTATAAAGATTTTTTGCAATTGCATCTGCGTAAAAAACCTTGAATCCTTTTTTTGCAAGCTTATTGCATACAAAAGTTTTACCTGAACCTATGCCTCCTGTAATTCCGACTATAAGTTTCGTTTTATGTTTCTTCATTATTTTTTCCGGGGTGTTAGCCATAAGTTAAAAAAACTATTTCGCATAAGCAATTGACCTTCTCTCTCTAATCACGTTGACTTTTATCTGTCCCGGATATTCCATTTCTTCCTGAATCTTCTTTGCAATATCATCTGCTAACTGGTCTTGTAATATATCGCTGATTTTTTCCTGCTCTACTATTACTCTTACTTCGCGTCCCGCCTGTATAGCGTAGGTCTTTGCAACACCTTCAAATGACTTTGCAATGTTTTCAAGTGTTTCAAGTCTCTTCGAGTACGCTTCAACAGATTCACGTCTTGCTCCGGGTCTTGCGCCGCTGATTGAGTCAGCTGCCTGAACGATAATTGATATCGGACTTTCCATTGGCATTTCGTCATGGTGGGCACCGATAGCATTACAGATAATCGGATGCTCTTTGCATCTCTTTGCTACTTCGTAGCCGAGGATTGCGTGAGGTCCTTCAATGCTTCTATCGATAGTTTTACCAACATCATGCAGAAGTCCTGCTCTCTTCGCCATATAGGCATCTAAGCCGAGCTCAGCAGCCATGATGCCGGCTAAGTACCCTACTTCAATTGAGTGGTTTAAAACGTTCTGTCCGTAGCTTGAGCGGTATTTCATTCTGCCGATAAGAGTAATCAAATCTCTGTGCATTCCCTGAATACCCATTTCAACAAGTGTATTTTCACCAACGCGAATAATTTCTTCGCTGAGTTCCTTTTCTACTTTTGTTACAACTTCTTCAATTCTTGCAGGGTGAATTCTTCCGTCTGCAATAAGTCTTTCCATCGAGACTCTTGCAATCTCTCTTCTGAACGGATCGAAGCCTGAAATGATAATGGCTTCCGGTGTATCGTCAACAATTATATCAACGCCGGTTGCAGCTTCAAATGCTCTGATATTTCTTCCCTCTTTACCGATAATTCTTCCTTTTAATTCATCGGAAGTAATCTGCAGTACAGATACAGTTGTTTCAACTGAGTGGTCAGATGCAGTTCTTTGAATAGATTGTATAATAAGATTTTTTGCGATGCGGTTAGCTTCAAGCTTGGTCTCATCTCTGACTTCCTGAAGTTTTTGCGCTGAGTCAAGTTTAACCTGCTGAAGCAAGCTTTCAAAAAGTTCTTTCTTAGCTTCTTCTTCTGTTAAACCGGAAATTCTTTGAAGTCTGTCTTTTTGTTCGGAGATAACATTAACTGTTTCCTCTTTTAAAGACTCAATTTCTTTTTCCTTCTCTTCAACTTTTTCAATTTTCGATGTCAGATCTTTTTCAAGATTTTCAATCTTCTTTTCTTTCTGTCCTAATTCATTCTTAGCCTGGTCAACTTTAGCTTTTTCTTCTTTTAAAAATTGCTCTGTTTTTTCTTTCTCGGCTTTTAATTTCTTTTCATCTTCTACAACATTTTTTTCACGCTCTTTTACCTGTTCATCAAATTCCTGTTTCTTTTTATAGAACTGGTCTTTTACTTCAAGTAATTTTTCTTTCTTTAAATTCTGAGCGGCTTTATCTGCATCCTGTAAAAGATTTTTTACTCTCTTCTCGCCTTCTGCAACTGTATCCTTTGCCTTTTTTTCAGCATCTGCTAAAATTTTATCGGCAACGCTTTGCGCATCACCAATTTTGCCTTTACTTATTTTAGAATTCAGTAACCATCCTATATAGAGGAACAGTAAACATAAACCTATTATTAATGGAATTAAGACATATAATTCTTTAACAAATTCCATCACACCTCCTTGTTGCTATATTTTTAGTACACATTCGATTTTTTTGATTTGTTGGTTAAATAAAAATTGGGTAAAAAAAAACCGCACAGACAAATCCTTAGCCAAAGCTTATAAGAAACCCGTTTAAGCATACGGTGGAGGGTGCCACAATGTCGTTTGCTTCCACTGTCCGGAGTTCCCGGGCTAACCCGGCTCCGAATCCGCCAAGGCGGATGAGGCCTGTAATTGACATTTTTTTATGAGCTTACCTTCCTATCTTATAAAAAATGTTGGTTTTTTATAATGGTTTGACTAAGGTGTCTGTGCGGTTATTTAAAAACCTGCTTTTATGTAAAGAACAAATAAATAAAATCTAGATATACTGGTCGAGCAAGTTTGAAAGCTCTTCAATATTTTGATTATATTCTCTTAACGAGTCTAAGTAATCTTCTTCAATTTTATTTCTGATACCTTTTTCCTTAAAATAATCCTCCGCAATATTTAACGAAGAAACTACTGCAATAGTTTCCTCCGTCTGATTTGGGGACTCAGAGTTGATTCTGTTCATAATATTATCAACGTAATTGGCAATTTTTTCTACCTTTGCAGTGTCTTCACCCTGCAAATTATATTCGCTGTTAAAAATCCTTACTCTGACTTCTTTAGGATTCATAAGTTTTTAAGGTTTTGTTTTGTTCTTAGTCAAACTGTATTAATTTTCCTGATCGTACTGATCAAGGTGTACATCAATTCTTGATATTAACTCTTTTATTCGTGAACGGACAATTTCTTTATCCTGTATAGACGATTTTGTATTTTTTTCAGTTAGTAAAACATTCTTCAAATCGGAAATTTCCTTATCCTTCGTTATCGATTGCGAATTTGCATGTGTAACCTGAAGCTTTAAATCAGTGATTTTCTGGCTTAGCTCCTTCACCTGCTCGCGCAAATCTTTGTTCTCTTCTTCAACTTTGCTTATCTTTGTCAGCAGCATTCTGACCTTTGTTAATAAACCCTGAATCGATACCCTTAATGAATTCTTAGCTTCATTGATGCTATCTATTGCGCTGTCAGAAAATGGTTTAGACATAATTTTTTCTTAGGTTCTTACTAACTTCTTATTCCTGCTTCTTAACTTCTTAATCTAATTTCTTATTCTAACTTCTTAATTGCACGTTCAATTCTTTTTCAAGATTCTTTACAATCTTGCCGATTATCGGATTTATCTCTTCATCTGTCAGTGTTTTATCAAAAGAAGAAAATTCTAATGAAAAAGCAAGACTTTTGTTATTACCGAGTTTTTTATCCTCGTAAATATCAAAGAGCTGTAAGCCTGATAACAGCTTTCCGCCGCTCTTTTGAATGACGTCCTTAATATCCTTAAAAACAACGTTTTTTTCAACTACAAAAGATAAGTCTCTTTTTACCGTCGGAAATTTCGAAATCGGCTCATAAACATTGGATTTTTTCTGTGCTTTATAGAGAGTCTCTAAGTTAAATTCAGCTATATAAACAGGTTTCTCGATTTCAATGCCAAGTGACTTTAAGAGTGAACTTTCAACCTTAAACAAATCACCTGCATAACTATCCTTCGTTTCATATTTAATTTTAATACCATTTTCTTTGTAGGAAGTATTTTTAATCTGAATATTCAGACTTCGTATAAACATATCGACTTCACCTTTCAAATCGAATAAATCAAAGTCCCTGTCTTTATTGTCAAAAGATTTCAGATCATAATTTCCGCAGACTCCGATTGAAAGCTTATCCTCTTCTTTAAAGCCTTTTCCTTCATCAAAAAATACTCTGCCTGTTTCATATAATTTAAGCGGAATATCTTTGCCTGAATGATTGTGATTATTTTTTATCACGTTCAGCATTCCGTAATATAGGTTCACTCGCATTGAGTTCATTTCGCTTGAACCGGGATTTGCAATCTTTACCGGACTGAGCCCGAACGTCTGCAGCTTTGCATCTTCCTGCTGTGAGCTTGTTAAAATCTCATTAAATCCGCGACCGTAAAAATAGTTCTTTACTTTCTGAACGAACTCAATATAATCTAAATTGTAATTAGATTCCGACACACTGAATCTGAATGTGCTTTCCATTGGAATATTATCGTAGCCGTAAATGCGGGCAATTTCTTCAATTAGATCGATTTCGCTTTCAATGTCATTTCTTCTGAACTCAGGAATTTTGAACACTAATTTTTCGAATCTTTCACCTTCACATTCAATATCAATTTTAGCTAATAATTGAATTACATCTTCTTTGGTAAGTGATAGACCTAAAATACGGTTAACATTATAAATTTCAAGCTCCACTTCTCTATAAACAAAACATTCAGGATAGTTATCTACTGTACCGCATAAAATCTTTCCGCCGGCAAGCTCTGCAATGAATTGCGACGCTCTGTCGGAGGCATATTCCACCATATTTATATCTGTTCCCCTTTCAAATCTGTGAGATGCATCGGATGCAAGTCCTAGCTTTTTAGCATTCAGTCTTATTGCAACTGAATCAAAATAAGCAGTCTCAAGCAGCACATTTGTAGTGGCTTCCGTTATTTCCGAGTTCTCGCCGCCCATTATTCCTGCAATGCTTAAAGGTCTTTCAGCATCGCAAATCATTAGCGATTTATCATTTAAAACTCTTTCTTTTGAATCGAGAGTAGTGAACTTATCGCCTTCGTTGGCAGTCTTCACAATTATCTTCTTACCAAGTATTTTATCGTAATCGAAGGCATGCATCGGCTGACCTGTTTCCATCATTATATAGTTCGTGATATCGACAATATTATTACGAGGTCTTAGTCCTATAGCAGTAAGCTTTTTCTTCAGCCATTCAGGAGATTCTTTTACCTGAACGTCTTTAATTACTCTGGCTCTGAATCTTTTGCAAAAGTCAGGATTTTCTATAGAGACATGAATATAATCATGCGAGTTTTCGTTTTCTTCTTTAAGTTGTACTTCAGGAAGTGTGCAATGCAAATCATACGCGGCAGCAATTTCCCTTGCAATGCCGATATGCGAAAGCAGGTCTCCCCTGTTAGGCGTTACACCGATTTCATATAAATAATCATCTGCTCCGATATATTCAGCGAAGCTTTGCCCTATCTTTGCATTGGCATTCAGTACCATTATACCGTCGTGGTCATCGCTTAGATTTAACTCTTTAGCCGAGCATATCATTCCTTCAGAAAGCTGGCCGCGAAGCTTTGCCTTCTTTATTTCAAATCCGCCGTTAGGCACAACTGCTCCGATTTTTGCGACACATACTAACTGCCCTGCATCTACATTCGGCGCGCCGCAGACGATATTTAATAAATCGCCTGTCCCGACATCAACTTTACAAACGTTAAGCTTATCTGCATCGGGATGTTTGGCTTTTTCAACAACTTTGCCTACAACAAAATCTTTAAATTTTTCACCTTCTGATTCAATGCTTTCGATATCAAGCCCTGCAGAAATCATTTTAGCGTTCAATTCTTCCATTGAACCGATTTCCAAACCCGGTATGTATTCCTTAACCCAATTTAAACTGAATTTCATAATTCTATAATATACTTTTTATTTTGCTAAACGCAAAGTTCGCGAAGCTCTCGCAAAGATCGCAAAGTTATTAATATTGATTTTAAATTCCTTTGAGAACTTTTCGTAGCTCTTAGCGTACTTTGCGTTTAAAAACATTCAAACTATTAACAAAAAACCCGGACAAAAAAATATTTATCCGGGTCTCATATGCTGGTTAAAACTTAAATATTATTCGCCGTCTTTCTTTGGTTCTTTCTTTACAGGGTCTGTATTTTCTCTCTTATACTGTCTTTCATTCTTTTCCGGTTCAGAATTATTGTTGTTATCATATGTCTTCGGCGGAGTGTATGTTCCGTTTGTAGGCGGAGTATAAACTCTTGGTGTTCTTACTCTTGTTGTATTTCTTCTGTTCTTCTTACTTCCTTTTTTCTTTTTACCTGACTTCTTTGAACTTTTTTTACCGGAACTCTTCTTTTTAGAGGTTTTCTTTCCGGAAGTTTTGTTCTTTGAACTTTTTTTGCCTGAAGTCTTGTTCTTACTCTTACTTGTTTTACCGCTTTTTTTCTTTTTGGAAGTCTGTGTGGTCTTTTTCTTAGGCTTAGCCTCGAGGTTTGAAAACTCACCAAACACACCACCAAAAGCAAAGGCGCATAAAAAAGTCATAACCAGCATTTGACGCTTTGTCATCTTTTAATTCTCCTTTTTTGATTTGTGGATAGATAAACTTAACACTTATGAATTTTAAAAACAATGAAATTAATGACTTTAAAGAAAGCCATTACTTTAATACTTTTACGTAAATGGATACAAATACTAACAATAATAAGACCGTAGTAGTTGCAATGAGCGGCGGAGTCGATTCTTCCGTAGCAGCCGCACTATTAAAAGATGAGGGTTATAATTTAATAGGCATTACTATGAAAACCTGGGGATTCGATGATATCCCCGAAAAAGATTCCGGATGCTGCTCGCTTGAAACTATTTATTCGGCAAAGAACGTTGCCTATAACTTAGGCTTTGAACATTATACTCTTGATTTCACAGAAAAGTTCAATGATACTGTAATTGAAAATTTTATATCCGAGTATATTAAAGGTCACACTCCAAATCCCTGTGTGCTTTGCAATAAGACAATCAAATGGGGCGCTTTACTTGAGAAAGCAGAATCGCTCGGAGCAGACTATATTGCCACGGGTCATTACGCTAAAATTGTTCATAACGAACAAACCGGACGATATAATATCGGTGTTTCCGAAGACAGAAAAAAAGACCAGTCCTATGCTTTGTGGAGAGTTTCACAGCATGCTTTGAGCAAGACACTTTTCCCTATCGGGAAATATGAGAAGACAAAGATTCGTGAAATTGCCGCAGGCATGAATTTGAAATCTGCGAACACACCTGACTCCCAGGAAATTTGTTTCGTGCCGGATGATGATTATCGTAAATTAATTGAGATACGTATGCCTGACTTTGTAAAAAATATTAACCATGGAGATATAGTTTACAAAGATAAAAAAATCGGCAGCCACTCAGGATATATAAATTATACAATCGGTCAGAGACGAGGATTAAACATTGCTCTCGGGCATCCAATCTATGTAACAAAGATAGATGCAGAAAATAATGTAATAGTTGTTGACGATGTAGATGGACTGAACAACACGGCATTTATGACGAATGAAATTAACTTAATGACGACTGAAAAGCTGACTGAACCGACTAAAGCATTAGTGAAAATCCGCTACAAAGATAAAGGAAGCATGGCTACATTGTATCAGGAAAATGACGGCGAGATAAAGATTATTTTTGAAGAACAGCAAAAGGCAATTACACCAGGGCAGTCAGCCGTATTTTATGACGGAGATAACGTCCTAGGCGGCGGCATAATACAGAATATATTGTATTAACTTGTACATTAAACGCAAAGCGCGCTAAGTTAATACGCGAAGAGCGCTAAGTTAATATCATTAATGCTATTGCAGTTCAAGACTTTAGAATAAATTTAAGTGTATTGAATTTTTTCTTAGTGTGTTTTGCGTGAGTCTTTGCGCTCTTTGCGTTTAAATTTTTAAACCACAATGGATTTATACAAACAACTCGAATCAAGAGCCAAAAAAGAAAAGCGAACTATAATTTTTCCCGAATCTTACGATGCGCGCATACTTGATGCAGTGAAGTATATTCTGCAGAAGAAGCTTGCCAATGTAATTCTTATCCGCATCGATGATAAAATAAAGATTGAAGACGATAAGCATCTTGATATAATTGATTTAGATTTTTACAAACAGTATTTGCAAGGATACTACGGTTTGCGTAAGCTTAAACAAAAAGATATAACAGTTGAGCAGGCAGAGAAGGAACTGAACTCCCCTCTTGCCTTCGCTAACATCTTACTCAAGAATAATTTTGCCGACGGAATAATTGCAGGCAGCGTTTGCACAACGACTGATGTTTTAAGAAACGCTATCCGTATTATAGGACTTAAAGAAAATAACAAAACAGTTTCATCGTTCTTCCTATTCACTTTTCCGAAGGAGAGTGTACACAAAAACAGAATTCTTGCCTATGCAGATTGCGGCGTACTCCCTAATCCAACTGCTGAACAGCTATCCGATATTGCAATACAAACATCTGAAAATTATGAAAAGCTTACAGGGATAACTGCGCGAACAGCTTTCCTTTCTTTCTCTACTAAAGGAAGCGCAAAAGATGATTCACTGAATAAAATTATTGAAGCGTTGAAGATTACAAGAGAACGAAGACCGGATTTAGTCTGCGACGGAGAACTTCAGTTCGATGCAGCATTCGTTCCGAATGTCGCCAAGAGAAAAAATCCTGACGGAGCAATACAGGGCGATGCGAACGTTTTTATATTTCCAGATTTAAACTCAGGTAATATTGCTTATAAAATTACCGAACGACTCGCAGGCGCTTCTGCAACAGGGCCGATTGTACAGGGACTTGCAAAACCGGTAATGGATCTATCCCGCGGCTGCAATGCAGAAGATATAATTAATATGACAAGAGTAGTTACGAATTTCTAAACCTGGATTTTAGTATTAGCTTAAAGTTTTTTAAAGTAACACAGATTTTTATGATGAATATGATTACACAGGTGCAAAAATACGATTGAGCACTGTTTACAATTTAATCAATTTCTTATCAGTGACATCATAAATTATCTTAGTAATCTGTGTTCCTATTTCTTAAATCATAAATCTTAATTCTTAAATAAAATGACTTTTCACGAGCTCTGCGAAGAAGTAAAAAAAGAAGTGAAAGAATGCACTATCGATGATGTAAAAAAAATGTATTCTGCCAATGAAGATTTTGTATTAGTTGATACACGTGAAGAAAGCGAATTTGCCCAGGGCAAAATTAAAGGCGCTATTCACATCGGCAAAGGAATTATCGAAAGAGATATTCATCTTCACGTTCCCGATAAAAACAAAAAAATTGTGCTCTATTGTGGCGGAGGTTACCGCTCGGCATTAGCAGCACACAATTTACAGAAAATGGGATATACAAATGTTATCTCAATGGATGGCGGCTGGAGAGGCTGGAATGAATCGCTCGGTGAAATAGAATAACTATTTCTTTCTGGGAGTTTTCTTCTCAACTTTTTCTTCTTCAGCATCTTCTGCATCATCCGCCAAATGAAAACGATGTATCTCTCTGTGCCAGAACGGAGAGATTAGCAATGTTACTCCCGAGAGAAAAGCTACTCCGCTGAATATTGCATACAACCCTGCAAATATCTTTACGGCTGAGTTATCCATTTGCTTTACAGGTCCCATTCCGCCAAGTATCATACATGCTTCAGTGAAAGAATCTACCCATGTAAATCCGCCTAATACATGATAACCCAACATTCCTATACCAAGCGCTCCGCATAACAGCAGCATAAACCACTTTACATTCGTAAAAACCCGGCTTTGGAACTTCCTTTTCGAAATTAATTTTTGATTTTTATTTTCGTACATTTTTATATATTATTGTGCAACTAACATAAACCCCTCAAACAAAATACCCAAAATATATGAAATTTAACTTGCAATTTTTTAGAATGAAAGCAGTGCTAAGAACTTTTGTTCTCCTTACTGCCTTAGGAACGTTTGCCACTATGAATTTCGGCTGTACGGCCGTAGATACACTCACAAATTTAAAACGTTTGCAGTTCAAGCTCGGCTCGGTAAATAACTTCAATGCAGCCGGTGTGAACATCGCAAATCTTTCAAGCTTCAGCCAGATTGGAATTTTAGATATCGCTAACCTTACTTCAAATATTACACAGGGCAGACTTCCTGTCGGATTCACCCTGAACCTCCTTGCTAAAAATCCTAACACTGCAGGCGGCTCGGCTAATTCATCTTCTCTTCTTTCAAGAATGGAATGGAATCTTTACATAGATGATACACCGACTATCAACGGCGTTATGAATAATATCACCGTACCGGGCGTAGGACAGGAAACAACTATCCCTATGGCAATCAGCATGGATTTGCTTCAGTACATTAAAGGACAAGGAATCGAAAACTTAGTTAACCTTGCACTGGCTATCGGCGGAAGAAACGGAAGCTCTTCAAGACTTTCATTAAGAGCAAGACCTACCATGGAAGTTTTTGGTATCCCTATTACATCACCTGAAATTACTATTGTAAGCCATACGTTCTCAAACTGATTTTTACCTATATAACCTATACAAACAAAGAACCCCGCAATAGCGGGGTTTTCTTTTTATACTAAACTCATCGCAGCTATTACTTCTTAACTGCAAGCTTCTCAGTCTTCTCTTTCTCTACTTCTTCTATTCTGTCCAGCGCTTCATGGGCTTCTTTATCGGTACGCGCTAAAAACTCGCGTATAATAGGGTCCTTAGTCTCCACAAGCTGCTTCGGAGTTCCGAAGAAATACGTCTTACCCTCATGCATCATTGCAACGTTATCGGCAACATCGTACACGCTGAATATATCATGTGTTACTACTATAGATGTAATGTTCAGCTTACCCGAGAGCTCCTTTATCAGGTCGTCTATCTGGTCGCTCATTACAGGGTCAAGCCCCGTAGTCGGCTCATCGTACAAAATGTATTTCGGATTCGTGCTAATAGCGCGGGCAAGCGATACGCGCTTCTTCATCCCGCCCGAAAGGTCCGAGGGCTTCATTCTTTCAATGCCCGGCAGTCCTACCATCTCAAGCTTTTCAGCTACTATCTTTGCCGTCTCTTTATCCGATAGCCTGTCGTTTTCTTTCAGCGCAAGGCCTACGTTCTGCCCGACATCCATCGAGTCAAAGAGCGCTGCGCCCTGAAACAAAAATCCTATATCTTTCCTCATTGCATAGAGGTCTTTTTCTTTCATCGCATTCATGCTCTTGCCTTCGAAAATTATGTCTCCGGAATCCGGTCTCAGCAGTCCCACAATATGCTTAAGCATAACCGATTTTCCGCAGCCGCTTCGTCCGATAATTACAAGCGTCTTCCCCGATTCGATAGTCATATCCACGCCTCTCAAAACCTGCTTGGAACCAAAACTTTTTGTGATATTTTTTATTTCAATCATAGCATGCAAAATAATAAAAACTCACCGCACAATATAGGAAGAAAATTTTTATGTATTTGGTCGGATTTTGGTCGGGTTCTTGTTTCAATTTCGAATTACGAATTCCAAATTACGAGTTGAAAATCCACTTTTTGTCTTTTTAACCTTTTCACTATTTAAAAGTTGTATAAAGTCGGATTTTGGTCGGATTCCTGTATTGTTTTTTCAACACTGAATAATTTTACTTTTCAAAAAAGTCGGAAAATAGTCGGATTCCTGTGCCAATTTCGAATTACGAATTCCAAATTACGAGTTGAAAATCCACTTTTTGCCCTTTTAACCTTTTCTCTATTTAAAAATTGAAAAAGGTCGGATTTTGGTCGGGTTATTATGTAAAGTTGATTTTCTTCTTCCCTGTCAATGCACTAATCTCAATATATGAAGAATAAATCTATTTTGAAAGAATATCTTCCCTATTAGTAGGTATAGGGAGGAATTTCTTATATAATGGGGCTCGAACCCATGACATTCAGAGCCACATTCTGACACCAAACATCTCATTCCCAACGTCCTCGTTGGGAATGTTGTAAGTAAGTATTTTATAAGTCAATTTATTATGAGGTTTCAATTATTTAAATTAATGTTATGAAAGACCCTTACAATAATTTTCTATTTCTTGATACAAATATTTTGAGTTATATTGCAAAAGATGAAACTAAAAATCACACATTATCTAAATTTTGCTCTGGCAATAAAATTTCTCTAGCAATAACTCCAACCCACTTAGGTGAGCTTTCTGATGCTACGAGGTTACATGAAGGCTTATCAAAACTTTTACTTACTGTTCCCTCTGTACTTTTAAAAAACTTTGATGATATAACTAAATATGAAGTAAACTCTCATCCGGAAATATTTAAAGAAGATATTGTAAGCTTTATTTATAATTCTTTATTATTTGAATCAGATGCTTTAGAAAAAATTGCTGCTACTTTTATAAAAAAAGAATTAAAAGAAGCACGCGAAGAGCAAAAAAAACTTGCTCTGGTTATGTTCGAAAGATTGGAATCACTAAAAGAGAATTTTCCTAAAAATAAAGTTGGCAAGTATGACATAAATCAATTGGATACTTTTGAATTTTTCTTAACGGTTCAATTGTTAAAAAAGAACCATTTAGATTTTTTAGAAAAATTTAAAACTGAAGCTACCCTTCTAAATACTAAGATTTTCCAAGGCATACGATTATATTGTACATTCCTTTTCTATAAATATTATATAGGGCAGAGAAAACCAAAGGATTCATCAGAATTTGGAGACTTTTCACATGTACAGTATTTTCCATATTGTAAAATTGTAGTAACTGAAAAAGATAACTGTAGTATACTTAATGAAATTAAAAGGCACAGTGATGTTTTAAATAATGTTGAAATTCATAATATCGATTTTTTAAAAAAGATCTTTCAAAATTAATTTAATATA
>CALJIG010000044.1 GCA_937974175.1 uncultured Ignavibacteria bacterium
TAAAAAAAAATTTTAAGTAATTTTTTTTTTAAATTTTAAAATTTACTTTTCTGTGCGCGCATACTAAGAGCAATAAAGCTGTTGCTAAACCGAATCTTAAAAACGCCAATGAGAGGGGAGATATCTGCGCAACTGTGTATTTGGCGGCTATCGGAGTAAATGCCGCTGCAAATGTAAGAAATGCTACGAGAAGAATTTTTTTCATTAAGTATAAAATCGACTATGAGTTGTACTTACGCACATTTCGTATTCACCCTTTTTATATAGCTGATAAGTTTTAACATTTATCTAAATTGCCACGGCTTTCAAGCCGTGGGTAAGATGATTTTTTTCTTATGGGCTTTAGCCAAATCATTATTTGCCCTAAAGGGCATTTTTTGAAAACTATTATTATCCACGCGTTAAAACGCGTGGCAATTAAAAAAATTAAAACTATAACTAGGCTTGTATACAAAAATAAAATTCTGAGATATAAAAAAGGGGCTTTCGCCCCTTGATAATCTGAAAGACTTAAGCTTTCTTTTTTGCTAATGAAGCTTTTACAGCTGCTTTAACTTTTGCTTTGGTTTTTCTGTGCTTTTTTAGAGCAACTTTTTTTGGTTTGTTCATTTTTTTATTTTGTTATTTATAATATAAAATATTTTTTATGCTATTGTTACTTCTTTTTCTAAGTAAACATCCTGAATTGCATTAAGCAATGCAGCGCCGTCTTTCATAGGGCGTTGGAAAGCTTTTCTTCCGGAGATAAGTCCCATGCCGCCAGCGCGTTTATTTATAACAGCCGTCTTTACTGCTTCTGCCAGATCGGATTCTCCCGATGAAGCTCCGCCTGAATTAATTAATCCTGCTCTGCCCATGTAACAGTTTGCAATCTGGTATCTTGTTAAATCAATCGGATTGTCTGTTGTTAACTTTGCATAAACATCTTTATGAGTCTTACCGAATTTCAACGCATTGTAACCACCATTGTTTTCCGGTAATTTTTGTTTTATAATATCTGCCTGAATTGTAACGCCTAAGTGATTTGCCTGTCCTGTTAAGTCAGCAGATACGTGATAATCTTTGTCGCCTTTTACATTGAATGCGGAATTTCTTAAGTAGCACCAGAGTATTGTTACCATTCCAAGTTCGTGCGCATAAGCAAATGCTTCGCTTACTTCCTGTATCTGTCTTGTAGATTCATCTGAGCCAAAATAAATTGTTGCTCCGACTGCTGCTGCTCCCATATCAAATGCCTGGTCAATATCACCGTACATTATCTGGTCGTATTTATTAGGATAACTTAAAATTTCGTTGTGATTGATTTTCACAATGAAAGGAATTTTATGTGCGTATTTTCTTGCGCATGCTCCAAGCACTCCGAATGTTGATGCAACTGCATTACATCCGCCTTCAATAGCAAGTTTGATTATATTTTCAGGATCGAAATAAATCGGGTTCGGTGCGAATGATGCTCCGGCTGAGTGTTCAATCCCCTGGTCAACAGGAAGAATTGAAACGTAGCCTGTGCCTGCAAGTCTGCCGGTGTTATAAATGGATGCCATGTTTCTTAATACGTTCGGGCTTCTGTCGCTGTCTTTCCATACTCTGTCAATAAAATCGTTTCCTGGCAAATGAATATCGTTCTTAGAAATTGTTTTGCATTCATGGGTTAAAAGAGCTTCATTTTCTTTGCCCAAAAGTTCTTTAATTTTATTAATCATATTATTAAAAAGTTAATTAAAGGGTTAGTTTAAATTTTTTACTAAATTAAATATTAATTCAAGCTCAACTTTTTCTCCGTTCACCTGAAACTCTTTTGCAGGCTCAATTGCAGCGCTGCGAATAAAAGCCAGCCCTAAGTTATCTGAAACGCTTGATATGAATCCAACATCTTTTCCATCGGAAAAAATTTTGTCGCCTTTGTTTATTGATTGTACTGTCTTAACTCTTACCATCTGCTTCGGGATTTTCCCCTGAGCATCTAATCTTGCTATAACTTCCTGACCTATGTAACAACCCTTTGTATAGGAAATATATTTTTCAAGCCCGCATTCCTTCGGATTTATTAAATCGTTAAACTCGTTTTCGCCTTCTGCAATGCCAAGTGAAATTCTCAGGCTTTCATATTCTTCATTTGTTAATTCTTTTCTCTCAACAAATTTGTCATCCACGTATTTTGCTTTTACTGAAGCAGCGTTACTTTCTTCTGTAAGATAAATTATTTTATCAAATCCGAATTTATCCTCAAAGATAAATTCTTTTTCAGAGAGCATTATAAAATTTTCTTCTGTGGGAATTCTTTGTGCAGTCTCGTTCACAACGTTCTGCGCATCCTCACCCCATAATAAAAGCAGAGTATGTTTTACATCCGGCTTTTCAATAATAACATCATCCATGATAATATATTTATCAAGGTGAGTTTTTATTCTATCTTCATAATTTTCAGTTGTGATTAAAATCGAGTGGTCATCAAAATTAAGAATTGTAATCAGGTCAATTATCCTTCCCTTATCGGAAGTCAGTACAGTTTTTTTATAATGGAGAGGTTCAACTACGGTCAGATCGTTCGTGGACATTCTGTTCAGAAAATCAATTCTGTCTTTACCTTTCAGGATAAGTACGCCGCAGTTTTTTTGATATATGTTTAAACTCAAATTAAATAGAAATTTTTTATTATAACTTTATAAATACAAAGAAAAAACTGATTGCAAGCAGGATAACGGTAATTAACCCAAGGCCTGATAAAATTAATATTCGAATAAGATTTTTTTTATAGCTCAGAGCGGGATTATCCAGCTGCGGATGCTCAGGCATTTGCTCTATAATTACTTCTTCATCAGTATTTATCTTACTTTCTTCCAAAAACCAAAATACTCATAATTAAACACAATTTAAATCCATAAAAATAAATTTCCCTATTAGTAGGAATAGGGAGCATTGAATTGAGCGGAGCAGGTTATATTGGTATATTTCTCAAGTTTTTTATGTAGAAAATAAAAGTAATTAAGTATAG
>CALJIG010000045.1 GCA_937974175.1 uncultured Ignavibacteria bacterium
AATTCCTCCCTTGAGGGAGGTGTCGAGCGAAGCGAGACGGTGGGTGTTCATTCAAACACCCCTCCCTTCGCTTCGCGAAGTACTCCCCTCAAGGGGAGAATTTTAAACTTGTTCTCCGTCCTAAACTCTGTTTAGGATGGAAATAGAAAGTGAAACGCCGCCTGTCCCGCTTTAGCGGGGTTTCACTTTGATGTATGGATTCCCGCCATCGCGGGAATGACAGAATAAAAAAACTTAAAACTTATAAAAATATAATGTCACATTCAAAATTTAAAAACGAACCGTTTACTGATTTTACGGATAAAAAAAATAAACAGGCTTTCGAAAAAGCTTTAGATAAAGTAACAGCAAGATTTGCAAAAGAATATCCCGTTGTAATAGGCGGTGAAAAACTATGGACTGATGATAAAATGCATTCCATCAACCCTTCCAATGAAGATATGGTGCTTGGCACATTTCAGAAAGCTACTGCTGAAATGGCAGTGAAGGCAATTGAAACAGCATACGAAACATTTCATACATGGAAAAATGTTGCTCCGAAAAAACGTGCTGAGTATTTATTCAAAGCAGCTAAGATAATGAGAAAAAGAAAACATGAGTTTTCTGCAATGATGGTATATGAAGTAGGTAAGAACTGGGCAGAAGCAGACGGCGATACAGCAGAGGCAATTGACTTCATGGAATTCTACGCGCGTGAAATGTTAAGATGGAGCGGCGACCATCCGTTAGTAAAATTACCGGATGAAAAAAATCATTTAGAATATTTACCGCTTGGTGTAGGCGCAGTTATTCCGCCATGGAATTTCCCGCTTGCAATCTTAGTCGGAATGACAACATCAGCATTTGTAACAGGTAACACAGTTGTATTGAAACCATCAAGCGACTCCCCTGCCATTGCGCAAATGTTCTTTGAACTTCTTGAAGAAGTAAAACTTCCTAAGGGAGTTGTAAATTTTGTAACAGGAGGCGGCGGTTCTATAGGTGATATAATGGTTCAGCATCACTTAACAAGATTTATCTGCTTCACAGGTTCAATGGAAGTCGGATTAAGAATAAACGAACTTGCAGCAAAAGCACAGCCGGGACAAATATGGATTAAAAGAGTTGTTGCAGAGATGGGCGGAAAAGATTCAATCGTTGTTGATAAAGAATTACACAGCTTTAACGATGCAGTGAAAGGAACTATCCAGGCAGCATTTGGTTTTCAGGGACAAAAATGTTCGGCATGCTCAAGAGTTATCGTTCATGCAGACATCTATGATAAATTCTGTGATGCACTATCAGAGAATGTTAAGACTGTAAAAGTTGATAACGCAGTTAACAATCCTCCTATGGGACCTGTTATAAACAAACGCTCACAGGATAACGTATTAAGATACATAAATAAAGCAGTTGAAGAAGGCGGAACGATCATTGCAGGCGGAAATAAAATTGAAGGCAAAGGATATTTTGTTGAGCCTACAATTATAAAAGACGTTGAAAGAAATGCAACAATATCACAGGAAGAAATTTTCGGACCTGTGCTTGCCGTTCTGAAAGCAAATGACTTTGACGATGCAATTAGCATTGCAAACAACACAATGTTCGGATTGACCGGTGCTATCTATACAAAAAATAAAAAGAGATTGCATAAAGGCGCAAAAGAATTCTTCGCAGGTAACTTATACTTAAACAGAAAATGTACAGGCGCATTAGTCGGTGTGCATCCTTTCGGCGGATTCAACATGAGCGGTACAGATTCAAAAGCAGGCGGAAGAGATTATCTTGGCTTATTCATGCAGGCAAAGCTTACAAGCGAAAAGAAAATTAAAAAATAATTTCAGTATTTAATTTAATAAATGAACAGAATTAAATTTGTTTTAAGTTGTTTTGTATTGCTGGCTTTGTTAAGCTGTGATTCTGTATTTGACAGAGTATCGCAGAAAGTTGAGCAGAAGGTAAATGAAAAAATAGATCAGAAGATAGATGAGACACTCAATAAAATTGATACTGCAATGAATAAGATGAGTCTGGACTCTCTTAAAAAGATGGGAAAAGATCTGGACTCTGCGTTGGATAAGAACGTAAATAAAATAAAAGAGAAAACTAATCAAAAGAAATGAAATATTTTTTTATTCTGGCAGCATCTGCGCTGCTTCTGGCCGGCTGCGGCAAAAGTCAGTTAGAACTTGATAAAGAAAGAATTCAAAAGGAAGCTGACGAATTAAAAAAGAGAATCGATTCGACGAGCAATTATATTCAGAGAGAAAGAAAAAGTCTGGACAGCAATATGAAGAGCATTGATTCACTTGGCAAAGAAATTGATGCAACAAAAAAGAAACTCGATAAGCTCAATAAGAAATAAATTCAGAAAAATAAAAAAAATATCAAATAAAAATATATGAAATTACACGAGTATCAGGCAAAAGAATTACTTCAGAAATACGGAGTTGCAATTCAGGGCGGAGTGCCAATCAAATCAATGGAACACTTTGATGCAGCTGTTGACACATTAAAATCCAATGGTGTAGCACAGATTGTTGTGAAGTCACAGATTCACGCAGGCGGAAGAGGAAAAGGAACAGTTTATCATAAGCACAACAGAAATGAAGTTGCAGTTGAAGGCGGTGTAAAATTCTTCGGCGATAATTTTGAAAAAGCAAAAGACTATGCCGGGAAAGTTTTAGGCAATACTCTTGTAACGCATCAGACCGGACCAGAAGGAAAAGAAGTGCAGACTCTTTTCATTGCTGAAGGTCTTGATTACAAAAAAGAATTATACCTTGGGATATTGCTTGATAGAACGAATTCAAAAAATGTCATAATGGCATCAACTGAAGGCGGCGTGGAAATCGAAACAGTTGCAGAAGAGACACCTGAAAAAATTATAAAAATCTGGGTTGATCCGGGAACGGGACTCGAAGACTTCCAGGCTCGCGAACTTGCATTCGGACTCGGACTTACGGGACCTGAGTACAAAGACTTTTTAAAGTTCATTAAAAATCTTTACAATGCATACGAAGGCATGGATGCTTCGATGGTTGAAATCAATCCTATGATAATTACCAATGACGATAAAATAATGGCGCTTGATGCAAAAGTTACACTTGATGATAATGCAACATTCAGACATAAAGATTTTGAAGAGTTAAGAGATTTAAACGAAGAAGATCCGCTTGAAGTTGAAGCATCTAATTTTAATCTTAACTATATAAAACTTGACGGTAATGTTGGCTGTATGGTTAACGGCGCTGGACTTGCGATGGGTACGATGGATTTAATTAAACTTGCCGGCGGTTCACCTGCTAACTTTTTAGATGTAGGCGGTACGGCCAGCCCTACCACAGTAGAAAACGGATTCAGAATTATTTTATCTGACCCGAATGTAAAAGCAATTTTAATTAACGTCTTCGGTGGTATTGTAAGATGTGACAGAGTTGCTAACGGAGTAATTCAGGCAGCAAAAAATATCGATATCAAAGTTCCTGTTGTTGTAAGATTACAAGGAACGAATGCTAAGGAAGCTAAAGAAATATTAGAGAACTCAGGATTAAATCTTATTCCTGCAAACACTCTTACTGAGGCAGCTGAGAAAGTTAATATGGCATTAAAGATGGTTGAAGAAGAAAAAGAAGTTGAAAAAGAAATTGCTGAGTTTGATAACAATGATGCAGAAGAAGTTGACGTAGTGGAAGTAATTGAAATTGATGTAATTGAAGATGCCGCAGATGAATCGTCTGAAGAAAATAATTCAGAAAATAATTCTAACAACAATATTCACTAATAATATAATTAATGTCTTACAAAAATATTACAGAGACATATTCATTAACCTACGATGATATATCGTTGTTGCCAGACCAGATTTCTGCGGTGGAGTCGCGTTCAAACTGCGATACAAGCGCAGACTTCCTTGGTGTGAAACTTGATATCCCAATCATCGGCTCCCCTATGAATACAGTAACAGGCGGACGCATGGCAAAGTCACTTGCTGATTTGAAATGTCTTGGTGTTATTCACAGGTTCAATACTATAGAAGAACAAATTGCCGAATTTGAAGATTATTCTTTGAAAGACAGTGAGTTTAAATCGGCAGCCGTAGGCATCAATAAAAAAATTGATATCGACAGGTTAAAAAAACTTGCCGACTACGGAATAAAAATCATGTGTGTTGATATTGCAAACGGCGGCTCGAAGATGATTGAAAGTTATCTGAATGATATTCAGGATATAATTAAGAAGTATGATTTAAAAATCATTGCAGGCAACGTTGCAAGTTATGAGACGACTAAATTTTTAATTGATTTAAAAGTTGATGCTATCCGTGTCGGTATCGGTAACGGTGCAATGTGTTCTACTTCCATTAAATCGGGTATAGGCATAGGTCAGGTTGATGCAATCATCCGCGCTTTAACAGCGAAAGATGAAATGAAGAGCGATGTAAAAATCATTGCTGACGGAGGAATTAATACTCCGGGCGCGATGTGTAAAGCGCTAGCACTTGGATGTGATGCAGTTATGTTCGGACGTGTACTTGCGGGAACGGAAGAAGCTCCGGGAGATGTACTGAAGTATAACAATCAGCTCTGGAAAAAATATTGCGGCAGTGCATCGTTTGCAGTTAAGCAGGAAAAGAAAAATTATATCGAAGGTGAAGAGTCGCTGGTAACATATAAAGGAAGCGTAACAAAAATTATAAGAGATTATCAGGAAGGTCTACAGTCATCGATGAGTTATTTGAATTCAAGAACGCTAGCAGAGTTTATTACTAACTCGACATTTGTAAGATTAACGAGTAATTCTTTCAACGAAAGAAAACCACAGGTATAATTAATTGAATAAATGCTGAAAATCTTCTGGTTCAGAAAAGATTTAAGATTAAAAGATAATGCAGCATTAAAAGCGTTCATTGAAAATATAGAAAAATCTGATGAAATTTTATTTTTATATATAAAGAATAAAAACAAGTTTGAGTATTACGGCGAGAAGAGAATTAATTTTTTATACGAATGTCTAGCTGAGCTTAAGAGTGATTTAAAAGAAATTGGATTCGATTTATTAATTACCGAAGGAAAGAGTCCTGATGTTTTTAAGAAATTAAAAAGAGAATGCTCAGAAATTGAAGTTTATGCAAATGAGCAGGTTGAGCCGTATTGTATAGAAAGAGATAAGAAGGTAAAAGAGATAATCCCCTCTTTTTATTTATTCAAAGATAATACAATTTTTCCATTGGGAGAAATAAAGAACGGT
>CALJIG010000046.1 GCA_937974175.1 uncultured Ignavibacteria bacterium
TGTAAATCATGTAAATCATGTAAATCATGTAAATCATGTAAATCATGTAAATCATTTCAAATCAGTGTAATCAGTGATTCATATTTTACTTCACAAGCACCATCTTCTTTACTGAGGAAAAATCCCCTGCCTGAATTTTATAAAAGTACATTCCGCTTGAAAGATTTGATGCATCAAACTTTACCGTATAATATCCAGCCGGTTTAATTTCATTCACAAGCTGCATTACTTCCCTTCCCGTTAAATCATACACTTTCAATAAAACGTAATTTGTAATTGGTAATTCGTAATTGATTGAAGTAGATGGATTGAAAGGATTAGGATAATTCTGGCTAAGCGCAAATTTAGACGGAGCACCAACTATTACTTCATTGGATAACTCATAATATTTAAAGTTACCATTGTAATCTGTCTGCTTCAGTCTGTAGTTATATTTTCCTGTTGTAATATTTTTATCTTCATAAGAATAATTTTTAGGCGAACTGACTGTTCCGTTTCCGCTGATGAAACCTCTTTCTTTCCATATATCATTTTCCCCGTCTTTTCTTTCAATGTAGAAGCCGTAGTTGTTTACTTCGCCGGCAGTGTTCCAATCCAATGTTATATTTCTTCCGGAACTTTTAGCAGTGAATGAAGCCAGTTCTACAGGAAGTGTTCTGCCGGTAAATAAAGCCAAATATCCTTCAGAGTTACCGCCCATTGTGGTAAAATTACCTCCTGCATAAATATCACTGCCGCTGATGGCAATTGTAAGAACATTAGCATTTGCATTCGCATCCCATGAAGCATCTGCATTTCCGTTTGTATTGTTCAGCTTTGCAATAAAGTTGCGTGTCTGCCCGCCGATTGATGAAAATGCCCCCCCTGCATAAATATCGCTGCCGCTGACGGCAATTGAATAAACACTGCTGCTTGAATTCGGATTCCAAGTGGCATCTGCGTTTCCGTTTGTATTGTTCAGCTTCGCGATATAATTGCGCGTCTGTCCGCCGATTGTTGAAAAACTTCCCCCTACAAAAATATCACTACCGCTGACGGCAATTGAATTGACTGTACTATTTGGATTCGGATTCCAAGTGGCATCTGCTTGTCCGTTTGTATTGTTCAGCTTTACGATGTAATTGCGCGTCTCTCCGCCGATAGTATTGAATACCCCCCCCGCGTAAATATCACTGCCGCTGACGGCAATTGTATATACCAAAGGACCTGCATCCGGATTCCATGTAGCGTCTGCATTTCCGCTTGCGATGTTCAGCTTTGCGAGACGATTGCGTGTCTGACCGCCGATTGATGTAAAGTTACCTCCAACATAGATATCGCTGCCACTAACGACCATTGCATAGATAATACTGTTAGCATTCGGATTCCAGGAGGCATCGGCTTGTCCGTTTGTGTTGTTAAGCTTTGCAATACGGTTGATTAACTGCCCGCCTATTGACAAGAAGTTACCTGCGACATAAACATCGCTGCCGCTGACGGCAATTGAATAGACATTACTGCCTGCCATAGGATTCCAGGCATCATCAACCTGTCCGTTTGTATTGTTCAGCTTTGCGATATAACTACGGTACTGCCCGCCTATTGAATTAAATAATCCTCCTACGTAAACATCGCTGCTGCTGACGGCAATTGTATTGACAGTACTGCCTGCATTCGGTTCCCATGCAGCATCTGCATTTCCGTTTGTGTTATTTAGTTTTGCGATAAAGCTTCGTGTCTGCTCGCCGATTATTGAAAAATTTCCCCCTACAAAAATGTCACTACCGCTTATGGCAATTGTATTTACAGCAGCGTTTGCATTGGGAGCCCATGTCGCATCTGCATTTCCGTTTGTATTGTTCAGCTTTGCGATACGGAGAAGTGCCTGCCCGCCTATTGTAGTAAAATTTCCTCCGGCATAAATATCGCTCCCGTTAATGGCAATTGTATTTACAGTATTGCTTGCATTTGCATTCCAGGTGGCATCTGCCTGTCCGTTTGTATTATTTAACTTTGCTATACGGTTGCGTGCCTGCCCGCCTATACTAGTAAAAGTTCCTCCGGCGTAAATATCGCTGCCGCTTACTACAATTGTATTGATAGTATTGTTTGCACTTGCATTCCACGTCGCATCTGCATTTCCATTTGTGTTATTCAACTTTGCTATACGGTTACGTGTCTGCCCGCCTATTGTAGTAAAAGTTCCTCCGGCGTAAATATCGCTGCCGCTGATGGAAATCGTATTTACATTATTGTTTGCATTTGCATTCCAGCCGGCATCTGCCTGTCCGTTTGTATTATTTAACTTCGCTATGCGGTTACGTGTCTGCCCGCCAATTGTAGTGAATAACCCTCCGGCGTAAATATCGCTGCCGCTGATGACAATTGTATTGATAGTATTGTTTGCATTCGGATTCCATGCTGCATCAACCGTACCGTCTGAGTTTATATGCGCAATATAGTTCATATTAGAAGAACCGACTTTAGTGAAGCTGCCCCCTATATACCAGCCCCCGCTTCCATCAGGAGTAACAGCTTTAATGCTTCCGTTTACTTTTGGAAAGGTCATGTCAGGCAGTTGCGATGAAGTTGTAAGTTTTGCTCCAAAGCCCGTATTGGGACCAACATAAGTAAATTCTCCTCCTAAATAAGTATAATCGCCGTTAACAGCAATTGTACGGACTACACCGTTTGTTACCCACATATCAGCATTTGGAGTCTGTGCAATTGAAGAAGTAATTACTAATATCGAAAAAATAGTAGTGTAAAAAAATTTGTTCATAAATAAATTTTTTTCTAATAGTAAGTGTAGTATCACTAAAAATTTGTAAAAGATAAATTAATCAACTTTTAAACTCCAATTAAAAGAAAGTTATTTGTGAAATGAGATATTCTATAAGCAAGTATATTTGGGTTGAAAATGCGCAAAAATAAGCATTATTTAGATTTTTTTAAAATTCATCTGTGAAACATGTTCAAACCGGTACAGACAATAATTTTCAGTAATAAATGAATAATTCCAGTCTCATCGAAGTATTAAAGACATTTTCAAAGTCCGATACAAAAGAATTTGACAAATTTCTTAAAGCAAGGTTTTTTGGAACCGATAACATTATATATAAACTTTATAAAACGCTTGCCAAATACCATCCGGAATTCCCTGAAGAAAAAATTGTAAAGGAAGAAATATTCAAAATTATTTATAATGGCAAAAAGATTAATCCATCATTAATGAGAAAAAACATTTCAATTTTACTGAAGTGTATTGATGAGTATTTTTTGCAGCTTAGTACAGGAAAACTGGAAAGATTAACAAATATTTGTCTTCTTGAAGAATACAGAGTCAGAAATCTTAATAAGCAGTACAATGTAAAATACAAAGAAATAAAAGCCAAACTATTTACTGACCAGAAAGTTGAAAGCGATATATTCTTCAGTTTATTAAATTTTGAAATTGAAAGCGCTTCCTCACTTATACTTTTAAATAAACGTGAGCAGGCAGAAACTGCGATTAAAAGAGAATACGAGTTTTTTATGTATATGCTGTTTGATAAGATTGAAAATCATTTCTCGCATAAGCAAATGTACGCTCAAGTAAATAAGAACTTTTCAACTATTATGGATAAGGCATTCTTACCCAATTTTAACTATGACGGTTTCATAAAATCATTAGGTACAGATGAAACTGAATACGGCTTCCTTATCAAAATTTTTTATTACTCATACAAGTGCTATCAGGATATCGGTAACTACGAAAACTACCGGATGCTAAAAAAATTAATTTTTGATAATTACTCAAAATTAGATGATTACTACAAGCACGCTTTTCTTTTTAGATTGACATCTATAACTACTCCATTTGACGGTAACCCGAAATACTCCGGAGATAGAAACTTCTATCTGAAAACTGTAATCCGTAACAAATATTTCAAATTACATTTTAATTATTTACAAGTATCGGTTTTTCTTGAGAGCTTTTATGCCAGCTTAAGGGTAGATGACAACGAATTCGCGGAGGAGCTTCTGAAAATACACATCAATGAAGTGAGCGAGGATTTTCGTGAAAACCTGTATAATTTTTGTATGTGCGGATACTTAATTCACAAAAAAAAGTTTAAAGAAGCATTAAGTTACAATGTAAAAGTTAAAAAAGAACTTATACAATACAAGAAAATGCTGCAAATTTACCTTTTTGAAATTTATTATGCGCTAAATTATTATGATAATGCTTTCTCAACTTTAGAATCGTTAAAATACTTTGTTGCAAGCGAAAAGAAACTGGGAGATAATATTAAAAAAATGTATAATGATTACTATTATTTTGCAAAAAAAATACTGGAAATAAAAACCGGCTCAAACTCAGCAAAAGAGATAAAATCAAAAGCTGAGCTGCTTTTAAGTGAATTACTTCCTTTAAAAGATATTGCAGATAGATTGAGACTAAGTACAAAATTGAAGGAACTTATAAATTCGTGATAACCTTTCGATATCAAAATCTAACTGAAGGATACTGAGTGAATCAATGCTGAAGCAAAGGAGGGGAAGCTTGTGTGATACCGCCCCCTCAGTCCCCCTCCTTAGAAAGGAGGGGGAAGAACTTCTCAGAATTTCCTCAAAACAAAAATGCCCCGCTTCT
>CALJIG010000047.1 GCA_937974175.1 uncultured Ignavibacteria bacterium
AAATACTAAATTCTAAATTATAAATTATACAATTTCAGTTTCCTGTAAAATGTTCTTTCATTCATATTCAAAAGTTTTGCAGCTTTTGATTTATTGCCGCCAGTTTCTTTCAACGCATTGATAATAAATTCCTTCTCGATATTTTTCTTTGAATCTTCAAGATTATTAGTAATCATTCCTTCGGAATCGCTATCAAGATGATAATTAATTTCTTTCGGTATCTGAATGTTTGTAATTACTTCATTCCCTGACATCAATATTGCTCTGCGCATTACGTTTCTTAATTCTCTTACGTTACCCGGCCAGTCATAATCCATCAGCTCTTTCATTACGTCTTCCGATACTCCCTGCACATTCTTATTAAACTCTTTGTTACATCTATTGATAAAGAATGTTGCAAAGAGGGGAATATCACTTATTCTCGAACGAAGCGGCGGCATATCAATATTGTATTCATTTAGTCTATAGTATAAATCGTGTCTGAATCTTTTCTTATTAACAAACTCAGCCAGTCTTATATTAGATGCCACAATGATTCTTATATTGATTGGTATATTTGTCTTTCCTCCCAGTCGTGTCAGCTTGCGTTCCTGAATAACTCTCAGCAGCTTTACCTGGTTCGGGTCAGAGAGGTTTGTAATCTCATCAAGGAAAATTGTACCGTTATTGGCAAGCTCAAATTTTCCCTGCTTCATATTATCTGCTCCTGTGAACGCTCCTTTTTCATGACCGAAGAGTTCGCTTTCTATAAGTGTTTCCGGAATAGCTCCGCAGTCAACTGCTATGAACGGACCATCTTTACGTTCGCTTTTCTGATGGATAAGGTTAGCAATAACTTCTTTTCCTGTACCGCTCTCGCCGTGTATAACAACAGTTAAATCAGTTGGTGCAACAATGTTTACCTGATTAAATACAGAATTCATTTCAGGGCTTTTACCTATGATATCATCGTTTCCTTCATCAAGCTTTTTTCTGAGAATATTAATTTCTTTATTGAGGTATCTGTTCTCAATTGCTTTATTAATCAGAATCAGAATCTCATCATTGTTAAAAGGTTTGGTGACATAATGATATGCGCCTTTTTTCATCAGGTCTACTGCATCCTGAATATCTCCGAATGCTGTAAGAAAAATAACAGGAACATCAGGGTCTGATTTTTTTATTTCATAAAAAATTTCCCTTCCCGATAGTCCGGGCAGCTTCATATCAAGTATTACGAGATCATAAAACGTTTCCTTCACTTCCTTTATAGCTGCAAATCCGTCTGAAGCCTGAGTGCATTGGTAATCTGCATCTTCCAGCAGAGTAGTCAGAGTATACCTGATGAATTTGTTGTCATCTACAATTAATATTTTAGCCATAATTATATTGTTAAGGGTAATATTATTTTTATTATTGTACCTTTGTTAACTTCACTGGTTATTTTTATATCGCCACGGTGAGATTTTATAATACTGTATGCAAGCCCCATCCCCAGCCCTGTACCTTCATCTTTAGTGGTAAAAAACGGTTCAAATATTTTATCAAGATTTTCTGCCGGAATACCTGTGCCTGTATCTGAAACTATTACATTCACATTATCTCCGTCCTTTTTAGATTTTATTTCTACGCTGCCGCCTTCGCTTACTGCATCAATTGAATTGGTTATAAAATTTAAAAAGGCAGAATAAAGTTTTTCTTCATTTAATTCAAATTCCGGGATGGAATCATCAAGCAAAATTGTACATGCCATTTGTTTATCTTCACATCTAGATTTCACGCTTTCATATAACTCATTCAGAATTTTATTAACACTTCCTGTTTTAAAATTAATATCATCCGGAGATGCAAACTGAAGGAGATCTTTAATTATTTTATTAGCAAGGTTTATATTTATCAAAATGTAATCCAGTCTTTCTTTGGCTTTATCGTCAAGCGTTTTTGATTTTGCCATAAACTGCGCAAGCGAGCTGATATTTGCCAGAGGATTTCTTATTTCATGCGCAATACCTGATGCAAATCTTCCGAGCGCTGTCAGCTTTTCCTGATGCACCATTTCTTTCTGCATTTCTCTCAGCTCATAGTATAGTTTTTTAAGTTCTTCCTCTTTCTGAATTCTTGTTTCTACTTCTTCCCTGAGATTTACAAGCACGTTGTTTAGCTCTGAAGTTCTTTCTTCTACTTTTATTTCAAGATTTTCTTTCGCCTCTTTTAAACTTTTCTCAGCTATTTTCTTTTCAATAAAGTTTCCTATCTGAGAGCTGATAGAATTCAACAGGTCTCTTAAAGCAGGTTCTTCTTCAATTTTATATTTGCTCAGACATTCAATTAAACCGAAAAATTCTCCGTTAACATAAATTGGTAAAACAAATGATGTTTTAATTTTCTTATCCTCAAAGCTTTTCCATAGATAAGATGTCTTTTTTTCTTCCGGATTTACCAATGAAAATGGTTGGATATCCAACTCTGCATTATCACTATACCGGTTAATGATTTTTTTAACAGCCAGATTCTTTTTCTCATCTAATGCCCAGTAATTTCCTATTTCAAAATTTATGACTCTGCACATATTATCCAGTATCCCTTCAAAAATTTCTTGAGGGGTCTCAGATTCTGCCTTTGCAAGAACCTGAGAAACTGAATTCTGAAGATGGATCAAACCTTCATCTTTTTTCTTTTGAGTTATATCCAGGCAAAGTCCGCTCATTACAATAGGAATTTCAAGCTCATTAACATAAAATCTTCCTGTGAGATTCAGCCATTTTATTGTTCCGTCCTCTTTTACAATTCTGAAATCTACATCAAGATTTGTTTTATTCTTGTATGAATTTTTGTAGGCATCATTTACAATTTCCCTGTCATCAACAAAAACAAGATTTGACCATCCGTTTATAGCCGGGTTGAAATCTTCCTTAGTTTTTCCAAACATCTCATATAAATCATCTGACCAGTAAATTTTGTTCTTCACTAAATCCCATTCCCATTCGGCTGCTTTGCTTGCTTTTAAAGCAAGGTGAAGACGTTTATTGACTTCTTCAAATTCTTTCTGGAAAATTTTTTCTTTTGTAATATCTAATGCAAAAGCGATAGCTTTTTTATCTTCTTCAGGAAGAGCCGCACCGCCCACGATTACATTTATTTTATTACCGTTTTTACGGACAAATTCCCGTTCGACAGGTTCAAGGAAACCATTCTTTTGCATTGAAGCTTTGCGTTTATCAATTGTTACGGTATCTTTCTCGGAGAGTACCGTCTCCCATTTTAGAGGCAAATCTTCCTTACTATATCCAATCATTTTTAGAAATGTATCATTAGCTTCGGGAATGTTTCCGTTCTCAAGGTCGGATATAAATGTCCCTATAAGGTCTGTCTCAAATAATCTTTTTAATCTGCCCTGAGTTTTAATGAGGCTTTTTTCAGTTTCTTTTCTGATAGTAATTTCATTCCTGAGTGAATCGTTGGTTTTTTCTAATTCATAAGTTCTTTTCTTCACCATATCATCCAGGTCTTCATTTATTAAAAGTAAATCGTCTTCTGCTTTATTTCTCAGCTTCACTTGTTTATTAGAAATAACCAGAGAGATTAATAAAATACATGCGCCTAATAAAGATGTAACAACTATAAATGTTTTTGTTTGATTTGCCTGACTGAAACTATCTTCTGTTCTTTTCTGAAGAAGGCTGTCTTCAATGGCTATCATAGTTCTATGCTGAACACCTATTTTCTGATAAGAAGGCATGAGTACCGATTCAATAAAATTTTTCACTTTTACCTTATCATTGCCATATAATTTAGTGAACTGTTCCAGGGAATTTTTTCTCTCGTAAATTGTTAACTTCAGCTTTTCAAGATTATCCAGTTGAATCGGATTATCAATCACCATTTTTCTCAGCTTCTTTAATTCATATTCAACGGTATCAATATTAATTGTGATGTTCTTTTCTCCGCTTAAAATCCTGTCAAGATAATCTATTTCATAACCCCTTCTCATTGTCTGAACTTCTTTAATCTGTCTTATTACATTTACAGTATGAACTACCATAGATTCAGCTTGTTTAAACTCGTCCATCTGTGTGTATGTGATGTAGCCTATTAAAACTAAAAGTACTAAAGAGAATATGTAACCCGTCATCAGAGCCTTTTCAAAAGAATATCTGGCGTCAAACTCGCTTCTGAATTTTTTGATCATAAAATATAATGTAATAGGATTTTTTGTGCTTGCTAAGTTACATATAGGGCTTCTTTATAAAAACACAAATAACCTGTATCTTAACCCCAGATAAGAATACAGGCATTTGCGCTCACTGTATAGGCTACGAATAGTTTCTACAGCTAATATTTATCCGAAAGAGATGCTTTTTGTGATATTCAATCTATCAATTGTTGTCATACCTCTTTCTACCCTGACATATTTCAATATGCATGCCGTAGACGTCTGCTAAAAATAGGTTAAAATTGCATTTTTTATTGTTATAGTATGACACCAATGTCACTGTTGTCAGACTTTGTCGTGCGTATTATATCTGAATAAAGTCGGTAAAATGTCGCATTTATTTGTTACTTAAATTTGTTTCATATATTGAAGTGTAACATTATTGTAACATTTTAAGTCGGGCTTTTATTTTATTGTAATGTTGGAAAAATGCCGGATTTTCTTTATCTAATCTATATAAACTGTTTTCGTCAGAAATATATCTTTGACGGATTTTTGACGGATTTTGATTCCATCTCATTGTTTTTACAGTAACGAAATTTCTGTATTTTCCGTCATTTTATAAATCTCTGTCGGATTTTTACTTTAAGAATTTCAAAGCGGAATTTTTTTTCTCTCCTGCGACGGATTTTTGACGGATTTTGCTTCCATACTATTGTTTTAACAATACCTGATTTTCACAAATTTTCGTCATTTTGTAAATCTATGTCGAATTTTTGACTTCAAGATAATTCTTCTTAAATTGGCGGATGAAAAAATAGCAACAAAGACGACACGATACCTATTGTCCGGTAGAACAGTATGGGTAGAAAATACTATTCTGAATTTAACAATTAATTCGTGTCAAAAAAATGTAATGCTCCCTATTCCTACATGTAGGGAGATATTTTTTAATCTGAAAATTTTATACAAATAAAAAAGCCACAGATAAGATCTGTGGCTTTTAGCAGGCATATGTGGGAATTTAGATGTGAAAATTAGATGTGTCAGTTAATTGGGTTTCGTCCCTGAATGAGACGAATTAAAATTGTTATTATTGCTAAAACCAACAAAATGTGAATAAAACCTCCTATTGTATAAGAACTTACCAATCCAATGGCCCATAAAACAAGAAGTATTATTGCGATAGTCCAGAGCATTCTGCCCTCCTTAGTATTGTTTGATTTTGAAATCTATTTTAAAAGTTTTTTTCATCTTCTGTAATCTTATAATTCAAACGATATGCCAAAATGGGTAAGATAAAAAATGTTCAAGTTGCGTTGTTTTTAAACATTTCTAAGTATTGCTTTTGACAGGCGTGTCAATCCGTGACGTGGGACTATGACAAAATTAATATTCGACCTTCGTTGTTATTAGCGATAATAACTTATCGGAGTGTAAATTCTTCTTCAGTTAAGCTGCTTTCGAAAATTGCAGGACAAATTATTCAAAAGTCCATGACGAATATGTCTTAATTTTAGTTCAATATTTAATGCAAAAACTATAAAAGCTTATTTTTAACTGCTTTAACGAAAGGAATGACTTTTGCTTTAACATTATTCAGTTTTTTAATTTTAAAATTTTAAGGAGGCATAAAATGCTTTGGACTATTGCTGTACTACTTATTATTCTCTGGCTTCTCGGCTTTGTAAGCTCATACACGCTGGGAGGATTTATACACATACTTCTGGTTGTAGCAGTTATCGTTATTGTTATCAGATTAATTCAGGGTAGAAATCCGGTCGATTAAATTTTTGATTTGTTTGTTACGAAAGGAAAAAGCCCGGTCCCGCAAATGTGGGATCGGGCTTTTTGTATTACGGAGAGTGCAAAATTATTTTACAAGCATCATCTTTTTTACAAAAGTAGAATTTGATGTCTGTAGTTTATAAAAATAAATTCCGCTAGGGAAATTACCGGCATTCCATTTGTATGAATAACTTCCCGCAGCAAGTTTCCCTGAAAAAATATTTTCAACCTCTTTGCCGAGAGAATTATAAATTATTAGTTTCACTTCGCCTTGCGAAGCTATGTCAAATTTTATATTTGTTTCAGGATTAAAAGGGTTGGGATAGTTTTGATGAAGATTAAACTTTTCCGGTATCTCACTCGAAATGCTCTGCACTGCAACAGGTCTTTGTGTAAGCACTGTATTCATAAAACTGTTAGCAACGTTACCTGTATTTATATCTATGTTCATCATTAAAGAAATGCAGACTGTATCCTGCGGATAACACATAGCGACAGTTGAATGCCCGAAGCTGTTCCCGGCATGCCCCCAGCTGATTTTTCCTCCTACGTTATACCGCATTGTTCCAAGCCCGTACCCGTTAGCTCCTGAAATATTTGCACCGGTAAAAGTCGTCATAGCAGTTAAAGAGCTTTGGCTTAATACAACACCGGGCTTATAAAGATTACGAAACCATATTAATAAATTTTCCGGTCGAGAAACTACTCCGCCTGCTCCGATTGTTGAGCTGACAAAAGAGTTTTGAGAAATAAATGAAGCATCATCAAGTATTCCGTCGCCGTTTATATCAACCCAGTTATGAACCCATGGGACAGTAAGTGTATCTTCAAGTTCAATGAATGAACCGGTCATATTAAGCGGAGTAAAAAATCGTGAATGAATTTCTCTTCCGTACGAATTGCCCGTTATCTTTTTTATTATCATTGCAAGCAGCAGGTAATTTGTATTAGAGTATCTCCATCCGGCTCCCTGCGCAAAGTATGGCACAAGCACATATTGAAGTGATTCTTCCGGCTCCCATATTCTATTAAAGTTTGCATTGATGGCGCTGCCGTACGCGGGGTTATCAGTAAAATTATAAATACCACTGGTGTGATTTAACAAACGCCTTATCGTAATTGTACTATCAATATTATTGTAGCGGGGCAGCCATTTGTAAATCGGATCATTAAGGCTCATGCTGTCCTGATCTACCAGCTGCAGAATAGTTGCAGCAACAAAATTTTTCGTAATGCTTCCTATGGAGTAAACCATATCCGGAGTAACATTTATTCCGGGTTCTGTTATCCCTGCAGTTCCTGTCCAGGTTCCTTGCCCCGGGACATAAACAGCGGCTGACATTCCAACTACATTATTATTTGCTTTTAAAGTGTTGAGAGCAGTCTGAAGTTTCCGGGCATAGGCTGTATCGAAGGTCTGAGAACTGCCTTCCTGAAAAACAAAAATAAGAGAGAGAAGGGTAACAATGAAAAAGATTCCGTATAATTTTTTATTCATTTAGCCGCAAAATTTTATTTACATACAATGTGTATGTAAAATGAATATAAAAAAGTATTTTAGCAAGGGGAAGATGAAGGTACTGAATAAAATTATTTTGTTTGTAATAAACTATTCCTGGCAGGTAGTATGAGGATTTTCGAAGTTATCTGACTGGTCTTCCGTAGTTTCATCAAGGCATTTAAAATCTTTTTCAACTAATATAAATAATCCGTCCTTAGTCGTTGCATTAAAACCTACAGTATCATTTGAATTCCAGTTTTGAATCAGTGCAGCTGGAAGCAAGATAGTTATTGTACCGGATTTCAACCCGGCAGATAACTCATTTACAGTTTTACTTTTTTTAAGCTCATATTTAAAAATATCCTCTCCGAATATTGTGCTTTCTTCAAGAGTTATCCCGCTGCAGATTTTTTCTACTTCGGCTTTTGTTAAGCGAACTCTGATAGAATTTCCTTTAATCCTGAGTTTCATTAATGCCGCATTAGTAAATTTATTTATTCTCTACAATTATATCTACAAACCAATGATTAGAATCATAAAATTCTGTCACTTCATTAAATCCAGAATTCTGTGTAAGAGATTTTATTTCATCTAAAGAATATTTTTGGGAAATTTCCATCTGAATTTGTTCATCCTTCATAAACTCAATCGATTCTGTCTCACCTATATTAACAATCTGATTTTCACGACTTTCAAGAAAGCTTTTGCATTCACCTGTTGTTTCATTGTAAACAGGTTTATGTTCAAATTTAGTTAAGTCGAAATTTGCATCCAGCTCTTTATTTATTCTCTTTAAAAGATTCAAATTGAAATCTCTTGTAACTCCCAGTGAATCGTTATACGCAGCAAGAATCTGCTGCGGGTCTTTTTTCAGATCAACACCAATCAACATCAGATCACCGGGTGAAATATGTTCATGTAAAAGAGTAAGGAAATCTTTTGCTTCTTCCTTAGTAAAATTACCGATATTTGAACCGAGAAATAAAAATATTTTTTTCCTGTTGGATAGAGTATTTACTTCTTTTATCATATCGAAGTATTCACCGTTCAAACCTGTAATTTTTAGATTTGGTAGTTTACGGGGAAGTTCAGTTTCAAGCAGCTCAATTACATTTTCGGAAATATCGATAGGGTAGTAAGTGAAGTCTATTCCCGTTTTACATAGATGCTCAAGAAGATAAATTGATTTTGTTGCATCACCTGCGCCAAGCTCTACTATATCAAATTCAGTGAGTTTGTTCAGGAAAGCATCGCAAAGTTCCTTGGTTTGCTTTGAAAATATTTCAAGTTCGCATTTAGTGAGATAATATTCCGGCAGCTCCATTATCTGCTGAAATATTTTATCGCCTTCAGCGTCATAAAAATATTTTGACTGAAGATATTTAGGCGAGCCTTTTAAACCTTTAATTACATCTTCATAGAATTTTAATGTGACAGGAGATTCAATTACTCCGCCAGTCTGATTCCTGTAAACTGCCATTGTAGTCCCGGATTAAAAAAGTTTCTGTAGGATATTCTACTGTGGTTTTCAGGGGTTGCAACAGATGCGCCGCGAAGCACCATCTGGTTTATCATAAATTTTCCGTTGTATTCGCCCAGCGCTCCTTCAGCCTTGCTGAATCCAGGATAGGGAAGATATGCGCTATCCGTCCATTCCCAGCGTTTGCCCCAGTCAAAATTCGGAGCAGCTGCTTCCCATTCTGCTTCAGTCGGTAAACGTTTTCCTTTCCATGATGCGTATGCGCTTGCTTCGTAAAAATTTATGTGGGTTAAAATTTCTTTTTCATTAACGGGCTGTAAACCGTTCATAGTGTAATTATACCATGCGCCGTTTATTCTGTGCCAGTATAAAGGAGCTTTTGCATTTTGTATTTTCACCCAGTCAAGTCCTTCTGCATGCCAGTAACGAAAATTTTCATATCCTCCGTCTTTTATAAATTCCATGTACTCTCCATTAGTAACTAAGTTTGAACAAATTTTATACGGTGATAAATATATTTTGTGTCTGTTCAATTCGTTGTCGAAACAAAACCCTTCACCGCTATGTCCAATTTCATAAACACCTTCGCTCATTTCGATAAATTTAGCAGGAGAGTCCTGAACAAAATTTTCTTTTTCATTGTTGCTGTAGGGTGGGAAGAGCGGATTATGCCCGAGAATATATTTTATATCAGTATATAATAATTCCTGATGCTGCTGCTCGTGATTTAATCCAATCTGAATCAGTCCAACCAAATCATCTTTTACATCATGGGAAAGAAATTCTTCCATTCCTTCATCAACATGTTTGCGATAATTATAAACATCTTCGACTGAAGGTCTGCTAAGATTTCCTCTGTCAGTTCTTATTACCCTTGCGCCGATAGTTTCATAGTAGCTGTTGAAAACATAATTGTAATCTTTATTGAAAAGCTTATATCCCTTCAGATGAGGTGTCAGTACAAATGTTTCCCAGAACCAGGTAGTATGCCCGAGATGCCATTTGGGAGGACTGACATCTACTACCGGTTGCACAACATAGTCCTCTGTTTTTAACGGAGCGCAGATTTTTTCGGAACGTGCTCTTATAGTTTTATATTGGTCAAGAAAATTCATTTACTAAGAAAATTTTTTAATTGTGAAATTGAATGAACGTTTATTTCGTCAGACTGGCTTTTGCGCATCATCAAAGCATACGCATTATTAAAGCCGATTGGGGTAAGCCATGAAAGATTATATTTTTTTTGGAATTCTTCCTGCACAAAATTAAAGACTTTATTTTTATCGTTTATAATTTCCTGCACTTGCTGAGAAGATGGCTGCAAAAGAACAAGAAGACCTGTACCTGTATATTCAGGATACATATCTATCTGGTCATTTACCAACGCATCGAAGCAAATTTTAGTTCCGCCAAGTCCTGTCTTCGTATCAACTTTTAAATCAGTATTTCCCTGTATAAGCATGGTGTACATATTAATGAGAATGTATTGCTCTGTAAAAATTTTTGAGCCGATACGTACCGTGCCTTTATTTCCACTGCGTGATTCTTTAAATAAATTTTTTTCTATTAAAAAATCTTTTGCGACTTGTTCCGGAAGCTGATGCTGATAATCTGCCCGGTAGTTCAGCTCAGTCATTATGCTGTCGTTAATTTTACCTGCGAGTAAATTTAAAGCTCCTTCCAGCTCAGGATATTTTTTCATAGTTTCATTACGAATCAACGGAGCGCAATAATATGGCGGGAAAATCGTTTTATCGTCCTCAAGAGTTATAAGATCAAAAGCTTTCAGTCTTCCGTCAGTGCTGTATCCGCTAATTAAGTCAAGCCTCTTTTCAAATATTGCATTGTACATTACAGCATCGCTGATAACAACAGTTTTTATGTCAAGACCGTATTTTGATTTCAATCCGAGATATCCGTCTTCTCTTCCCATGAACTCAGGTGTAAATCCCGCTAAAAATTCTTTATCAGAATCTTTTTGTGATAAAGAAGATATGATAGCCGGCACAATATATATAGAAGAGAAAAACAGTATTAAAACAGGAATACCAATCAAAACTTTTCTTATATTTTTTGTCTTTATCTTTTGAGTAAGTGATAAAAGAAAATCAAACAAAATAGCCAGCAGAGCAGCAGGAATAGCACCTGCTAAAATCATATTCGTATTGTTTAGCGCAATACCCCCGAAAATAAATTCGCCTAAACCGCCAGCAGCAATGTAAGCAGCCAGAGTTGCAACGCCAACGTTGATAACCGTAGCTGTCCGAATCCCGGCAAGTATCACAGGCATTGCAAGAGGCAGCTCCACTTTTAAAAATATCTGCTTATGGCTCATTCCCATTCCGCGAGCAGCGTCAACGACTATAGGACTTACTTCAGTAATACCCGTATAAGTATTTCTTATAATAGGAAGCAGAGCATATAAAAATAAAGCTGTGATAGCAGGCAGCGAGCCAATGCCGAGCAGGGGAATCATAAAGCCTAATAGCGCAATGCTTGGTATTGTTTGCAAAATTCCTGCAAAGCCAAGAACGGGACCTGATAATTTTCTCTTTCGTGCTATAAAAATACCAAGGGGTAAGCCAATCAATACTGCAATGAGCAATGATACAAACGTAAGCCCGATATGAGCAATTGTTTGCTGTACCAGCTTATCGCTGTTTTGCATCATGAACTGTATTAAACTCTGCTCCTGCATCTATTGATTTTTCTTAAAGCTGTTTAAAGCTTTTTCGATTGATGAAAAATTAACTTCTCTTATCTCCTTTGAGGATTCGTCTTTTACAAAAACTTTCTCATTGCTGTTTGCAATCATATCCATTGCTTCCCATAAACTCTGTGTTGAAGATAAAATATTTGTATCCGTTGGTTGAGCCAAAGGAAAGAAACTTAAAACTTTGCTGAGTTGAATAGATTTAAATTCTAACTGCAGTCTGTATTTATTAAAAAAACTTTTTACATAGTCATTTGCAGGTGTAAATAATAATTCAAACGGAGTTCCTATCTGCATAATTTCTCCTTTATCCATTAAGCATATCCTGTCTCCCAATTCAAATGCTTCCTGTACATCATGCGTAACAAGCACTATTGTTTTCTTCTTTAGCTCATCAAGTTCTTTAAACTCTTTATGAATATCTGCTTTTGTGATAGGGTCAAGAGCACCGAAGGGCTCATCCATTAGGAGAATCGGAGGATTTGCAGCTAATGCTCTTGCAAGCCCGACTCTCTGCTGCTGGCCTCCGCTTAATTCATTGGGAAAAGCATTCGAAGTACTTTCCGATAGCTGAAGTTTTTTTAATAACTCGTTTGTACGATGTTTTATTTTTTCTTTATCCCAGTTGAGTAGTTTTGGAACGATGCTGATATTTTCTGATGTAGTGTAATGCGGAAAGAGACCGTGGTTTTGTAAAACATAGCCTATGCCTCTTCTTAGTTCATCGGGCTGCTGCGATAAAACATTTGTTCCATTGATAATAATATTGCCTGAGTCAGGCTCTGTTAATCTGTTGATGATACGAAGTGTCGTAGTCTTGCCGCAGCCGCTTGTGCCGAGAAGCACAAGAGTTTCATTTTCTTTCACTTCAAAAGAAATATTTTTAACGGCAGGTACTCCGTTAAAACTCTTGCTGATATTTTCGACGGAAATCATTTTATTTTTTTATCTAATGTCATAAAAAGATTATTCAGAGATTCTGCATAAAGCGGATGAGCAAAAATCATTTCTCTTATCTGATTATATTTTATTTTTCCTGCCATAGCCATTTGAAGAATGGACATTATTTCACCGCCTTCTTCTCCGAGAATTGCTGCTCCTAAAATTAGTCCTGTGTCTGCATCAACAACTGCTTTAATCGTTCCCCGCGTATCTCCGGTTTCTATAGCCCGCGCAACTCTTGTCATGGGAAGAACTGCGATTTTTAAATTAAGTCCTTTTTTACGAGCTTCATTTTCAGTCATTCCTATCCTGCCTAATTGCGGATCTGTGAACATGCAATAGGGAACCATACGATTCTTAATAGTTCTGTTTGCTTTATTTAACAGATTGTCAGTTAGTACGATATAATCATTATAAGATATATGAGTAAACTCTGGACCGCCTTTTATATCGCCAAGCGCATAAATATTTTTTACATTTGTTTCCAGTTTGTTGTTTACAATAACGTGTCCTCGTTCATCAGTTTTTACTCCGGCAGCTTTTAGATTTAAAATATCAGTGTTAGGAGTTCTTCCTGTTGCAATTAAAATATGCGAACACGAAATGTTTATAATTTTGCCTGACACGTTTACACTTGCAGTGATTCCTTTTGCAGTTTTTTTTACTTTCAAAACATGAGCATCTGAGAAAATTTTTATTTTTTCTTCAGTTAGGAATTTATGAATTTCTTCACATACATCTTCATCTTCCTTCGGTAGGAAATGATTACCGAATTCAAGAATTGTAACATTGCTTCCAAAGCGTCTGAACATCTGACCGAACTCAAGACCGATATAACCGCCGCCGATTATTAATAAGTGCTCAGGAACTTCAGTCAGCTCCATGATGGAGGTGGATGTAAGATATTTTATTTTATCAAGCCCTTCTATAGGGTGAACTGTAGGTTTTGCTCCTCCGTTAAGGAATATTTTTTTACCTGAAATTTCTTCAAAACCCTTTTTTGTTTTAACTGAAATTATATTTTTATCTATAAATGATGCAGTGCCGTGAATGATTGTAAGATTTTTAGAGCTCTCTAATCCGCGAACAGTGCTCTCTCTAAACAGTTTTACAATTTTATCTTTACGTTTTTTTATTGTTTTAAGGTCGACTGAAAACCCTTTTATTTTTATTCCCAGTTGTTTTGCTTTGGAAGAATTGTAAGCTGCTTTAGCTGAAGCGACCATCGTTTTAGTAGGAGTGCAGCCTGCATTTATGCATGTTCCGCCGATCAAATCTTTTTCAATGATTGCTGTTTTCCAGCCGTGCTTTGCTAATTTTTTTGCGAGGGGAACGCCTCCTTGTCCGGAGCCGATTATAATGGCATCGAAATTTTTCATTCAGATTTGGCGGGGTGTCTTTAGAAATTTGAAAATAGCTAACCCGTATATTAATTCAAATTCAAAATACAAAAACTCTTATACAAGCTTTTCCATTTTCGCAAGTATATATTGCTTTTGATAATATCTTCCGGCGTTTTGCGCTTCCTTTAAAACCGAGTAATCAAGCTTTTTATTGTTCTCTTCTACTCTGATTATTTCTCTGAAAAATTTCAATGAGTTCTCAATAAGTACTGCAAACATTTCAGGTATTTCTTTGCTTTCCAGATAAAATTGTCTTATGGAATTCAGCATTGATATTGCCGACTGATATGATTTCAATTCTATGTAGTTCATCAGATAATAAAAACGCACATTGATTTTTTCATATACCTGATGGAATTTAACTTTACTCAGGTATTCAATCGACTCTTCGTACTTCTTTTGCTGAAACAACAATCTTCCTAAACTGTAATTTTTTTCGTTTTCCTTTGAACCTTCTTCTAGAAAAACTGAATAACGTTCAATAAATTTTTGAGCCCAGTCAAATTCTTTTACCATAAGTGCTACTCCAAATACATCTCTGTAAAGCGAAATGGCAATTTTTTCACTCGATTCGTTAAACAAATTAAGATTATCAAAATATTTGCTGATTTTAAAAGCATTATTATAATATTTTTTATCTTTAGGAATTAATTTTAAAATTAATGTTACCACAAGGTTTCCCCAGCATTCAATTTTGAATTCTGAAGGAAAATTATCAATGTTATCTGTTATTAATTTTTCGAATTCTTTGTATTCATTTTCACACATCTCAGAAACTACATATTTATATGCTAAGTAACGGATTTTCAAAATGGATATCTCGTGTGTATTGTTGTGCTTACTAAAAAATTTTTCAGCGTTGAATGATTCTAAAAAAGAAGTTTTATAAACATCAAAATTTTTTTTAACATTATGAGCTTTCAATACAAGAAAATCCTCTCTGGCATAAAAGAAAAGAGTCACTGTGAATAAGGAAATGAGATTATCAAGTAACGAGTTAACTCCATAATGATAATCGTCAATGCTAATTTTATCCATTGCCAGTATATTTTTAATCCACTTGGAATCTGCAACAAAATTATTCAAGAAATAATAGCCATGGGGAATCATTGTTCCAGCATCCTTATTTTTTTTCTGTTCAATAAACTTATTGGATTGCTCGTAACACTTCTTATCGCTTAGACCATTTATTACGGCAAAGGAATATTCATTTTCGTTTTGCTCCAGCCTTTCGTGAGCAATAAATTTCCTTAAAAGTCCTCCAAACTCAGAGTATAAATTTTTTATCGTTTGTTCTTTATACTCACCACCATAAATTTTTTTATAAATTCTTTTATACTCAAACCTTTCTTTTTCAAATTCCGGAGATTGTTTTTCGATTTCCTTGAAGAGAAGATATATAGTCTCTTTTGAATTAAAATAAGGAGACTTTAAGAAATCACCTAATTTCTTAAAATCACTTTTATTCAGGTTTTTGAGGATTTCTACTGTATTTGAAGGCAGCATACTAAGTATTGTTGATAGATGATAAATGGGATATTATCAACGATTAAAGTCTAAAATTTATTTTAATTCTACACGAGAGTCAAGTATAATTAGAATTTTTCTTTATGCATTAAATCCTCATTAATTCTATCTTGAAGCTACAAGTATCAATCGTTCTTTAATTTATTTGCGGGGGGATGGGATAGGAGTAAAGCTGCTCAGAGCCAGGGATATGTTTTGAGAAGCTTTGTTGTTAAATCTCCCCCTCCTCCTACTTTTATTTAAAACGCAATCGATTTTAGAAATGAAAAGAAATATCTCCCAATGTTTTCACACTGAGAGATATTATAGGATGGATATCAGAAGCTTTTGTTCAGATTTGCACGGAAGATGAATTCGTTTCTTTTATCGGTAACTAAAGTAATAAATGACTGCTCTGCCCTCAGATCTAATCTAAACAAATCATATACCGGAAATACTGACTGCAGATAAACAGATGTTCTGTCATCTGTCTCCCCTTTGTTATAAGAAGCTCCCAGCGTGTTTGAAAAAATATCAAAGAAAGTATAAGATGTGCTGAAGTCATAGCTGTAAATCTTATCCGTCAATCCTAAATACTCGCTTCCTGTATATCCGAAGGTTGCAGAAAGAGATAGCGGCGATTGAAAGCTTACACTTTCATTTATATAAAATGAATTTACTTTGTAATCAGCAAGACCTTTGAATGAAGTACTGTTCTGATTATTAAAATTTATCCCGGTAAAATAATAAACATCCCCTGCCTTAAAGTTATAACCCGTGTTCACACTAAAAGTTGAAATGTCGTTATCTATTTTTAGGGTATCGTTTGCAACGTCATTCTTTTGTTTAAAAGGTGAATAACTTACACTGAAATAAGGCAGCTTTTCAGGACGAACCGAAGCGCTGAAACCGAATGAAGTTAGCTCGGTAGTAGAAGATTTCCAGTCAATCAAATTATCTTTTGAATTTCTTATGAATGCACTTAGTGAAATTTTATTATTCCATAATGACTGCTCAATTTTTCCGTCAATTAAAATCCTGTCGCTTATCAAATCAGGATTACCAAATGTTTTATATCCGGGTCCGATATATTTTACTGCTCCGGAAATTTTAGTACCGGACTGCGTTATATCGTAACTTGCCTTAACTCCGAATGAATAATCAAATGAGCTGCTGATATTTATGTTAAAAAGGTTTTTAACAATGTCAGGTATTTCAGAAGATTCAACTTCGGGCGCTGATCTGTCACGGGTAAATAAAGAACCGTTCGCTTCAGCTTCCAGATTAAGAGCATTTTCTAAAAATGAAAGTTTGCCGTTCACACCAAGAATATAATTTTTTGCTGCTGTTAATGCATAAGGATTTTGCCCCGAAGTATTTTCATTCTCCCAGCCGTTCATATAGGTGAAAAGAAAGTGCGAGCCTTCAAAAGTTCCGACTCCGATTCTGCCTGCAAGAAAATTTCTGTCAAGAGCGGTTAAATTATTCTGTTCATCAATTACAGATTTTTGTGTGTTGATACCGGTAATGCCGAGTAAGATAACTCCCGGTTCAAATTCTAAATTTGCACCTGTAACCGGAACACCTGATACAGTTAAATCCGAATATTCAGGGTAAGTTGTACCAATACCAATTCTTCTGAAATTTGAAATAAATTTTTCGAACCCTGATTTATTATCCTCTGCTTTCACGTTCTCTAAAAATTCTTCCTGCTCAAAGTTAAAACTTACATTGTTAATATTTTGTGTGTTAGTAACCGGTAAACTTGAAAGCAAAGCGTTCATGGTAAAAGGAAAATTTCCTAAAGTCAGTTTAGGATTTAATTCCAGTCTTCCGTATCCCGGAGGCATTCGCTGATTCAAACCGCTTTTATTTGAAAACTGCGAAGCAATTTTCATATTTCCTGAAAACAGTGAGGTTTTCTTAGGAGGATTTGAAGCTGCTCCCATATATTGAGAATATAATTTATCTGTAAATAAATTTGAATTGTTGAAATCGATAGAATTACCTCTGAGCTTAGATGAAATTCTTCCCATTGATGTATCTGTTTTTTCGAAATAAGTAAATTTGTAAATTTCACTGGAAGAAATTATCACGTTGTTATCCATTACATCAACTTTCCAGGCATAAGACGTTTTATTGTTAAACTCTCTTGCTGAAATAGGATATTGATAAACATTCACAGGAATATTGCTCCTATCATAGAAGAAAGGATTTGAAACAAAAGCATCATAAGCAGATTGACCGGGGATAATTTCAACTATTCTTAATGCATAGGAAAAATTTCTGAAATTATTTGTAGTTGAGGGCACCCAAGAAAAAATTGGAATTCTGTTCTCAACATTAGACTGATGTGCAGGATAAATTAAAGTCGGCGGAGTAATATTTTCCAATTTTCTTGCAAGGCAGTCGGAGGTTAAAAAAACATTTGTTAAATCCTCATAAGCGCTTACACATATCTGATAATTTCCCGATGGAAGACTTCCTGTGTTTTTAATAACATCACGAATCTTACCATCCTGATAAGCAACATCGATACTTCCAAGCTGTGCTGCAGTAAGTGAGTTAATGCCCGGAGCTACAACGAAAGCTTTTGTTGTTGCAGTAATAACATTACCTTTTACAGCCTCGGTTATTACACCCTTCAGATAAATAGATTTATTTGCATTAGTGCTGTTAATAATTTTTATTTTCCAAAGGTCTTCAATGAAGAAGCGGTTTGGCGGCGGCTGAGTAATGGTAATCGAAATCTGCGCCCGGGAGACGGAGCAAAAAAGAAGAAAAAATAAAATTAATTTAGAAATTTTCATTTTAAAATTTAGTTTTGTTTCAATTAATTTCAATTAATTGTTCCGGTGTAGTTTGCACATCACCGTTCTCGTATAGTATCTTAATTGAATAAAAATATTTAGCGGGGGATTGAATTTCTTTATCGATGAAATTTAATCCGGAAAGTATTTCACTAAGCTGATAAGAATATTCCTCATCGTTCTCTTTTCTCATTACTAAATATCCTGTGACGGGGGAAGGATAATTCTTTACGGCTTCCCAAGATATATCTATTGAGTTGTCTGTTTTATTATGAGTGAGAGAAATTTTTATCTGTGGAGCATCAATATTATTATCAGTAGATAAGGATATAACAGACAACTGTGATGATTGTGAAATATTTCCTGCTATATCTGTAGATGATATTTTATAGTAATGAGTTTTACCCACTGATGCATTATTATCAGTAAATAAAATTTGTTCTTTAGGTACAGTGCCGATTTCCGTATATCCGGATACACTGTCTTCCGAGCGGTAAATTTTAAATCCTGCAAGATCCGTTTCAAATTGTTTTACCCATGTTAAGGCAACAGTATTATTTTCAAGTGTGATATCAGATATAATTGGAATTGACGGCGTAACAACATCTTTCAATTTAACGGCAACAGGCTGTGAATAATCACTGTTCATATATTTTTGGTTCACGGCAACTACTTTATAATAGAAATCATTCAACGCACCTTTTGAAAGGGTATCAGTGTATGAAGTTTCTTTTAATGGCAGGGGAGTTAAAAGCAGGAACTCACTTTCATTTCCTTTAGTATTTCTATAAAGCTTGTATCCGATAACGTTTGATGAAGAGCTTTTATTCCATGTGAGTGAAACGTTTATTGAATCGCTTATGGCTGTAAGATTTTCCGGAACGGCAGGCTTTGAATAATCATTACTAATAGCGGCAATCACAGAAGAATTGTTTATCATTCCACCGTTATTTTCAGAGGACACATAGTAAAAATATTTTTTGTTCTGTTCGGCAGAAATATCTGTATACATTGTATCAGCGGATGAGATTAGAGAAGAATTTATTTTTGTAAATTCTCCCTTAGCATCATCACTTCTGTAAATGTTAAATCCTTTCAGATTGCTCTGAGACTGAACATGCCAATATAGAGTGAGCTGATTATTTCCATCGTAACGAACGTTCATTGCCCGTGGAGGAAGAGCAATTGATTCGACAGTAATCGAAACACTTGCAGATGGTGCGCTTTCATTTCCGAATGCATCCAGTCCAGTATAAGTATAGCTGAACGTACCGGCTGAAGTAAGCGAGTCGGCAAATAAATATGCCTGCTTCTTTTCTGTATCAAAAACATAAACAGGTTTTTCAGTTAATTTCTTACCATCTCTGTACACATTATAAGAAATAAATTTGTCCTGCTCGGCTGCCCAATTACAGAATATTTTCTCATTATTCTGAGCAAGAGTTAAAGTATTATTTACTAATGCAGGTGCGTCATTTATTCCGGTTTCATCCGTGGTTCCCAATTCAACTTCAGCACCGGAGCGTAAATAACTAACTTTGTAAGTATATTTTTTACCTGATTCCACTTTTGAATCAGCATATCCCATTCCTGTATATTTTGCAAAGTCATTATTTAATAAAGTTTGAAGTATGAGAGTAAACTCCCAGTTCTCATATTCCATCGCATCTTTAGGTGTGCTGTAAATAATGTAATTATAGATTGCATTATTTTTATCACCAGCTTTCATCTCATTTTCAGTTAACTTAGCAGGTTTTTTTAATGGCTTATCGGTAAGCTTCACCCAATTATTATCTACATTATCTTTTCTATAGATAATAACACCTTCATCAAAACGATTCTTTTCCTGAAACCATTTTATGGTGATTGCATTTTCTTTGGGAGTGTATCCTGCCTTCACAAACGAATTCTGCGCCTGCGATACCTGAGAAAAAATTAAGACAAGAAAAATTATTTTAATATATTTGTTCATTTGTTTTCTTAAAATTTTATTTAGCAATGATCTTCAAATGCAAAACTTCCGTTTTTGTATCTCATTTTTAGTGTTACAGTTTTACAAAATCTCCAGAAACATCCTTTTGCGCTGATAGAACCTGCAAAGCAAACAGGGTTCGGTAACTGTGCTTCAAGAGTTGCAGTAATAGAACCTGAAAGAACTGTCAAATTTCCTTCATCAAAATAGACATTATAATGAAATCCCAGTTCGGCGCTTCCTGTAATTACTGCTCCGCCTGTAAACTGGAATGGGGAGTATGCAAGTGCTCCGTTAATGCCTACGCTGCCCCATGCTCTGCCATAAAATATTGCCCAATGCTGCGGACCTGAATCAACAGAGTATCCTACTCCGAATGCAATGTTTGATGAGTTTAAATTTACGTAAGCTGTTGCGACAGTTGTACCGCAGTACATATTCATTGTTACAGGTGTCTGCGGTGTGCCGACATTTAAATACCAGGTATCTGAGCCGAAGTACAGAGCAAGATTTCCGTTCCCGCAAACAACGTTATCGATGTTTGCATTTACATTTACATCTGCACTGAAAAATTTCTGATTCGGATTTATTACAACTTTTATAACTGCACCCCCATATATTTTTGCATTAGTGTTGCCTCTTCCTGCAAGCAGGTAAACATCACCTGTTAATGTGCTTTCAAACCCGTTTCCAATCGCAACTTCAAGTGAAGTTTTACCCCATATTTTATATCCGTCATCACTTGTTGACATGAAGGGCACTTCCGCATAGATTCCGAAAGTTGTTCCACCATCAGGTACATAGGTGTTATTGCCAATTCCAACACCTGTATGTTTCATTTTTGAATAAATCCTTCCCTTGAATCCATATATTCCTAAATCTCCGATTCCAATGGAAACCGGAGTGTTTGGAAATTCTGCGCTTGCTTCAACGAACCAATATTTAAATCCCTGCGGAGCTACACCTAAAATTATTTTTCCACCAACTGTATATTCAGTGGGATTATGCATCATCATATCAAATGTTGCCATAAAAGCCGTTCCGTATATTGCATCTTTTTTATATTCTATAGATGCGCTGTAGGATGATTCCGAGTTCTGATATGTTATGCTTATTCCGTCAGGTGTAATTTCATTAGCATAAGAAATTTCCGAACCGCTGCCGCCTTTATTCGGATTGCGGTAAAATTTATATCCTACACCGAAATCACTTCCGCCCGGTCCCGATAAATCTTCTGCTAAAATAATTTTACCTTTAACTTCAAAGTTGTAATTACCGCTTCCGAAATTATTGAATCTAATTTTGTTAAGTGTTACATCATAGCCGTTGTAAACCGAGCCGTTATAGTTATCAAGCTCAAGCCAGTGACCTTGAAGATTTTCGGATTCTTCAAATCCTATCTGAGCAGTTGATGTTACATAAAAATTATATGCATTCATCGTTCCTGTAGATAAATTTTTGTTCTGAGTATTATCTAATGTAAGATTAGACTGAAATACTACTCTGCCTTGTTTTATTACTGCAGAGTTAAGGCTAATTTTTAATCTGTCATATTCCGAAGGACTATTACCGAATAAATATATATCTCCGAGATTCGTATTTGCTAAATCAAGTGTTCCCGGTCCGATGGAATAATCAGTAATTGGAATTACATAATTTAAATTCAGCCCGACCATAGGAATAAAAATTCCGCCTTTGAAATTACACTTCTTCAGCGAGTTATCTTTTATTTCCAGGAAGAACTTATTTACATCGCAATCAAAACCGTAAAATTTACTTTTATAACTCATGCCTGTTATATCTGTTTTTGCAGTTAGACCTTTTGAGTTGATATACATATCTCCTAAAATATTATCACCAGAAAGTTGAATATCGTTGAATCCGGAGTTAACCGGGAAAATAACTTTACCTTTATTTATTCTAATGCCGCCTTTCCATGTATCTTTCGGAACTAAGTCGATGATAACATTAGTGACATATAAGCTTAAATCTTTATTTTTATTCAGAGGAACTGTAAACGATGCTGTTCCTAACTCTGTTGCAAATTTTAATGAGCTTTGATTTTCGAAACCGATTTTTACACGTTCTCCAGTACCGTATTTTATATAATCAGGAAGGCCGACATTTCCGCCGAGCTTGAGTGTAAGTTTATTATTTTTTACTGTGAAAAATGTTTTTAAATGGAGCAGTTCCAAATTAAAGCCTGAAGGCTCAACAAGCTGAAAGCTTCCGTCATTCTTAGCGAGAAGATTATCAACAGATAGTTTTTCAACAGGATCTATTTTACACCATGCTTCAGAAGATTGCATCATAACTTTTCCGCTTGTCTGCATATTATTCCCTTTAGTGGTAAGCGGAAACTGCGAGCGGACATATCCGTAGATTGTTGCGCCGTCTACACGAAGTGAAATAGTAGCTCCGAAGAATAAAGACTGAGTTTCGCTGTGTTCAATTTTAAAACTAATACCACCGTTAGGTATAGCATCCTGTATTTGACCGGACTTAACTTTCCAGTTAACTCCGCTTTTTTCTATTTCAAGATTTTGAAATTTTACGTAAATCTGCGGACCATTATCCCAAAGTTTTACTATTCCGTCTCCTGCAAAATTTGACGGGCTTTTGTTTGAGATTGTAGAAACACTAACATCATATTTTCCGATCTTGAATTTTTTCACATCGCCTGCTAAATCTTCTCCGCCTGTTACTTTGAACTGGTAATAGTCACTCTTTCCGACAATACCGTTGTTCTGATTAATGTATGCCTGAGAGAAAGCCTCAACTTTCCAGAAATATGATGAACCCTTATCCAGAATTCCCATTTCAACAGTAAAGTTTGCTGATTGTATTTCAGCGTTATAATTAAAGCCTGTAATATCCTGAGTGTAATCAGGAACAGATGCATCGAGGCCTGTTCTTCCGGAAGGATTTACTTTGTAAATTTTCAGAATGTACTTAGTAATGGATTTGTTTGTGTTGGCTTTCTTCCATGTGAATTTATATCCTGCATAAGTTGTATTATTCATTCCGGGAAGCTGGGCTACATCTAAATTTCCGTCATCGGAAGGAGTCATCAATTGTATAAAACCATCTGCCACGGGCGGAGTAACATCACCTGGAACTGTAAAACTTCTTATTTCACTTTTTGAAGAAGCGACCATATCTCCTTTATAATCCAGCAAGCCGACCTGCCAGTAATAAGTTTTTCCTTTCTGTAAAGCTGTTGCAGAAACAGGATAAACTAAAAATGTAGCAGTCTGAACTTTTTCAAATTCAGGTGTCTGCAGAGATTGTTGCGGAGTTCCGTTTTTTTCTGCTAAAATAAATTTGTATTGATTTCCCTGACCGGGAAGTGGTGCCCATGAAAAATTCGGGTTCTTATCAGAAATACTTGCATTGTTATCTGGCGATATCAAGCTAATTCCCGATACGTTATTTACAGTGTGCGGAATACATTGAGTACCAAGCACAGAGCCATTTTTCATCTGGACGTTCAAACAGATTGTATAATTCCCCGAAGGAACTTCTCCTGTTTGCATTAATATGTCCTTATATTTTGCTTTGGGAAATTTTGCATTAATCGGGCTTACATCACTCACGGTAACAGTTGTAGTTCCCGGGGGCAGATCAAATTCCTTCGTTGTTGCTTCGAATATTAGTCCGTCAGCAGATTCAGTTAACTGACCAAGCAGATAAACTTTGAATGTAGATTGAGACATATTCTTTAATGTCACTGACCAGAGGTTTTCAACATTTAGCTTCCCGGGAGGAGGAGGCTTTAGCTGAACAATAACTTCTGAATGAAGCTCCGCTGCCGTAAATAAAAACAGGGAGAATAAAAACAAAAGTTTTAATTTTAGCTTCATATATTTTATAGTTTTGAAATAAGAGTTTGGGTTAAACTTTATAATTGTATATTTTTAAAGCCGAGTCGGGGACCATATTTTTGCCTTACGCTCAATGATAAACTGCAGTTATTCATAATAGCGGAGTTAGTTTTAAAAACTGAAATCAAAAAATCTTTATCGTAAAATTTTGAAACAATACTGCCTGTTTCTTTTTCAGTAATTATTGTAAGCCCGGGGACCAGTTTAAACTCAGGACTTATATCTTTGAACATTGTTTTATCGTCTTTATCATACAAGCTGCTTTCAAGAAAAACTTTATAGGCGTTAGTTGTAGTATTGTTCAAATTAAAAGCAAAGGTTTCATCATCAGGTTTTGAAATTTCTATCATTACCTGTGAATTTATATTCTGATTATTAATTATTAGTATTGGCAGCATGAAAGTAGAGTTTAATATGAGGTTTGATCTTAGTGCCATTTTTATTTTTCGTGCTTCAAACTAAAGTTTTTCAGCTTTCAATTCAAAGAAAGATTTTTCAGTTTGTAATCGGTCAAATTTAATGTAAATTAAGAAAAAGCTCTAAAATCAATTTAAAATTAGCCTTTTTGAAACTAATCTTGTAATTAGTCATGCTGAATTCCAATCTCATAAAAATCCTCGCAAGTCTTACTAAAGACGAGCTTAAAAGCTTTGAAGACTTTGTTTCTTCACCATATTTTAATAAAAAGCCGACTGTGATAACACTTTTCAAAGAGCTTAAAAAGTTTTATCCCGGCTTTACTGATTCCTCTCTTACCAAGGAAAGTATTTATCAGAAAATTTATAAAGGGAAAAGTTTTAATGACGGCGTATTGCGGAATCAGATGTCTGAGCTTTACAAATTGCTTTTAAAATTTATCGGCACTGAAGCGTTTAATAGAGATAGTGTTGAATTCAAGATCAAAGTTTCAAGAGAACTTATGCTGAAAGGATTACCTAAAACTTTTAAGAATTATTATGATGATCTGAAAAAGGAAACAGAGAAAGAAGATTTAATAGAAAATGAATACTATTACTGGAACCGCGCAGTGCTTGATGAGCAGTATGAAGACAGTCTTTTGTTTTCCGGGTATGCACAGGGTGTACCGATAAATAATCTTTATGGAAATAATTTTATTTATTTTACACTGATAAAATTGTTTAAAGTAATGCATAACCTTCATGCTACAGAAGTTAATACAAATGTTTATTATGATAAAAGTATATTAAGAGAGTTCTTAAGTCTTTTGGATACTGAATCTTTTCTTGAACGTATCAGAGAGGTTTCCGAAAAAGACCACAATATAGTTTCTATGTATTATTATATGTCAAAAGCATTGATGGATTACAATGATTTTGATTCCTTTTATAAATTTTATAATCTGGTTGAAAACAATTATATTTTATTTGAAGAAGGCGAAAGATATGCGCTATATATCCAGCTGAACAATATTGCTTCTAATACTAAGGCCGGAAAAGTAATTCTTCTTGATATTTATAAAAGCATGCTGGAAAAGAAAATATACAAAGCAGGAGAGAACGGCTATCTTAATTATTTACTATTCAGTTATATCTTAACAAATGCATTACATAAAAAGGAACTTAAATGGGCAGAAAATTTTATAGATAAATATATCGGTGAGATTGACCCTTTATATCAGGAAAATATGATGCATTACAGTAAGGCACATCTGTATTTTGAAATGAAGGATTTTAATAAATCACTAGAGCATATCATAAAGGTAAAAGCAGATAATTTTATGTTCAAGCATCAAACTTATAAGCTGACTGTTGAAAATTATTATGAAGTCAATGAAATCGAACCGCTGTATTATTCTATGGATAATTTCAAATATTATATAACAAAAGGAAATCTGCGGGAAGACTGGGCTAAGTATTATGAAAATTATCTCGCTTCTGTAAAAGAGTTAGTAAAATTAAAAGAAGGTAAAGAGAAAGATACTTTTAAAATAGATAAACTGTTAAAAGAAGCAACAGGGGATATGAGCTGGGTCATAAGTAAGTTAAAAGAACTGAACATAAAGTAATTACATCTCTGCCTGCACTTTGCCAAAAATGTCGGTACATCAAGATGAAAATTGTTAATAATAGGCTTTTAAACCTAATTTGATGGCATAATCTTTGAGTATTGTGACAATAGTACAACTATGACTCTATCATTAATAAAAAAACATTTCTATTTAATTCTTATTTTCATTCCAGCCTCATTATTTTGCCAGACCGGCGAAATTTTTGAAGTAGATGAAGTTGAGTTTATCCATAAAGATACGACTACTTTCGATAAAGGCACATTGAATGATGTAATCGGCATAAATAAAGTCGGTGCTTTCAGTCAAAAAGTTCTTGGAGAAGATATATTCAAAATAGAAAAATTTTATTTTGATAATGGCTTTTTTGATACTAAAGTAGATACGCTTGTAAAGTATAATTTAGAAGATAAAGAAGTGCTTGTCCAATTTATCATCAAAGAAAATAAGAGATACAGAATGGATACTCTTATTTACTATGGGTTGGATAAAATTTCTCCGGAAGCGCGTTCTGCGATGGACAGTATTAAGTCTATCAGATCAAAAAGAATTTACAACAAAGTTTTAATCATTCAACAGACAAACCGCATTATTGATATGCTGCAGAATATGGGATATATGAATGCAAGCATAAGGCAGGAACAGGGTACTATTGTAACTAAATATGATACAAGCTGCACTGTAAGTATTTATTTAGAAAATGCGGATACAGTTTTTTATTTCGGCAAGACTAAAATACAAATTAACGATAACAAATACGGAGTAGATGATGAGTTATTCTATAAGATGATAGAATATGATGAAGGGGACCGATATAGCAAAGAAGTAAAATTATTAACAGAAAGAAATATCAGCAAATATGCAATAGTTCAAAGCGCACGTGTAGAAGCAGAAAGTGTAGAAGGGAACAAAGTAGATTTTCTTATTGAAGTAAATCTGACAAATAAGCATGAGATAACTCCTTTTATAACAGGGCAGACAGTTGATAACAGATTTTTCTTCGGAGGAGGAGCGCAGTATATTAATAAATATTTTTGGAGAGGCAGAGTTTTAAATTTAACTGCCAGCGCATTAGTCAGCACATTAGAAATTAACCGGTTTGAATTTTCCGCTTCTGTTACCCAGCCGTATTTATTTAATAAGAGATCTTCTTTAACAAATAAAGTTACTTTAGGTCTGTACAATCTTGAACAATTCAGAAATTATTATGCAGGTAACCTTACAACCATAAGTTACTTCATATCAGATCATACTTTTTATAATTCAGCTTCTTTGGATTTAAATGAAGAAATAGTAAGGTTCAAATATTATGACACAGATTCCACACTTGACCTTTTTAACTCAGTTCTGAGCGTTACGGCTATACATGATAACACGAACGATGCATTTAATCCTACTGCAGGCTTGTATCATTCAATCACAGCAGGAAGCGCGGGATTTATTCCGAAACTTTTAATAAACGGCTTTAAATGGAATTTGAATTATTCCCAATATGCAAAATTGTATACAGCAAATAGATTTTATCTGCAGCTTGGTGGAAAAAGAAGAGGAACTACCATTGCTACAAATTTCAAAGCCGGGAGTATTTTTGAATACGGTGAGGGGGAGCAGGTTGTACGGGTTCTGCCCATATACCGATTTTTCAGCGGCGGCGGCAGCAGCTTAAGGGGATGGAATGCGCAGGAAAATGGAATGGTAGATACTACAACTAACGGCGGAAATTTTTTACTTGAAGGAAGCATCGAGCTTAGAAAAAATTTATTTCCGACATCACAAGGATTTACAAAAAATATAGGAGCAGTTGTATTTTTTGATTACGGAAATATATGGGAGAATCCTAAGAATTTTGATATTTCACAAATTGCAATGTCAGTGGGAGTAGGGATTAGATACAACTTATTTATTGGTCCGATAAGATTTGATGTTGGTTATAAGTTATATGATCCTTCAAACAGAGAGCTTCCAAAGTTTGCATTTCATTTTGGTATAGGACAGGCATTTTAAGTTATGAGTTATGAGTTATGAGTTATGAGTTATGAGTTATGAGTTATAAGTTATGAGTTATAAGTTATGAGTTATGAGCTATAAATTATGAGTTATGATTGAGTATAAACTATCGTTGCAACGGAATTCCAATATAGGATTAGACATAAAAAACGCGATGTGTAAATGCATCGCGTTTTTTATTGGAAGAAATTAAAAGATATTGAAATCAGAATTTAATCTTATAAATAATCTTTAACCCGGTGTTTGTAGTTGTTAAGTCAGTTCCGAGAACAGTATTATTCACTTCCTGTCTGAAAAATTGCATTAAGAGTGTTTCAGGTAAATCCAGATTAAACATTTTATTCAGAGGATAATCCACTACAAAATCAAAATTCTTTACTTCTTTAAATAATTTTCCGCCGACTTTCACTGTAGCATCACCGAACTCCGATGTTAACTGCACATCTGTATCTTCAACTTTGCCTTCGGTATAATTAAATTCGGCATCCACTAAGAATGGTAGTACATCTCGGACTGATTGAGATAATATTGATGAAATATAATTTGAACCAACAGTTGTACCAACACTTGAAGCTACTGATTGTCTTTCAGAATCAGTGAGTTCATTTTTAAATTTTCCGAATAAAAGGTAAGTTATAGCATCACCCTGTGCATCACTGCTTGAAACTTCATTTCCGCCTTCAAGAAGTTTTAATTCTACCGTTGGTTTACTTACCTTACCTGAAATTGTTGCCATTACCTGAACTTCTGTACTGGAAGAAACCCCCGGTTGATTAGATGTTTTAGTCCCGGTGTAAACTGCCTGAAGATTTATTGACGGGTCATCTATTGGGCCATCAAAAGTAACACTGCTGTTACTTATTTTAAAGTTTCTGTAAAGTTTGTAATAGGAATTGCCCACTACATCAAGTCTACCGTTTGCAACGATATTTTTCCCTTCAGTTTTCATAGTCAGATCAGCCTGTACTTCACCGAATAATCTGTCACGTGTTAAATTGTTGAAATCAATTGAAACATAAATGGTTTTTTGGGTCTTTACATTTAGGTCAAAATCAATTGCGCTGGAAGTAGAAACGCTGTCAATTGTTACGTATTTATATTTTTCAAATGGGTTTACCTTTTTGAAGTCTTTCTGAGTTATTGCAATTAGAGAGTCTTTACTTAATGTTGTATCAACTGTGGCATTTACATAGGTAAAATCATCTGATTCAGTATCGTATCCGGAACCGTTCATAGGCACAGAGGATATGGTCGCTTCTTTAATTAAAAATTGCCCTGCTATTTTTAATTTATCAAGAGAACCTTTTATTGTAATAGGCGGTGTGCCTGAGCCTCCCCATAAGTAACCATATACGCCTAAATCATTTTTATCGACATCTTTATCGATTATGACCATGTCGCCGGTCATTTTCATATCGATATCGTTAACTTTCATTCCTGTAAAATCTATATTGCCGTTCAAATCAATATGACGGGTATCTTCATCGACATTTGATACTCTTAGATTGTCAATTACTAACTTAGAGTTAGCTGTGCTTGCATCAAGAGCGTAAAGATAATTCATACCTGTCGTACTTACGAACAAACTTCCGTCGGTAATCTTTATTGAACCTGTTAAATTAGGAGACGAAACGGTGCCGTCTGCATTAATTTTTCCGTTAAGCATTCCTCGGGCATCTGCAATTCCCGGTATCATTTTAAGGAAATATTTCAGCTGAAAATCTTTAGAATCAAATACTACGTTTACAGGTGTAGATGAAAAACTTGCGGAGGATGTATCTCCACCTAAAGGATTTGCATACGGCATATTTGCCTTTAGGGTTAAAGTACCTTTACTGTCAGTAGCATTTTTTAAAACAGCATTTAAATCTGCTATCTGATTTTCATATTTAAAGTCCGTTCTCATGCTGCCAAAAAGAGTATCACCGTAAATCAGTGAATCAGCAATTATTCTTCCATCTACAATCGGATTATTTTTATCTCCTTTGAAATTAATTACAAGCTCTTTAATTGAGCCTCCAAGCGGATTATCGGATTTTCTTACAATATTTGTTGTATCAGACGCTTCAATAATTGCAAAAACTTCTGAGAGCATTAGATTCTGAGATTCGATTTTTAAATCACTGCTGCCTTCCATAGCATAATCACCTGTAATGTTTAAAACAGCTCCTCTGCTTTGAATAGCAAACTGTTCAAAGCTGACTTTTTCATTAGGAGTATAATTAATGATCCAGCTATTACGGTTTGTCGCATGGTAATTTCCGTAATCTACTTTTATTGAATCGATAGTCGTTTTAATATCAGAGCCGGCAAGATTAATATTTCCATTCATGTAAACCTTTCTCAAGGAATCCTGCTTAGCAAAAATATTTATTTTCCCTTCTGAATTAGCAAGATTAAATTTCATAATTAATGAATCAACTGTATTTCCTCCAAAATTAATATAGCCGCCATTTGCATTCAAATTTAAATCAACTGAACTTAAGCTGTTTTCAGAATTAACTAAGGTATAATTATTTTTAAAATCGATATCACTGCTAAAATCTTTTAGAATAATTGCTGTATCCTGATGCACAAAGTTCTTTACATCTAACATTGTAAATGATACAAATTGTCCGCTTGTATTTGTCATTTTGCCGTTTACCGTACCGTCAAACTGCATTCCGAACGGATAAAATATTTTATTAGCTTTTGCCGAATCAAGAATTTTCAAATCATAAGTTAAGTGAAAGTCATCTTTAGCCGTAAAATTTGGGGGAGTTAAAGCAGCAGGACTGTTTTGCATGTGGGAATCCATTGCAAGTTTTTTTCCAATGCCGTCTGAAACAACAGCTATATTATGCATTATTACTTTTGTAATTGAAGCAATGTTCATTGTTCCGTTAGCATCGAACTGTAGAAAATCCGTCTTTGCTTTTATGAGTGCGTTGCCGCCGCCGTTTTTTATGTTAACAGTCAACGGCGTCTGCGGAATTTCGTAATTTGCAAAAAAAGAATTCTGAATATTAAAATTAAAGTCACCGTTAACATTTTCTAAGCTTGCACCACGTCCGTTAATATCGAAGGAAAGATTAAGATTACTTTTATCTTCAGTTTTTTTTGTAAGAGCCGCTAAGTTAAATCTCCTTACATTTCCTTTTAATACATAGACAGGATTTTTCATGTTTGCAATATTTACTCTTCCTGCTGCTGATACAATACCCATAGAAGAAACATGCCGGACGTTAAGCTTAATATTATTTCCTGATGTATTTATCTTTCCTAGAGATGAGCTGATATCATATCCTGCGAAAATTGAACGTGTTATATTATAATTTACATTTGCTTTCATTTTATTAAGCGCAAAACCAGTCCCGTCAAAATCAGCCGTCATATTCAGCTTGCTGTTAAGGGAATTATCTTTTAAAATTTTTCCGAGATTAAAATTGGAAGTCTGAATTTCACCGGAATAATTTTCCTTATCTAAATCCAGATTTGCGTTGCCGTATGCTCCGCCTGCATTTGCAGTATTGATATCGAACTTTGAATAAAAATTTGTGAATGTTCCTCTGTATTCTATATTACCGTAAACTTTACCCACCTGTTCGTAGTCCTTTATTGATTTATCGTAATAAACTGCCAATACATCAGAAGGATTTACTGCAAGATTATCAACTTTAACATCTATGTACATGCTATCCGGCACATCAAGATGCTGCACTCTTCCTTTAACGTTTATGTAAGAATCAGGAAGCTTTACGGTAAGATCATTAACATACAGATCTCCATATTTACCTTTTGCATTAAGTGATACGTTCACAACGCTATCAAGCATATCTACTGAGGGGAGGAAATATTTTAAATCTTTAAAATTAAATTTATCAATTTTTATATCTGCTTCGATATTTTTATTATAGAAATCACTAAATGAATTGCTGTCAAAAGGATTAAAGCTTTGCAGCTTTAGTTTGTCAAACTTTATATTAGATATATCGGTGGCGAGATTGAAATTCCAAACATCAGTAACGGTGTCTTTAATGTTTATTCCTGCATCGAAGTTGAAATGTTTTAATTTAAAATCTGAATTAGTATTAAAAGATAAATTCTTCATACTTAGATTTTTATAATCGGTGAAGTAATCCGCTGTAAGTTCTAATTCAAGATTTGCGGCAAGTAGATTATTAAAATCAAACTCACGGGTAAATTTTACAGGAGCGGGAATAGAGTCTCCGGAAGTTTTGAATGTACCATTCTCAATTTTAAATTTTTTAACTGAGATACCCCAGTCAAATGCAGATGTTGAAGTATCGTTAGGTTCAGTAGATGAGCTAAAGAGTTTTGTAAAATTCCAAACAAGACTATCGGAATCTTTTACTTTAGTTAAATTAATAGTAGGAGAGTTAAGAACTAAATAATCGAGACGGATTTCTTTATTAAGTAAACCCCATATATCATACTTCAGTGTTATGTAAGAAAATTTCAAAAGTGTATCTTTCTCTGTAACTATTGTTCCTTTATTTATAACCAATCCTTTGAGAATATTTCCCTGAAGAGATTCAACATGAATTGAAGAATTTTTTCCAGCCCATGATTCATTAAGCTTATCTTTACCAAAATTCAGAGCGATGTTGTTAAAGGTATCAGTTTGTATATAAAAGTATAAAGAAGCTACCAGAACTATTAGGAAAATTACGAGCCCGAGAACGACTTTTAGAAGAATTTTAAAAAATTTATTCATGCTTATTAAATATAGCTATTCCATTAATTTATAATCAATGTATATGCCATAGAAAACACGATTTAATCTACAATTATTGCTACTAATTATAGTTGTGCTGACAGACTGCTGATATGTCTGATAAAAATGTCATAAAAAAAAGCCTCTGAAAGATTTTACTTTAAGAGGCTCTGAATTATACAATGCTGACGAATTGGGTTTATTACTTTACCAGTGTCATTTAAAAAGGCAATGATGTGAGATTAAAGTTATTTCTTTTTTTGTTTAATCCGAAGCTGTACTTTTTTATATTAGAATATGTGCAGCAGCTTTGAAGTTATAGTTGATACGGAAACTTTATTGTTAACCTTTGGGAAGACAGGCAACGGTGAACTCGTTTTAAAATCCGAAATATCACAGGAAAAATCTCGTATGAGACCGACGGATTTAGTCCCGGTTATTTGCAAAAAAGAAGACGAATATCATTTGCAAGAGATGAGATGGGGTTTTAGATTGCAAACAGGTCCAATGGTAAATTCCCGTATTGAAGAAATTGTGTCCGGGAAAGCTGCTGATTATTGGCAATCACTATTAAGGGAAAATCCTTGTCTGTTTGTAATGAGCGGATACCATGAATGGAAAGATATAGCGATAGACACATTCACACCAAAGACAGGGAAGCCAACAAAGAAAAAAATGAAACAGCCTTTTCGGTTTACTATCAAAGAGCAGGATACTTTTTTCTGCGCAGGATATTATAGAAAAGAAGGAAATGACTATGCCTGCACTTTAATAACAACTAAAGGAAATGTTATTACTAATCTTGTACATCAAAAAGACCGCATGCCGGTAATTCTGGATTTGGAAGTCGGAATAAAGTTTTTAGAAGCCGAGCTAGAAGAAAAAATTGCTTTATGTCAATCTTATCCCCCTGATAAAATGAATTACGATAAAACAACTTTGTAAAGCAGATTTACAAAGTAAGATAATTTAACATCTTTTAACTGACACACCTAAAATGAAATTATTTAGTTTTATATAGCTGCCACCATGGTGTATGGGGTGCATCATGATGCTCAAAGTGATATCCAAAAAAATAACAAGTAATCATTGCAAGCAGATGGTTTTTGGGCAGAGTGCGGGCATGATGAGGATTCATAGTTTCAAGATGCGGCTTTCGGTGAGGAATATATGTGCCGAAGAAAAATAATTGCAAAGTACCAAGTATTGCGGGCGCTACCATAAAAGCCCAAATAGAACTTTCAGGGTAAAACAGTTTTAATACATTAAACAATACTGCAACAATTAATATTTGCCAAACGGTAACATATCTTGCCATAAAAATAAAAAACCAAAGAAAGAAATTCTGTGACTTGGTATAAAAATCAGGATCAGTATCGCCGCATGGATTTTTATGATGCTTGTAGTGATTTTCACGTAATTTTTTATAAGAGAGTCCTGCAAATAGAAAAGTACTTACGCCCCCTATAAAATTATTAATTTTTTTGTTAGATGAAACTGTTCCGTGCATTGCATCATGAGCAGTAATAAAGAGCCCGGTATAAAGATAAGTCTGCAGCAATAAATGAAAATAAAATAGCGGACTTGATAAATTTACCTCTACATTTATCAGGCAATAAAAAAAATGTACTGACCAAAAAAATATAACAAGTATCGCTACAAAAACTCCCATTGGTTAATGTAAAAATTAATTTTGATTTTGTAAAATTGAATCAGCAACTTTTTTCCCGGAAAGAATAACTAAAGGTATTCCCCCGCCCGGATGAGCGCTGCCACCACAAAAATACAGACCTTCAACATCTTTTGATTTATTTGTCTGACGGAAGAAAGCAGCCATCCTATCATTTGAAGAAATCCCGTAAATGCTTCCTTTAGTTGAAGAAGTTTTCTGCATCATATCTTTCGGTGTCATAGTTCTTCCAAAAACAATATTCTCTTTCAAATTAATTTTAAAAGTATCGTCAATTTTTTTAATAACATTCTTTTTTACTTTCTTAATTTCTTCATTCCAGTCCTGACCGTTATCATAAGGTGCATTTACCATTACAAACCAGTTTTCAAATCCTTCAGGGGCGTCACCCTCTGAAAATTTAGATGAGATATAAATATAAATTGTAAGGTCATCGCTGCAGGTTTTTTTATTGAATAAATAATCGAATTCCTTCTTATAATCCTTTGCAAATAAGATGTTATGAACATCCGGTTCTGTTGTTGTTTTCTTAACTCCCCAGTAAAATACAATAGCTGATGTCGATGGTTCAAGCTGCTTATACTTTTTTGCAGTTTTGAAAGTTGTGTCCTGCAGCAAATTTTCATAGGTGTTCAATACATCAGAATTACTTATGATAATATCAAATTTTTTTTCTTCGCTATTAACCTTTAACCCAGTTACTTTTCTAGAACTGAAATTTATTTTTTCCACAGGAGAATTTAAATAAAATTTGACTCCATTTTTAATGGCAAGTTTTTCCAGAGAAGAAATAAGGTTGTACATTCCACCTTCTATATATCCTCCTCCGATGGAATTCTCTACATGCGTAATAATATTAAATGTTGCAGGGATTAGATATGGATTAGAACCATTGTAAGTAGCATACCTGTTGAACAACTGAATCATTTTTTCATCGGTAAAAAAGGAACTTACCGCTTCATTCATTGTTCGGAATAAATCAATCTTTCCGATATTTAAAAGCGCTTTAAGACTGTTTTTATTGAAAAGATACTTTAATGAAATATTATCGTTGAAAAGAAATGTATCTGAAGTGTACTTGTATATATCGGAGCAGTAATTATAAAACTTTATCAGACTCTCGCGTTTATCTTTTGTTTTGTTTTCAACTTCACTGTAAAATTTTTCTTTGTCGTGGTAAGCATTGAGGATAGTGCCATCAGGATAAAAATATTTGCAGAGCAAATCAAGCTGCTTAAAAGAAAAATAATCGGACATTTTTTCGCCTGTGGATTCAAATAATTCTTCGATAACAAAAGGCATTGTTACCAGAGAAGGACCGGTATCAAATCGGAAGCCGGCTTCTTGTATGAAATTTGCTTTGCCGCCGAGAGAATTATTTTTTTCAAATAACTCTACGTCATATCCTTTATGAGCAAGTCTTATTGCTGCAGAGAGCCCGCCGATTCCGCCTCCTATAACCGCAACTTTTTTACTCATGAGTAACTCTGTTTATCATTAAAAAATTATAGGGTCAGTCATCTCTGTGCGTTGTGTTTCAAACAAACCTTTTGCATAAATTAAAACTTTCTCTGTGCTGCTTACATATACTCTGCTAGTATAAATATCATAATCTTGTAATTCAATTTTATCCAATATCCCTGAGTAAACTTTTAACATTAGGAGCACAGTTCCACTGGAACCATCATTAGTCAGATATGGAATTCCATAATACGCTTTATTATATAGATACCGTGCTTCGTATATATAATATTTTATAAGTTTTTTAAAATTTTCATTCACTAAATTATCCTTAATATCCTGCTCTGTATAATTAAATTTTTGCAGCATTAACTGAGGAATGTAAACTCTCCCTATCTCAAAATCTTCTTTAATGTCTCTTAAAATGTTTGTTATCTGCATTGCTTTACCCAGACTTTCAGCATATTCAAAAACCTCTTCATCTGAATATCCGAATACATGGCACATAATTATCCCAACTACAGAAGCAACTTTATAACAGTATAAATCTAAATCTTCATTTGAGTTGAAACGTTTTATGGTATTATCCATTTCAACACCTTCTATCAGTTCAATAAAATATTTTTTGGGGATTTTGTATTTTTTTATCGTTTCACAAAAAGCGCATGATTTGCCTTTAGAAAAGGAATCATCGTAAATTCTTTCTAAATCAAGTGTTAGCTTAGCAAGGTGTTTTTTTGTTTCTTCGGGAGATTCAGAAAGGTCAACAACGTTATCAGCATACCGGCAAAATGCATAAACGGCATAAGCAGCATATCTCTTCTCTTTAGGCAGCATGAATGAAGAAAAGTAAAAACTTTTTGCATACTGTTTAGTGTATACTCTGCATTCTTCAAATGTTCTATTGAATGGATTAAAGCTTATCATTTTACTTTTCACTGCTTATTAAATTATCAACTATCTTTGCCGATGAAAGTACTCCGGGGATTCCTGCTCCCGGGTGTGTTCCTGCTCCGACTATATATAAATTATCTACATCCTCAGATTTATTATGCGGTCTGAACCATGCAGACTGCGTAAGAATCGGTTCAACTGAAAAAGCTGAGCCAAGATAACTGTTCAATGTATCGTTAAAATAAACAGGGTCTATGTGATGCTCTGCAATAATATTCTCTCGTAAATTGGGAAGATAGTTATCTTCGAGGAATTTTAAAATCCTGTCTTTGTATTTTGGCGCTTCTGTTTTCCAGTCTATACCTGAAGCCTGATGGGGCACAGGTGAAAGTACATAAAATCCTTCGCATCCTTCCGGAGCAATAGTATCGTCTGTTTTAGTCGGCATATGTAAGTAGAGTGAAAAATCGTCAGCTAATATTTTTTTAGTAAAAATGTCATCAAGTAATCCTTCGTATCTTTTCCCAAGTATAATGTTGTGATGCTCAAGTTTTGAATCGAGATATCTTTTCTTAGTCCCAAAATAAATTACAAACAATGACATGCTGTATCTCGTCTTTGCAATTTTATTGTCGGTATATTTTTTCCTGTACTTCTTATCTATCAGGTTTTTATAGGTAAATCCTGTTTCAGCGTTTGAAATAAAATAATCTGCAGATATCTTTTCACCGTTCATTAGTAAAGCGGATTTTATTTTTCTGCTGTCAATCTGAAACTCTTTTATCTCTGAATTCAGATGCAGCTTTCCGCCAAGCTCTTCAAACAATTTAACCATTCCTGCAATGATTGTTTTAGTCCCGCCTTTGGCATAATGAACTCCCCATTCTCTTTCAAGATAGTGTATTAAGGCATAGATGGAAGTTGTCTGAAAAGGATTGCCGCCGACAAGCAGGGGATGAAAAGAAAAACACTGCCTGAGGAATTCGTTTTTTACAAATCCGGAAACATACTTGTAAACACTTTTATGTGATTGCAGCTTAATCAAATCAGGAATTATTTTAAGCATGTCAGTTATTTTCAGGAAAGGTTTATCGGCAAGCTCAACAAAACCTTTCTGAAATATTGGTTTAGTAGTTTTTATAAACTCTATGTAACCCGCTTTATCTTCAGGTGACCATTTTTCTATTTCTTTAAGAGTAAAATCAAAGTCATCATTGTAATCAAAACTTTTTCCTTCGTGATTAAAAATCCTGTAAAAAGGATTTAAAGGAATTAACTCAAAATAATCTTCCTTCTTCTTTCCGGCTGCTTCAAAAATTTCATCGAAGAGAAACGGAGCTGTTATTACAGTCGGACCTGCATCGAATGAGAAGCCATTTATTTCAAAATAGTAAGCTCTGCCGCCGGGCTTATCAAGTTTTTCAAAAATCTCTACATCAAATCCTTTTGCAGCGAGTCTTATTGCTGCAGCAAGCCCGCCAAAGCCGCTGCCAATTACAATTACTTTTTTATTTTTCACTCAGGGGTTTTGTTAATTTTTCCCAGATGATAAGATTCAGAGTAACAAGGCTGAATCCGTATAAAAAATCTTCAATGGGAATGGTAAATAGTCTAAAATTCGTTATAAAATTGCTGTTGTACATAACTATTGGCCGCCATGTAAGGTAGCCGTTAACTATGAAAAGTAGAACCACTAAAATTGCCCAAAAATTCCAAAAAGATTTTCTCTTGTACAATTTAGTCCCGAGCAAAAAATCAAAAATGATAACTATTATTACTGCTAATATTGAAAGTGAAGTATAAGTAATCATCTTTTCTGCTTTTTAAAAAATTTAACGCTTTCCCACAGAAACAACGAACAGAAAGGAATTACAAAAAAGAATAGAATTTCTTCAAGCGGAAGATTGAAAACAAATATTCCTGTTACATATTTTTCGTTAAAACTCCAGTGTCCTGCTTTAGTTGCAAGAACATCCCAGATTATGAATATTGTTGCCGGTATAATTAAAGCAGCAGCAAGTCTTATCGCTTTTCTATAAAAATTAATTTTCTTAGAAAAGCTAAGTATAAACGGAAATAAAAAGCTGGCGAGCAGAACTAGAAAATATTCACTTTTCATTTTTGCGTAAGTAAAAAATTGTAAGAAAAATTAGTAATATGCCTGATATTCCGATTACAGAATTAAAGTAATAATTGTTCAAAATATTGATTAACAAAAACTGAAATATGCTCGATGCTAATACAATAATTGGAAAAGAAATTTTAACTGACGGAATATATTTCCCAATAATTATGTCTAATATAAAACTAAATGCAGTTCCGATAACAAACCAGCTTAAATAATTTTGAAATGGAATAGTACTTCCTGCCCATATCCAATAATTATTTATGAAAGATGCAAAAGGCTCCAACATAACATCTATAAATGCAATTAAAAGTCCGCTGAGAAAAATTACGAAATACTTATTCTTTAAAAAGTATTTTAATATAATAAATGAGTTCACGCTTAAAGTCATCCATGCGAATGCAATGGCAAGCGGCACACCACCGGGAAAAATAGGGGAGAGTACTTTTGTGTACTCATAACTGCCAAATGGAAATCCGGTTTGGACTCCGATAGTTTCAATAACTAACGATAGTAAAATTATCAAGAGACTCGCAGAGACTGCTTTTGCTTTGGAAGTGAAATCTGCTAAAATTAAGAACGTTACCAATGACTGCACAAAAAGATAAATGGAAGAAGTAGATAAATAACTTAGCTTCAAAGAATCATTTAGCATAATAATAAATCCCACCGGATACATTACAATCAACAGAACAAAAGCAATATTTTTAAATTTAGTAAGTGTAATGTTAATTTATTTTAATTTGTAACTGCGTCCTTTCCAGCTTGGACCCTTGGTAAATGCTACAAGCCTCCATGAATTTAAAGTAATTAAAATTACAGTTAAAATCCCGAATGGATGCAGAATACTTGAGGTAAAACTCAGTTTGTATTTAAAACTTAAAGTAAATCTTATAAAATAATTTATAGATATTTGTGCGAGACATATTAAACTTAGTAATGAAAATCCCTGCGTTATTAAAAAATATGTTACCCAATAAAATGGCAATACGAAAAAAATAAAATAAAAAATTACAATACATAACATAGTGACAAACGAAAATCCCAGCCCCGCAAAAATATTTTTTGAAAATCCTTCCCATACCTGTGAAAAATTTCGATACATTCTGCAGCTTACCATTTCAATTCCGTTTAAAACTATTAGCTGCATATTGTTCTTTTTGATAAGCTTACCCATAGAAACATCTTCGACCATTGCATTTTTTACAGATTCATACCCCCCGATTTTTTCAAGAGAAGATTTCTTAAAAAGCATATACTGACCAACTGCTATAGTAAATTGTTTGAAACCTCTTTTCTCAAGGAAATAAAACGGCAGCAATGAAAATGTGACGAAATGTAAAATAGGAATTACAAGTTTCTCTGAAAGAGTCATTGTAATTTGATACGGCACAACAGAAAGCAAATCTGCATTGCGCACTAATGCAGTTTCAATCCCGGTGCGAATTGAATTTGAATTATGAATAGTATCGGCATCAGTGAATAACAGCCAATCACCTTTAGCTGACTGTGTCAGCTGATGGCATGCAAAGCTTTTGCCAATCCAGCCTTCCGGTAGTTCTGCGCCGTTAATAATTTTTAATTCCGGGAATTTATTTTGTAATTCTGAAAGTATCACTCCGGTTCTATCTGTTGAATGATCATTTAGAACAATAACTTCGTATCGTGGATAATCTTGTTTGAATAGAGACTCAACACACTGACTTATGTTATCCTCTTCATTTCTTGCAGGTATTAGTACGGATACAAGTGGAAGTTTAGATGCATCAATTGCGGAAATTCTTTTTCTGCGGATAATAGAGAGATTCCATAGAAAGATAAGTAAAAATGAAGTTAAAAATACCAGAACTGAAATTTGGAAATAGAGCATTTAAGTATAACTATTTATTTCTGTTATCAATGGACTTTTTGCCCGAAAGTAATGTGCTGTAGCTTGAAGTGTTGGAACTCAAAATATCGGATTTCAGAATTCCCAGGTTGTTTGTAAGCTCATCGGATAGAACATTAGTAAGCTGCTTTGCGTTCCCATTATTTTTTATTTCAAAGGGTCTTAGTTTGAGAAATATTTCGGGTCTTTGCTGCATTAAATACTCATATCGGAAGCTTAAGGAGAATAAATTTACATCACCTGTTTTTTCTATTATTTTGCTTAAGCCTGAATGAAAAATTAAAGGTCTTGTATCGTTCGGCAGCATTTTCCCTTGCGGAAAAATCCACAGAACTTTTTGTGTATCTTTTAAAAGTTCAACAGAGTACTCAATTGCTTTATAGGCTGAAGATGATGAGGATTTATCAACAGAGAACGCTCCCAGACGACTGAAGAATTTATGCTTCGCCAGCTGTTCAATATCCATCATAATATATGCGTCTATATTCCATATACTCTTAGAAAGAAAAAAAGCAATTAAGCCATCCCACCAGTTAGAATGATTTGCAAATATGATTGTTGGCAGATTTCGGTTTCTATTTCCAAAAGCCGAAGAGTTATCCAGGTGAATTTTATAGAAGAACTTTTTTATAAGACGTGTATTGTAAAAATTAAAAATTTTTTCAAATAATCGAATTTTTCGTGCTTTAATCATAAATGGAAATTAGTTGGTTCATTTCATACAAATTGCTGTAAATCAATTACGATTTTAACAATAATATAAAAATATACTCTACGGGTTGAAAGTGAAATAAAATTTTAAGACTGGAAATTGCTCAAATTGTTTGATTGAACGACTTTATTTTATTTTTTCAACAGGCGGATTTTAAGGCACTTAATAATTGTAATTGTTGCAACATCAAAAATACTATCAATACGAATGTTAATTTAGAATGACACTCTTTTTACTAAAAAAGAAACGGCAAAGATTGAAAAATTCTATGCCGTTTTTTTGTACCCCTATTAAAAAAAATAACCTGCACCGGCTTTTCTGGGCACGATGCAGGCCTCCGCTATGACGATGTTATCGCCATTATCATTTAAGTAAAATCATTTTTTTAATAACTGAGTAATCCGCAGAATTTAATTTGTAAAAATATATTCCGCTGGAAAGATTATAATCAGCAGCGTTCAAAGCTACTGTGTGATATCCTGCAGAAAGATTAGTGTTAATTAATGAAGTTATTTCTCTTCCACTTATATCATATAATCTAAGTGAGATATATTCATCCTTTGGAATTTCAAATGTAATTTTTGTTGCAGGATTAAATGGATTAGGATAATTCTGATTTAGAACAAATTTTTTAGGTACACCTATTACAACTTCATTCTGCAAATCGTAATATTTGTAATTTCCGTTGTAGTCAATTTGTTTTAACCTGTAAGTATATGTACCTGAAATTAAATTATTATCCGGGTATGTATACTTGTTTTCAGTTGCGGAATTGCCGTGACCTGCAACACTTCCAATTTTTCTCCAGCTATTATTTACATTATCTTTCCTTTCAATATCAAAACCGCTGTTGTTCAATTCTGAGGAGGTTGTCCATTTTAAAAGTACGTTATTTTCTCTTTTCTCATAATTGAATAAAGTAAGTTCAACAGGCAATAGAGAATTCGAATATTTTAGTGTGACTATTTTATCAGCGCTGGCAAGAGAGTTTCGTGTTAAAGATATGTAAAGAGAATTATTTGCGTCTATGGAAAGTGTATTTGCGACCATATTATTACTTCCGCTGCCATTATAAAATACTGAGTCAATTAAACTCCCGGAGCTGTTTAACCTCATAACTTTCAGATGCGAAGTAGAATAAGTAGGTGTCCAGAAATAACCAAGTACAAATAATGTCCCGTCACTTGATGCTATGATTTTTTTAGAAGATTCTGCTGTAGAATTAGATATATGTGTGAACATCCATTCCAAACTACCTGCAGGGGTATATTTCAAAACGGCAGATTTAGTTAAAAAATAACCTAATCCTGAATCCATAGAAAGAGTACCACATATATAGACATTCCCGTCATCAGCAATTGTCAAATCTTCTGCATGGTCGTTATTATAAGTTCCGTAACTTGTCGTATCAGTCCATTGTAACGATAAAGATGAATCAAGTTTGACTATTATCATAGTTACTGCCGAACCTTTTCCTACAGCAAAAATGTTTCCGGAATTATCCATTTTCATTTTATATAAGGATTCCTCCGCATATTCATCATCATACAGGTAAGAATGAATTAAATCTCCATCTGGAGAATATTTCAGAAAATTAAAATCAGGAGTTAAATATTCCGAGTTACCCGCAGTGTAAATAAAACCGGCATTATCCTTCACAATAAATCTTGAAACATCTGTTCCCAAAACCAACGAGTCACTGCTGTCAAAATTTTTTGACCATAAAACATTTCCTGAAGTATCAAGCTTCAGAGTGAGCGCATCCTGATTTCCTGTTAGCGAGTTATATGTATAACCTGCCGCATAAATTCCATTTGGAAGATCTACAAGAATATCATTGATGTAGTCATAGTTTGTTCCGCTGAAATTAAAAGTTGTTGACCATGATACATATCCATCCGGAGTAATTTTAATGATAGAGCAGTTTTGTTTGGTAATTGTATCGCTTAAGTTTCCCGCTGCATATATGTTACCGTCACTTCCAACTTTAATTACTTTACCTGCATCATTATCGTTAAATGCTTCACTTTCGGAGCCGTCAAAAATTCTAACCCATTCCTCTACACCTGATGAGTTGTATTTAATGACAACAAAATCATAGTTAAAACCTGATATATATTTTGTACCTACTACATAACAATTACCTGATGCATCAATAACATTATCGTTAGGAGTATCGCGGTTTGGTCCGGCTTCATTGTACGTCTGGCTCCATTGAAGAGTTTGTGAAAATAAATTTTGACTGAATACAGTTAACATTAGAGTCAAAAAGAGTAAGTAAATTTTTGATTTCATTTTTAGCGGATTAAATTTTCAAAATTGAAATTATACTTTTTGATTAAGGCAGTTTAAATCCGGAAAGACACCTGCCGGCAGTAAATGCTACAATGCGGGGATTGCTTCCGGCAGGTTTTATTTTGAATTGAAATTTTTGGGATTTAATGTGCTTGTGAAGCTTATTGAAAGAGATAGTTTTGGAGGCGATAATATTTTTAAATTTAATCATAGCGGATGATTTAATTTTCAAACTATTGCAACATAATGATTGAAAATTTATTTGTGAAAGGAATTTTGTTTAGTGTTGTGAAGCGTGAATATCTTTGAAAAACGCTATATAATAGCTAAAATAAGCTATTTTACAATGTTTTAGCCGTGAAAATGTGAAATGATTTTAAATGAAAAATGATTTATATTTCTGAACCTCTACAGAATGAAAGCAAATAATCTCACAAATTTACTCTCATCTTTTTCAAAAGATGAAGTAAAAGAATTCAGAAAATTTCTGGAATCGCCTCTGCATAACGGCAGCGGAATATTACTTTCGCTTTACGACGAAATTATAAAAGACTATCCCGCATTTGTAAATCTTGAAACCCGCCTTAATAAAATTTTTTCCAAAGTTTACCCGGATAAAAAAGTAAATGATGCTTTAATAAGGAAAAATATTTCTAACCTTACTAAGCTGGGTGAAAAATATATAACTCTGCTTCATTTTCAGAATGACGAGCCAAGATATGCTTTAACAAAACTCTGGGCGTTAAAAAAACGAAAACTTGAAACTCTTCACAGGCAATCACTGGAGAGCACATCAAAATTATTTGATGAACATGGATATAAACTTGAGTTTAGATATTTTTTAAATGTAGAAAAAAGTGAGCATCATACATATATAAGAGGTAAAATTGAAGACGGCAACAGACTTTTCCCGGAGACCTCAAACTCATTTGTAGTTTATGCATTTAATAAGTTTGTGGATATGAACGATAAAATATTTTCGCATAGTACTTTAACAGGCGACCACCCCGAATTTTATCTGGAACATCTTTTTAATTCTATTGACCTTCAGAAATTTGCATCGCAGATAAAACTAAGCGGAGCTGAGGGAAAAATGTTGAACATTCTTGTTATGATGGTTGAAATGCCTAAAAAGGAAAACGTGAATGACAAAGAGCTCTTCATAAAATTGCGTGATGCTATGTATGATTATTTTCCGCATATAAATAAAGAAACGCAGCTTGGTTATCTTGTAAGGTTAAGATGTTTTTGTGATGTTGCATTCGGTAAAACAGACTATGAATTCTGGCATAGAGAGGAGTTTAAAATTTATCAATACATGCTTGAGAATAAAATTTTTGAAGCATCATACTATAAGTATTTTATGCTCGTTTGGTATCGCTCAATTGCGAGTATAGCAATAGCAGTAAATGAATATAAATGGGCAGAGAATTTTATTGAAGAGTATTATCACAAAATGAATCCCGTAGAGAGGGATGGAATTTATAAATACAGCAAAGGACTTTTAAGATTTCACCAGGGAGTTTATGAAGAAACTATGAAGCTGATTGAAGAAGTGGATTTCGTTCATTTCAGATTAAAGTTTGATGTCCGTATTCTGAAGCTGAAAGTTTTTTACGCCTTAGGATATTATGATAATGCTAAATATATACTTGATGCATTCCGGCACATGGTAAAGGTGAGCTCTGAAATAAACGAGAATACCAGAAAGCGAATAAACTTATTCCTTAAGTATTATGTGAAATTGCTTCGCATAAAAGAGTCCGCTAATTACTATGAAGCTAAGTTATTACAAGATGATGTAAAGAATAATCCGAATTGTGAACAGCTTACATGGATTAATGAAAGTATTTCAGATTTAATTGCTTCAGCCGGAAGAAAAAAGAAGGTGTCATAAGCTTCAATATTTACTCCATTTTTTTCATTTCATATAAAATAAATAAACACCTGCCGTATTTACTTTTTAAATGAGGAAATAACTCATTTTACTTCGAATTTCATCCGTAAATGCTGAAATCAATCTGCACGCTTGATTTCGAGCCATTTCCTTTTTGGCATTTCTCAAACCTTTTATCCAATCAAAATAAAGTCCGGGGAATATCTTTATAAAATCTTTATACTTTCGCCTCAACATTTTATTTTCTGCTTATATTTTCCTTAGTATTTTTGAATAAATAAAATACTCAATTAAATATTTCATCATGGAATGGCAATACTTAGCGGGACTTATAATCGTAGTTTTTCTTCTCGCATATTTAGTGTACGTGATTTTTAAACCTGAAAAATTTTAGCATATGAAAACTTTAGACTATATTCAGGTAATATTTTACATTTTAGCAATTACTGCAATTACTCCGCTGCTTGGAAAATTTATGTTCAGCGTTTTTTCAGGCAGGAAAAACATTTTAACTCCTGTTTTTGGAAAACTTGAGCAGTTTTTATATAAGTTTTTCAAAATAAATCCTGCAGATGAAATGAACTGGAAGAAATATCTCTTCGCAGTTCTTACTTTCAACTTTGCGGGATTTCTTTTCGTGCTTCTGCTTCAGCTTTTTCAGCAGTGGCTTCCGCTTAATCCGGAAGGATTACCCAACGTTCCTTTTCATCTCGCGCTGAACACAGCAATCAGCTTTATGACTAACACAAACTGGCAGTCATACGGCGGCGAAACAACGATGAGTTATGCTACGCAAATGCTTGGGCTGGGAGTACAAAATTTTCTAAGTGCAGCAACGGGTATTGCTGTTCTTCTTGCATTAGCCAGGGGAATAACTATAAAACTCAGTGATAAGCTTGGAAATTTCTGGGTCGATATGGTTCGTTCAACAGTTTATGTTTTGCTTCCTCTTTCAATTTTATTATCAGTTGTTTTGATGGGACAAGGCGTAGTTCAATCATTTTCTCAATATGAAAAAATTACAACTATTGAGGGTGCCGAGCAGACAATTCCGAGCGGTCCTGCCGCTTCTCAAATAGCTATAAAGCAGTTAGGTACCAACGGCGGTGGATTTTTTAATACAAACAGCGCACATCCGTTTGAAAATCCTACTCCATTATCGAATATGTTAGAGATGCTTGCGCTGTTATTAATCCCTGCTGCTCTTACTTATACGTATGGACTTATGACGGGTTCTAAAAAGCAGGGTTGGATATTGTTCACTGTAATGATGATACTTTTTCTAATGGGACTTACCGGTTCGCTTATATCTGAAAATATTTATAATCCTGTAATGCAATCGGCATCAAACCTTGAAGGAAAAGAGCTTCGCTTCGGAATTACAAATAGTATAATATGGTCCACGGCTACAACTGCAGCATCTAACGGTTCAGTAAATGCAATGCATAGCAGCTTATCTCCTTTGGCAGGAATGGTAGCTATGGTAAATATTATGCTTGGTGAAATTATTTTTGGTGGAGTAGGTTCAGGTCTATATGGTATGCTGATATTTGTCATTCTAACAGTGTTTATTGCGGGACTTATGGTCGGACGCACACCTGAATATCTTGGCAAAAAAATAGAATCGCTCGAAATAAAAATGAGTGTTGTTGCAGTGTTACTTCCAAGTGCTATGATATTAATTTTCACTGCAATTGGTTCAGTCACAAATATAGGACTATCGAGCTTGGCAAATAGCGGGGCTCACGGCTTCTCAGAAATTCTCTACGCATTTACATCTGCAGCAGGAAATAACGGAAGCGCATTTGCAGGACTAAATGCTAATACAGTTTTTTATAACTTAGCATTAGGTTTAGCAATGATAGTAGGAAGATTCGGAGTTATAGTTCCTGTAATGGTAATTGCAGGAAACCTTGTAAAGAAAAATAAATCTCCAGAAAGCGCCGGTACTTTTTCGACTGACAATTACGTATTTGTCATTTTGCTTATAAGTGTGATTTTAATAGTTGGTGGATTAACCTTCTTCCCTGCGCTCAGCTTAGGTCCCATAGTAGAACATTTATTAATGAAAACGGGAATAGCATTTTAAAATATATGGATAACAATAAAACTTTTAACGCAGTAATAATAAAGCAGGCAATTTTTGATTCATTCAAAAAATTGAATCCTGCAGTATTATATAAAAATCCTGTGATGTTTATCGTAGAGATAGGAGCAATCTTTACTTCTCTAGTTCTTTCATCACAGTTCTCTTTATTCAATCTACAAATTTCCATATGGCTTTGGTTCACTGTTCTCTTCGCAAATTTTGCAGAGGCAGTGGCTGAGGGAAGAGGAAAAGCGCAGGCTGATACTTTACGTAAAGCAAGAAAATTTACAACGGCTAGAAGACTTGTTGACAATGTAGAATCAGTCATCGATGCAGGTGATTTGAAAAAAGGAGATGTTGTAGTCTGCGAAGCTCACGATATAATTCCAATGGACGGCGAGGTAATAGATGGCGTTGCAAGCGTGGATGAATCCGCTATTACAGGTGAATCTGCTCCGGTAATCCGCGAGAGCGGCGGTGACAGAAGCGCAGTTACGGGAGGAACGAAAGTTATCAGTGATAAGATAATTATAAGAATAACTGCAGAGCCCGGAAATACTTTTATGGATAAATTGATTCTATTAATAGAAGGCGCGAAGAGACAAAAGACTCCGAATGAAATTGCATTAACAATTTTGCTTGCAGGACTTACGATTGTTTTCTTGTTTGCGGTCGCAACTCTCCCATCGTTTTTCTCTTACAGCTTAGCAGCATCAGGACTAGGCGAACAAAATAATTTATCAGTGACTGTTCTTGTATCTTTATTAGTATGTTTAATTCCGACGACCATCGGCGGGTTATTAAGTGCAATAGGCATTAGCGGTATGGACAGACTTGTTAAAAGAAACGTCATCGCAACAAGCGGAAGAGCAGTAGAAGCAGCAGGTGACTTAGACGTTTTATTATTGGATAAGACAGGGACAATAACATTGGGAAACAGAATGGCAACAGAATTTATTCCTGCCCCCGGAGTGAAAGCAGAAACCTTAGCAGAGGCAGCAATGCTTTCATCAATATCAGATGAAACCCCTGAAGGACGTTCTATAATAAAATTAGCTAAAGAGCAGTTCAATCTTCACTCAAAGGAAATGATACCGGAGCATGTAAATTTTATATTATTCTCGGCAGAGACAAGAATGAGCGGAATTGATTTTATAGAAGGTGACCAAAAAAGTGGAATGAAAAGAGAAATAAGAAAAGGCGCAGCAGATGCAATTGAAAAATATGTTTCAGCTACGAATGGAATTTATACTAATGAAGTAAAAGATATTGTAAACGATATTGCCAGAGATGGAGCAACACCTTTAGTTGTATCAGAAAACAATAAAGTACTTGGTGTAATCCGATTGAAAGATATTGTCAAAGGGGGAATAAAAGAACGCTTTGCTCAGCTTAGAAAAATGGGAATTAAAACTGTTATGATTACCGGTGATAATCCTTTAACAGCAGCAGCGATAGCTGCTGAAGCAGGTGTTGATGATTTTCTTGCAGAAGCAAAACCGGAAGATAAATTGAAAAGAATCCGAGATGAACAGGCAGGTGGGCATTTGATTGGTATGATAGGCGACGGAACGAATGACGCTCCGGCACTTGCTCAGGCAGATGTAGGTATTGCAATGAATTCAGGAACACAGGCAGCAAGAGAAGCAGGTAACATGGTTGACTTAGACAGCAATCCTACAAAGCTTATTGAAGTAGTTGAAGTCGGAAAGCAGTTACTTATGACAAGAGGTTCGCTAACGACTTTCAGTATAGCAAACGACGTTGCAAAATATTTTGCGATTCTCCCAGCATTGTTCTCAATATTATATGCAGTCGGAGGAAATGCAGGACCACTTGATTCATTAAACATCATGAAGCTTGCATCTCCTCAAAGCGCAATACTCAGCGCAGTTATCTTTAATGCTATTATAATTATACTTTTGATTCCATTAGCTTTAAAAGGTGTTAAATACAGACCGTTAGGTGCAGAAAGTGTATTGAAAAGAAATATTCTGATATATGGTTTAGGAGGATTGATTATTCCATTCATAGGAATAAAGTTAATTGATTTACTTATCACAGCAATAAAGTTAATTTAATTTTTTAATTGAATTGAAATGAAAACATTTATTATATCTATAAAGGCAGTGTTAATATTAACTATAGTTACGGGAGTTTTATATCCATTGTTAATTTTCGGAATTGGAAAAATTGCCTTTCAAAGTCAGGCAAACGGTAGTTTGATAAATAAGGATGGTAAAGTAATAGGTTCTGAATTAATCGGGCAGACATTTGACAGCACAATTTATTTTCACTCACGTCCGTCTGCAATAAGTTATCAGCCGATGCCCTCATCCGGAAGCAACCTTGGACCTATAAGTTTAGTGCTGCAGCAAAGAGTTGATTCATTGCGAAAAGCATATATAGAGTATAACGGTTTACCGGCTAATACGAATGTTCCGTCTGATGCAATATTTGCATCGGGGAGCGGAATAGACCCGCACATAAGTTTAGAGAATGCAAATTATCAGATGGACAGAATTGTGAAGGCGAGAGGGTTTGATTCAAGTAAAAAAAGTAAATTAACTGAACTTGTTAAAAAATTTACTGAAGCTCCTCAGCTAGGATTTTTAGGAAAAGTCCGTATAAATGTACTTAAATTAAATATTGAGTTAGATAAATTGTAGATATGGAAGATGCATCCAGACCAAATCCCGATGAACTTCTTGCTCAGATAAAAACTTCCGAGCAGAAAGAAAAAAAAGGTAAGCTTAAAATTTACCTGGGAATGAGTGCAGGTGTAGGCAAAACATTTGCAATGTTACAGGATGCTAGCATGGCATACGGACGTAAAGTTGATGTACTCATCGGCTATGTAGAAACACATAAGCGTTCCGATACGGAATTTCTTCTCTTCCACTTACCGCAGTTAGACCGCAAAAAAATCCAGTATAAAGGCTTCGAGCTTGAAGAGATGGATATAGATGAAATCCTCATGCGAAAGCCTAAACTTGTAATTGTAGATGAACTCGCCCACACAAACGCTCCCGGCAGCAGACATAAAAAAAGATATTTGGATGTACTTGAGCTTTTAGATAACGGTATTGATGTATTCACTGCATTGAACGTACAGCATCTTGAAAGTCTTGCAGATACAGTAAGCCAGATAACAGGAATTATTATAAAAGAAAAGGTTCCTGATTCAATACTTGAAGCTGCTGATGAAATAGAGCTTGTTGATATTTCTCCCGATGAATTATTGCAAAGACTTGCAGACGGTAAAGTTTATACTGCGGATAAAACTCAGGATGCAGTAAATAATTTTTTCAGAAAGGGGAATCTCAGCGCTCTGAGAGAGCTGGCATTAAGACTTACTGCAGACCGAGTTGATAAGCAGGTAAGACATTACATGCAGGAAAATAAAATTGCAGGACCGTGGAAATCAACTCAGAGAATCTTAATAGGAATAAGCGCAAGCCCGAACTCAATTGATTTAGTCAGATGGGCGCGCCGCATTGCTTATACTATGGAAGCAAGCTGGATTGCAGTTAATGTTGAAACTCCGAAAGCGTTAAGTGAGGATGAAAAAAAATCTTTAAACAAAAATATAGAGCTGGCTAAGGAGCTGGGCGCAGAAGTCATTTCTACAGTTGATGTTGATGTTGTGAATGGATTATTAAGAATAGCAAAGAGGGAAAACGTATCTCATATAGTAATAGGGAAATCTCATCATGAAAATTTCTTTCATCGTTTATTTGGTAAAGATATTGTCAGCAGATTAATTAGAGAGAGCGGAAAAATAGATGTTTACATAGCCTCGGGGGATAGCGCAATTGAAGAAAAGAAAAAATTATTCAGGGTGCCGGATGCTCAGTCCGGTTTTTCGAAATATTTGCTCTCGGCTTCAATTGTAATTGCTGTCGCAGCAGTTTGTTTTATCTTTAGCTCGTTTCTCGGCTATCAGACAATTGCTCTGATATTTTTATTTGTAGTATGCCTTATGCCGTTAATATTAGGACCGGGTCCTGTATTGTTAGCAGCTGTAATGAGTCCCCTTATATGGAATTTCTTCTTCGTGCCTCCGCATTTTACATTAGTTATTAGCAGGACAGAGGATATACTTACGTTTATTATGTTTTTCATTGTTGCTTATGTAACGGGAGTATTGACTACCAGAATAAGGCAAAGAGAGCGTTCTGTCCGTCAGAGGGAAGAAAGAGCAATAGCATTATATAACCTTGCGAATGATTTGTCACAGGCAAATAACCTGAAAGAAGTAATAACTAATGCTGTAAAAAATTTAAAGAAAGTATTTGAATCTGAGGCAGTAATTTTTGTAAGCAATGAACATTCCAAAAGTGTTAAGCAATTTATTGGGACCGGTTCGGAAAAAGTTTCGGAGAAAGAATTAAGTGTAGCTCAATGGATATATTCCAATGAGAAAAGAGCGGGGAGATTTACAGATTCACTCACCTCTTCAGAATATGTTTATTATCCTTTAAAAAATCAGCGTGGTACATATGGAGTTGCCGGGTTAAAAATTCAAAGTGAAAATTTTTATCATGAGCATGAAACGCTGATAGACAATTTTATGAATCAGATTGCAGGGGCTATGGAGAGAGAATTTCTAAATCTAAAAGCGAATAAGACATTAGTTCTTGAAGAATCAGAAAAACTTTACAAAACGTTGTTTGACAGTTTATCCCATGAATTGAAAACACCAATAGCTGCAATAATGGGCTCGTCCAATCTGCTGTTGAATATCAAATCTGAAAACAGTGAAGGCGTAAGAGTACAGTTATGTAATGAGATTCACACTGCATCATTAAGATTAAACAGACTTGTTGAAAATCTTCTTGATATGGCGCGACTGGAGTCAGGTAAGCTTGTTCCTAATTTCAATCTGTATGAAGTAACTGATTTGATCAATTCAGCTTTGAAAGATTTTGACAGTGAGCAAAGCGGACATGAAATTACAGTCTCAATTCCTGAAAAAATGCCGCTTATAAAAATTGATTTCGGACTTATGGAGCAAGTGATAAAAAATCTTTTTCAAAATGCATTGATATATACACAGGAAGATTCTAAAATTGAAGTGCAGGCATCTTACGATGACAATTATGGATATATAATAATTTCCGATAACGGCAAAGGTATTCCCGATAAAGATGTTCAGAATATCTTTGACAAGTTTTACAGAGTGAACAATAAAATTGCAGGCGGTACGGGACTGGGACTTTCCATATCAAAAGGAATTGTTGAAGCTATGAAAGGTACAATCTCCGTAGAGAATAAAAATTCAGGCGGATTAAAATTTACAATTAAACTACCTCTAAATTAAATGAGCATTCCAAAAAACATATTGGTTATAGATGATGAGATACAGATCAGACGTTTACTGAAAATCGGACTGGAGGACTCAGGCTACTCCGTATTTGAAGCTGAAGATGGTAAAAGAGGAATTCAGGAATTGATAAATCATAAGCCCTCGATTGTGCTGCTTGATTTGGGGCTGCCTGACGAAGACGGATTAATTGTATTGAAAAAAATAAGAGAGTTTTCAGATGTGCCTGTTATAATTTTATCTGTACGTAATTCAGAAAAAGATATTATCTCTGCATTGGATTCAGGCGCAAATGATTATATAACAAAGCCCTTTAACATTGGAGAGCTTCTGGCGAGGATAAGGGCAAGCTTAAGATATTATCAGCCGGAGCAGACGAATCCTGTTTTTACCAATGGAAATATTTCAGTTGATTTTTCCACCCGCACAGTAAAAAACAAAGCTGAGTTGGTAAAGCTTACTACTACAGAGTTCTCACTGCTTACCTTATTTATCCGCAATGCAGGTAAGGTTCTAACTCACCAATATATACTGAAAGAAGTCTGGGGAAAGCCATTCTCAGATGAAACTCAGTACCTTCGTGTTTATATAGCACAGTTAAGAAAAAAATTTGAGGACGATTCAACTAAACCAAAAATTTTTGTAACTGAGTCAGGAGTAGGTTATAGAATGACGTTACTCGAATACTGATTACAAAAAGTCTTCTTCTCAAAATTTTTCAGGGTAGCAAAGATTTTATCCGGTTCGGCACTATTTACGGTTTATAAAAATGTGAAGGAGTAAATTGAATTGCTTACCGCTAAAACTGCAATGGATTATTTATTATTTATTTCTTTTATTTTGAGAATTATCCAGCCTTTAGAAAGAAATCCCGGTGTATTCTCTACTTCATTGAGAAGTGTGGAGTCTATCCCAGCACCTTCTGTTTTTATTTTTGTTAATATTCTCAGGTATTTGAAAAGTGATTTGAAGTCAGTATCGGCAAAATCCGGTGGAACATCCTGATAGTCCAGATAATGATTGAATGAATCTATCGCCGCTAAAAGCTCTTCCCAATAGCCGAGCTCGTACAGGCATTTCAGATAGAAATTTCTTATATCAATATTAATCACTCCGTCTTTCAGTTTCACTTTTGAAAAATGCTCCATAGCTTCACCGAATTTATTATTCTGCATCTTGCACTGGCCAATTAAATAATGATAAGTGTTATCGCGCACTTCATCTGACATATACTTGCTGTGTTTTTCTACAAACGCTTCAGCCCATTCCCAGTCGCTAACTCTTATAGCATACGCAAAACAATTTCTAACCCTGTTTTCATATAGAACAAATGTACCGTTGCGAACCTGCATTTCATTAATCAATGCTCCATTATCTATACAGAATTTATTTATTTGGTGAATCTCATTGTTGTAGTCTTTATAATATTTTGAAACACTATAATCCAGAATTTTAATCATCATATCCCAGAGTTTATGTTTATCGTCAAAAACAAATTTATGATAATTCGCTTTTAAAATTTCTTTCAGCTTAAGAAAATCTTTAAAGTTATTTTTCCCGAGAAAAATCGCATTTCCCATGAGAATCATTTTTAAATATAAATATTGATCTGCTGTATCAATTGTATCCAATGCATCTAACTTTTTAACAAGTCTGTTGAAATCTATACTATTCCATAGTTCATCAGAGAGTTGATTTTTTAATTTCGTAGGAAAATACTGTCTGTAAATATGAATATTGACAGCGGAAAGAGAGAGATCTAAAAGATACTGATAAGTAAAGGATTCAGTTTTTTTTATTTCAGTTTCTAAATATCGATTGTGGTCTGAAGTGTACATAATGGTTCCTATTTGTTCCAGCAGTAGTCCCGTTGTAACTTTTTGCTTTCGGTAAGTATCATAGTTTTCCTCTTCAATTTTTCCCAGCCCTTTTTTTATTTCCAGTAAAGATTGCTGCACTAATTTTTTCTTTGTGAGATTTCTTATATAACAAATCTTACTTAAATCATAGTCACCTTCAAATTCTTTCAGTGCAAAATATCTTTTTAAAAGTTTATTGAGCTCAGTATATAGATTATTGAGTATCTGCTCATTGAATTTTTTACCGGGAAACAAAACCGAATAAACTTTCTCGGGCTCCGCACTTTTCACGGCAAAATCTGGATGAATTTTTTTTAAATATTCCACGGTTTTGCAAACGTTTTTATTGGAATTAAAGAAGGGCGAGTTTACAAATACAACAAAATCCTTCACTTCTTCTACGCTTAAAGCAGCGAGCACAACAAAAAGCTTGTTGGTCTTTTGGGGTTTCATAATTTTAATATGGTGAAAATTTTGTTAAAAAAGTATTCCGAAAAGCTTTGAAAACCGTTTGGAATCAAGCAAAATTCAAATAACAGCTTTAAAATCTTTGTTATTTTTTTATTATTTCTCTTTGGCAAATCCCTATTCTCTTTTTAATTTTGTATCGGTTGGTATAAATGTTAAAATTTCATCACATATTACTCTATTCCAAGTTTCGACCTCTTTCAAAGGAAATGAAATTCTATTCCTTTGTGCCAACCAAAAGGGGCGTGTGATTTTCATACGTCCCGATTTTTTCCCAAAATTATAATTCTAAAATAAATTTAAACTACAATGAAACTCAAAACCATTTTTCTTTTGATGTTGTTTGTTCTTTCTCTTGAAGTAACAGCGCAGACAAAACTGCCTGCAAGATTATGGGTAAACCGATATGTTCCAAGTTCAACTACAAGCTTGTACATTCATGATTTATTGATTGATGCCGGAGGTAATTCATATACCGTAAGTATGTTAGATTCAGGTTTCACCGATAAGATGGGCTTTATCAGGAAATGCTCTGCGGCTGGAAACGTGATGTTTGAAAAAAGATATAAAAACCCGAACGGAAATTATTTCCAGATACCAAGCGCAGTTTTAGATAATTCAGGAAATATTATTGCTATAACAAATCAAGATTCAGTTGGTAACAGGGTATTTATTACTAAATTCGATAATAATGGAAATATTTTATGGAAAAAACCTGTAATCAGAAACGGTAAGTATGCCCTTGTTCAGAAAGTAATGCTTGATGCTTCTTCTAACATTTATATAGGTGGAGTTTACGCAAATCCTGACAACTATTTCTTTGGAGCAAAATATAATTCAAATGGAGATTCTATCTGGACTGCAGTTGCAGCTAACTCGCTTGCAGGATGGAGTGCAATTTTTACTTGTATGGAAATTGATGCAAGTGGTAGTATAATAGTCGCAGGAAGTTTGAAATCAAATGATAACAGATATGGTTGGAATTATGCTAAATTCACTACGGGAAACACGGTATTTTTAAGAGGCGGAGTTTCAGTAAATAACCCTGCTTTCTCTGTGCAAGATGTCAAAGTAAATTCTTCGGGGACAGTTTTTGTCTGCGGTACAGCCAGCAACGGTTTTTCCGGTCAAAGATATACTGTTTCAAAAATAAATGGCACCACCGGAGATATGGAATGGAATTATCAAAGTGATTCATACATACAATCAAATGGTATAAGCCAGGCGAAATCGATGCTCTTTGGTAATAGTAATGAAATTTTTATTGGGGGAACTGAAGAAATAGCAGGGAGATATGGAGTTATTAGTCCGACGGGAGTAATTGTAAAACTGGATACTTCCGGTAATTTGAAATTCAGAAAAAATTTCGCCGATAGTGTAACTATAAATAAAATCGTAAAAGATAACACAGGTAATATTTTTGCAGCAGGTGTAAACTATTCAAACAACGGCAATAACACTAAAACATTTTTGTATGAAATAAATTCAATTGGTCAGATAATTGGCGGTGAGGTTTATTTAAATCCTCCTCAGACAAACTATGATTATTTTTCAACAATGATGGCTTATAATGCTCAATATGGTGTTTATATTGCTGCTTCAAATTATTCAACAACATTCCCATCTACTTCTGTATTCAGATACGTACTTGCCGTTCCGAACTGCATTACAGTAACAAGAACGCCCAATAAATCAATATTAGACTTACAGACAACTTATGATACATTAACTTTCACAGGTATTCCTCTAAATGCAAAGATAGTTTCAATGTCTGTTAAGTTCGATACTATTACTCACACGTGGCCATCTGATATCAGCGCAGCTTTAACTTCAGGAGCGCGAGCCGATACTTTAGTCAACAGGTCAGGCGGAAATCTTCTTGGAAATGGTTTCTATAACGCAGTTTTCAGTGACAGTTCTTCCCTGAATATTGATAGCATGTATAATCCTTTTACAGGGACATTCAGACCAGTTACACCGCTCTATGTTTTTAATCAGTCGGTAGCAAACAATCAGAAATTCATTCTCGGACTAAAAGATAATGCAAATGGTGATAACGGAACATTAAAAAGATGGTCAATAAATATCTGCTACTTCGATTTGAATACTGTTGGAGTTACCAATGCATCCACTGAAATCCCTGAAGGATTTAAACTAAATCAAAATTATCCTAATCCATTCAATCCTGTATGTAAAATAAATTTCCAGATACCGGCATCAGGAATGGTGGAACTAAATGTTTATGATATAATTGGGAAAAAAGTGGCTTCGCTTGTGAACAGTTATCAGTCAGCCGGAACTCATCTGGTGGAGTTTGACGGTTCAGGTCTTGCAAGCGGAGTTTACTTTTATAAACTCCAATTCGGAAATTTTACCGAGACAAGAAAAATGTTATTAGTAAAATAATTTTAAAAAATTAAACATTAAGGAAAAATTTCAATGACAGCAAGAATATTATTCTTTGGTATTTTAATCTTCTTAGGCTATTTCAAATTGGCTTCAGCACAAAGCGGAAAACTCACAATTTGCAATGATACAGATGATAACATAAATCCGATAACAGTTTATACTACAGCTACTACATCAACACCTGTAAATTTTCAGATTGCCGTTGATTCTCCGCTGTTCGGCGCGGCGCATTCACAGGCATTTATACAATGGGAAACTTTTAAAGTCGCTGCAAACGGAGATGAAACACCCGTTGACCAGAAAGTAATGCAGACTGAAAGCGGATGGCTGCGTTATGCAACTACTGAACCGTACTATTTTCCTGAGCCCGGTAAGTATGCAGTGTATGCTATAGATTATTACAAAAGAGATTTTCTAGAGCACAGAGGCTACACACAATACATAGCAAAAACATTTATAGAAATTACAAAATAAATTTAAAACATTTAAGAGGAGAATTAAAATGAAACAAGTGTTTTTAACAATAGCATTATTATTAATGGTGGCAGCAGGTTTGCAAGCACAGCCAAAAGTAACTGTCACACTTTGCAGCGGATATTCAACTCCCTCTGATTATCAGGGTGACTTAATCCCAAAAGACAATGTAAACACATTCAGTTCAATCGGCACAAATGATAATATATTTGTAATTTTAAAATTTGAACCCTTCGGAAAATCAGTCGGATTAAGAACAGTAATTACAAAAGATTCTCCCGACGGAAGAGTAGAGCAGGACAGAGTTGCTTCGATGTCATCTACTCAGCATAACTGTTCAAATGATTTTTCAATCAGAGAGCCCGGGAAATACTGCCTGAGAGTAGTAGATGAATTTGATGATTCAATAAAATACTCTGACGACTATTATTTTACAATAAAGTAATAATAGATGTATGAATCTGCCTGTAATAGAATAAAATAATCCGTATATTCAACCCCCTCAGGATGTTTATTCCTGAGTGGGGTTATATTTAATTAGTAAAGTGATATTATTCTTGTACGGATTTGATTATTAAATAATTTTAATTTCTGCATGAAATATTCCCGCTAAGGCGAATTATTATATTAGTTTCTCCATCTTTCCTAAAACATATTTCGCATGGTAGTATCTTCTTCCATCTTTTGCTTCATCATAAATTTGCGGATCTAATTTTATTCCTTCCTGCTCGCATTTGATTATTTCTCCAAAGTATTTTATTGCATCGGGAATAAGCACTGCAAATATTTCAGGAATATCCTTTCTGTCACTGTAAAACTGTCTGATTGTCTGTAACGATGAGAGTGCATTTTCATAAGCTTTCAGTTCTATATAATTCATCATATAATAAAATCGTATATTAATCTTTTCTACCATTTCATTTAGCTTTACTTTGTTTAAGTACTCAAGCGACAATTCATAATTTTTTCTTTTGAAGGATATATTCCCCATGCAGTAGTTATATTCATCTTCTCTTATATCTTCCATAAGATACTGGCTGTATTCTTTTACAAAATTTTCAGCCCAGTCCAGCTCCATTAATATTGCTGCAGGACCAAACATATCCTTGAAAGGACCCGGAGCTAAATAGGGAACTCTTTTATTTGGGAATATTTTCAGCTCGCAAAAGAGCTTGCTAAGTTCAAAAATTTCCTCATAAAATTTTTTGTTTGTAGGAATAAGTCTAAGAAAAATTATGTTAATTGTCCTTACTATAAAGCTAAACGCTTCCTGACTCATTACATCAAATATTATTTTATACAGGTCCTTTTTAAATTCATAGTACTCCTCTTCGGTTACACTGTGTTCATAAAAGTGATATAAACGATAATGTATCTTTAAATATGTAGTATAAGGATTTTTAGCGCTCTCTAAATAAGCAAACAACTCTTTCATATCAATCACTTTTATAAAATCTTCTATAGTAATTTTACTATTATAAGAGCTGGGAATTATTTTTTTATATGATTGAGTGGCGAATAAAATAAATAATTCTCTGAAGAAGAGTACAATTAGTATTTCCTGCATTCTTACCTGAATGAAAAAGTGTTCCTTGGTGAAGTCCTTACTTCCCGCATTAAGATTTTGCAAGTATATAGAATACATGACATACATTTCGTGGAAGTAGTTATCCTCCCAGAATATTTTACCCTCATAATGTTCTATTCTTTTATTAATAACTTTATTAGAGATATGACCAAGATTTCTTTGTGCTAAGGAATTTGCTATGAATGTATCAAGCTCCAGTTCCGAATTCTCAACTTCAAGATAACCTAAAAACTTTCTGAGCAAATTACCAAACTCTGCGTACAGATTTCTTATTCTTGTATTTTTGAATGATTCTGCGGGATACAATTTTTTAAAAATAATTTCAGGCTCTAGAGAATTCCCCGTAAATGCCGGATATTCCTTTTTTACTGTATCATAAATTTTTACAATAAAACTTGAATTATTAAAGAAAGGTGACATCAAAAAATCGCCAAACCTTTTAAGCTCGTCTTTATCAAGTTTTTTAAGTATTTCTACTGTTTGAGTGTTATACATTTGGGGTGTTGAAAAATCCTATAAGCTATTTGTTTAACAATACAAATTCAATTACCAACCGATTTATCCGGTGTGTTCTAAACCTAATTTATTTTCGGATTTGTGCACCGTTAAAAGTATTTTTTAAAAAGTCGGAAAAAAGTCGGGTTTTCTTTCAGTTAAAAATTCCAAATTTCGAGTTTCAAGTTCAATATCCACTATTGCACTACTCCCCATACGCTATTTTTAAAAAGTCGGAAAAAAGTCGGATTTTCTTTCAGTTAAAAATTCCAAATTTCGAGTTTCAAGTTCAATATCCACTATTGCACTTCTCCCCATTCGCTATTTGAAAAAAGTCGGAAAAAAGTCGGATTTTCTTTCAGATTCAGATTTCAGATTTAGTGTTTTCAATTTTGATGAATTTTTGACGGGTTTCTGTGCGAAGCTCAGTCCAGTCTTTAGCGGGATCAAAGTCCCGTTGTTGTTTTTTCAATACGCCAATTTGAACCTTGGTACTGAATATTTTTATGCTAATTATATACTTTATACACAAACGTGCTAACTCCTCCTCTGAGGGAGTTGGCGAGTCCCGCATCAAGCGCGGGATAAACTCCGCGAGGACGGTGGGTGTTCGTTCAAACACCCCTCCCGACCTTCGGTCGGACTCCCCTCAAGGGGAGAATTGTTATGGGTTTGTTGAGTATAAATTCACCATTTTTATTTTTAAAAAAGTCGGATTCCATTTATTTCAGATTAAGATTTCAGATTTAAAGTTTTCCATTTTGATGAATTTTTGACGGGTTTCTGTGCGAAGCTCAGTCCAGTCTTTAGCGGGATCAAAGTCCCGTTGTTGTTTTTTCAATACCGATTATTTTCATTTTTAAAAAAGTCGGAAAAAAGTCGGGTTTTTTCTAACTCGTAATTCGTAATTCGTAATTTGAAACTTGTAATTTAATATGTCGGATTTTTAAAGTGTTAACTAATAATTAAAAAGCTTCTTTTTAGCGCTGAAGGGAATTTAACAATAGAAAATTTTAAAAGAAATTAAATTCATTTTATTACTACTAATAGGGAAGTTTATTCAGAAAAGACTTGACACCAAATAATTTAACAACTTCTTCTTAGCGTGTTGTTGTTTCTTGCAAACTATTCTTTTATCAATAAATTGTCGAATATCCCCCCAAAAATCCAGCGTGTTTTCGACCAAATTTCTTTTTGCATTTGTGATACATCAGCAGTATTTTGCATACAAGTTTTTAAAATTTAAATACCCCTAATGGCAAAAACACTTTCACTTGTATTTGCATTCCTATTGAGTTTAATGAGTGCAAATATTATTTCAGGCAGCGCATTCGCGCAGGACTTTTCAACAAAGACAGATTTTACTACAGGCACAACTCCTTATTCAGTTTCCTTCGGTGATTTTAACGGCGATGGAAAAGCGGATATGATTTCCGCTAACTTCGGCGCAGCTACAGTATCAGTTTTATTAAATACAACTACACCCGGAGCATCAACGCCAACTTTCTCTGCTGCAACAGATTTTGCAACAGGAACCGGCGCTTATGCAACAGCAATCGGCGACCTTAACGGCGACGGAAAACCGGATATTGCTGTAGCAAATTACAATGAAACTTCAGTTTCAGTTTTTATAAACACAACAACTCCCGGCGCATCTACACCAACTTTTACCGCTAAGACCGATTTCACGGCAGGTACTAATCCTGCTTCAGTTTCATTTAGTGATTTTAACGGTGACGGTAAACCTGATATGGTTGTAGCGAACTACGGGAGTAACACCTTATCTGTATTATTTAATACAACAACACCCGGCGCATCAACTCCGACTTTTTCAGCGAAGACGGATTTTACAACCGGAACCGGACCATACTCAGTATCAACAGGCGATTTTAACGGAGACGGAAAAAATGAAATTGCTTCAGCAAATTATGATGAAACGTCAGTCTCTGTTTTTATAAATACAACAACACCCGGTGCTTCGACACCAACATTCTCAGCAAAGACAGATTTCACAGCAGGAACTAATCCTGCTTCAGTTGCAATCCGCGATTTAAACGGCGACGGAGTACCTGATATGGCTGTTGCAAATTACGGTTCAAATTCAGTGTCGGTATTTTTCAATACAACAACTCCCAATGCTTCAACTCCGACTTTCTCTGCTAAGACAGATTTTGCAACGGGCAGCGGACCATATACAGTTACACTCGGTGATTTTAACAGAGACGGAAAACCGGATATGGCTGCTACAAATTACAACATAAATTCAGTATCGGTTTTTCTAAATACAACAACTCCGGGAGCTGCAACACCGACTTTTGGAGCAGTATCGTTTTATACGACAGGTACAAATCCAAGCTCAGTTTCAATATGTGATTTAAACGGCGATGGTAAACCGGATATGGCAACAGGAAATGAAACTACAAATAATATTTCAGTTTTATGAATACAATGACTCTTGGCTCATCACCTGCTTCGTTTTCTGCAAAGACGGATTTTACAGTAGGAACTCTTCCAAGGTCAGTAAAATTCGGCGATTTGAACGGCGATGGTAAACCGGATATGGCTGTGGCTAACTCGACCGGATTGTCAGTTTCCGTTTTTCTGAATACAACACCTTCAGGCACATCAACTCCTACATTTTCTGCAAGAACTGATTTTGTAGTTGGAGGCACTGCTCAAACAGTAACTATTGCTGATATAAATGGAGATGGAAAACCGGATTTGATAACTGCAAATTTATCACCCGCAACTTTTTCTGTTCTGATAAATACAACAACTCCCGGGGCATCAACCCCTTCTTTTTCAGCAAATTCAGATTTTGCAACGGCATCAATTACATCAGCAGGTGTAGTTGGAGATATTAATGGTGATGGTAAACCCGATTTAGTAGCTTCAAATAATACTACCGTTGCCGCAGTATCGGTTTTATTAAATACTACTCCTACGGGCAGCGCTACTCCAACTTTCGCCGCTAAGGTAGATTTTATACCATCAGCGCAATTTTGTCAATTTCTGGCAATCGGTGACTTAAACGGAGATGGAAAACTGGATTTAGCATTGTCATTTTCTACGCCCAATATTGTTACAGTTTTATTGAATACAACACCAACAGGCAGCGCAACACCTACTTTTTCAGCAAGAACGGATTTCACAACGGGGTCATCACCTAGAAATGTTGCAATCGGCGACTTAAACGGTGACGGAAAACCTGATTTAGCTGTTACAAACAACTCCGGTAATTCAGTATCGGTGTTACTGAATACTACATCGCCCGGCGCAAGCTCTCCTACATTTTCCGCAAGGACAGATTTCACAACGGGAACTGCCCCTTTTCCAGTATCAATTGCTGACGTAAACGGTGATGGACTACCTGATTTAGTTGTAGGAAATAATAACGCATCTTCAATTTCCGTTTTATTAAACACAACAACAACGGGTGCTTCTACTCCAACTTTTGCTGCAAAGACAGATTTCACAGTGGGAACTATACCAAGGTCGCTAACAATCGGTGACTTAAACGGCGATGGAAAACCTGATTTGGCAGTGGGAAATCAGACTACAGGTAACGTTTCAGTTTTATTTAACACTGTTTCATTGCCATTGCCTGTTGAGCTTGCATCATTTGCATCAAGTGTAAACAGCAATAATGTAACACTTAACTGGAGCACTACACAGGAACAAAATAACAAAGGATTTGAGATAGAAAGAAATTCATTCGGTGCAGGATGGAAAAAGATTGGATACGTAGAAGGACACGGTACAATAAATAGTCAACAAAATTATACATTCAAAGATAATAGTTTGAACACGGGGAGATATAGCTATCGCCTGAAACAGATAGACTATAACGGTAATTTTGAGTATTACGAGTTATCTAATGAAGTTGCCATAGGGGTACCTAATAGATACTTGCTTGCTCAGAATTACCCGAACCCGTTTAATCCTGTTTCAATTATCAGTTATCAAATATCAATTAACAGCTTTGTTTCGTTAAAAGTTTATGACTTAGCAGGGAAGGAAGTTGCTTCATTGGTGAATGAAGTAAAAGATGCGGGATATTACACCGTTCAATTCGACGCGAAAGGTTTATCAAGCGGAACATATTTTTATAAACTAAGCACAGATAAATTTTCAGATGTAAAGAAGATGGTAGTAGTGAAGTAAGAACTAATACAGAAGAGCAGTAAATAAAAATGAAAGTCCGGTAAGTTTGAAATTTATCGGGCTTTTTTATACTTAAAGAGAAGTGTACCGAAGAAAAAATATAAAATTTTATTCTAATAACTGTGGAGCTCTAAATAATGTGTTCTTGAGGGGTTTATCCTGAGTTGACAGAGGGACGTGAACCCCCCCGACCTGCTAATTATAAATCTAATATTAAATTTCACTTAGTAATATATTTCCCAATTGATTATTATAAAATTTAGTACCATTTTATAAATAGTGGATATTTTTATTCACAATTTTTTATATTTCTACGTTACATTTTGTCTGATTTTATTTTGAAGTAAAATTCAATCTAAATGAAGTATTCATAAAATCTAAGTTTTGTATTCACCATATACTAAATCCTTAGATACCTATTCATAACATTGCATTTGAGTTTTATATAATAGTCTTGATTAAAGTATTATGTAATTAACTAAGCATAGTTATCACTCTTTCAATTTCTGTTCCTGAAGATAAATTAATTTTGTAGTTTTTTTATAAATTTTTCCCTTTAAAAATTTTAACAATAGCCTTATGAAGAAAAAATTTACTTTATTGGTTTTTTTTATATTTGCAATATCCCTGATTGCAAATACAGGTTTCTCCCAGCTATCCGGTGTTAAAACAATTGACAACACAATTGTAACAGGCGGGAATAACTATCAAACTTTTACTGACGCAATAAACGCATTGAACGGTTCAGGAGTTGGCGCAGGCGGTGTTACATTTGACGTGACATCAGGGCAGACTTTTAATGAAGTTCCTCCGGTATTGACAGCTACAGGAACGGCTTCTGACCAGATAATTTTTCAGAAATCAGGCGGCGGCGCAAATCCAAAAATAATACCAAATTCTCCCGGCGTTTTAAGGACAACATCATTAGGTTCTAATGCAGATGGAATTATTGTAATTAACGGAGGTGATTACATTACTTTTAACGGAATTGATTTGAATGGCAATTCATCCTATACAGCAAATTTAACTGATAAATATGAATATGGTTTCTTTACTAAAAAAGCTTCAGGAACAGATGCATGTAAAAACGTAATAATAAGAAACAGCACTATTACACTTTATCATAATGTTGACTCAAGCGCTATTGCAGGAAGCGGAATCTTTATTTCAAATATTTCCGGAACTGCAACCGTAACAGTTACCTCTACCGGCGGAGCAAGTGAAAATATTCAAATCTATAATAACACATTTACCGGTTGTTATTCTGCAATTCAGTTGAGAGGATATGCTGATGCTGCCCCTTATTCTTTTTATGACCAGAATATACAAATCGGAGTAAGCGGCGCAAATACAATCTCAGATTTTGGAAGCTCGATTAATCCTACAGGAACTGCATACGGTGTATATGCAATTTATCAAAATGGAATAAGAATTGAGAACAACAGTATTACAAGCTTAGCTCATAATTCGACACAATGGGGAACGTTTATGTCTACTATGACAAATTCAAATATTGACATAATCAATAATACAGTTACAATAAACAATACTTCTACTGCTAGTCAGGTTGTGGGTATAGGTTTTACCACAGGAGCAACTGTAGGGACTACAAATACAGTGAACGTGAAAAGAAATACGCTTACTGGTTTTACAAGACCAGGTGCAACAACAGGAGTAACATATTTTATATACTCTACAACTCATAATCCTTTTAATTACAATGTTGACTCCAATACAATAAGCTCAAGTACATTTACTACAGGTACCGGGGCAATCTATGGTATCAATAATACAAGCAGCGGTATTAATATAAATATGAGGGATAATACAATCAGCGGGATTACAAGGTTGGTAACAACAAGTACAGCGCTTTTTTATGGAATAAACAACAGTAATACGACTGCTACTACACAAACTACAATATCAGGAAACACAATCCACTCATTAACGGGTATGGGTTCGACAGGAGCAGTGGGCGGAATAAGCATAGGAACTCAAACGGTTCACAATGTTTATAAAAACAAAATCTACAACATTACAAGCGATAACGCTTCAGGTGTGGCATATGGAATTACAATCGCCTCGGGCGGAATAACAAACAATGTATATAATAATTTGATTGGAGATATTAAAGCTCCGAATTCCAGTTCAACAACTGATGCAGTAAGAGGAATCAATATTACATCTACCACTGCAACTTCTAATATTAATTTATCTTTTAATACAATTTATCTTAATGCAACTTCTGCAGGCATAAATTTTTCTACTTCAGGTGTATATCATACTACAAGCGCAACCGCTACAACAGCAACGTTAAATATGATAGGTAATTTAATTGTTAATAATTCTACACCTAATGGTACAGGTGTTACCAGCGCTTACAGAAGGTCGAGTACAACTCTTACAAACTACGGAAGTACCTCTAATAATAACTGCTTTTATGGAGGAACACCAGGACCAGCGAATGTATTGTTCTATGACGGAACAAACTCAGACCAGACAATTTCAGCTTTGAAAGTAAGAGTTACTCCAAGAGACGCTAGTTCACAGACTGAAAATGTTGTCACAAAATTCTTAAGTACGTCAGGCGCTTCTTCAAATTTTCTTCATATGGATCCGGCACAGCCGACACAAATTGAAAGCGGTGGCTTGACAGTTGCAGGAATTGTTGATGATTACGATGGCAACGCACGTTATCCTAACGTTGGATATCCTGAGAATCCGAGCTTTCCTGCCACAGCTCCCGATATAGGAGCAGACGAATTCGGCGGAATTCCTGCCGATTTAACAGGACCGACGATAAGTTATACCTCACTGTCGAATACATCTTCAACAGGAAATCGTTCACTTACAGCTACAATTACGGACCCTGCCAGTGTTCAAACCGGAGCAAACGGACCAAGACTTTATTATAAAAAAAGCACTGACCCGTCATATATTTTTGATAACGCTCCTTCAGTTGCCGGAAATGATTATACATTCACATTAAACACAACCACATTGGGTGGTGTAATAACAGGAACTATTATTCAATATTATGTTGCTGCTCAGGATTTAAATGCTAATCCTTCAACGAATCCTGCAGGCGGAAGCGGCATTAATCCTCCCGGAACTACTGCTCCTGTTTCACCAAATGCTTATACCGTAACACCTATTTTAAGCGGAACATATACTGTTGGCGCAACGGGTAATTATGCAAATCTAACAGCAGTAGCAAACATTCTGTCTCCTTCTAATTCAGAAATTACCGGCAATGTAATTTTTGAACTTCAAAACGATTATGACGGTACAACAGGCGAAACCTTGCCTATTTCTTTCCCACAATTCAATTCTTCGGGAAGCTATACAGTAACTATAAGACCTGCTTTAGGCGTAACAGCAAGAGTAACATCAGGTGACCCTGGTTCATTATTTTCATCAGGAGTTTTTCTTTTGAACGGTGGAGATAATTATATAATTGACGGAAGACCGGGTGGAACAGGAAGCAGTAACGAATGGACATTAAGAAACACAAGAACAACTGCCACAATAGGTTGCGTTATAAGGCTTGCAGACGGAGCTTCTTATAATACAATAAGATATATGAACTTAGAAAGCCAGGCAACTTTAACAACAACAGGTGTAATATTTTTCCACACTGTTGCCAGCGGCACTGTCGGTAATTCTAATAACAATGTTGTTTATAATAACATTAGGGGAAGAACTGATAGTCCGGCGCCAATGTCAAATGGAATTTTATCAAACGGTACAGCCGGAGCATTGAATAGCAGCAATTATATCTCAAACAACAATTTTGAGAATTTCAGCAATGTTGGCATAAGTGTGTTATCTGCAGGTGGCGGGCCAAGCTGGACAATTCAGAATAATCACTTCTATAGCACATATACCGCTACAGCAACTCAGACAGGTATCGCAATTGCAGGTGCCGGATGTACCGGTATGAATATAGTAAATAATTTCATCGGAGGCAGCGCGCCTAATGCTACAGGTACGATGACAAACTCAGGTAACGTAGTAATGACAGGAATTTCTCTTACCGCTGGAGTTGCAAATATCACAGGTAATACAATTGCAAATATGTCAGGTACTAATACGGGAACTACGGCAAGGACGAGAGGAATATTTCATACAAGCGCAGCTGACAGTGTAACCATTGCAAACAATACTATTCATGATTTAACTTCCATGAGCGGAGTTCTTACCGGATTCACTGCAAACAATCAAGCTGCTGTTGGTATTTCTGTATTTCCGGGTTCAACCTTTTATTATTCCCAAGTATACGGAAACACTATTTATAACATCTCAGCTGAAAATACACATGCTAATGCTTCCACCACAATGGCAGCAGGAATGTTCCTGACCAACTTTACAGGAGCATGCTACAATAACAAAATATACGACATTAAAAATAAAGCAACGGGGACAACAGCAAATCAAAATCCGATTGCGACGGGAATATATTCACGGTTTTTCTCGGAAGGATATGTTATCAACAATATGATTTCAGTAGGAACAGGTGAAAATACAAATACACAATTCTCCGGTGTAGCTATAATGGGTAACAGTAATCCAAACGTTAATAATCACTTCTACTATAATAACACAATTGCTGTAAGCGGAACTGCCGGCGGAACAATCGGCTCTTACTGTTTTGTAAAAGGCGATGATACAACCACTACAGCAATACAAACTCAATATCTTAGAAACAATATTTTATATATGGATAGAACAGGCGGCGGCTCACTTAATTATGCTATCGCTTCCAAGGGAACATCATTCGCAGTCGGTGTGAATTTTGACTACAATATGCTTTATAATGTTTCAAATACTGAAATAGGATTATGGGGACCTACTTCATATAACTTTGCAAACTGGAAGACAAATTCTTTGCAGGATGCAAATAGTATTTCACCCTCGGCAATAACTACTGCTAATCTATTTACGAGTGTTGCAACAGCTGATTTAAATATTATCACTTCAAATATTGAATGCTGGTATCCTAACGGTAATGGTTATCCTTTAAGTTTAGTTGCAACCGATTTTTCAGGAACATCAAGAAGCACAACTATAGCAACCGGGGCTACTGACCTTGGAGCTGATGAATTCACTCCTTCAATTGCTGCACCAACTCTTGTTGTGCCTGTTGCGGGAATCGGAAACTATCCACTCGTTCTTTCAGGTAAAACAATCGGAAGTGTGAACATAGTTAATCCGGGTTCTCTAGATGCGCCAATAACAGACTTAAATGTAAAATTCAGTACCGGAGCAAATCCTCCAGGAGCGCCAATAGACCTTCACTATTCTAATGCATATTGGGAAATAACTCCTAACGGAGGAGCATCAGGATTTATATATGATGTTACTTTAAACTATTCTGATGCAATTTTGGGAACATGTAACGAAGTAAATCTAAGAATGGCAAAGAGCGATAATGGCGGCACGTTGTATACACCTTCACTTGTTGCAGGAACCGGACCCGGAGAATATACTTCCGATTTAGTTAATAATAACATCACAGTGTACGGGCTGACTTCGTTCTCATTATTTGCATTAACTGATTCGGATGCTCCATTGCCGGTTGAACTTGCTTCATTTACAGCAAACGTAGACAGAAGAAATGTCAGCTTGAGATGGACTACAGCTACAGAAGAAAACAATGCAGGATTTGATATTGAAAGAAAACCTGTTTTATCTGAAATGTGGTCGAAAATCGGAAATGTTTCCGGCAATGGTACATCCAATTCATCTCATAACTACAATTATGAAGATAGAAATTTAGTAACAGGAAAATATAATTACAGATTGAAACAAATTGATAACAACGGAAACTTTAAGTATCATACTCTGTCTTCTATGGTAGATGTTGGTGTACCGACTAAATTTGACATGAGCCAGAACTATCCGAATCCATTTAATCCTACAACAAAGATTAACTACGATTTACCCTTCGATAGTAAAGTCTCAATCAGATTGTTCGATATGACCGGAAGAGAAGTTGCTCAGATAGTTAATGCAACACAAACTGCAGGATACTATACAGCACAATTCAACGGTTCAAATTTAGCCAGCGGTGTTTACTTCTACAATATTATTGCAGAAGGCGGCAATGCAGCTAAATTCGTAACAACGAAAAAGATGGTACTTGTGAAGTAAGAGTAACATACAAAAGGAAATTTATAAAAACGAAAGCCCGATAAATTTGAAATTTATCGGGCTTTTTAATATAATTTTTGTTCAAAATAAATACTAATTAAAGAATTACGAGTGTTGTAACTTTTTAAAGCTATCCAACTAAATATTATGTTTTAAAAATTTTATCTCAATAGGGAAAGCACAAAGTGTTTTCATCTTTTGTATTATTATATGCTGTAATATTCCGGATTTGTGCATTGCAAAAATAAGCATCTCTGATATCACTCCCTATAAGAGTTGTTCTGTTTAAAGTCGCCTCATAAAAATTTCCACCGTAAAAATTACATGAGGTTAAGTATGTATCGGTCATGTCAGATTGTGCAAATGATATTTGTTTACATTTGCAATTTCTAAATATTGATTTAGTAAAGTTGCATGAGGAGAATTTCATTTGATTCATACTTACATTTTCAAAAAGCGCATTTTGCGCATCCATTTTATATACATTGGCAGAATCAAAAATCACATCTTTAAAAACGGCATAATTGAAGTTACTATTATCAGAAACAGAACCTGCCAATATCACATTTGTAAACTGTGAGCTGTCTAAATTTACATTTAAAAATATCATTCTAATAAAACTTGAATTCCTGAAAATTGCATTTGTACTTGGTGCCATTCTGTTTCCTTCAATGGAACTATAGTAGAAGTTACAGCCATTAAATACCGCTCCTTTCAATGTACCAAGAGCGACATAACTAACAGCAGTGCAGCTGTCAAATTTTGAATAACTTAAACCGGAGCGATCGGAAGTAACTGAATCAAGCTTTGTTTTATAAAAATATGCTGAATCAAATGTTACATTTCTGAAATAGGATGCAGTTAAATCTGATTTTAAAAATCTGACCGAAGACATATTTTTATTTTCAATATCTATATTTTTTAAATTGCATTCCTCGCACATTCCTGTTTCAAGCAGTGTGTTCAAATCCTGCGGTTTCAACCCTTCCTTCTTCACACCTTTGCCGCTTTTGATTGCATTAACATCGGGCTGAATAAAAACAGTCTGCGGTTTTAAAGCCGTGCTTGTTGAAATCAATGTAAGCTTATAGTCTCCGGGATTTAAATTTATTCTCACAGTATCGCCTGAATTATTCAGTTGAAACACAGTGCCTCCCGTCCAGTCTGTAAGCTTTGCAGTAAACTTTGCATTTGCACCTAACTGAAATCTGTACACTGCATTATCGCTTACCGTGTAACTTATTTCATCAGTGCCGTTTATTCCCGTATCATCACCCGATGCAGGGCTTCCTGCAGATTCAAGGTCAAGATAAACTACCTGCCCGGGGATTGCGCTTATACTGCTGCTGCGCGAAAACTGAGCTTCCGTTAATGCCTGATATTTATCAGGGGTGCTTACAATATTTGAGTTTGTGATGGAATCGGTACAGCCTGAAATGCAGAGTATAGTCAGAAGTACTACTGTTAAAATTGTATTTTTCATTGAGAATTTAATTTGATTCTAAAATTTAAAAGTTATTCAATTTCAGGAATTCTACTTCACTAAAACCATTTTCTTAACATTAAGAAACTCACCTGCCTGCATTTTATAAAAATACACTCCGCTTGAAAGGTTTGATGCATTAAACTGAACTGAATAATATCCCGCCTGCTTCACTTCACTCACAAGCTGCTTAACTTCTCTTCCGCTGATATCATAAATCTTTAAACTTACAAATCCTTCGGCGGGCAGCTGATAATTAATTACAGTGGCGGGGTTGAACGGATTCGGATAATTTTGAGCAAGCGAATACCTTAACGGAACTCCTATGTTGACCGCTTCAGATAAATCGTGATACTTAAAATTACCGTTATAATCTATCTGCTTTAAGCGATAGTTATATTTTCCCGTTCGCAGCCCGCCGTCTGTAAATGTATAATTATGCGTTACATTTGAAGTGCCTATGCCTGCTATAAAATTTATTTTTTCCCAGCTCTTCCCGTCTGATTTTCTTTCAATATCAAATCCCTTATTGTTCAGCTCAGATATTGTGCTCCACTGAAGTTTTACACTTGCTGAAGCGACAATTGCTGTGAAAGATGCAAGCTCAACTGGCAAAGGTATATCAGATAAATTTAAAAACACTGAATATTTATCCTCCACATCATTCGTACTTATAATATCTTTTTTACCGTCCATATTCATATCTCCTGTCATTATTAATTTTGTGCCGACAAATGCAGTTAAATCAATCTTCGAAGCAAATGAAGGAGTTGATGCTCCCGGAGTAATAGTATTTATTAATACCGAATTCGTTCCTGAATTTTTGTTGCAGCATACAATATCAATAATACCATCGCCGTTGTAATCAGTGTTTGTTATTGCATAAGGATATGCTCCAGTGCTAAATTGCATACCTGATGAAAACGAAACAGAAGAAGAGCCCGGAGAAGTTGTATTAAATATTACAGTGATTGTTGAATCAAACAGATTACATGCAGCCACATCGGGTTTACAGTCTCCGTTGAAATCTGCTGTTGTCAGCGCGCTTATAGAAGAGCCCGCAGAAAAATTTTGTAAAGCGCCAAAAGAAGGAGTTAATCCTCCGGGCGCAATTGTGTTAATTAGGACTGATACGTTTCCTCCGCTGATAAGCAGTAAATCGGGCCTGCCGTCGAAATTTATATCGGCAGACTGCATTTCAATTACCGATGATGCAGAATAAAATGATGCCGCTGAAAACGAAGGAGAAGATGCGCCGGGAGACGTAGTGTTAAACATTACATATACTTTTGAATCAACATTATCTGCATAAGCTAAATCCTGCTTTCCATCCATGTTAAAATCTCCGAAGCAAAATTTTGCAATAGGATTCGCTGCGCTTATTGATGACTCACTTCCGAAGCTTACAGAACCTGCTCCGGGAGAAGTTGTATTCATTTTAAAATAAATTGATGCGCCGCTTGTGCCTTCATTGTAAATAAGGTCGGGCTTGTTATCTGTATTAAGGTCAACTGCCGAAAAATTTGTGGAGTACAGTGAAACGCTTACATCATTGGGAATTCCGAACGAAGGCACCATCGCGCCGGGAGTTACATTGTTCAATGAAACGGAAATCACATGTGAAATTGGTCCGCCGGCAGCAGCTATATCGGGCTTGCCGTCTAAGTTAAAATCGGCAATGCATGATTTTGAAGGAAGCCCCGAAGCGGTGAAATCTGTCTTTGCTCCGAAGTTAACGCTTGCCGTCCCAAGCTGTGTTAAATTCATCTTTACGCTAACGGAATCCTGAGTATACACATTTGTATATACAATATCCTTTGCGCCGTCGCCGTTCAAATCAACTATTTCTCCTCCGAAACCTGAGCAGATATTCACAGGCAGTCTCATTGCCGGATAAAATGAAGGCGTAGTCGCTCCGGGAGAAGTTGTGTTAAGTGAAACAATTATTGTGCTGTCGGATTCATCTCCTGATAGAATATCGGGAATATTATCTCCGTTTATATCTTTTGTAACTATCCAGTTTGTATGTCCGGGATTTAAATCATATCGCGTATAAAATGACGCAGTTGATGCGCCGGGAGTAGTATTGTTTATCAGGATAGCAACATAATAAACCATACCAAAGACTACATCCTGTTTGCCGTCAAGATTCAAATCAGCAACGGATATTGCATCAGCTTCATAATTCGTCGGAAGACCGATGACTTGCTGAGTGAAAGAAGGAACAGATGCGCCGGGAGGAGTGGTATTAATATAAATATGAATGTAGTTGTTAAGATAAAACGAAACTATAAAATCCGCTTTGCCGTCGTTGTTTAAATCACCTGTCTTGCAAAAAATAGGATTATCTCCGGCTGCGAAAAGAACGTGACTTGAAAATATCGGCTCAGTAGCTCCAGTAGGAGTGGCGTTTAATATAACTATAATACTATCTTTGTGATTGTATGGCATAACAATATCGGGTTTACCGTCTAAATTAAAATCTGCAAAATCTCCCTTAGTGCTATTGCCGTTGAGCGAAGTAAAAGTTCTGGGAGAAGAAAATGAAGGCGATAATGAGCCGGAAGATGTATAGTTCAAGAGAATGCTGAATTGACCATAATATGTTGATGCAAGTAAATCCGGTTTTCCGTCTGTGTTAAAATCACATGCGCGCATTCCGAACGGCTCGCTGCTAATACCTCCTGCAGAAAAATTTATATTGCCGGTAAAAGCAGGAGTTAGTGAGTTTACTGCAGTAGTGTTTAAATAAACGGAAATCGTGCCTTCCATGACATTAGAGACTGCCATATCAGGTCTTCCGTCGCCGTTAAAATCCGCTGTTACAACGTCAATCGGTTGGCTTCCCGTACGAAATCCATAAGAGCCGGAAAATGTAAGCTGGGCAGAAGCCGAGCTGCTGAAAAGTAGAAATGCATTCATTCCGCAAAGGATGAACAGTTTAATAAGTGTTTTTTTCATAGGAGTTTTTAAAAATTAAGAAACTGAAATTATTTTCTAATAAATTAAAAATTCTATATATTCATCTCAAAAAGATTTTTAGTTTTTTTACTGAGTTTTTATTCCTGAACTTACTGCTAAACCGTTAATAAACAATTTATTAAACGATAAATTTTACCGACTATGCTGCCCCCCGCTACTCTTGAAATACTAAAAAGATTAGATAAGGAAGATTTAAAAAAATTTGGTTTATTCTTAAAATCTCCTTACTTCAATACAATGGAAATACTTCCCAAGGTATTTGAGATAATTAAAAACACTTATCCTGACTTCAACTCTCCCGCTCTGTCTTTTCAGAATATGTTTGCAAAATTGTATAAAGGGAAAGAATTTAAGGAGCAGACAATACGTAATTTATATTCGGAAATCGGAAACCTGCTTAAATCATTTATAGCAGTTGAAACTTTGAAGACAGATGAGATTGCTTTAAATACAGCATTCTTAGTAGGTCTCAGGCAGAAAAAGGCTTTTGATTTATCAAATAAAACAGCTGCAAAAAACCGTGATAAAATTACAAATGAATTCGGTATAGGTGCATTAGCGTTTCATTCGCATTACATAAACTATGCAAACTGGACTAACAATATGAACGACCAGAGAAAAAATACATCTAAAGAATATATTTCATTGGTAAAATTCTTATCAGAAAATCTGATAGTTTTTCTTTTAAAAGAAATATTTTTGCTTGCTTCAGAAAACACCAGCCATAGAAAACTTTTTATCGATGCAAAGGAAGATTTCATTTTCGAAAAATTTATTAGTGCTTTTAACTTAAGTGCTTTTCTTGAAGAATTCGATAAAATTAATATATCTCTGGCATCTATTTTAAAAATCCAGTATTGGTTCTATTATTATTGTGTAAATGAATTATCCGAAACAGAATTTTATAAAATTAAAAATGAAATAACGAAAAACATAAGCAGGTTTTACAAGGTAGAACAAGTGCAGTTTATACAGGAATTGATAAGATTAGCCCTGACTAAGCTTGTTCCTGCCGATAAAAAATATTACAAAGATATATTTGACTTAATGAAGTTGTTTTGTAGTCTTGATATATATCCCGATAAAAATATCGCAGATTTTAAGGCGGGTATGTTCAGAGATATGTTTACGGTAGCAATAATATTAAAAGAGTACAGCTGGGCGGAAAATTTTGTAAATCATTACTCAAAGTTTCTGGGAGAAGATGTGCGCTCGGATGAGTTTAATTATTGTATGGGCAATCTGAGCTTTAAGCAGGGAAAATTCGAGAAGTCTTTAGATTATTTTAACAGAGTTGAACTGAAAGATATCATTGAAAAAATAAATATAAGATTTTTTTATTTAATGAATTTTATTGAGCTTGGTGCCTTTGAAAATGCGCGTTCGGCGCTCCAAACATTGCGTCAATATTCACAGGATAGAAAAAATATTCCTGAAATGTATTCTATTCTTATTCCTGATGCTCTGAAATATTTTCAGGAAATTATCAAATGCAAAGAGCAGAACAAAAAAATTGAGAAGTTTGTGTATGACGAAGCTTTTAAAGAAAAAAGATATTATCATAAACAATATATTCAGGAAAAAATGAATGAACTGATTTGAGAAACATTAGCTTTAAATTTTTCCTGAATATACTCTCTAATTTCAATTATAGGTTATTTTAAAAATAGAAAACCCCCTCAAGATGTTAATTCTTGAGAGGTTTATCCTGAGCTGACAGAGGGATTAAACTCTCAGTGAATATAATTTTTTAGTTTGTATAAATTTAAAAAGTATCTCACAAATATGAGATTGATTATTGATTGGTAATTATGAAAATTTAATCATGAAAATACTGTGTGTTTTGCTTCTGCTTTTGCTTTTTTGCATAAATCAAAAACTTAAAGCAGAATTATTTAATGTTGAGAAAATAGAAGGTGAAGGAGGGTTTCCGTCAAATCTTGTCTATAAAATTTATCAGGATAGCAAAGGGTTTATATGGTTCGGTACAATGTACGGTCTCTACAGATATGATGGAGTAAATTATAATTCTTACCGGTACAATCCATTCGATTCAACTACAATAGGAAATGATGATGTTATCAGTATTTTTGAGGATAGCAAGGGCTACCTTTGGTTTGGGACTTATATGGGAGGAGTAAGCCGGTACGATTCCAAAACTTCTACATTCACCCGTTTTGTTCATAAAGAAAATTCAACCAGCTTATGCGATAATACGGTGTGGTCAATTACTGAAGATATGGCGGGTGTGTTATGGTTCGGGACATCTAACGGATTGTGCAAATTCGAAAACAATAATTTTACTACATACCGTGACTTCAACGGGAACACTAAAAGCAACCACATTTTATCTTTAGCAGCGGATAGTCAAAACAACTTATGGATTGGCAGTTTTATGGGCGGCTTATATAGATTTAACCCCGAAAGAAATAAATTTGATAATTTTAAAAGAAACAATAATGCCGATTCAATAAACGGAAATGTTGTAAGAGGACTTTATCGTGATAAGAAAGGAAATATCTGGTTAGGATTGATTAAGCGCGGAGCTTGTATGATATCAAATGCAGATATAAAGAAAGGGGAATACAAGTTTAGTAAGAAAATATTCGATTCAACAGTTGTCAACTCTCCGGGAAATGCAACAATCTATGAAATTACTGAAAACAAAAACGGAGATATATTTTTCAGCTCATCAAACAATGTTTATCAATACAGTCCGGCTCAGAATAAATTTTCAAAGATTATTCTTTCTACAATTTCAAAAGGACCCTCAGAGAATATTGCTATGATTTGCGATATATCCAATTGTTTATGGGTAAGCTCCTACGAAAACTGTTTATATAAAGCAGTAAACAACAATAATAATTTTTCAAATTTTTCCATTGATGTAAACGGTAATGAAATAGGTAACGTGAAATCTATCTTTTATGAAAAAAACAAAAGCAGAATTTTATTGGGTAGCAGTTCCGGATTATTTGAATTTGATGAGACATGTGAAAAAATCTCAAAGATAGATTTAGAAAACAAAAATGTATTAGTAAATGCTATATTACAAATTGAAAATGATTTATTTTTAGGAACTGATAACGGGTTAATATGTATTTTGGGAAATAAAGAGGAAAAACTGTTAATGCAGGGTATTTCATTTACAAAACTTATTTCTGATGGAAATAAGATAGTGGCAGGAACACAAAACGGAATTTACTTTATTAACTCCGATACGTATGATACTGTCACATATAAAAATGAACCTGGCAATAAAAATAGTTTGAGTGATAATATAATTTTATCTTTGTACAAAGATAAAGAAAATAATATCTGGGCAGGTACTTATGCAGGATTGAATAAATATAACGGTGACAACAAAAATTTCATCAGGTACTCAAAATCTTTAAATGATACAAATTCACTTAGCAATAACTATATTTATTCCATCCTTCAGAAAGATGAAAACAATTTATTCCTCGGGACTGCAGGAGGGGTAAATATATTTAATTGCAAAGAAAATAAAGTTAGGTTAGTAAGAGAGAGTACGAATCAAAATTCCGTCATTAACTCAATGCTTATTGGTGATAATAATCTTTGGATGGGTACAAATAACGGAATTGCACGAATGAATTTAACCAATTCTTCGATTAAAATTTTCGCGGCGGGAGCAACCAACAACATTTTTAATCCGGACGCTTTGATTAGAACTGAAAACGGAAATATATTTGCAGGAAGCAGGACGGGATTAGTTGTGTTTAATCCGGATGATTTTAAATTAGATACTTCTAAGCCGATAATTTCTTTTGCCAATGTCAAAGTATTCAATGAAAAAATAAATATTAAATCGAACGATAAAAAAATTGAAACCATAGATTTATCACGATTACAAAAAGTAGAACTGGATTATACTGAGAATAATTTGCAGGTAGATTTTGCTTTAATGGATTTTAATAATCCCAAAAAGAATCTGTATGAATACAGACTTGAAGGCATAGATGAGAACTGGATTTCAGCAGGAAACAAAAATTATGTGTTTTATTCTAATCTGAATCCCGGTAAATACGAATTAAAAATTCGAGGAGTAAATTATGAAGGAATAAAGAGCGATGAGAAATCTTTAACATTAGTTATCAATCCTCCTTTCTGGAGGACGTTATGGTTTTATTTACTATTATTGATTGTAGCAGTTGCGATAATCCTTTCAATATACAAATACAGATTACAAAAAAATATTAAACTGGCATTAGAGATTGAGTATGCAAAAGAAGAAGAGCGCGAGAAATGGCGTGAGCAAGCCTCGATTGATTATCATGATGAGCTAGGCCATAAGCTTACAAGAATATCAATGTATTCCAGAAGAGTTCTTAAGAGAATGAACGGCTCTTCAAATGAAATCGGCGAAGATGTTAATAATATTATTGAGACTTCGAACAGCCTTCGAATGAGCGCGCGTGATTTAATATGGTCTCTTAATCCCTCTGAAGATTCCCTATATGATTTTATTACGCGTGTAAATCTTTTTGCCGATGAGTTATTTGAAAACTCAGGAATAAAATATCATAAGACTGAAAATATAACTGAGTGGAAAACAATTGAACTTAAAATGGATGTAAAGCGGCAGATGCTATTTGTGATAAAAGAAGGAATGAATAATGCTTTAAAATACTCTCAAGCAGAAAACATAATGTTAAAAATTATTAATGAAGAGGGAAGATTAAAAATTGAGATAACTGATGACGGAATTGGTTTCGAAAATAAAACCGAGTATTCGGGGTACGGTTTACTGAATATGCAGAAGCGCGCAAAGAAGGCCGGGTTTGCCCTGGAAATCATTTCTTCAGTTGGAAGAGGTACAAAAATTACTATTTATAATATAGTGTATTCAATTCATTCAAATAAAATTATTTAATGTTAAAAGTTGCCTTAATAGAAGATGACAAGTTAATAAGAACTGAACTTGAGCAAATGCTAAATGGCTCCGGTACCTGCCAATGCGTCGGCTCTTTTATGAACTGCGAAACTGCATTGAAGGAAATAGAAAAGAGTGAACCTGATGTAATTTTACTTGATATAGAACTCCCGGGAATCTCCGGCATTGAAGGAATTAAAAAAATAAAAGATATTTTACCTGAGTGTGATATAATTATGCTCACTGTTCACGAAGAATCAGAATCTATCTTTAATGCTTTGAAGAAAGGCGCAGTTGGCTACCTGGATAAAAGTGCCAGTGAAGAAAAAATTCTTCATGCAATTGCCGATGTGTATGACGGGGGTTCACCAATGACTCCGCGTATTGCAAGAAAAGTTTTAGGCTCATTTAAAGAAAGCGAAAGCACTTTGCTAACTGAGAGGGAGAAAGATGTACTGGAATCATTATGCAACGGTAACTCATATAAAGAAATAGCATACAAATTGAAAATTACAGTCGGTACTGTTCGGCATCATATAAAAAATATTTATTCAAAACTTCACGTCCACTCTAAATCAGAGGCTGTCGCAAAAGCAATAAAAGAAAAATTGGTTTAAAATGCGACCTTAATCCACCCCATACATATATGAGATGTTAACGTCTTCATTTAATTCGTAATTTTGTACAACTAAAAAAAGACGTTAATGAAAAAACCATCTGTAAATCTTGTAATTAAAATTCTAATTCCTCTCCTTTATTTTTTTATTTCCAACATTTCATCGGGTCAGACCTTTATGAAAATTACTGATGCAAACAATCCTATTGTATCAGACCCGGGTCATTCTTCGGGAACATTTGTCGGAACTGCATGGGTAGATATTGATAATGACGGAAAGCTGGATTTGTATGTATGCAACAGAAGTCTTTATAAAAATCTGGGCAATGGAAATTTCACAAAACTTCCGTCTGCACTTGATGAAATAACTTCTACACTCAGCACAACATGGGCTGATTATAACAATGACGGATACATTGATTGTTATGTAACATCAACAGGTGCTCCAAAATCATTTTTATATAAAAATAATGGCAACAGTACTTTTACAAAAATTACAACAGGTGCCATAGCAGACTCTTCTTACAATACAGGCTGGGGATGCTCATGGGGAGATTATAATAATGACGGATTCGTTGACTTAATTATTGTTGCCGCAAACGGATTCGGAGTTGTAAATCATCCTTCACGATTCTGGAAGAATAACGGTGACGGTTCATTCACTAAAATTGATACAACTCAATTTACAATGATGAATGCGCCTTATACCTGCCCCACATGGTATGATTATGATCAGGATGGTGATATTGATTTATTTATAGGGAGCGGACCAGCAACAGGTTCTCTTGCAAGGGATTACAATTATAAAAACCTATTGAAAGAGACCGGAAATCCTTTCCTGCAAAGAATAGATACATCTGCGATCGGAAGTGATTTGGTTGACGGGCAGGTTTGGAATTTTATTGATTACGATAACGATGGCGACCTTGATGCCTTCTTAACAAACTATGCGGTGAAAAATAATTTATATCGCAACGAAGGCAATGGGTATTACGAAAAAATGACTGAAGCAGAAGTAGGAAATATTGTAACTGCGGGTCCTTCAAATTTAACAAATCTATGGGGAGATTTTGATAATGACGGCTACCTGGATTGTTTTGTAACTAAAGATAATAATAATGCAAATAGATTCTATCATAATAACGGAAACGGTACTTTCACATATCTGGATACGATTTCAATCTGCACAGGAGGCGGTCCGCACTTTGGCGCTACGGCAGGAGATTATAATAAAGACGGTAAGCTTGATATTTTTGTTACCGGAGTTACACAATTCAAAGGATTGTATCAGAATATATATCAGAACTCGAACAAGTGGATAAACATAAAATGTACAGGCACGACTTCAAACCGCTCGGCGCTTGGTACAAGGGTTAAAGCAAAAGCTACATACAATGGAATCCCACAATGGCAAACTAGAGAAATAAATGCAGCAAATAGTTTTAATTCAATGAATGCACTTAATGTTCATTTTGGATTTGGGAATGCGGCGCAGATTGATTCTCTTGTTGTGTTCTGGTCCAGTGGATTGAAACAAACTTTTACAAATGTTTCACTAAATAATTTTTATAATCTGACCGAAGGCAGTTCATTAACTTCAGAAGTTAAAACCATTTCCACAGAAGTACCAAATTCAATTTCTTTGAAGCAGAATTATCCTAATCCGTTTAATCCATCGACTAAAATTCAATTTACAATCAATAAAGCATCGGATGTTTCATTGAAAATATTTGATATAAACGGACGTGAGGTAACAGAATTAATTAAAGGAAGTTATTCACCCGGAACTTATGAATCAGAGTTTGATGCAGGCAATTATTTTCTCGCCAGCGGAATTTACTTCTATACATTATCAACAAACGGGTATTCAGAAACAAGAAAACTAAATCTTATTAAATAATGAAGAAGGAATATTATATAATTTTCTCTTCTCTCTTAATTTTAATTACAAATATTGGATTTGCTCAGTCAGGTATTGATACTGATTTCAAAAAGAAAGCAAATGAATATTATGTTAGTTCAAACTGGGATAAAGCAATTGAAGCATACTCAAAAATAGTTTCGGTAGAAGATAACAACTTAAATGCTTGGGTGCGTTTAACCACTTCTTACATTCAAAGAAAAGATTACGATAATGCTTTCATAGCTTTGCAAACTGCTGTTGCTAAAGGCGAGCACCCAAATCTATGGTATAATCTCTCATGCATTTATGCAAGGAAAGAAATGAAAGAAAAATCTCTCGAAGCACTGAGAAAATCAATTGCTGCCGGTTATGCTGCTACAGAGCAAACTTTGAATGATGAAGATTTTGCTTCTTTAAAAAATGATAAAGATTTTCTCGATGTAATAGAAGAAATGAAACGGCAGGAATTTCCATGTCAGTATAATGAAAGATTAAAAGAATTTGAATTCTGGGTTGGGGAGTGGAATGTATATACAACATTAGGGAATAAAGCGGGAGAAAGTAAAATAGAAAAAATTTTAAACCAATGTGTCATTTTGGAAAACTGGGTAAATACAGGGGGAAGAAAAGGAAAAAGCTTTAATGTCATCAACAGTAATACAGGAGACTGGGAGCAGACATGGGTTGATGATTCGGGAAACACAACTGAATTTAAAAAAGGGAAGTTTAATAACAACACCCTTTCATTTATAGCTGAAGGAAAAGACCAGAAAAATCTAGTTCTGTATCAAAGACTTACATTTTATAAAAACGATGACGGAACAGTAAGGCAGTTGGGAGAGGTTTCAAGTGATGGGAAGGACTGGCAAGTGAGTTATGATTTACTATATATAAAGAAATAAATTTAAATTTTATACCCGGCAAAATAAAATAGTACACGTCAGTATTATTTTTCATTTCGAACGAAAACTCTGCAGTGAAATATACTGCAGGGTTATTTTTTTTTCAGAAAATTATAATCTTATGTTAATCCTATCCCAATCCTACTCAAAATTCGAATATTTGTATAGCACTAAAATAAAAACCCCCAAAATGATAAGATTTCAGGGTTTATCTTGAGCCGGGAAAGGCACTTGAACCTCCGATGTGCTGATTACAAATAAAATATTTAGCTTTATTTGTTAACTAATAACTCAATTTTTTCAAACAGCCAATCCTTATACAAACATTTGTGATCTTTAGATTTTACTTCTACTAAATAATCCCAATCTTCTTTATTAAACTTTTCCCTCAGGTCAATCATTTTTTTATAAGTATCAAGAAATGTTCTCATAAGTTCTTTATATCCTTCATTCAGTTCCATAGTTTTTAACATTTGATATGTGTTTTTCAATTGATACCTCGCTTCTTCAAAATATTCCAATTCATAAAAATTAATTAAATAAAGAAATTTTATATCAGTCTTAAACATGAAAAAATCATTTTTGATTTTTCTAATATAATTGAGGGATTCACTAAAATCTTTTTTGTACATGTAGTAATGAGCATATGCGTACTCTTTCATATTTCCCCTGTTGTTTAGTTCTATTCTGTTAACATAATTTTCTATCAAGACTTTGCTTAACTCCAGATCAATTTTACATAAAGTCAGAAGCATATTTCTGAACGTGATTACATTAATATTCTGAGTTTTTGATTCCGCCATAATATTATTTTCAATCATGAACTTATAAAGGTTGAAAAGATATTCCTTATATTCCAGCGCAAATCCTTTTTGAATTTCAAGAATGCAAATTGATTCAAAATCAGTGGACAATACAAATAACATGAAGTCAGTTAACTTATCTGTATTTTTTTGAAAAAGTCCCATCGCTATAGAAAAATTTTTGTTCACTTCTTCGCCATTGATACTTTTATCTATATGATGATAAATTTTCATCAGGAACAAATATTCTGAATTTAACGTCTCTAGAATTTTAAATGCTTCTTCTGTTTTTAAAAAATCAAGATTGTTATTATATTTTTGGTACAGCTCTTCATTTGCAAAAAATTTATAATACTTTGTCGAAATATTTTTTATGTAATATTGGTACGACATAGTATTCAAAATTAAAAACTCAATTGTTCTGTCTAACGGAAGTTCCCATTGCGAATCAACTTTATCTATCAAAATCTTTTGAACGTTTTGTGCTTCTATCAGAAAAGGCAGCGTCAGAAAATACTTATCAAAATATTTATTTTTGTTTGCTCTGTAATTTTCATAAACTGAATTAAATTTTTTAAACATTCCTTTCTCCATCAGCGAGTTGAGTAAAACCAAACTTTGAGTATCATTTTTATCAACTTCGTTATGAACTAAAAATCTTTCCGCTTCTTTTGTTAACAGAGATAGCGCCTTCCTTACTAAATTATCATCATATTTTTTTTCGGGGTAAATCTTTTTGAAAATAAACTCTTTTGTAAATTCTTCACTCTCATATTTGTTGTGGAATTTGATTATCTCTTCATAATAGGGAATGATATAATGCTGAACTTTAAAATAAGGTGAGTTAAGATAGCTCCTGAAGTCGGCTATTTCCTCTTTCGAGAATGTTGAAATTATATCGATGAAAGAATTTTTTATCATTTAATGTTCTTCACTAATGTTCTTTTCTAATGCTCTTTTCACAAATATAATTATTTTGTTTTATTAAATCACAAAAATAACGCCAATTATCTAATTCCGGTCTGAAATGATAACAAATGGAATGAATGCCAATCACAAAATGAAAAAAGTTGGTTTGAGTTCGGTTCCGTTTTAAAATAGTTTTATGAAAATTATTAATCAAACGGGGATTAAAATGAAAACTCAAAAAATTAAAAAGGAACAAAAGGAATTTAAAATTAGTAACTCTTATCGGCCGGGGATAGGCGACCCACCCCGTTTTGATTGCGTAAGCAAGCTTAAGTTTATTCTCGCCGGTAAGAGTTATTTTTTGTTAACAGTTTTGTTGTTCGCATCATTTTTTAATACTGCAATCTCACAAGTAAGTGTTGCTAACGGTGGTGCCCCTACAAATTATACGACTTTACGAGCAGCATTTACGGCAATCAATAACGGTACACACACTGGCAGCATTTTAATTTCTATATCGGCAAATACTACGGAAACATCTCAAGCTGTTTTGAATGCTTCCGGTTCGGGCGCAGCTAACTACACGAGACTTGTAATAAAACCAACTTCTCCAAGTGTAACTATATCCGGGAATTTTACAGGTGCCGTAGTAAGATTAAATGGAGCAGACAGAGTAACAATTGACGGAAGAGTAGGTTCAGATACAACCAGACAACTTACTATTGCAAGTTTATCAACATCTACTTCTTACACTGCGGCTTTAGATTTAATCAATGCAGGTTCAGGCAACGGATGTAAACTTGATACAATCAAATATTGTAAATTTAATTCAGGCACGATTTCAAATACAGCAAACTCTTATGGTATTGCAATTTTTGGTTCAAGTTTTTGTGACATGGATTCAAATGTTGTTTCGAATAATTTATGTACAAAGTCACGTTACGGTATCTACGTTGTAGGAATTGCAGCAGACTTTTGCCAATCAATACAAATTAATAATAACATTGTAGGTTCAGATGTTCCATCTCTTTTAGTAGCTGAAATTGGAATCTATAATCAATATGTAAACGGAGCAGTCGTTTCAAATAATACTATATTCAATCAGCAGACAAGCAAAAATGTAACACCAAGAGGAATGTACTTAGATAACGTAACAAATTCTATAATCTCTTCAAATTTGATTTATGGGGGATCAAATACCGGCTCATCAAATTCAAAAGGTTCGCACGGCGTTACTCTTAACCTAACATCCAACGCTAATGTAGATGTATACAATAATGTGATTTATAAATTAGAAGGTTACGGCTCTGCAACTTCTTCGGGAAATATATGGGGCATTGCTTTGCTTGCAGGTTCAAAAGTAAATTTTTATAATAATACAATTTTTATAGGTGGAGTAAGAAGCGCCGGTGTTACATCAGATACTATTGGCTGCTTAATGATAAACAGCCCTGCTACAAATCAACTTAATATTAAAAATAATATTTTTTTGATTACAAGAAATCCATCTGATGTAACTAACGGAGCTTGTTTTTCCCTATATACAAGGACAAATTCCTCAGCTTTCTTATCCTGTGATTATAATTTTTACTACGGAGATATTGCTAAATACAGAGTCGGCTTTTTAAATGGAGTAAAATTTACAATAACAGATTGGAGAACTGCTACCGGGCAGGATGTGCACTCTCAATTTACCGATCCCAATATCGGTTATGGTACATTTCTTCAACCCGGTAGTTTATCTCCCTGTATGAGTGCAGGTGTGCCGGTACCTTCCGTCACTACAGATTTTTTAGGTACCGTAAGAAGTTTAACAGTTCCATCTATAGGTGCTTATGAAAACGGACTAGCTCCGTTTAACGGAACAATTAATATTGGGACAGGCGGAGATTATTCTGACCTTTCTGATGCTTTCGAAGTATTGAATGTAAGAGGACTAAATGGAAATGTAGATATGAATGTTATTTCAAATGTAACAGAAACGGGTGAAGTTATTGCGTTGAATAATTTATACGAAGCTACGGGTGGACCATACTATATAAATCTGAAACCTGTCGGAGGTCATAGAGTTGTCTCGGGGAATATAGGTAATGGGGCAATACTTTATATAAAAGGAGGGGATAGGCTTACTATTGATGGTAGGATAAGCGGAGCAGGAAATAACTTAACTTTTAAAAATACATTCACTGCAACTTTTTCTTTCCCAACAGCTGATGTAATGTATATCTTAAGCAAAGGGACAAATGCCGGTTCGTCAAATATTACCATAAGAAATTGTAATTTTTTAGTATCCAGCTCTACTTCATTTACTAATACAGGTTTGCTGGTAGATGGAGCAAGTAACGATTCTATTTCATTGATTGAAAATAATTTTTCATCTCTATCTCATGCAATTAATTTTCTTTCTTATTCTTCACCAACAACAAATTTATTGTATAATAATATCAATATTTCTAAAAATACTATTGGAAGCAACGAAATTAGTCAGAAAATCAGAAACGTTGGTATCTCTTTACCGAACTCATATAACTCCTCTATCTCTGACAACGTAATCTTTAATTTTGATGCTTTGTTTGCGGCAACGGTTAATCCTTTGATAATTTACGGGAAGAAAAACGCTATAAACAATAACAGAGTATTCAACATGAATTGTATATCTAGTGTATATGGCATTTATCAGGAAGGAGATAGTAGTTTAATTTATAATAACTCCATATCAAATTTAATGGGAGGCAGTTCTGATAATATTTATACTGCCGGAATATATACATCGGGAAATTCAAACAGAATATATTACAACTCAATTAGTTTAAAAGGATTTTTTAATTTTATAGTATCTTTTAATTTTCCTAAAACTACGGGCATTTTTTGCAATACATCTTCGAATCTTGATTTAAGAAATAATTCTATTTCAAATAAAATGGATTTTGACCATTCGCAGCAGGGAAGTCTGGATAAATCGGCGATAACTTCGGTCTCTACTACTTTTCTGAATATTAATAATAATAATTACTTTTGTGAGTTTGGCAACGTAGGATATTTTAACGGAACGCAAAAAAGTAATTTGAGTGCCTGGCAAAGTTCTACAGGTCAAGATGGCAACTCAATAAGTTCCGATCCCAATTATGCTACAACTATTGATACAAGAATAAGTAATACTTCGCCGAATAATAATGCAGGTGTAACAATTTCAGGATTTGACACTGATTTAAGATATGCTTCAAGAATCGGAGCTTCTTCCATAGGAGCATACGAAGGTGTAACTGATGCTACTCCTCCTGTAATTTCTTACACTACTTTGAGCAGAACTTTTCTTCTTACAAACAGACCTGTATCAGCAGAGATTACTGATGCAAGCGGTATAAATACAACAACATTTAAACCAAGAGTCTATTATAAAAAATCTACAGATAGTAATGTGTTCAGAGGAAATACATCGGGAGATGAAGGATGGAAATCAACAGAGGCAACCAATACTTCTTCTCCTTTCAATTTTATTATAGACTACTCCAAATTGTTTGGAGGAAGTGTTTCTGCAGGTAACTATATTGAATATTTTATTGCTGCGCAGGATAATGCAGACTCGGCAAACTTATCTTCTGTCGTAGACCTCGCATTAGGAACAAACACAGCAAGTATAAACTACTCGCCGTTATACAATAATAGTTATCTTATAACAGACACACCATTATCAGGTGACTATACTGTTGGCTCAGGCGGTGCATTTGCTACCCTTTATGATGCAGTTACATATTTGAATACAAATGGTATTAATGGAAATGCATCATTAAGTATTATTTCGGATATTGCAGATTTTCCTTGCCTTATGAATGAATTTTATGATTACACAGGAAGCAGCTATCTTACAATTAAACCATCGGGCAGCGCCAGGATAATCTCGATGAATAATTCTTCTGATACAGGATTTATAAAACTGGATAGAGTAAAAAGGTTGATAGTTGACGGTAGAATAGGCGGTTCAGGAAACAATCTTACTTTGCGTAAATCCAATTCCGGCTTTGATTATAGCTCGGCTTTTCAATTCCTTAATTATAATCTGACCGATACAGTTGGATGCAGAGACATATTAATCAGAAATTGTAATTTTACCGATGAAGATAATTCCAAAAAGTTTAATTCTGCCATCAGTTTCTCAATTGGAAAACATACCAATATAAGAATATCAAATAATGATTTTAAAAATTGTAAGAACGCTATTTATGATAATTATTTTTCCGGAAATAATGACAGTCTTGTGATTTCAGGAAATTCATTCGGTTCAAGAACAACGGATGATTATAATACGAATGATGTAAAAATCAAAGACAGCAGAAACGCTGTTATTTCCGGAAACACATTTAAAAGTTGTATTCAAAATGGAATTTATCTGGAATACACTTCTTCAAGAACAAAAATATTTAATAATATTTTCGGGACTAAATATGATTATACAGGAGCCACAAATTTAATAAATATTCAAAGCAGTACAGATTCTGTTGAAATCTATAATAATGTATTGACAGGCATGAAAAAATCAATATCATCGTCAGGTGATATAACAGGAATTCAACTTACAGGTGGACAAGGACATAAAATTTCTTTTAACTCTATAAGTTTGGAGGGAGATTTCAAAAAATATTACTTTGTATTCGGAATAAATTGCAGCACCGGTATTTCTAATATTGAATTAAAAAATAATAATTTTTCAGTAGTGCAATCAACGGGAGAACAAGCAATTATGTACTGCATATATTCACCCGTTAACAATCCATTCACAGTTTCAAATCACAACAATTTTTATCTATCAGGAACAGGTGTATATTTAGGATATGTAAATTCTATTTTATATAATATACTTTCAGATTGGCAGTCAGCAACTTCACAAGACCTGAATTCGATTGCATTGAATCCACTTAACTTTCATCACACCAATTTACGAATAATAAATGGAAGCCCGCTTTTAAATGCCGGGATTTCGATTTCCGGTATTATTACCGATATAGCAGGAAATACAAGAAATGTAACTCCTACTATTGGTGCTTACGAAAGTGTTTCTACCGGTATTCCGGTCTTCAGTTATAATAAACTAGCCGATACATCCATAACAGGAATAAGAGAGATTTCAAATATTACTATCACTGATGCTTCGGGTATTGCATCAGGAGGAAACGCTCCGCGCGTATATTTTAAAAAAGGTGTTAACGGTACCTATTCCTCTTCGGCTGCAATCAATGGTTCTTCACCATATACTTTTGAAATAAATCAACCGGGTCTTACTTTTGGTGATTCTGTGTTTTATTTTTTTGCTGCGCAAAATAACAATGGAGCTGTTAAAGCAAATGAAGATGATTTTTTCTCTGCTGCTGATGTGAATAACTTTAGTGAATATCCTCTAAATGCCAAATTTTATAAAATAAAACAAAACCAAAATTATGGTTCAAACAATGCTAGCGGAAATAATTTATATTATTTTGCAAACTCAACACCCGGAGGAATTGGTGCTCCTTCACAACCGGTATATAATTGGATAGATACAGTTGGTTCAACTTATCTTGTGATGGATGGAAACGTGCAAGAAGCCCTCTTCTCCGGCAGTGCTAACAATGGCACATGGTTTTTAACCAATCCGATACCTGATAAAACTTTCAGATTCTTTGGTAATGAATACACTGATTTATACATAAATAGCGAAGGATATTTGCAATTTTCAGACCCTGTAAATTTATTTTCAGATCCTGTTGCTTTGCCGAGTAACTCTAATGCACCACTGAATTCTATTTGCCCTCTATGGTTTAACTTTAATTTTAACATAGGAGGCAGATTAATGTACAAAATAATTGGCACCAATAAAATATGTATTACGTATCTAAAAGCACAAAGGTCATTTGATTTTAACGGTGAATATGTTTCTTTCCAAATTATATTGCAATATTCCGATTCTCATTTGGGGAACAGTCCGATTCTGATTCAATACAATGATGCAGAAACAGACCCAAATTTTATAAGCGGTATCGCAAATTATGGATTTGCTTTTAATCATTCAGTGGGGATTCAGAATTCTGATGGTACATTTGGTTTGAACTACCGTTCGTTTGATGGCATTTGTGACGGTCCGATATTTAGTTCTCCGGTGGCATTACAGATTGGCAATGAAAACAATTTATTACCGGTAGAACTTTCTTCTTTCTCAGCAAATATCAACAAGAACAATGTTGATTTAAACTGGTCAACCATATCAGAAGTAAACAATACCGGTTTTGAAGTTGAAAGAATATTAGTTCCAACAACAACATGGAGTAAAGTTGGATTCGTTACAGGAGCAGGTAACTCTACTGTTGTAAAGAACTATACTTTCTCCGATAGAAACTTAGCTACAGCTAAATATAATTACAGATTAAAACAAATTGATAATAACGGAAACATAAATTATCATAATCTTTCAGGCGAAGTTATAGTAGGTGTACCGACTAAATTTGACTTAAGCCAGAACTATCCTAATCCATTTAATCCAACAACAAAGATTAATTACGATTTACCATTCGATAGCAAGGTTTCAATCAAATTATTTGATATGACAGGCAGGGAAGTTGCTCAGATAGTTAATGCAGCTCAAACTGCAGGATACTATACAGTACAATTCAACGGAGCAAACTTAGCGAGCGGAGTTTACTTCTACAATATTATTGCAGAGGGCGGCAATGCTTCTAAATTCGTAACAACCAAGAAGATGGTACTGGTGAAATAGAGTCATACAGATAAGATTAGCGTCTTTAAAAACGAAGCCCGATAAGTTTTAAATTTATCGGGCTTTTTTATATTATTTTTGAAAATGAGAACTTGAGTAAGAATAAAAAGATTCTTGCAATGTATCTGTAGAGCAAAAAAAAAATCAAGGTGTTAATTCCTGAAGGGGTTTATCTTGGGCTTTAAACGCTTATCTACAGTTTTAGAACTCAAAATTTATTTGTTTATCAGAAAGAGCGTTAACTAGTGTATATTTTTCTTTTTCCCTTTAATAAAATATCCTGAATTCTCGTTATTAAATTTCAAAATATTTACTTAGAGTTTTATCTTATTTCAGCTTCTCCATTTTATTCCGGATATATGTCATGTGATAAAATTTTCTTCCGTCGTTTGCTTCATTAAGTACGAAATCGTCAATCTTTGTTCCCATCTCTTCGCATTTAATTATAGCGTCAAAAAATCTTAATGAGTCCGGAATAAATTTATATGCATGCTGATGAATTTCTCCGTTATCTTTGTAGAACTGTTTGAACGCATGTAAAGCAGCAATCGCGCTTTCATATGCTTTCAATTCTATAAAATTCATGATGTAATAAAAACGTATATCCAGTTTCATCATTATGTAATCATCCGATATATTTCTCAGATAATTTAAAGATTCCTCGTAATTTCCTCTTTTGAAACTGAAAATGCTTTTGATATAATTAAACTGATTGCTTTGATGCTCTTTATTCAAATAAGGAACATACTCATTCGCAAAATTTTCAGCCCATTCATATTCCTTTAAATTCATTGCAGTGATAAACATGTCGTAAAAATCTCCGATTTCTAAAAATATCCTTATATCCCCGGGAAAGAATTTCATACTACAAAACAATTTAGAAAACTCAAATACTTCATTGCTATAATCCTTTTTTACCTTGGATAAATTGGCTACAATAATTCCGTTTGTTCGAGTTATAAAACTATATGCTTCCCATTTTTCAACAGTATGAATTGTTTTCAATATTTCACTTTTCAAATCGTAATAAGTTTCTTCAGTTATATCATGAATTGTATAATAATAAAGCAGAAAATTTACTTTCAGATATGAGTAATATTTATTCTCAGTTTCTTTTAATTTTTCCAAAAATTTATTCATATCAAGCGAGTCTATAAAAGCATCATTCATAACTAATTTAAACTCCGGTGATAAAAGCCTGTCATTCATACTATATGCAAATGAATCAGAGTATGTGGATTTTAACAATCCGACAATTACAGATTCTGAATGTATGCGGGAGATTTCTTTCAAATCTTCACTATCCCATTCACTGCTGGTTAAAAAATTATGTTTACGAAGCGTATCCATTCTAAGTTTATAAAAATATTTAAAATCATTGGTAATAAATCCGTTATCGTTTTGCGCTGTGCTTTTTTTAATAAATTTTTCCGACTCATCAAATAAACTTTTTCTTGATAAACCTTCCGCAATAAATACATCCAGTTCATACTCTTTAAATGTAAACATTTCTTCATATCCTAAAAATTTTCGTAGAAGATTTCCGAACTCTGAATATAGATTTTTTATTCTCTTCTCTTTATTCTCTCCGTCAGGAAAGATCTTCTTAGCCATGTTTTCATAGGATAAAGTCTTTGAATTAAAATCAGGGTATGATTTTAAAACGGCATCATAAATTATCTCAAGTGAAGAAGTAGTATTGTGATAAGGAGATTTTACAAAATCGCCGCAGCGTTTTAGCTCTGCTAAACTTAATCTCTTAAGTATTGATATCGTTACTGATGAAAGCATAAATGGGAAAGCCTTGGGGTTTAAAATTCTGTTAATTACAAATATAATTCGCTTTTCAGGTTGAGGAAAAGTGGGATTTTTGCGAAATTTCTGTTTGATACCAAGATAAGAATAATTTAGTTTGCATGTAACTTAAAACTACTTCATAAACTATATTAAAATCCCTATGAAAACTATTCTACTGAAAATTTATATTTTCATTCTATTCTCCTCCTTATCATTTGCTCAGGTCAATAATTCAGCAAATTCACTATCAACAATTTTAAATCCTGACGGAAGTATAAAAACCGGCTCAGGAAATCAGTATAACGGAAGCTACGATACAAAAGGATTTACTATGGAACTGACTAAGTCGGGTTCTCCTGTATTTACAACGGATGCGGCGGCTTCCGGTTGGGTTGGGGGATATTGTCAGGAAGGGCTCAATGCTCCGGTGAGGGCTCTTGCAGTAATCGGGACTGACTTATATGTAGGAGGAGATTTCGGTTACGCCGGAGGGGTACAAATGAATCACGGAATTGTAAAATGGGATGGCTCGAAATGGTCAAACCTTGGTTCAGGAGCTAATGATTATGTACAAATATTTGCAGTAGATGGAACTACATTATATGCAGCGGGAGGGTTTACAAATATGGGAGGAGTTTCAGGTACATCCAGAGTTGCAAAATGGGACGGCACAAACTGGTCAGCTCTTGGAACAGGAGTTAATCAGAGAGTTTGGGCTTTAACTTTTATTGGAACTGATTTATATATTGGAGGAGAGTTTACAACAGCCGGCGGAAGCCCTGCAAATTATATAGCTAAATGGAATGGTTCAAGCTGGTCTGCATTAGGAACCGGAATGAACAGCACGGTTTATGCAATTGCAGGTACATCAAGCAGTAGTGTTTATGCAGGCGGAACCTTTGGTCAGGCAGGAGGAATAAATGTAGGTAATGTTGCCAGATGGAATGGCAGCGCCTGGTCTGCTATGGGAACAGGTGTCAATGGTCAGATCATAGGTATGGCAATGATAGGAACTGATTTATATATAGGTGGTGGTTTTACTACTGCGAATGGATTAACTGTAAATAGAGTTGCGAAGTGGAATGGTTCAAACTGGGCTGCACTTGGTACAGGAATGAATGCAACAATTTATTCACTTCTTGCAGATGGAACTGACTTATATGTTAGCGGTGACTTTTCAACAGCAGGGGGAATTTCTGCATTAAGAGTTGCCAAGTGGAATGGCAGTTCCTGGTCAGCAATCGGCAATGGCACCGGTCCTGATCAATTTGTATGGCGTCTTGCAATTTATAATTCAGAAATTTTTGCAGGGGGAAATCTTCAAAATTCAGGCAGTGAAAGAACATCTTTCTTATCAAAATTTAATGGCACAAAGTGGACTTCGGTAGGGAATGGAGTTACCGGAAGCTATATATCATCACTCTATAATGCAGGAACAAATATGTATGCCGGCGGAAATTTTACTAAAACCGGTGGAGCCGTAAATAATAATATATCAAAATGGAACGGAACCACATGGGTACCAATGGGAACAGGCGGAACAAATGACGTAACCAGAACTTTTTGCAGTATGGGAAATGATCTATATGCGGGCGGAGACTTTACCAGTATTTTTTCGGTTGCTGCAAACAGAATTGCAAAATGGAATGGTTCAAACTGGTCAGCGCTTGGTTCAGGTGTAAGCGGTTCAGTTTACTCAATTGCAGTGATGGGACCTGATTTATATGTGGGAGGAAATTTTTCTTCTGCCGGAGGAGCGACAGCAAACTTTATAGCTAAGTGGAACGGTTCAAGCTGGTCATCTCTTGGCTCAGGTATGGATGGTGTTGTTTATGCACTTGCAGTAGTTGGGACAAATTTATATGCAGGCGGTTCTTTTTTAAATGCAGGCGGAATTTCATCAAAATATATGGCTAAGTGGAATGGTACCGCTTGGTCAGCTCTTGGCGGAGGTTTGAATGACGTTGTATATACATTAGCGGTTATCGGTACTGATTTATATGCCGGAGGTTCTTTCAGTGGAACTCCCGGTCTTTCTGCTAATAAAGTTGCTAAATGGAATGGATCAGCCTGGTCCGGTTTAGGAACAAATATTAGTATTGATGGCAGAATAAATAGTTTGACTGTCAATGGCAGCGATTTATATGCAGGCGGACAATTTACTTCCATTGGCGGCGTTACAATGAACCGATTAGCTAAGTGGGACGGAACCGGCTGGTCATCTTTTGGAACTGGTGTAAACAACCATATAAATTCAGTGGCAGTGTTTGGAACAGATCTTTATATGGGAGGATATTTCACTACAGCTAACGGAATCATTTCAAATTATTTTGCCCAATGGCACGATGACTTGCTTCCCGTTGAACTTTCTTCATTCACATCAAGTGTTAATGCAAACAAAGTTAAGCTGAACTGGAGCACTGTGATGGAAGAAAATAATTCAGGATTTGATGTTGAAAGAAAACTCTCCAATGAAAATTACTGGAATAAAATTTCGTTCATAAATGGTTACGGAACAACGAACAACGTACAGAATTATTCTTATGAAGATAAAAATCTTTCATCGGGAAAATATAACTACAGATTAAAGCAGGTTGATTTCAACGGCAATTATAAGTATTATGATTTATCCTCAGAAGTCATCATCGGAACGCCGAACAGATTCAGGCTAAACCAAAACTATCCTAATCCTTTCAATCCAACAACCAAAATAAATTTCGAATTACCAAATTCCGGCTTTATTACACTAAGTATTTTTGATATCTCCGGCAGGGAAGTTAAACAGCTTGTTAACGAAACTAAACCGGCAGGATATTATTCTGTAGTATTCGATGCAAAGGGTTTATCAAGTGGAGCATACTTCTATAAATTGACCGGAGATAACTTCAGCGATACAAAAAAAATGGTATTGGTGAAGTAGAAAGTTCATAAAGTTCATAAAGTTCATAAAGTTCATAAAGAAAAAAATTTATAAAGTAAATTATTCTCTAAAAAATTATATAAAAAAAAATCCCTATGAAATACCTATTCACATTTAAAAACCCGGCAGCATTTCAGGCATCAATAGTTATGTTCGTGTTTGTTCTATTTTTGATTTTAGTAGTTTTTTCAATTAACTCATTTGCGCAGGCAACATTTTCCACTAAGACAGATTTCACAACAGGAAGTGGAACATTTTCAGTTGCAATCCGTGACTTAAACGGCGATGGAAAACCGGATATAGCAGCAGCAAACGGCAATTCGAACACTGTTTCAGTTTTATTGAACACTACGCCTGCAGGCAGCGCAACACCTACTTTTTCTGCAAAGACGGATTTTTCTACGGGTCCCCATCCGACATCAGTTGCAATAGGAGATTTCAACGGCGACGGAAAACCTGATATGGTAGTAACAAATGCCGACTCAACTTCAGTTTCAGTCTTTTTAAATACAACAATTCCAGGCGCATCAACTCCAACTTTTTCTGCCAGAACGAATTTTTCAACGGAAGTTGGTGCAGAACCGCATTCTGTGTCAATAAGTGATTTCAACGGCGATGGAAAACTGGATTTTGTTGTAACATTTGCAGCCGATACCAAAGTTTCAGTATATTTAAATACAACAACTCCCGGAGCATCTGCACCAACGTTTTCTGTTAAGACGGATTTTACAACGGGTTCGGTTTCATATTCAGTATCAATCGAAGATTTCAACGGTGACGGAAAACCGGATTTAGTATCTGCAAATGCCGGCGCAAATACAGTTTCAGTTTTATTTAACACAACACCAACGGGCAATGCAGCGCCAAGTTTCTCTGCAAAGACAGATTTTGCTACAGGCTCCTATGCAGGGACAGTATCAGTAGGCGATTTTAATGGCGACGGAAAACCTGATATGGCAGTAACAAATGCCAGCTCAAACTCAGTTTCAGTTTTACTAAACACAACACCAACAGGAAATTCGACACCAACTTTTTCTGCAAAGACTGATTTTACAACGGGAACTTTTCCTTATGCAGTATCAGTTTACGACATAAATGACGATGGAAAACCTGATATGGCTGTTGCAAATTACGATGAAAATTCTGTCTCAGTTTTTTTAAACACTACAACTCCCGGCGCATCTACACCAACGTTTACAGATAAGACAGATTTTACTACTGGAACCAGTCCTAGTTCAGTATCAATCTGTGATTTAAACGGCGATGGTAAACCGGATATGGCATCTGCAAATTATAACGAAAACAATGTATCAGTTCTTTTAAATACCATGACGCTTGGCGTTGCAGCGCCTTCATTTTCTGCCGGAACCGGAATAGCTGCGGCGGGAAGTGCGCAGGACGTTTGCTCAGCAGATTTCAATGGCGATGGTAAGCCGGATTTTGCTTCTGCTAATTATGGTTCAAGCACAATTTCTGTAAATCTGAATACAACTACACCCGGTGCTTCGACTCCCACTTTTTCCTCATTTACAACATTTGCCGCCAACACCTCTGTTATAGGAATCTGGAGCGCAGATTTCAACGGTGATGGTAAGCCGGATTTAGCTTGTATAAATTATGGTCCTTCTATTATTTCAGTATATATTAATACAACCACACCGGGCGCTTCAACACCAACATTTACAGCAAAGACAGATTTTGCATCTATTAATACGGGCAACTATTTAGTCGCTGCTGATTTTAACGGCGACGGCAAACCGGATTTAGCTTGCACAGATATGAACGATAACTCGATGTCAGTCTTTCTGAATACTACAACACCGGGCTCTACAACACCATCGTTTGCTGCTAAAACAACTTTTACGGCAGGTAATCATGTTAATAAAATTTTAGCATCAGATTTTAACTGCGACGGTAAGCCGGATATAGTAGTTGGTAACAGAGATGCGAATAACATTTCAGTATATATAAATACAACTACCCCCGGCGCAGCAACACCTACATTTACAGCTAAAACAGATTTTGCTGTGAATGGTAATGCATATGGGCTTGGTTCAGGAGACTTCAATGGTGATGGCAAGCAGGATATAGCTTGCGCGAACGGCTCAGTAATTTCCGTATTTCTTAATACAACTACCCCCGGCGCTACAACTCCAACATTTTCCGCAAAAACAGATTTTGCCACGACAGCAACGGCTTTCTATATTTGCACAGCCGATTTTAATGGTGATGGAAAAATTGATTTAGGATATACTAATTCTTCTTATTGCTCGATATATTTAAATAATACTGCACCGGGTTCTTCAACTCCGTCATTTAATAATAAGACTGATTATGCGACTGGGGGAGGAGGAATCTTCGAAGCAGATTTCAACTTAGACGGGAAAAAAGATTTAATAACCTCAAGTGGTAATAGCGGTTCAACTTTTGTCTATTTAAATCAGGCAAATCTTCCTGTTCCCGTTGAACTCTCATCGTTTACTTCTTCAGTTGATAAACAGAATGTAACTCTAAGCTGGAGCACAGTTCAGGAAGAAAATAACAGGGGATTTGATATAGAAAGAAATTCATTCGGAGCAGGATGGAAAAAAGTAGGATACACAGAGGGACACGGCACAACAAACCAAATAAGTAATTACTCATTTACAGAACGCGGGATGGCAACGGGACATTATAATTACCGTTTGAAGCAAATAGATTATAACGGAAATTATAAGTATTATGACTTAACAAATGAGGTCATCATAGGGATACCTCAAAAGTACAGTCTGGTACAAAACTACCCAAACCCGTTCAATCCCGTCTCTGTTATTGGGTATCAGTTACCTGCAAGCGGATTTGTATCATTGACGGTTTTTGATATATCCGGCAGGGAAGTATCAATCTTAGTTAATGAAGTAAAAGAAGCGGGATATTATTCAGTAACATTCGATGCGAAGAGTTTATCAAGCGGAACATATTTTTATAAGCTCACCGCAGAAGGTGACAAGAGTAAATTCGTATCTACAAAAAAGATGATTCTTATTAAGTAAAAATAAAGCTATCACTTATCCCCTAAATAAACGGGATAAGTAATTTAAATCACTTTCCGATACAGAATGTATAGTTAAAATTAACCATATTATTTATATAGTAGTTAGAGAGTTTACAAAGATTAAAGGTGTAAAAAAAGTGTAAAGGATTCAATTTGATTTCTTAAAAATGAATATTATGACTCGTTTTTGCAACAGCATTCTTCGCATAGATGTTTAACAATCATCCTTCTATTTATATTCAGATTATATAATTCTTGTTCAACTTTATCAATTCGTTTTACTGTTCTTGTTTTTGATATATTCTAAAAATGTCTTCAAATATTTCTCATCTTTTTTGAAAAGAAAAAATTTCAATTTGTAAAAAAGAATCTGTATAATTTTTATAAAACTTAGTAGTATAAAAAAAGCCGGAGAATACATTCTCAAACTCCTTAAGTATTTTTGTCAACCCCTCTTTCAATAAAGTACTAATTATCATTCATAATTAATTTAATCATTTCAAAGGTTGTTATTTCTATTCTCCAGATTTCTAAATTTTTCGTTTTACTATCCAAATCAGTATCTTTCTAATAGTCTTGCTATTTTAGATGTAAATATATAATTAACAATACTGATCACTGTTATGATAGAATTTGCCCCTATTTTTATCATGGAAACTTTTAGTATATCCTGCATTACTTGCTACACCAAACACATCACTTAAGAATATTATTATTCCTTAATTATTCAAGATTAAAAAGACATGATATTTTCCGGTATTTTAAACTGTCTTTTTAAATTAAAACTGCCATTATAACTCAAACCTTTGCTCCGGTATATGATTCAACAATTATTAAAGGTGGAGTAACAGTATTTTCTTATAGCGAAAATACTCTTTCTGTAATATTTATGACTAACGGTAGTGCAAACTTAGTATTGATACAAACAAATCATAAAACACCGATTACCATTTGATGTTGATAAATGGTTCGTCCTGTTGACATTTTTCTAATGAACTCTGATTTATTTATTGAGGATATTCTAATTAATGATATAACTTTTTATTATTAATGTAACATTGGAGATTTTACATTTAACTCAAAAGAACGTATCGCTTAGTATATTTGCTAATTAATTTTTTCATTTTTCACGGAAATTTATTAACAATATAACTCAATTTTAAAATAAAACGGAGGCTGCAAAATGCCCAAGAAATTATTAAATAAAATTAAACAGAACTTTCAAATCTATTCAGAGAAAACTTTGCTGATAGATAAAGAGGGGGAACTATGGAAACTTAATGAAAAGGACGAAGCAGTTAAAATATCTGAAGAAGAAAATAATTCAAAAGATATAAATAGTAATCCAAATAAAAATTAATTTATTGGCAAAAAACAAATAACAAATTAAACCTGCCCTTGGCTCAGGCGGATAAAATTTAAATAACACAAAAATGAAAAAATCTATCAAACTTTTATTGCTTTTAGTTTTTGCTTTTTGTATTTCTACGTCGTTATATGCGCAAGACGATAGAGAAAAACCGGTAAAAGTAATAATAAAGAGACCACCTCCACACAGACTAAATCAGGCTGATTTGTGGAACATAACACTTATAAACAGCGGTCAATCTGTTTCTGCTTATTTATTCGGGTCTATGACAAATAATGAAAATGGTGAACTGATAGCTACAGGACAGACAATGACTTTTGAAGTAAAAATAGGAACTACAAACTTCAAAGTATCAGATTTACCTAAAGTCCCTGATGTCAATTATGTTTCAAAAGATCCTAAATATAAAACTTCTTTCATGAACACAGGCGGCGCGCCTCCGGGAGATTATAAAATTTGCGTTGAACTTCGTTATACCAATAACTCTGTTGCCGGGGAAGACTGTATAGAGCAAAAAGTAATAGGAGGAGATGCGCCGCAATTAATTTCTCCCCGAGATGAAGAAGAATTGAAAATGGATAATCCGGTTTTTACGTGGATGCATATGAAAGCACCCGGCTCAGACCAGACATATACTCTAAGAATAGTTGAACTGAAAGGAAATGAATCTCCTGAAAATGCTATGTTGAAGAACAAAGCATTTTTTGAGAAAGAGGGAATTACACAAACAATGTTACAATATCCTTCATCAGCAAATAAGTTTGAAGAAGGGAAAAAATATGTATGGCAGATATATGTAGTTCAAAGTGATGCGATAATTACTAAAAGTGAAGCAAATTTGTTTACTAATAAAAATATTGTAACAAAAACTCCTCCAGTAACTTTAACTTCAGGTACAAACGATTGTGTAAATAATAATTTTTCATTTTTTGATGATTATTCGGATGATGACCCTTGGATGCCAATCGCAAAAGGAAATGTGATTGGAACAGGTCCATATGATATTGCTGGATGCAATCCAAGGAATTCCTCAATTTCTTCATCAAGTTTCGTTAAAGTAAATAGTGGACAATGTAAATTTCAAAATGTCACTGAAGAAGGAAATGACTATAGAACTTTCAGAAAGTTTACCGGGGATTTTAAAACTAATTTTGAAACCTCAACTTGTTGGGAAGCTAAATTTGAGTTTTCATTCACTACATTAGGAGCCGATAACAGAGTTGGACATCCTATTTTTGCATTAACAGCAGATTCGCCGGAACCTGGCGGTCCCTGGAATCCTATTAATTATTCAAATGCAGATAATAGTGTTCCTCAAAGCGCTTTTTGTAATTTTTCCAACCAGGATGCAATTATGGTCTGGTTATGGCTGCCCACTACAGCATATTATAATGCTCATCCTGAAATTACCCCCGTTCCTCCTGTCGGTACAAGAAAAGCTGCATTCTTTCCATGGTGTAAAAAAGGTACCGAATTAGATAGTTATATTCCATCTACTACTCCCATTTATGTTGATCCAGGTACATACTTTATTAAATTAGAAAGGATAGATGCAACAAAGGGCAAAATTAGTGTTTATTCAGATAATACATATTCTAGTACTTCTTTAATTTCAATGCAGTGTTTCGATATTCCCGTAGGAATGGGTAAACTAAACACCTTGCAGCACAGTAATGCCCCTGACGGAGTAGGAAGAGAATTGACAGGTACATTAGATAATACTTGTATAAAAATTTTACAGGAGGGTTCATTGACAGCTTGTGGTACAACTCCGCCATCAAATTGTAATTCTGATTGTAAGTTGATAACTGCAAATGCCACAATAGTTCAAGGTTCAAATTTAGTGTTAAGTGCTTATGTAGGAAAATATAAACACAATATTGAACCAACATTTACATTACTAAATCCAAATATTATTGGTGGTGGTGCTTGGAATACAATTCCGGATGCTTCAAAATTTTTTAATTCCGAAAGTGGTAAAAAATATTTAATTAAAGCAACAGGTGGTTATCCCGATCAATGGAATAGAGTTTATGATGCTGCATTTCAGTTTGGAGGTACATGGGGCTCAGGTACTGTTCCGAATTGTCAAGGATATTCACAATTTATGTTATCCGGATGTGGATTAGGTAGAGGCACACGTCCAAATTATCCAATTCCATTTATTCCCAATTCAAATTATCATGAATATTTGTATGAATTTACTGGAACTGGAAATCAAATTGTTTATAACAACACTAATAATATTGGTGGAGGTCCTGGAAATATTCAAGCAAAGTACATTTTTTATGAACTATGTAACCCTTCAGATTATACTTACGAATGGAATCCGGTTCAAGGAAATCCAAGTGGCGGAAATCTAACAGATACAAATACAAGAACACCTACATTTAGCTCAAATATTCCCAATATTTATAAATATGAAGTTAAACTGCTTTGTAACGGGATTCAAATAGATGTAGACACTACGGAAATATGTGTATTTGATCAGAATGAATTATTAACTGATAAAAGACGTACTCCTGAATGTGGTTGTAGAATTTGGGGTCAGAATCTTGTTAGCCTCGATAATGGTACTAATTGGTTTAACTTTCCAAATTTGGAAATAAGAAATGTTGCTAGTTCATCTCAATCAACAATAAAATTTAAACCAAAATATAATTTTTATTCAGAAGGTGGAACAAGTTGTAATAATAAATTGCAGTATTGGATTTACAGAAAAAAATTAATTACAGATTCTTGGACTCAAGTTGGGACCTATCCACTTAACAATAATACTATAAGTTCATTTACAATAAACCCGATTACCGAACCTGGTTGGAAGTACTACTGGGTTAGAATTAATCCTCAAGGTCCATATCCTGAAAATCAAAATTTTCCATGTCCTGAAACGAGTTTTTTAATTCAAGTTGTACCTTAATTTACATAAAATGAAAAATTTAAAAATAAAAATATTTTTTTTGTTAGTAATTTTTTTAGGAGCAAGTTTCTCCTTCGCGCAAATCACTGCCACTCTCAGACAACCGCCGCCCTTTCAGTTCAGGGCGGCTGATTTGTGGAGAGTGAATTTAACGAATACGGGCAGTCCTGCAGAAATTTATCTTAAAGCGATTGTAACAAAAGGTGCGGTAAATCTTGTTGAGGCTACATCCTCTAAGTTTACTTTCCCGACTACTTTAACGCCAAAACTTATTGATGCTGCTTCAATCTCTCCTATAGATTTAAAGAAGAATTCAACGGAAATTGATGATGCATTTAAATCTACAGGCTCGCTTCCATCAGGAAAGTACAATATTTGTATTTACGTTTATTCTTCATCAAATTCTTTACTTTCACAATACTGCGCCGATTTTGAAGTACTGCAAACTATAAAAGGAGAATTAATTTCTCCCAGAGATTTGGAAGATATAAAAATCCCTCTCCCTATTTTTAACTGGATGCCGCCTTCACCCATTACTCCCGGAAACAATGTTACTTATGAGATAAATATTGTGGAGATATTAGAGAGACAAACAGCTTTCTATGCAATGAGTGCAAACCCTTATATATATTCAAAGAGAAATATCACCAATGGGATTTTTCAATATCCTATAGCAGCATTACCATTGGAGAACGGCAGAAGATATGCATGGAGAGTAAAAACCTATCTGAACGGCGGATTATTATCTGAAAGCGAAGTAAGAGAGTTTTTTTATAATGGAAAATCCGTTTCATCAAAAGAATTCAACGCTAATGCAAAGAAGAAATTTTTAGAAGAAAGTAAGACGTTCATAGATATGCCCTCAATTATTGCTCCAAAGAGGGGCAGCGGAGGATTTACGAGTAAGGTAGGTATGCTGAACGGATATAAAAAAATAAATCTTTCTGCGCCTGAGTTTTTAGAATTAGGTAAAGAGGTTTCTGAATCTCCATTTAAATTTTCAGGCAGTTATGACGTATCAGGTAAATTTACTGACAGGCAGAAAACAGGCTCTCAAATTCCAAGAAATTTATTGAGCGTAACGTTTACTCCAACAATATCTATATATAACTTACCGTTCACATTAAATCTGTATTACGATACTCAGCAGCAGGACTTCAAACAGAATATAAACAGCGCAGCATTATTGTTTGACCCCGCAAAGATGAAAGATTATGTGAAAAGCAAAGCAGAAGAAAAAGGAAGCGAATTTGCACAGAATAAATTGAGTGGATTATTGAAGTTCTTCTCAAATTTCAATACACTTGGTATAGGTGAAACGTATCCGAGTTACTCAAAGTATATACTAAACGGAACGAAAGTTACCGGTCTTGACCTCGAGTACAGCCAGGGCTTACTCTATTTGGCAGTATCCGGACTAAAGAATCTTGATGCAATAGATTCAGTAAATTTTGCCCGGAAACTTTGGGCAGGGAAAATAGGTATCGGAGCAAAGGATGATTCGCACTTCCATATTACAATGATGACGGCAAAGGATAATATAAATTCGCTTGATATAAATGATACAATGAAGGTAACATCAAGTATGTCTCCAATGGAAAATGTGATTGTAGGCACTGACGGTAAGATAAAATTTCTTAAAGACAGAGTTTCTATCAAAGGTGAGTTCTCGGGTTCAGTGATTACTGATGACTTAAGAGCTCCTGACTTAATAAGCGATGATATTCCGGGCATTGCCAAGGACTTAATCAGTATCAAGATGGGAACACACTACGATTTAATGTATAATATTGAATCAATTGTTAATATTCCTGAATCAAATACGAAACTAAAAGGCGGGTATAAGTATATCGGATTAGGATATTCTTCTCTTGGTGCGCCTTCGATTACAAACGGATTGAAGGGATTCAATATAGGGATAGACCAATATCTTGTTGATAAGAAAATTAATTTGAAATTATCGACAGAGTTTTTAAGAAGCGAAAAAACTTCAATGGATAAGAGCAAAGTTGATTTCGGACTTAGTATGTTCTTTGATGAAGCACCGTATCTTATTTTAAATTACACTCCATATTCTGAAAAGAACGATGCTGTTACTGATTCTTTAAAGATTGAAAACACTGCCTCAGCGTTTTCGCTAACAACAGGTATTAATATTCCTGTTAAAAATTATACTCTCGGAACTATGATTTCTTTATCAAGTCAGAGCAACCAGTCAAAGAAAAGAGCAGGTGATTTTACTATTTACAATTTTATGTTTAATGAAACAGTATCGTTTGAGTCTCCGTTTAGCATTTCTGCGGGGATAAATATTACTGCAATCAATTCTGTTTTGACTGACACATTATCACCTACAAATACTTACTCGTATGATTTAAGCAGCAGCTTAATATTGTTTGAGAAATGGAATAATACTCTTGCGTTCAGTTATCAGAAAACATCCGGATTGAACTCAAATGTAGTGCTGTCTCTAAACTCATCTTTACCGGTTTACAACATCGGAAATCTATCAGTAAGTGTTATGAAAAATATTTATCGTGAAGTTGTTTACAACGAAGGAAATAACAATGATGTTATTTTTAGGGCTACACTATCTAAAAGCTGGTAGAATAAAGAGATTATGTTTTATGTGAATTAAATTAAAAACCTCAGCAGCTATGTTAAGGTTTTTACAAAAATACTTAAGTTTAAAAATATTGTATACCGAATTGGCTATTGGATTTTAATTTGTAACACCGGATATTACTAATTTACCATGCCAAAGTCGAAACAAAGAGCTGCTGACAATTGAATATTCTTAAAATAAAAAACCCCTCAAGATGTTAATTCTTGAGTGGTTTATCCTGAGTTGGCAGAGGGACTTGAACCCCCGACCTGCCGATTACAAATCATATCCGAAAATTGAAAACTGTAAAAATAATAGTGTTTTTGAGTTTTTTCTTTCCTAAGTTACCCTAGATTACCCTGAGTTTCTCGAAATTTACTCCCATCAAAAAATCAAATTACTAAACTCATTCGTCTATCTTATGAGAATTTTTATTTTACCAACACCATTCTCATTGCTTTTGAAAAGCTCTGGGTTTTATTAACTCCGCCGGCTTTTGCATTGATACGATAGAAATAAACTCCGCTTGCAAATGCAGATGCATTGAAAGTCAAAGTATAGAACCCGGCAGATTGAAATACATCCAATAAATTTGCCACTTCTCTTCCTGTCATATCATATATTTTTATTTCAACTTTGCTTTCAAATGGAAGGTCATAATTAATCTTCGTAGTTGGGTTAAACGGGTTTGGGTAATTTTGAGCCAGATTGTACTTTGCAGGTATCCCTATGATGACCTCTGCTGATAAATCGTGATACCCAAAATTACCGTTATAATCTATCTGCTTTAGTCGATAATTATAGTTGCCCGTATTTAATCCAATATCTGTAAATGAATAATTTTGCATCTCATTTGTTGTACCATGCCCTTCAGCATAACCAATTTTTTTCCATTCTGCAGAAGATGATTTTCGTTCAATTTCAAATCCCTGATTATTCATTTCATGACTCGTTGTCCAGTTCAGTTTTACATTTTGTTTATCAACTAATGCTGTAAATGAACTGAGCTCTACTGGGAGAAGATTATCCACATTGCCGCCGACTCCGAAATCAGAGAATGATGTTCCGCCGTTATAATATAAAACAGGATTGGTATTTGTACCTGTTGTAACGGAATAATTAGCGCTTGTCCATGTCCAAGGGCTTGCTCCGTCATTTCTTTTTATTATTGCTATGTAATCTATGATTGAGATATTCGGAATTGCATCACCTATCAGCTCAAGATTATAGTTAGGTGAAGCTAATCCGTCACCTGCTGTTATTGTCCAGTATTGAGGAGCAAGATTTATTAAATTCACATTTCCCATGCTGGGTCCTGTAGGCAGATAAAACCCGTTTCCCTGATTGGGCAATGAACCGGAGCCTGAGTTATTAAATGTTGCTGTTAACGTACCGCCCGTTGTTAAAGAATTAAAAGTTACTTTTGCCTGTGAGAATGCGCCTGAGCCGTTATCAAGTGGAAATATATTATTTGAAGATGCGCCGCTTGCAAACCATCTTCTTAACGTACCTCTAATACTGCCGCCGTTTCTTACGATGCTTCCGGTGTTTGATGTTGATGTTCCTATAGTTAATGTATTTCCTCCCATATTAAAAAATCCTGCAGTTGCTTCCAGAGTCAATGTTCCGTTTATTACAAGTGAAGCTCCCCCTGTAACAACCTGACTATTACTGATGTTAAGATTGTTCAATGATGTCACGCTTCCCGGAATATTAATACCTGCAGCGCTTCCATTGATTGTAAGATTTGATGTTGAACCGCCAATTAATAAAGTTGATGCACCCGTACCTGCAACAGGGTTACTTATAGTCAAAGTGTTAGCGCCAATATTCAGATTGCCGTTGCCTGATATCAGAGTCAAAGTTCCGTCGATTGTTACGTTTCCGCCAAGGTTTATTGCAGAGGTATTTGTGCAGTAAAGATTGTTATAAGTATCTGCAGGGATTGTCTGTGTGCTGCTTCCGTTAAGTTGATATGTCCCGTTGCTTTTAAATGTATTCGTAGTGAATGAACTGAGCTGCGTGCCAAGCGCGCCTGTCAATGCAATTGTTCCTGAACCTGCAAGTGCCGTTGTTCCTGAACCGGTTAATGTATTTGCTCCCAGAGTTAATGTTGCGCCGCTTCCCACTGTAACAGTACCTGTAATAGTAAGTGACTGACCTAAAGCAACGCTGCCGCCTGAACCTGATACTGTTAAATTTTTAACGTTGCCTGTGAAAGTTGATGCAGGCAATGTTATTGCTCCTGTATTTGTAAATGCAACGGTTGAGCTAGCATTGCTGGCGTTAATATTACCTGATGTTCTTACCGGTGAACTTCCTGAAAGTGTTAAAGTGTTAGCGCCGACTGTCAAAGTCCCGCTCGTCAGAGTTAATACGCCTGCGATACTTGGACTTCCGGCAAGACTATAACCGCCTGCATTATTTAATTGAAGATTTGTAAGTGATGCGCCTGAAATTGTTTTTGCCGAACCTGTCATTTGGATTCTTCCTGCGCCTGTATGTGAGGCGGTACCCTCAATATCTCCTGCAACAGGAATTGTAAATCCACCGTCTGCAAGTGTTCCTGCCGTTAATCGTAAATTACCTGTTATAGTAGGTGCAGCTGTTGCTGTTATAGTCCCGCCGCCCGCACTGTAAATTTTTAAATTCCCGAATGTCGCACCCGAGAAAGTTGCTCCGTTTGTTTCCATTTGCAGTTCTCCTGTTCCCGTGCAGGTATGAGTTCCTGTACCTAAAACGTTTCCGTAAACAATAACCTGATTAGTGGTACTTGCTAAAGTTCCCGCTGATAAAGTTAAGTTTCCATTTGTTCTAATATTAGCACTGACAGTTTTAGTTCCTGACCCGGAAATTATAAGGTTACCGTAATATTGAGATGAATTCAAATTGGCAACTGCCTGAGCAGTACCTCCATATTCTATAGTGCTTGATGCCCCTATTGAATGTGTGCTGTAATTAGATGGCAGTGTATTGGTGCCGAGGATTCTTAATGTTGCTCCGTTTGAAACAGTCAAGCTGCCGCCGGCAGAAGAACGGTTTATTGTAAAAGTTGAAAGGTTAAACGTGCCTGCGCTCACTGTTAAATTTCCGGCGAAAGAAGTTTTGCTTGCATTTAGAGTTACATTTCCGAATGTATTATTTATTACAAGATTCGCCGGAACTCGGATGCTTCCTGAACCAGCAAACTCCTCGATTGAAATACTTTGATTTGCAGTAGTACTTGCATACTCAAGTATCGAAGATGCGCCATAAGTAAAGTTTGCTCCGTTATTGTCTAAAGTCGCTGAACCCTGAATACTGAATGTTCCGTTAACGGTAAAATCAGTATTAACTATTGTTTTTACGCCTGAACCGCTTATTATTAAGTTTGTAAGTACATTCGCAAATGCTCCGCCGTTTGCTCTTGCAGCCGTATTTTGATTTCCTGCCCGAGCGTATTCAACAGTTCCGTCGAAGATAATTGTATTCATACCGATGTAAGGAGTTGCACCTGTTAATACTAATTTTCCTCCTGTTTTAACCCATAAAGTATCGCTTATACTGTCATCATCATATCCAAATACAACGTCAGTAGCGCTTCCGCTGGCTGCAGAAATAACTGTTGCTCCGCTTTGTATTATGAAGTTGCTTCGGTCTCGTGTATTCTGAGCCGGTGCCATTCGCGCATCAACTGCCATGTGGAGTGTTCCTGAAACAACATTAAAGCTCCTGCACTTGAAAAAAGTGTTTAAAGTAGCTGTCTGACCCGGATTAAGATTTATTTCCAAATCAAACCCGTTAGGGCTGGAGACATTAGCAATACCTACTCCCCAATCGCCCACTGCAGTTAGATTTCTTGAGTCACCAATAACAGAAATTTTTCCCGTTGTTGAAGTTATCCAGTCATCATTTCCGCCCGGTGACGTACTGGAAGTTCCGGGAATAGTGCCGACTGTGCCGGAATAGGCTCTTAACTGTCCGTATAGGTTTAGTGTATGTGTTCCTAATGCAAGAGCATTATTAGAATTGTCTTTATTAAGATGCAAAGTTTTACAGGATTCATCTCCTGTAAGAGTTACAGTGTGACCGCGCTGAATGTAAACGTTGTTGGTTGAACCGGGCTTTGATGAAGCTGTAACCCAGGATGAACCGTTATAAGTCTGCCAGTTTGCTGCGGTGCTCCAGGTGACAGAAGCTTGTCCGGTTCTGTAATCACCGGCTGTCTGAGCCCGCGTATTAGTAGCCGTCAGGACAAAAAGTACAATTAAAACTAAAAGTAAATAGAAGATTGCTTTCATAGGGATTCTCTTTTTTTGTTTTAGGGATAAATTTTTTAATTCCGATAAAACTAATTTATCTTTATCTTCATTTCAAAAAGAAATTTTTCAAAAATCCCGTTATAAGTAATATTTTCTTAATTTGTATGTAATTGTTTTACAGTAACTTAAAGCCTAACATTTTCCCGATATGCTTTCTACTTCCACAATTGAAATATTAAAAAAACTAAGTCCGGATGAGCTAAAAAGACTTGGCGACTTTATAAAATCTCCTTATTTCAATACCACGACTGCGCTTGAAAAAATTTATCAGATTGTACTAAAAGCCCACCCTGAATACACGTCTTCAGCACTTGAACCTAAAAAAATGTCTGAGAAAATTTTCGGAAAAGGAGAGTATAAAGAAAAGCGGCTGAAAAATCTTTGTGCTGAGTTTGGAAATCTGCTGAGGAAATTTATTGGATATGAACAGATAAATGAAAATGGTCTTGATTTGGATATTAATATAACAAAGGGACTTGTAATGCGCGGAGTATTCAGAAGCGCCGTTAACTTTATTGAAAAAAGTGAGGCAAGAACAGAAGAAATTCCTTTTTTCCATTCCGACCTTATTCATTACAGATACAACATAGGATGCGGCAAGAAACAAATTAAGGGAGCTTCACAAAATGCTTTTTACAAGAATGAGCTTAATGAGATTGAAAATGAACGCTGCGATGCATTAGTCTCATTATTTATGAGAGATTTTTATGAAGCAGCTCATATGTATGATGTTTCGAAAGGACTTGGCTATTTAACTGATGTAAACATTATAGAAAATTTCACAGATGCATTTGATATGAATTTGTTTCTTGACTCGCTTAAAAAAACAAACAACAAATATTACACATTTATAAAAACTCACTATCTGCTCTTCTATCATTTTAAAAATGAAATAAGTGAAGTACTTTTTTATGAACTTAAAAATGACGTTTTTAAGCTCGCACATTTAGTCGGACAACTGAATGCTTTTGATTTAATATTAAAAACAATTCATTTGATACAAATTAAATTAGCGCCTCTTGACAGAAAATATTACAACGATATAGTTGACTTAGGAAAGTTATTTCGTGAATTAAAAATATTTGAAACAAACGAAGAAGTCAAAATTTCGATAGGAACTATAAATGATATATTTCTTCCCGCTGTTATTGTAAAAGAATATGACTGGGCTGAAGAATTTGCGAGAGAGTATTGCCAGTATCTGGAAGAAGATTTAAAAGAAAATCAGCTGAATTATTGTCTGGGTGTATTAAGCTTTAAAAGAGGAAGATATTCAGAGTCATTAAATTTTCTTAACAGCATCAAGCTTACTTCATTTCAGCAAAAACATTCCGTTTATTATTATTACCTTATGAATTACATTGAAATGAAAGCTTTTGAAAATGCGCTTTCTACATTGCAGGCATTTAAGCAGTTCTTTATTGACCAGAAGAATTTGCCGGTATTTTTTCAGGACGCGAACAAATCGCTAAAGTATTTTAATGAGATAATAAAATGCGAAATGGATGGTAAAAAAATTGACGGTCACTTATACGAAGAGGCAAAAGCTAAAAGTAGTTTTCCGCACAAGATATACGTAATTGAAAAAATGGAAAAGCTGAAGTGAGGTAATAGGTTCGGCATCTCAATTTTCTTTATTAAGGCATAACTATATTTTGCATAAATAACTTTTACATAGATATTTCACTTTCTTAATTACATACTTCTCTTGATACAATTCAAAAATCACCGATCCTTTTATTGCCTTCATTATTAGATTTTGCAAGAATTTTCTTGGTTTGTATAGTTTGTACACAGCGTGTTGAAAAAGAAAATAAGTTTCTTGATTATCAATAAAATACTCGAATGTTTTCTCAAAATTCAGCGTGTTTTTGACCAAATTTCTTTTTGCATTAGCAGGTAATTGTGAGTATTTTGTAAATTAGTTTTAAAAAATAATATACCCCTATGTCAAAAATTATCCCACTTATCTGTTTTGTAGCGGCTTTAGTTTTATTTACTAATGGCGCTAATGCTCAGATTAATGTAACTCCAAATTCAGTAAACTACACAACACTCAAAGCAGCCTTCAATGCTATCAATACAGGAACACATACAGGCGCGATTACTATTTCTATCACAGGCAGCACTACTGAAACAGACTCTTGCGTAATGAATGAAAGCGGAGTAGGTGCTGCAGTTTATAGCAGTATCACAATGTCTCCTACAGGCGGGGCAGCAAGAACCATTCAAGGCAACATTAACGGTAACTTTATTGTTTTTAACGGAGCAGATAATTTTACAATAAACGGATTGAACTCAGGCGGCAATAGTTTAACTATTTCAAACTCTAATGCAGGTTTATTAGCAACAACATTAAGATTTTTTGATGATGCTTCCGGCAACACAGTTACTAACTGTGCTATTAAAGGTTCATCAATTTCAAATTTAGTAGGGACAATTCAGTTCCAACGCGGTACAACAACAGGAAATGATAACAATACAATCAGTACATGTGATATCGGACCGGAAGGCGCAGCTTTGCCTTTCTGCTCAGTTTATTCAGCCGGCGCAAGCGCGGCAATCGTAAATGATAATAACACAATTACCGGCTGTAATATATTTGACTTCTTCTCAGCTGCAACAATTTCGTATGGCATACAGCTGACAAGCACAGGAAACTCAAGCTGGATGTTTACAAACAACAAATTTTATCAGACGGGTTCAAGAACATATACAGCTGCAAATACTCATCCAACTATTTCTGTAAGTACAGGAACCGGATATATTATAACCGGAAATACTTTTGGCTATGCTACTAATTCGGGCACAGGCGCATATTCAATGTTAAGTACTTTTGACTGCAGATATATTGGTATTTTTGCAACATTCTCACTGAGCGGAACAAACAGAATAAGTAATAATACATTCAGAAGTTTTCTTTTAAGTACAGCCACCGGTCCAAGTGCAACAACAGGAATTTGGTGTGCCATTAATGTATCTGCCGGGGCAGCAAGCATTGACTCTAATACCATTGGAGATGGTACCTCAAACAATTCCATTACAGTTATGTCCTCAGTAAACATTGGAGTTGTTATGCCAATTTATTGTCAAACAACTTTAGGTAATGTATCTATCCAGGGGAACTCAATTGGTTCTGTAACCCTCAAAGGTTCATTAAGTTCTACCGGCACCGGAATTACGGGAATAAACGTTGCATCAGGTGCTGCAAATTATAACTTAACAGTGGTAAATAATTTAATAGGTTCTAATACTCAGCCAAACAGTATATATAGCTCCGATACTCTTGCTGCACCGTCAGGCGGAAGAACTATGATAGGTATTAGTGTTGGGGGAGGATGGACAGGTAACGTTCGCATTTCAAATAATACAGTTAGAAATATGACTTCAGGAAGCTCTGCGTTCAGATATACTGGCGGAATTTCAATAACAACAGGAATTACTTGCGGATCACCCGGCGGCGCTGCAGGCGCAGTAACTATAGACTCTAATACTGTCAGGGATATCAATGCATATCAATCCACAACGACAACTTCCGTATCTCCTACTTCAGGTATTATAAATCAAGGCTCAGTTATAGCTCAGCCTCTTAATATAAGAAGAAACGTTGTACGGGATATTGTTACATCAAGCGCTGCAACTTCTTTCACTTCTTCTGCTATTCGGGGAATTTCTCAAATTGGTAACTCGGTAGCTTATAATATATCAGATAACCAGATTTTTAATTTGAGCTGTTTACATTCTACTGCTGTAAATACACTTCATTGTATGTTAATCAGCAGTCAAGGTATCGGTACAAATGTGATAACACGAAATTTAATGTACGGCACTTCTTTAGCTACATCAAGTGCTACTGCACAGCATACAGGTATTTGTATAACCAGCGGCAGCTCACTAGGATATACGATTTCAAATAATATGATTTCGTTGGGTTCATCATTAACAGCAAACCAGATTATTTATGGTATCGATGAAAGAACATCTGCTACTGTACCTTTCAATATCTGGTTTAATAGCATTTATATAGGCGGCGCAGCAACTTCAAATACTGCAAGAAGCGCATGCTTAATAAGAGAAGTTTCAACCTCAACCTGGAATATTGAAAGCAATATTTTTTATAACGCCAGAACATTTACAGGCGCAGGTAATCTGGGATACGGAATGATATTTAATAATAATACAGCTCTAGCTCCTAATTATAATAATATATTTACTCCGGGAGCAAATGGATGCATTGCAAGAAATACAGCTCTGACTGCTGACTATAGTACGTTATCAACATGGAGAACGGCAAACCCGGCATTTGATGTTTATTCATTTTCAGTAAATCCTTTGTTTGTAAATCCTTCAGCATCTACACCTGACTTACACTTACAAGACCCGAATCCGCAGTCAAGAGCAGGGGGTACGAATGTTTCTGTATTAGTTGATTTTGATGGTAATACAAGACCATCTACTACAGGTCAAAGACCAGTTATTGGTGCTGATGAAGCTAACTTTTCTGCAACACCAAATAATATGGATTACCAGGGACCTTCGATTATATTTAACAGTAGTATACCATTAGGACCAATTGCCGGAGGCAGTTCAAGGACGCTTACAGGATTTGCAAAGATTACAGATAACGTTGCACTAGGTTCAGGGGCTAATGCACCTCGAATCTATTATAGAAGAGTCGGTATTGACCCTGATAATTTTACGGCATGTTACAGTGGCGGAAATAATTCGGGCGGCGCAGCAGGATGGAGATATACTACAGCAACAGGAAATACAGGTGATGACTATGATTTCAACTTAGACTTTAGTCTATTAAACGGTGGTTCAATATCATCCGGTAATCAGTTAGCGTGGTTTATTGCTGCTCAGGATTTATCTACAGTGACGTCTGTTGAAAATTTATCTACAAGTCAGACCGGAGGCATTGCGACAGTTTCTCCTGCTGTAAATAACTTAACTGCTCCGTTTGGTACATCAACAACAAATTATTTATTTCTTGTTTCATCTATAAGCGGTGTAGTTACGGTAGGAACCGGTGGCACTTATCCTAACTTAACGGGAGCTTCAGGATTATTTAATGCTATAAACACATCTTTAGTAACAAACAATTTATATGTTAGTGTGCTTTCAAATTTAGTTGAACCGGGTACTGTTGCATTGAATCAATTTGCGGCACCTTACACTATGCAGGTAAGACCAAGCGGTTCTTCAACTACAAGATTAATTGAAGGTACAGCAGTTGGAACCGGCTTACCTATGATTGATGTGGCAGGCGCAGACAGAGTCAGCTTTAATGGCGCGGACTCTGCCACAAATACGGGTCAGTTTTTCAGATTTGTAAATAATAATGTTACACCTGCCAATACAGGACCTGTATTCAGATTTATTGATGATTCGAGACGAGACTCAATCAGAAATTGTAAAATTGAAAGTAACTCATCAAGCTCTACCATTGGTTCAGTTCATATCGGGACTACAATTAATGCTTCAGGTAATGATTCTATTTCAGTAGATAACTGCTTGTTCAAACAATCGGCAGGTACTAATGCGGGAAGATATTTTACAGCGTATTTTTCATCAGGAAGCGTTTCAAGCGCGCAGTATAACAGTGATAACAATATTACGAATTGTAACTTTACCGGAATGCTTGCTGCTTCTTCTTCAACAATATCTTTGGGTGGTGGCACCGGAGATAACTGGATAATTTCAAACAACAAGGTATATAATGATGTTACATTCACAACAAGTCATACGGTTATGAATATACAAAATTTCGGAAGTAATTATTCTATTACAGGTAATAGCATCGGCGGCTCTGCTCCGGATAGAAGCGGTGTTTTTTTTGGCACAACTGGCACAAATAATAACGCTACCGGGATTTTATTAAATGTTTCATCTTCTGCTGCCTCAAACATTCAGGGTAATATCATTTCTAACTTTGGTACGTATTCATCAAGCAGTTATGGACTTGCAATATATGCTAATGGAGGTAAAATAAATGTAGGAACAACTTCAGGTAATACAGTAGGCGGACTTTCAAATCCATGGGATACTTGCTTGTGCGGCGGCAACGGCGAGTGGATACGCTCAGGTCAGTTCGTTGATACTGTACGAATTGAAAATAATACCGTAGGAAATTGCTCTTATTATACCGGTGCAAATCATGCAAATATGGGTATTTCAGCAGCAGGCGGTGTAAATATTATCAGGAATAATATTGTAAGAGATATTAAAGCAAATAATGTAAATACAATCCTTCATTACCCCGGTGCCGTAAGTGGAATAGGGTTTTCAACAGGATCTTCGGGGAATATTGTTGAAGGTAACCAAATATTTAATATACAGAATACTAATACCGGAGCAGTGCCTTACTTAATATGTGGAATTCAAATTAAAGGAGGTACAGGAACTTCGACAATTGCGCGGAACAGAATATATAATATTTCAACAGCAGGTACAGGTACTGGAGTTAATGCCCCAATGATTTGCGGTATTTACAATGAAAATCTACCGTCATTAAATATTATTAATAACCAGATTTCACTTACAGCTTCCGGCTTAGAGCCTGTTCTTCTAGGAATTACTAATGAAGATACTACCGGTATGAAGGTTTTATATAATTCAGTTTATATAAGCGGGGTTTGCGCAAATTCAACCAGCACATCTCATTGTTACTTAAGGCAATCTACATCATCTGATACAGTAAGAAATAATTTATTTTTTAATCAAAGAACCGGAGGTGCCGGTAACTATTGTATAGGTGTAACCTCTGCAACTAAATGGACATCAAGAACAGCGAACTACAATGCATATTTTCCTTCAGCAGCAAATCAGGTCGGCATCATTGGAGCGTTTACACAACAGACCTTTGCCAACTGGAAAACAAATTCATTATGCGACGCTAGCTCTGTGAGCATGACAGGAGTCACCTCAGCCAATTTGTTTACCTCGACTGCAACTGGCAATCTCAATATTAATCCGGCTAATGTTGAGTGCTGGTATGTTGCCGGGTTAGGAACACCTCTCACTACACCTCAGGTACTCAATGATTACGGAACAAGTTCAAATGTCAGGTCTGGTTCAATAACAACGGGTTCTACCGATATTGGTTCGGATGAATTTACACCTATTGCAAATCCTCCTGATGTTGTAACCAGCGGACTTCCTGCAAACAGTACCACTACAACATATACTTTTATGGGAAGAACTTTAGGAAGTATAGACTGGGGTCCGGGCGGAACAGTGCCAACTGATATTGAATTTAAATATTACTCAGGCACAAATCCTCCGGGTTCATTCGGGTTTCCTGTTGCGAACGGGTACTGGTTAATAACAGCTACAGGCGGTGATAATTTTTCGTACGATATAACAATTAATTATGATGATGCAATATTAGGAGAAATTACAGCTGATTCGGATATACGTCTATCAAAATCAGAAGATGGGGGAGCTAATTGGAATACCTTCACAGTAAGCGGCACAGCTGCAGGACAATATGCGCTTGATACAGCCAACAATAAAATTACGGTTTATGGATTAACATCATTTTCAACCTTTGCGTTAACAGATGCGAATACACCGTTACCTGTAGAGCTTTCTTCATTCATATCTTATATTGATAAGAGAAATGTAACATTGAAATGGTCAACAATAAGTGAACAGAATAATGCGGGATTTGATATTGAAAGAAAACTTTCTTCTTCACAAAGTTGGACGAAAGTCGGTAATATATCAGGAAGTGGAAACTCTTCAACACCAAAGTATTACAACTTTGTTGATAACAATATACAGACAGGAAAATACAACTACAGATTGAAGCAAATTGATTTCAACGGGAACTTTAAATATTATGAGCTTGCGGAAGAAGTGGAGATTGGTATTCCAAATAAATATGAGATATCACAAAACTATCCTAATCCATTTAATCCAACGACGAAAATAAATTATGATTTACCATTCGATAGCAAAGTACAGATTAAGATATATGATATGACTGGTAGGGAAGTACACCAGCTTGTAAATCAGGTACAGACTGCGGGATATTACACTACTCAATTCAATGCTTCATCATTGGCAAGTGGAGTTTATTTCTATCAGATAAATGCAACGGGTGGAAAGCAATCATTTGTAAAGACAATGAAGATGGTACTGGTGAAGTAAAAGTAACATACAAAAGGAAATTTATAAAAACGAAAGTCCGATAAGTTTGAAATTTATCGGGCTTTTTTATATAATTTTGTTTGGAGAAAAGCGAAGATATAATCTAAAAG
>CALJIG010000048.1 GCA_937974175.1 uncultured Ignavibacteria bacterium
AACTGTTTTCAAATGAATCATTTTTTTTATTCCAACTAAACTTCTTATATTAATAGGAATCAAACGTATAAATTGCAGCCAAAGTCTCTCTAAAATCTTGATTTTTAAAAAAAAATTTCTTAATGGAGTATTCAGGCCGTCATAGGGATCAAAAGATTTTAATTCAGTTTCTTCAAAATGAGCTTCAAGCTGAGTAATCCTTTTTTCTATCAACAATTTCAATCTCAACTCACTTCAGAAATTGCTTTTTGCAAAATATTCTGATAAGAAAATTTTTCATTAAATTTTGCATTTGCTTCTCTATCGTAATGTATATTATTTAACGATTCAAGCTTATTTTTTAAATCGTTAAAATCATTATAATACAATCCTGTTTTATTGTTTTCTATCAGATGGTCAAGTGTTGAATCGAACGGAGCTATCGCAAACACTCCTGTTGCCATAGATTGTTGAATGGAAATTGTCGGAGCAAACCAAAGTGAATAATCAGCGGCATTAAAAATTTTATTTGTTTCTTCCGGCGCAGTGAATTTGTGAAGTATAACTTTATTCTTAAATCCAAACTCATTTATTTTTTTTTCAGTTTTTTTAGAGTACTCGGTATTATTAAATCCGGCCAGCAGATAAACATACTCATCGTTCTGTAACAAAAATGCTTTTATCTGTTCAACCCAAAATTCAAACGGTTTACCTTCATAAATCCTGCTTATTGTTACTATAAGTTTTTTATCATCATTCAGACCTAATTCATTTCTGGCAGCTTTCCGTAAATTCCCCGAATAAAAATATTTATTGGAATCAAAACCCAGTCCGTAAGTTCTTAATTTTTCGTCAAGATTTTTCTTAGAAATATTTTTTAATATTTCAGCAGTTTCATTTGTGTTTGCCAAAATTAAATCGCATCTTTCAAAAACTTTAATATACCATCGCGCCTTTAGCAGGCTGAAAATTACTTTATTTCCTTTTGTCCCTTTGGCATTATGAACTCTGTTTTCAATTGTTGTATCGCTAAAAACAGAAATAACTTTTGCATTTGAATTAATTTCTTTAAGGAGAAAATAAGGAATACCTGAACCCGGCAGAATGAGAAAAACCAGATCGGGACTAAACTTACCTATAAATTCACTTAAGTTTTCTTTAGGATAAAACGTATTCTTTATGCGTGTAAGATTTTTAATTCTCTTTACTTCAAATTTTTCATTTGAGTCTTCATATCGTTTTTCCAAATCCAAATTGCTTCTGTTTGTAGCAATAACCTTCACCTCATATCCCATTGATGTAAGGGTTTCTGCAAATTGAACTTCCTGATATCCAACATGATTTTCGAAGAATGAACTGATTATTAAAATTTTTTTAATCATTAAAAATAATCAGTCTTCGGATAACAATTCTCTGAATTTTTCATGTAGTTTTTTTAACTCTACTATCGGTACTGCCGGATTACCTGCCCATACTTCTCCGGAAGGCAAATTTTTTGTAATAACTGAACCTAACCCTGCATAGGAATTTTTAGCAAGAGTTAATTGATTTAACGTAGAAGACGATGGTCCCAGCCAGCTGTGATCTTCAATTCTAACACTTCCGCCGACCATATTATTTGCAGTAATGATACAGTGCTTTCCAATTATTGCATTGTGACCGATATGAACTAAATTATCTATCTTCGTTCCCTCACCTATGATTGTATTTGCAAGCGCACCTCTGACTACGCATGTGTTTGCGCCGATGTCGACATTATCATGAATTTCAACTCCGCCAATATGTATAAATTTTTCGTACTCGTTTTTTTCATTAAGTTCGTAACCGAATCCTTCTGACCCGATAATACTTCCGGCATTAATAGAAACATTCTTTCCTATTTTTACATTGTCGAATACAAAACAATTTCCATGAATAACTGTACCCTCATCTATTTCACTTTTGCCAACATAAGTAAATGGACCTATGTAAACCTTTTCGCTTATCTTAGCTTCTTTATGTACAGATGCGGTAGAATGAATTCCGTATTCAACTTTTGGAGAATACAGTTTTTGTAAAATTCTAATTAAAACAAGCTTAGGATTTTCAACTTTAATAAGAAGTTTATCTTTCAAAATACCTTGTTCAACTTGTGTATCAAGAGAACAAATAATAATCCGCGCTTTGGTTTCAGAAATAACTGCCTCCGGGTTTTGCTTACGCGGGCTTATCCATACTAATGAATTTTCACCGGCATCCGAGACTGCATTAACTCTTTCAAATTGATTTATATTATTATTTCCTTCAAATTGAAATCCTGAGCCAAGACAACTTTCAATATCTGATATTTTATGCATCCTTTAAATTAATATTTACGGAGTTGTTTTTCTCTAATGAGCTATAAGCTGCAAGCATTGCTAATAAAAAAATAAAAAGCTCCCTCAGTCTGCCGAAGAAAAAACTTTCCTGAAATAATCCGATGATTATCAAACCAATCCAATAGATTATCATAAACGAAGAAGAATTTTTCAATTGAAGTGAGTTTACAATTCTATTTTTTTTATTTTTGATAAAAATAATTAATGAATAAAAAGCCCAGCTTATAAAAAGTACCGCACCTATATAGCCATAATAAACAAGCCAGTTTAAATATTGATTATCAGGGGATGTATATACCTTATCACGGATAAAATCGCCCGTAGTGTATCCGAACAGTCCCTGTTTAACTGAAAGCATATATGAGGGCAGCCATTGCCATTTATCAAGTCTTACTTGCAGTGTTGGAGGTATACTTCCGTTTTGCAGCAGCAATTTAAATTCATAAAAGCGAATGTAATTATCAAAGCTGAGATAGTTCGCAACTAAAAAAAATATTAAACCGCTTGTAAAAAATAATCCTGTTATTATTCCGAATATTTTCAGGCTCATTCCTTTCTTCATATATACTACGTAAGAAACTGTCATCAGAAAAAACATTATTAAACTTGCTCTGTTTCCCGTTAAAAATATAAGAGAAATTCCTATAAGAAGGACTACAATACTCCAATAATTTTTTAGTTCCGTATTAATAAAAATCAGGATAAATAAAGTGAAACAAAGCACAATTCCCATTCCGTTAAAGCTATCGAATATGCTTGTTACACGGTTCAGTAATTCAAATTCATAAATATTATCAGTTCCCGTTTTATGCACAACATGATAAAAATTTTTAATAACGTACTCGGCGAAAGGATGGTTAATAAACTGTAAAATACCTATGACACTTACAAATAGCACAAAGAAAATGACAATGTAATTTAATATTTTTAAATCCCTTTTATAAAAATTACTATTGGAATTTCTAAAAAAGACGGTGTAAGTTACAACATACAGAAAAAATAATTTAATGTAGTTTAAACAATTCGCTGCTTCATCCATTCCGATAGTGTAACCTGTAAGAAATTTTCCAGCTAAAGATATGAAAACAATCCCTATAGGGATTAAGAAAATTTTAGTAAACGGACTGTCATATTTTAATTTTGTTCCGCTTAAGAGAAGACCAATAAAAACAATCAGAAAAAAAATATCAGACAGATATGCATGTTTAAATCTTATTACGGGTCCCAGCAAATAAAAAAACACTACAGCAAAGATCAGCCATTTTTTCTTTTCATCAGATAAGTTAAAAGCCTGCATCTACTTAGCAATATTTAAAATATTCCAGGGCATTGGTATAAGTTTATTTGAAATGTAAAAAGTTACAATATATGAAACTACATTACTTAATAAAAAAGCCTGCGCTGCACCTATTGCTCCGTTCACACTTATAAGCCAAAAGCAAAGTCCTATATTTACGCCGCCTGAAATTAATGTAATCAGCATAAGCAGCTTCGATTTTTTTTCAAAGAAAATATAATTGACATGCATTTTATATAATCCTGTAAAAGCATATGCGAAACTAATCCAGATAATAAACTGTCCTGAGTTTTGATACTTTGCCCCGAGAATAGTTGATGCGGCAAGCGAGCCTGCTACTCCGATTATTCCTGCAAGAATAAAAATTATTATATAATAGAGATAAGTTTTTTTAACAATAGATTTTTTTACAGCTTCTGTCGGGTTTTTAAGTTTTTCAAAAAGATACGGTGCAAATGCTCTGTTAAACGAATCCTGTATAAGCGAGACCACCATCCCAAGAGTTGCACCTGCACCAAACTCACCCGTAGCAGCTATACCGACTAAGGAATTTAAAATCAGACGGCTGGCTAAATCTGCTGCCCAGGCACCTAAATTGTGCAATGAAAGCGGTACGCCATAGTGAAGACTGTCTTTTATATAATTTGAATTAAAAGTGAAGTTGAAATAATTTCTTCTTAAAAATATAACGAGACTGATACATGAGAACAATACTGCTGTAATAATCTGGCTGTAAACTAACCCTTTCCAGCTTAATCCAAGACTGATCACAAAAAATAAATTTAATCCGTTCTTTAAAATAGTATATGAGATCTTAAACGTCCCGTACCTGATGGGTTTTCGAAATGACTGCCATAAATTCGCATTCAAATCATTAATGTACTGGAAGAAGCATCCTGCGAAAACCCATATAAGCCACTCAGAAGGAAATTTAACAAGCTCCGATATCTGAGGTGAAAAAAAATAAAAAATAAAAAAAACTATTACAGATAATGAAAGGAATACAATGAAGCTATTAAAGAAATATTGTTTGAATTTTTCATACGAGAGCTTAAAGTAACTGATAATAATCGATGCATCAGTTCCTAAAGATAAAAACGGAATAAAAAAACTAAGCAGTGTCTGGAAAGTAACATACAGTCCATATTCATCCGGCGAAAGAAATCTTGTAATAATTGGAAGAAATAGAAACGGTACTGCCCTATCAAAAACTGTGAAAGCAGTGTATGTACCCGCATCCTTTGCGAGCTTGCTTTCTTTAAGTTTTGCATAGTATAATTTTGTTATCTGCAATCTTAGCTGTTCTTTTCCCTTACTATTTTTTTAATCATATCTATGCCTGCCTTAAAATTGTTTTCATTATCGTTTAAAAATGCCTGTTCTCTTTTTTCATTTATCGCTTTTACATCTTCAAAGAAATTATCTTTACTTGAAGAGTATTTTGCTATTCCCGATTCAATTTGTTTATTAAATAAATCAGCGCCGGTTTCGCTCAGCAGTATACTTGGTACTCCCATCATTTCGGCTTCCAGAACCGTGCTCGAAAATTCCGTTACATGCAAATCCATATTTTTTAATACCAACGGTAACGGATACTCGGTAACGTTTTGCGTTATTACATTTTCAAAATTGTATTTTACAAGCTTAGCCAGGACTTTGCCTTGAGCATCAGGATATTGCGGGTGAAACCGAAACCACCATTTCCAGTCTTTCGGAGAGTTCTGAATCGCATTAAACAACAATTCACAAATTTCAAACGAAGCCTGATGTGTATATAAAATGTTCTTTGAACTTTTATTTTTTTCTTCTGAAATTTGGCTTTGAAATTTTTTTATATTATCATCTTCATAATTTATTTCCAGAACGGGATTCCCACCCGTAAAAGCCGAGTACAAATTGTCTGAGTTAACAATCCACTTATCTATATTTTCTTTTTCAACATTGCTCCAGCACCAGAAAATGTCCGGCAGCAATTCGTATCCGTTATTTGGTATATTTGTCCAGCTTGAAAACAAAAAATCATTTTCAGATTGAACTCCATGCTGAATATCAATTGTCCTTATTCCATTTCTTTTAGCAGCTAACAATAAGCCCATAGCTATATAAGAATAAAATCCTTCCACTATTACCAATGAGGGCTTTGTCTTTTTTAAAATCTTTTCATATAAAGCGGAATAATTTAGAACTCTTAAAATCTTTTTGAGAAAAAAATCCATAGGAAGATTTACTCTTTTCAAAAAATCATCAAATCCTTCTGGTTTAAAATGCTCTGCCTTTTCAAATTGCTTTTGAAAAAGAACATTTATATTCATTAAATTTATCCCTGCGCCGATGTATTTAGAAGGACGGTATCTTGGAATTTTTTTAATTGTATCTGGATATTCTAATACCAGTGAATTAAAATTTTCTTTTTCTAAATAATTTATAAATGAATCCGAAAAAGGGTTAAACCATTTTTCACCGAGTTTATAATAGCGGGTTGAAGATGCGTTTAAAAATACTATTTCGTATTTTTTTTTAAGACTTTGATTGTTGGAAGAATCAGAAATCGAATTATATAATGAATTATATATAGTTTGAAGTGAATCAGAAACAACTGACGAGTTTGTAGAAGTTAATTGGTTTTTTTCTTTTAAAAAACTTTCCTGTGATAATTTAAGACCGAGTGCCACTCTTATTACAGGCCAGATGTGAAATCCAAACAGTTTCCATTTTGAAACGGGGAATTCTCTTTCTAATTCATTGAGGAAATTTAAAATTGAAGAAGGTGATAAGTCTTTTTTTTGTGAATTCATTCAGTTGTTAATCATACAATCCGATAAAAAATAACACACCTAATTTATAAATTAAATTACTGTTAGCCAAATCTTCTTTTCCATTTACATAGTCATCTACGGCGTTTTGCATTAAATCTGTTTCAAAATACTCAGTTGAAAAATATTTTTCTAATTTTATCTCTGATAAGATTGTTTTATAATAGTCTCCGAAAACTGAATTGTAAATCGTCTCTGCAGCAAGACTCCAGCTTCCTCCTGAGTAATTCCATTTTTTATCTGACTCCGATATATATGAATGAGCACTGCTTTCTTCCAGGACACTCAATGGAATATTCCATTTTTCATGGGACAAATACCTCAAAGGGTACTTTGTGGGTCTTAGTTCAAGTCCCCGGCCCCAACTTTCAGGCATTGAATACATAAATTTTACAAGTGAGCTATCCAGGAAAGGAATTTTACAATTATTACCATTCTTTCTTAAAGGAGAATGCTTTACTTCTATCTGAGGACTATGGAAATGATACTCTCTGTATAACTGCAGTAACAAGTAATATAAATTTTCCGCTGAACTGCTTGAAACTAAACTTGTAAAAATACTTCCCGGTGTATTTAGATTAATCTTATTGAGAAGTGATTTTTTAACAAATTTACTTCCTATTGCTTTAGCAAACGGAACTCTTTCCGATGAAAGCATAAATGATTTAAAATATAATTCTAAATCCTGCTCTGATTCAAAATTCTCTTCTCCAAAATAAAATTTAAAGAACTGAAATACTTTGTCATCCGGATAAGAACCATTCACTATTTTCCGGAAGAATGAGGGACCAAACAAATAACTTTTCATCTTATCGCCGTACTCACGAAGCTCCCGGTTTGGATATGTTACAGATACAAATTGAGAAAATCCGAAATTATGGATTGAGTCGGAAGCCTCACCGCTGAATATTGCTGCGTCGTTGTTTCGCTTTGCAATTTCATTGACGGCTTTAGGCATGTCAACGAAAAAATATGTGTGATAGTTTTTTAACTCATCTCTGATGTTTTCCCAATCCCGAATATTATTTTTATCATTAAAATCTATTTCAATTTTTTCTGAATCAATACCGTAATAATTGGAAATTCTTTTGACCTTATCTGTTTCGTAGATATTATATACTTCACCGCTCTTTAACTTTGTTTCATATACAACTGAATTGACTTTTTTTGAGGAGTGTCCCTGTAAGAGGTGATAAATTATAGAAGTGGAATCCCATCCGCCGCTGTTCAAAACATAATTTGTATCTCCTGAACGTGACAGAATGGAATTTGAAATTAAGGCATCATATTTATCAATATATGATTTATCGTAATCTTGAATTTCATAATTTTCAGAAATATATTCATAACTGAGCTCGTCATTTGAAATTCTAATAAATTCATTTGTTTTGAATCTGCTGATATTCTCATACAATGTTTGATGTACCGGAGTGTACCCCATTGTAATATATGATAAAAGCCCTTCCTGATTATATTTTATCTCCGATAGTTCTCCAATAATATTATCCAGACTTGTTGCAGCTATAAAAGAATTATTTTTTTGAGTATAGAAAAAGTTCTTTCTATTAAGATAATCACAAAAAATAAAGGCTTCATTTTTATCCGAATCTATGAATAGAACATTGTATATTCCTTCAACTGAATTAATAAATTCTTCGAGATTAAAATTCTCAAGCTCTTTTTTTAAAAATTCGGTGTATTCATCTTTCTTTATTTGCCGGATGTTACCATTCTTAATAGAATAGTAAATTTCTCCTTCAAAAAAAAACTGTTTATTGCCGTTTTTCACATTGAGAATATACTTCGTATCGGATATTAAAAGAGCACCGGTACCTAATTGTATAAGATTACCTTCTTCTAAATTCTCCTGACTTTTTTTGAATGTAATTTTCAAAAACGAAGATTACATTATTTCTAAATCAGCTTTTACCATAATATCAACAAGCTGTTCGAACTTTACTTTTGGTTCCCATCCTAAATTTTTCTTTGCTTTTGATGCATCACCAATTAATAAATCAACCTCTGTAGGTCTGTAGTATGTCGGGTCAACGCTCACTAAGACCTTTCCTGTATTCTTATCTTTTCCCTTTTCCTTTTCTTCTTTTCCTTCCCATTCTAATTCTATTCCAACAGATTTAAATGATAAGTCTACAAACTCTTTTACCGTATGCGTTTCACCTGTAGCAAGTACATAGTCTTCGGGTGATTTTTGCTGCATCATCATCCACATTCCTTCGCAATATTCAGGAGCAAAGCCCCAGTCTCTTTTCGAATCAAGATTTCCCAAGGTTAAACTTTCCTGCTTGCCTTTTTTGATAGCTGCAACCGCTCTTGTAATTTTTCTTGTTACGAATGTTTCACCTCTTCTCGGCGACTCATGATTAAATAAAATTCCGTTGCAAGCATAAAGATTATATGCCTCACGGTAGTTTACTACTATCCAGTAACCGTAAATTTTTGCAACTCCGTATGGACTTCTCGGATAAAAAGGAGTTGTTTCCTTTTGGGGTACTTCCTGAACTTTTCCGTAAAGCTCGCTTGTAGATGCCTGATAAAATTTGGTTTTTATTCCTGTCTCTCTTATCGCATCTAAAAATCTTAATGTACCGATAGCATCTACTTCAGCTGTGTATTCAGGCACTTCAAAAGAAACCTTCACATGCGACTGAGCAGCAAGATTATAAATTTCATCCGGTTTAATTTTTTCAAGAAGACGGTTCAGATTACTTGTATCTGTTATATCTCCATGATAAAGAAAAAAAGACTTGTTCATTATTTTTTTATCCATCATAAGATGCTCTATTCTGCCTGTATTGAATGAGCTGCTTCTTCTTATTATGCCATGCACTTCATAGCCTTTTTTTAATAATATTTCCGCCAGATAGCTCCCATCCTGCCCGGTAATTCCTGAAATTAAAGCTTTTTTAGACATTAATGTTTATGTTTTAGATTTGTAAATTTAGTTTGAATTATAGCTCCGCTAATCCTATCACATTCGAATATAGTAATAGGAGCAGAAATTTTCGGATTTTATCTTTTCTTGATTCGACAAATATCGTAAAATTAATAGTATAGGCAAAGAAAAGACCTGCAATTTTGAAAATACCTTTAATGCCTTATTAATTCAATTTAAAAAGAAAATTGCAGAAAATAATCTTTTTAGGAAGAAAATTCATAAAAATGAGCTGCTAAGAATTTTCTTCAGCCTTATAGGTTTTTATTGTAAAAAGATGAATAGTTACTGCCGAAGCGATAATTATAAGCAGAATAGAAATGTAAAGGAAAGATTCAGTATTTCTGATTGTGTAAATAGAGAACAGAATGGATGCCCACAGAAATGTTGTTGAAAATAGTTTTACTGATAGCGGTGTGCCTTTTTTATCTTTATAGTTTTTAAGGTGCCTTCCAAAGAACTTATTGGTGTGCAGCCAATTGTAAAAACGCGGTGAACTTTTTGCGTAACAGCCTGCTGCTAGCAGAAGGAATACTGTAGTCGGCATCAAAGGTAAAATCATACCAAGAATACCCAGCCCAACAAACGAATGTCCGGCGACAACTAATGCATTTTTATTAAATTTACTTAATTCTTTTTTTTCTTTTTCGTTTTCCAAGCCTGAAAAAATTATTTTATAAAAATAAGCATCCTGATCAATTTAATAACTTCATTTATTTAGTATCAAAACACAACGTGCTATAATTTGAACAAAAGTAAGAGCTTTCTAGTTTGTTTTCAGGCATAAAAAAAAGCGGGATTAACTTATTTCAGCTAATCCCGCTTTTTATAAAAACCCAATATTTTAAAAATTTTATCTTATCAACATCATCTTTTTTGTATCAACAAAATCATCCGTTATCAATTTATAGAAGTAAATTCCGCTTGAAAGCTTCGATGCATCGAAGCTAACTTCATACGTTCCCGGTGTGAATTTTTTATTCACTAAAGTTGCGACTTCTTTTCCAAGCACATCAAAGACAGTTATATTTATATTCTTTGCGGCAACTACTTCAAATCTTATCTTTGTTTCCGGATTGAAAGGATTCGGATAATTCTGATGCAGCACAAAATCTTTTGATACTGTAGTTCCAATATTCTGTATTCCTACTCTATCTAAAGGATTTAAAGTAAAGACTAAATTATTTATTGTGAAATTATTTCCCGAAGATAAAGTTACATTTGCCGAAGCAGATGTGTAGCCGACTCTGTTCACTATAATATCGTAATTTCCCGGAGGAAGCGCTGCCATGCCGTATGCTTCGTTATTATCGCTTACTGAAAAGCTTCTGTACAATGTACCCTGCTTTGCATATATGATTGTCTTTGATTTAAACGGAAGACCGTTTCCATTCAATAATCCAGCAGGCAAATAATTCAATATTGCGCTGCCGCCTATCAATCCATTTGAGACAACAGGAGTTGCAGGTATAACATCAATATTTATATTAGTAACATTTCCTCCTACATATACTCTCTGAGAATTCTGCCATGAAATGGTCGATGGGAAATAAGTGGGTACAAAATCTACTTCCTGAACTAAATCATTTGGAAATGCTATAACGTCAACTGTATCATTACGGGTTCTTATCAAATTAAATGTTCCATTAGCTTGTATAATAGTACTGTCTATTGAAAGCACTTCTCTTGTATATAGATCTAATCGTATTGCTTTAACTTTTCCTCCTGTAACTGCAACTCCTGAACCTGCATATCTGACTGTTCCGGAAATTGTATAAGTATTTAGTGTTTCCCATTTAGCAATTCCATTTGCAGGTCTACCGCCTGCAAATGCAAATTCACCGCCTGCATATAGAGTTGAATCAACTACCAGTAAAGAATTCACTTTATCGCTCATACCTGTACTGAATGTTGACCAGGCAGAACCGTTCCATCTTGAAATTCTGTTACAGTATAGGCTGTTTCCCGCCCCTGCAAATTTATGCTGACCGCCAACAACTAACTGTCCTTTTAACGTATCGATTGCGTAAATTCTGTCTTCTACACCCCCGCCTACGCTTACCCAATTAGCTCCGTCAAATTTTGCAAGATAATCTGCATTAACACCTTCGCCATTAGTAAATCTTCCTCCGGCATATAATTGATTATTATAAATCGCCAGAGATAATATTCTTTCATTAAACGTTGCTGAGCTTACTGCACTCCAGCTTGCACCATCCCATTTTGCAATTTTACTTGCAGTAACTCCGCTTGCATTATCAAATCTTCCTGCAGCATAGACGTTTGAACCCTGCACTGCAAAAGCATATACATCTCTATCTACTCCCTGTGCGCATTGTCTCCACATTGTTCCGTCCCAGTAACCTACATTATTTAAAATTGTTGCCTGTGCGCTAGTAAATTTTCCGCCGACATACAAAAGTCCTGCATAAACCGTCAAAGCTCTTACTTCATCATTGACTCCGGTAATTAGCTGCACCCAGCTGCTTCCATTCCATTTTGCAATTCGGGAAACAGGTGATGTACCGGTTTGAGTAAAAGCGCCTCCTGCATATAATTCATTATTATATACTTCTAAGGCATATACAGTATCGTTCAAACCGTCACCTAAAGGTAGCCACGTGCTTCCGTTCCAGGCAGCAATATTAGGCTTTCCGGCAACTGTAAATCCGCCCGCTGCAATTATTTTATTATCAAATTTTACTATGGCATTTACGTTACCGTCTAATCCTGGTCCGAGGGAATTCCAGCCTGTAACCGGCTGTGAGTATGAAATACTTGCTGTTAAAAATAATAATATTATTATATATACTTTTTTCATCTTCATTTAGATTTCGAATTTTTAAATTCTTCTACTGTATTTCCTTTGCTCCAATAAAGTTCAAACAACTCTATCATGTATGTTACAAAGTTTTTATTTCTTATAATTACGTCTGTTCTGTTATTTTTTGGAATTGTTGAATCGGATAAACTAATGAATACAATTTCACCATCAAATATTGCAAGGTTTTGTGGTACTTTTTTTGCCAAACGAATTTTCTCTCCTTGTTTTTCAAACCCTTCGCATAACTCTATTAAATCTTCCTTCGTAACATTTACCCATTTATTAAATTTTTCAAATTTAAAATTTGTAGAGGTTTCATATATACTTCTAATATTTCCTCCTTTTTTAAAAAAATTCAAA
>CALJIG010000049.1 GCA_937974175.1 uncultured Ignavibacteria bacterium
TCAGATTTCAGATTTCAGATTTCAGATTTCAGATTTCAGATTTCAGATTTCAGATTTCAGATCTATTCATCCTGCATTCTGAACTTATAACTCATAACTCATAACTGAATTATGCTACTGCTTCTTTACCTTTAACTTTTTCAATTATTTGCTCTGATACTGATTTCGGAGCTTCATCATAATGTGCGAACTGCATTGAGTAAATCGCGCGTCCTTGTGTCATACTTCTTAATGTTGTTGCGTAACCGAACATTTCAGAAAGCGGCACTGTAGCTTTGATAACCTGTGCATCGTTTCTTTGTGACATACCTTCAATCTTACCTCTTCTTGAGCTTAAGTCACCCATTACATCACCCATGTAATCGTCCGGAGTTACAACTTCAACATCCATAATCGGCTCAAGTAAAACAGGTTTTGCTTTTCTTGCTGCTTCTTTAAATGCCATTGAACCTGCAATCTTAAACGCCATTTCAGATGAGTCAACATCGTGGAATGAACCGTCGAATAATCTGATCTTGATATCCTCAACAGGGTAACCTGCAAGAACACCGTTTTTCATAGCTTCAATTATACCTTCTGATACCGGTTTGATAAATTCTTTAGGAATTGTACCGCCAACGATTGCGTTTTCGAATACATATCCTTTGCCTTTTTCATTTGGCTCAACATCAATCCATACGTGACCGAACTGACCTTTACCGCCTGATTGTCTGACGAATTTACCTTCCTGTGTAACTTTCTTCTTAATTGTTTCTTTGTAAGCAACCTGTGGTTTACCTACGTTAGCTTCAACTTTGAATTCTCTTTTTAATCTGTCAACAATAATTTCCAAGTGTAACTCACCCATACCTGCGATAATCGTTTGCCCGGTCTCTTCGTTAGAAGACACTCTGAATGTAGGATCCTCGTCTGAAAGTTTTGCAAGAGATTCACCAAGTTTATCCTGGTCAGCTTTTGTTTTCGGCTCGATAGCGATAGAAATAACAGGTTCAGGGAATGTAATCTTCTCAAGAATGATTGGATCGCCTTCATCTGAAAGTGTATCACCTGTTTTTGTATATTTCAAACCTACTGCAGCAGCAATATCACCTGCATAAACTTCTTTTATATCTTCTCTGCTGTTAGCATGCATCTGAAGAATTCTTGAAAGTCTTTCTTTTTTGCCTGCGTTTGAATTATATAAGTAGCTTCCTGCTTCTGCTTTACCTGAGTAAACTCTGAAGAAGGTTAACTTACCTACATAAGGGTCAGTCATAATTTTGAAAGCCAATGCTGAGAATTTTTCATCGTCGCTAACTTTTCTTGTAACATGGTCATCTGTATATAAATGATGTCCTTCGATATCACCTACATCTAACGGTGAAGGAAGAAGTTCAACAACTTTATCTAATAAATTTTGTACACCTTTGTTTTTGAATGAAGAACCGCAGATTACAGGAACAATCTTAATATCGATTGTAGCTGTTCTCAAAGCTGCTAAAATTTCAGCTTCAGAGATTGGTTCCTGATTTAAATATTTTTCAATAAGCTTATCATCTACATCGGCAACGGCTTCTAATAATGCGCCTCTTGCTTCTTCTGCGCCTGCTCTTAATGCATCCGGAATTTCAACATCCTGGAATGTAAGACCCATTGTTTCCATATCGAAAACTCTGGCTTTCATTGTTATCAGATCAATAATACCGTTGAACATATCACCTTCTCCCATAGGAAGAGTGATAGGCACAGCATTAGCTTTTAATCTGTCCTTCATCATAGCGATAGCGTGAGCAAAGTTAGCGCCAGTTCTATCCATCTTATTAACGAATGCAATTCTTGGTACTTTATACTTATCCATTTGTCTCCAAACGGTTTCTGACTGCGGTTCAACACCGCCTACAGAACAGAATAAAGCAACAGCGCCGTCAAGAACTCTCAATGAACGCTCTACCTCGGCTGTGAAATCCACGTGGCCGGGTGTATCTATAATATTAATTCTGTGATTATTCCATGAACATGTAGTGGCAGCTGAGGTAATTGTAATACCTCTTTCTTTTTCCTGTTCCATCCAGTCCATCGTTGCAGCACCTTCGTGCACTTCACCTATTCTGTGAGAACGACCTGTATAATAAAGTATTCTTTCAGTTGTTGTTGTCTTACCGGCATCAATGTGAGCACTGATTCCGATATTTCTTGTCTTCTCTAATGAGACTTGTCTTGGCATTTTTGCAGTTAACTTTTTAAATTTTAACGAATATTACAACACTTATATCTTCATTACATCTTCTTATAAGTAAAAGTGAAATCCTGATATTGTTTTATTACAAGGGAGAATATCTTATTACCACTTGAAGTGGGCGAAAGCTTTATTTGCTTCTGCCATTTTATGAACATCTTCTTTCTTCTTTACCGAGCTGCCTTCACCTACTGATGCTGCCATTAATTCATTGGCAAGTTTAAGAGGCATTGATTTTTCGTTTCTTCCTCTTGTGTAGGTTAAAAGCCATTTAATAGCGAGAGCAATTCTTCTGTCAGGTCTTACTTCTGTAGGAACCTGATAGTTAGCGCCGCCGACTCTTCTTGAACGGACTTCAATTGAAGGCTGTGCATTGTTGATAGCTTTTCTGAAAACATCAACAGGTTCGCCTTTTGTTTTTTCAGCAATAATATCAAATGCTTTGTACATAATTTTCTGAGCAACTTGTTTCTTGCCGTCTTCCATCAATGCGTTGATGAATCTTCCGATTAAAATATCGTTGTATTTTAAATCCGGGATTCTGAGTCTTTTCTCAGCTCTTTTTCTTCTCATTATTTATTGAGTATATTAAAAATTTAAGTTTAAATTATTTAGCACCTATAAATTATTTAGCACCTTCTTTGGCTTTTTTAGCGCCGTACTTAGAGCGTGCTTTTTTTCTATTGGCTACACCTGCTGTATCTAACGCGCCTCTGATAATATGATATCTTACGCCCGGAAGATCTTTTACTCTGCCGCCTCTGATGAGTACGATTGAGTGTTCCTGCAGGTTATGACCTTCACCCGGAATGTATGCTGTTACTTCTATTCCGTTTGTAAGTCTTACTCTCGCTACTTTTCTAAGTGCGGAGTTTGGTTTCTTTGGTGTAGAGGTATATACTCTTGTACATACACCGCGTTTTTGAGGACAAGAATCCATCGCCGGCGCTTTTGATTTCACCGTGATTTTGTTTCTTCCTTTACGTATTAATTGATTAATTGTAGGCACTTTATGCTAAAAACCTTTCTTACAAAATTTTCAAAAATTGGGAAAACTCTAAGATACACAGAATAGAGACGATAGTCAATAAACTAAAGAATGCACTTTGGAGCAATTATATATGGAGCGGTCCAGGCCGGACATCCTGATAATTTCACTTTCCAGATAATAAAGCGGACTAGGCCGGTTCATTACCCACGTACTACGGAAAGCTTATTTCACTGTAATCAACAAATATAGTGATTATCAAATTCAAATGAAAGACCGCTTTCGTTGCCGGTTATTCGTTGTCAGTTGTTCGTTAATAATGCTATGAAATTCCTCCCTCGAGGGAGGTGGTCCCGATTTATCGGGAACGGTGGGTGTTCGTTCAAACACCCCTCCCCGACTTCGTCGGGACTCCCCTCAAGGGGAGAATAACTATGGGTTTCCGCTCTCACTTTTGCGGATTGGTCCTTTTGACCAACAACCACAAAAATAAGACAAAATCCGGACTTCATAAGTTCCAAATATGTATTGCTCATTACAATATTTTGATTTAATTTACTGATATAACTGCGTGTTTCTAAAATTGTGGTTGTTGGTCAGGAATCCCGCTAAAGCGGGACGGAGAACCAACAACGGCTGAAAAAAAGGATGAGTTTTAAGTTGTTATAGTTGTTTATATTATATTTTTAAACTTATATACAATAATATTGTTAACATAACCAAAAGATTTAAGATGAGAATGTTTCTATTGGTTTTGCTATTATTTTTTCATATTTCAAATTCCCTGCATGCCCAAGGACCTGTTTATAAAATTTGGAATACATCAAATTCTTCAATTCCTTCAAACTCTTTATACTCAATTTATATTGATAATGAAGGGATAATTTGGATCGGTTCCACTAATAAAGGTCTGATAAAGTTCGATGGGAAAAATTTTACTTCTTTTAACATGGCTAATTCACCTATGCAAGGTGATTATGCTTCGAGCATTGCAGAAGATAGATTTAACAATTTATGGATTACCGCAATAAAGCCAGGCGCAGGAAACCATGGCGCATTAATGAAATTTGACAAAGTAAGCAATTGGTCTTTTTACAATACAACGAACTCAGGAATTTCGAACAGTAATAACATGAAGGTTGCTATTGATTCAAATAATATTGTTTGGGTGTGCTGGTTCAAGTTAAGTAAATTTAACGGGACATCCTGGGTGACGTATGATTCAACAAATTCTCCTATTAAATATTCAAGTCTAAGGGAAATTTATGTTGATAAAGATAACAATAAATGGATTGGTGTAGATGACTATGGATTATATAAGTTAACTAATGATACTAACTGGACATATTACAGCCCATTAAATTCAGGATTGGGGGGTACAAATATAAATAAAATAAAAGAAGATAATTCCGGAAATTTATGGATTGCCATCGGGTATTATGGATTAACTAAATTTAATCCTTTTGCTAGCCAATGGCAAAACTGGACTCCGAAAAATTCAGGATTGATCTCAGGGCATCCATGGGGAATGTCGGTTGGTAAAGATAATATAAAATGGATAGGCTATGGAAATGGTGGTTCTTTAACTTCTTTATTAGATACTACTTTTTCATATTATACACCAGCTGTGCAAACCTATGAAATGGCAGAAGACAAATTCGGTAATTTATGGATAGCTACAGCAGAAGGATTATTTGAATTTAACAAAAATGGAATAGTGGGAATAAACAATGAGAGTTCAATTATTACAAATAATTTTACTCTTCATCAAAACTACCCCAACCCATTCAATCCTTCTACAAAAATAAATTACGAATTACAAATTACGAATTACGTTACTCTGAATGTATATGATATAAACGGAAGATTAGTAAAAGAGATTGTGAATCAAAAACAAAGCGCAGGAAACTATTCAATCGATTTTGACGGAAGCGGACTGCCCTCCGGCACATACGTTTACCGCCTGCAGGCAGGAGATTTTTCAGAGACAAAGAAAATGGTACTGCTAAAGTAAAATCAAACCTTAGAGTTTGTTGGTCAGAAAGGCCAACATAGGCTAATTTATTTTTCACAATATCTCTCCTATTATCAACATCTTAAAAATCCGGTTTTTCTCTAAAAAAGTCTTTGTGTTTCGGCTGGAAAATACTAATATTGTTTACATGATAAATCTAAACTATAAAGCTACAAGAGTCTTTCTAAGCTTCCTCATTCCAAGCTTTCTTATTCTTTTTTGCATTACAGAGATACTTTACTCTCAAACAACATGGGAAAGAATTTACCCGGGTTATCCAAAGGAAGATCATTCACTTGGTTCATGCCAGTTATCTGACGGCAATTTTATATTGGTTGGATATGCAAGAACTCCTTACAAGAAGCTAAAACTTTTAAGAATTCAGTCAAATGGTGATACTCTTTGGTCAAGAATTTATGGAAATGATGATGAAGATTATGAGGCATATAGTGTGATTGCTAAAAATGACGGAACATTTATGATTACAGGCAGCTCAGATAGCGGTGGTTTTTTAATGAAATATGATTTAAACGGTAACAGACTCTGGAGTAAAAATTATCCCGGAGTAGGAGGAACAGAGATAATTGAAGCGCCTAATGGTGGATTCCTGGTTGGTGCTTCTTTCTTAACAGACTCGGCAGGTAATTTAGTATGGGTAAATACTCCTGCAAACGGTGAATTTTTTGAAAGTACATGCAAAGTCGAAAACAACTATTTTGCTGTTGTAAGTATTATACTTACCGGCTCCATATATAAAAGTTACATCTCCAAATATGACTTCAATGGAAACATTATCTGGAGGAAAAATATTGATGCGTTAAATGGATCTCCATGGAAACTCAAATATTATAATAAAAATTATCACATATGGGGATATGACGGAGGCGCTACACAAGACTCTACAAAATTTTATATTGCAAGATTAGATTCAGCTGGAAATATTCTACTCAATAAACATTTATTTTATCCGCGAAGAGAGTATAATGAAGATAGTTTTTTTGATGTTCTTGATAACGGTAATTATATTTTTTCTACTTTTCAGACAGATATGCAGATTGTTGATACAACGATGTGTGTACTTAGAGTATTTAATCCGGCCGGAGACTTAATAAAAAAAAATGAAATTAAAAATTTCTTTGGAGGATTCAACCTTCTTTCAAATTTTTTGAAACTTAGTAACGGAGATTTTTTATTTACAGGATATTATCAAAGGACATATCCCGGACATAATGCTGAGTTTTATGCAATAAGATCGGATTCAAATTTGTTCTTTAATTCAACAGGTATCATTTCTCAAAATATAGTTGTAAATTATTTTACTCTCTCCCAAAATTTCCCAAACCCATTTAATCCTCTGACGAGAATAAATTACGAATTACAAATTGCGAATTACGTTACTCTGAGTGTGTATGATATAAACGGAAGATTAGTAAAAGAGCTTGTGAATCAAAAACAAAGCGCAGGAAGCTATGAAGTAAATTTTGACGGAAGCGGACTGCCATCCGGCACATACATTTACCGCCTGCAGGCAGGTGATTTTTCAGAGACGAAAAAAATGGTGCTGCTGAAGTAGTAGCCGGTTCTTAACATGCCGTTGCTCTTCTGACAATAATCACCAAAATAACAAAAAAAATTACTACTTATTAACTTTTCTTCATATTACTCAAACTCAAAATTAAGCATTCTTACTCTAATTCTTTGAGCAAGCAACTCAATTATTGAATGTGGAAGCACTAATCTGCTATTTTGAAAAAAAAGTTTACCTTTGCTATACGTAGATTCTTTTATACGTTCTATTGAAGAGAAGTATCCAATATCTATCACAGATCGGATTATACCAAAATCATTTTTAAACTGAAAAAAATACGTTATGGGTAAATTTAATTCAAATTTAAGAGTAGATTTAGGTTTTAAAATTAACAATGTATCATAATAATCCTCATATGATTCAGAAAAATTCGAAAAAAATACTGCAAAACCTGGTTCATTGATTTGAAAATTTTCAGTGCGATCAAGGGGATATACGAATGACGTATCAATTGAATTATTTATAAATTTAAATGTGATATTTAAATTACTTCTTTCATTCAAATAATATAAATTTGATTCCATTTCAATATTTAGTGTTTTCGTTTCATAGGTATATTTTTGACTCTCAGACCTTTCCTGGCAAAATAAAGAATTATAACCAAGAAATAGAAGAATGAAAATATAGCATTTATGTGACATAATTATTTTTTTTATAATAATGATGCAGGAAACTTTATATCAAGGATTACCTCAAGAAATTACAATTCAGCAAAAACATATTCAAGACATCAAATAGCCGGATTTTTGACTTTCTATTCTATATCAATATCCATAAATTATAATGGTTTAACATCTCTTGCAATAAATTCCTTCGGGCAGTTGAATGAGATTCACAAGGCAATGTCGGATTTTCAAAAGTGGAAGTATTGAAAAAACAATAACGATGTTTTAACAAATCAGACACGAGGAATGAAAGTAAAATCAGAAGTATTGAAAAAACAATACCGAGTTCTATAAAATCCGTCAAAAATCCGACGTGGAGACAAAAAAAATTTACTTTTAATTGGTAAGTCATATTACAGGCTAAATATAAAGAATGTTACTTTTTTGTGACTTTGTACCAATAGTGAGATAGTGAGAAGTGAAACAGAAAAATAGGATGGAATCAAAGAATCCGTCAAAAATTCATCAAAAAAAGAATTTGAAAATGTTACTTTTTTGTAACACAAATCTGAAATTTAAAATCTGAGATCTGAAATTAGAAGAATGTTACTTTTTTGCGACTATATGAAATGCTCAAAATTGCAACGCCTTTTAAGGCGTGGACTAAATATCCCCAAATATCCGGCTTTAGCCAAAAGTTGCCCTAAAGGGCATTATTTTGATTTCTATAGTCGTTGCGAAGCTAAATTAGGAATTGACATTCCCAACGAGGACGTTGGGAATGAGTGAAAATGTTACTTTTTTGTAACACAAATCTGAAATTTGAAATTAGAAGAATGTAACTTTTTTGTTACTATTTTTAAACTTGAAACTAAAAATCAATACTCCAGATTGAACCTCAGATAAGCGAATGATAAATCTGAAAATGTATCCTTGGTAATATTGCTTATGCCCGAATAGTTATAAACTAAATGGAAATTGAATCCGATAATTGGTTCATACTTCAAATCGAATCTGAAGACATTTGTGTTCACGCGTTCGCCGTCAAGGAAATACATATCTTCCGGGTCAATATTATATCTGTATTCCTGAAAAACATCGCCGCCGACATTTTTTACAAGGTTGCCGTTTGCATCGTAAATATTATTTCCCTTACGGATTTTCCTAAAAAGAAGGTCAAGCTGAAGCCTGTCGGAAAAATTGTAAATAGCGTTTAGTCTTAGTTCATCGGCATTAGGTCCTATGGAGTTGCCAAGTATTTCAGTATAAGATGTATAAGTATTTTTGGGATTTACATGTGTATAAACAAAAGGTCTTATTTTTGTATATTCAAATATCAAAGAGAGATTTCTTATATTTGCAGGCTCGTATAGGTAAGTGCCGAGCTGGTAAGCTATTTTATTGTTAAAACGATTCAGATCGGATAACTGCCCTATGAAGTTTTCATCCATAAAGAAGTTCGCCTGAAACTGAACGTTCTTTAAAAAATGCGACTGGAAGTCAAAAAATATTAGACCGTTATCTCTATCCTGTAATGAATGCTCAACGAATTTATAAAATATCAGTGGATTCAGATAACCTAAATCCAGCGCGCGTGAATATATTACCATATCTCCCATGCCAACATCAAAAAGCTCGGGGAAGGAAAGCTTCAGCATATTTGCTGCCCAGTATTTTGAATAATTAGAATCTAGATTTCTATTAAACGGACCGACGGTTGATGCAGTTATAGATGTAAAATTTATTATGCCGTATTTGAAATTGAATTTGAGAAAATCCATATCAGGAGCGTTACCTGAGAGCGCAAGCCGCTCGCCATAGCCGAAGCCGAACTTAAGCTGCTCGCGTCCGATTTGTGCAGAGATATCCATTCCTTCCATAGGAGAAGTTTTGTAGCGCAGGTATCCTCCGTTGAAATCGTAGCTTTGTATGTTATCATAATTTTCAAGAAACTTATAATCGTTCCTAAGACGGGGATCTACATTTATAGCCAGGGAAGGAGATTTAGAGATAGCCCCTTTTTGAAACATTAAATTATAGCCGAGATGTTTGAACATCGTTCCCTGAAATCTGAATCCTCCGTCGAATAAATAAGCAACACTGTCGCTGTCAGGTTTAAACTCTTTTGCAAATATAAGATTACCAAATAAATCAACATATAAATAATTTTCATCTTTCTCATAGGTATAAAAGTACTTTTTCTTATCAGAAAAAATATCGGCTGCGCGTCTGGATAGTTTGCCATCGCCGTCAATTAATTGAGTTGTGTTTTCAGGAGTTCTTTCTTCCGGGAAAAATTCAAGCTTATACTTTGCTAAGAACTTTTTTTCAACTGAAGAAAGCTCATCTGATTTTTCATCAATCTGTTCCAGAAAATTTATCACACGTCCGCGTGAAAGATTCGGAACGTCATCGTCAATCGAACCAATTACCTGTTTGACTGACATGATTTTTAAGTAGTCATAAACAGGATTTGATAGAGGAATATTATCTTCCTGTGCATAGCCCAAGTTACATATAAAAAAAAGTATAACTATAGATAGAAGGGTAATTAACTTGCTCAAATTGGATTTTTAGTTTTGCTTTATTATAGTAAGTTTGATCCATATTTATAATGCAGAATTGTTGTCAGAATACTTTAATTAAAATTTAAAAAGCTTGTCTTAACCACAGAGAACACAGAGATTGTTCACAAAGCTCACAGAGGAAATTATAGAAAATTTTTATTCATTTTTAAATACCTACGATAAATTTGTTTACTTGTAATTCTCCGTGTTCTCTGTGTAAAAATTCTGTGCCCTCTGTGGTTAAATTTAAAATATGTTTGAACCTTCATACATAAAATTATATAAATCCGGTGAACTTTCACAAAGAGCAGAAGTGCTTAAGCAAATGCTTGCCGATTGCAACATCTGCCCGAAAGACTGTAAAGTAAATCGCCTGGAGAATAAAATCGCCGCTTGCTATTCGGGATTCAAGCCTGTTGTGTCATCGCACTGTGTTCATTACGGTGAAGAGCCTGTGCTTGTTGGAATGAAAGGACACGGAAATGAAAACGGAGTCGGAAATGTTTTCTTCGGCAATTGTAATTTAAGATGTGTGTATTGTCAGAATTATGAGATATCGCAGAACCATAAGCTTGAAATAAAAAATGAAGTAAGCATTGAACGACTTGCCGAAATGATGCTTGAGCTTCAGAGTGAAAATGTAAACGCTATAGGATTTGTATCCCCTACTCATTTCGTTCCGCAGATTGTGTTAGCACTAGAGCTTGCAATCCCCATGGGATTAAATCTGCCATTGGTATATAATACAAACTGTTATGATTCAGTTGAAGTAATAAAACTGTTGGACGGAATTATTGATGTGTACCTTCCCGATTTAAAATACGCAGATAACGAATACGGATATAAATATTCAAAGATAAAAAATTATGTGGAACACTCCCGCGCAGCCATTATAGAAATGCACAGACAGACGGGAAGCGAAGTCGTGATGGAAAATAATTTAATGAAGCGCGGATTAATAATAAGACATCTGATTTTACCAAACGATTTAGCAGGGAGCTATGATACATTAAAATTTATTGCAGAGCTTGATAACAATATTCATCTCTCTATAATGTCACAGTATTATCCGACTCATAAAGCATTAACGATTGATTTGCTCTCAAGGAATATTCGCGAACGTGAGTACGATAAAGTTTTGGACTGGATGGACGAGCTGAATTTGCAGAACGGCTACCTGCAGGAATTTGAAAGCGAAAATTATTACAGACCAAATTTTGCTGATAGAGTGGAGCCGTTTAAGAGGTGATGATGAATAAATGTAAAATTCATATTATAAAAAAAAGACATGATAAATGTACTTGTAAAACTGTCAGAACCAATCAGATCATATCAGACAATTTCAATAAAAATTTAAATCTTTATGATCTTAAAGATAAATTAAAAGATAGTTTAGATGAACTAATTTACTTTTACGTTCTCACAACGACAAGTTATGAAAATAATAAAATAGTACAGAAGGGCTCAGCTCCTAATCTTGAAGGTGGAATTATAACTCTATGTACATGTAAGCATAGAATGCGGACTTACCCTGATGTAAAGAAAGATGTATGGATAGCAGGTATAACAAATAAATACACAGGACCAAATAGTAATAACGGAGAGCGTGTAGGAAATCATTTGTTCTATCTGTTTAAAATAGAACAATACTTTGAATCACAATTTGACCTTTATCAGTATTTAAAAGATAAAGAATCTGAAGCTTTCAAAAAAAAGACAGCGGAACAAAATGTATTCGGAGATTTATATACTCCACTTAAGAATATTTCCGATAAACATAATTCCAAAAATTATTTACCGATTAATGATAAACATGTACATTTTAGAGATGAAATATGGAAATACGACATTGAGAAGTATAATGACAAAGAACACAAACTATTATTGGGACATAGAGGAAAGGAAAGCAATTTTGTATGGAATGAACCCAAAATAAAATTGAATTATGATGTTTTCATTACTCAAGGGGCAAGAAAATTATATCTAAAAGACTTTTTAAAACTTTTTCATTCAAACAAAATAAATTAACAATGAAGCATTAGTAAGTTTTCCAAGCTCATCTTTAAATCTTTCAATCTTGGAAACAATAACAGAGCACTCAAGTTTTACTTTATCATCTGATGTATTGGATAAAATTATTATTTGTTCTTTCTCTAAGAAGTTCATCACTGCTCCTATGTATTTATAATCAAACTCGATTTTAAAATCTTCTGTAATATGTTTAGTTATGATTTCAGAATTTTGAATTGCAAGCTCTGCTGCTTCAAATATTGCGCGGCGAAGTCCGCCAACGCCAAGCTTCACTCCGCCAAAGTAGCGTGTGACAACAATTAGTGTATCCGTCAGTTCAAATTTATCTATCACTTCCATAATGGGTTTACCTGCAGAGCCTGAAGGCTCGCCGTCATCGGAATATCGGAAGTTATTTGCATCTAATCCTAATCTATAAGCATAGGGATGATGCGCAGCGTCATAATATTTTTTCTTTGCAGATATTAATGTTTGATTTATTTCTTCGGGATTTGTAACGTGATAGATCTGTGATATGAATTTTGATTTGGAAACTTTAAGTTCAGCTTCAACAGGCAAGAGAATTGTTTTATAGGAATCAATTATCATTTTTCGTTACTTGTTATTCGATACTGGTTTCTCGTTTTGATTGACGATAAACGACAAACAAATAACGAAGAACGACCAATTATTTCCATGCATCTTCACCTACAAGAGGAACAAATTTAAACTCGCTGTATTTCTTAATGGAGTATTCAGGCTTGCCGTCTTTGCCTTCTGATTTTTTGATGACAACCATCTGTTGCAATTTTTTATCTCCTACGGGGATAACCATTATGCCATCGTTCTTTAACTGAAGTGTCAACTGTTTCGGAATCTTTGGACTGCCTGCAGTTACTATTATTTTATCATAGGGAGCAAACATACTCCAACCGGTTGAACCGTCATCTAACTTCATTGTAATGTGATATGGCAAAGACTCGAATCTCTGTGCAGTGTTTTCAAACAGGTCATGTACTCTTTCAATTGAATAAACTTTAGCTCCCATTTCACAAAGCACGGCGGACTGATAACCGGAACCTGTTCCTATTTCAAGAACTTTATCTCCGGGTCTTACATCAAGTAATTCAGTCATGTAAGCGACTGTATACGGCTGGGAAATTGTCTGCCCGCCGCTGATGGGCAGCGCAGTATTATCATAAGCATATCTTTTCATTTCAGATGATACAAAAAGTTCACGTTTAACTTTACCTATAGCTTCAAGTACTTTTTTATCTTTTATGCCATGCTTCTTAAGCTGCTCTACTAGTTCTTTTCTTCTCTGAGAGTGTAAGTCTGTCAATTCTCTGCTTCTTCCTTCTTCTTTGGAGTTATGGATTTTTCCGCATCGTCAAAAATTGTTTTCACAGATTTCGCTACGCTGGTCTTTGCAATAGTTTTATTCAGTTCCTCTATCAATTCGTTTCTGTCTTTTATCTTTTTTATTTTGCCGTCTTCTGCAATAGAAATAACCTGTCTCTCCTCTGAAAGTATAAGACAAATTGCATCTGATTCTTCAGTTATCCCTACTCCGGCTCTGTGTCTTGTACCGTAATTTCTGACACCAAGTTTCGATACATCTGCCAAAGGCAATGTGCATCTTGCCGCCTCAATTTTATTGTTGTTAATTATAACTGCTCCATCATGCAATGGAGATTTTGGATTGAATAAAGATATAAGCAGCTCTTTATTTATTTTTGCATCAAGCTTCTCCCCTGTTTCAACTACGTTCTGCAAACCGGTTGTTCTGGTTATTACAATGAGGGCGCCCCAACCTTTTTCTTTCATCTCCATTAATGCATCAACAATTTCTCCAATATATTCGCTTGTATTTGCGCGGGTGAAAATTCGTGTGAACCTGGTTTTACCTATGATAAGCAGCAGCCTTCTTATTTCAGGCTGAAATAAAATAATGAATGCGATTACCCATATTTCAGTAACACGACCAAGTAACCAGCCTAAAGCCTGGAAATCTAAAGCCTGCGCAAGAATAGAAATACCGACTATGAAAACCAACGCTATAAAAATCTGCGCAGCAATGGTACCTTTCATCACATTGAACAAACGATAAAAGATATAGGAGACAATTATAATGTCAATTATATCTATGAGCTTCACCGTTACGAATCCAATGCTGAATAATTCCATATGAGCAAGTTACTCAATTAAATATTTTTTTTCAGTGTAAAGAATTGTTTTGCAGTAATTCATATTTCAAATAACAAACAAGCTAATAGAACGTATTAAAACTAAAACAAGCACTTCTTTTTAAATTGATTAATTTTACTGAGAGTGTATTTTGTATCAGATGGAAAACAATACAGACAACTCTGAACAAGAACTGAACAGGCTTGCATTAGAAGAAGAATACAGAAGAAGATTCTCCGGGTATGAAGCCCCGAAAAAAAAGAATAACTACTTATTACACATAGGTCTTTTTCTTTTTACTTTTATTACCACAACTCTCGGCGGAGTTTACTGGGGGGGGAAAGATCCTTACGATATTTCAAACTTCACCTTAGGGCTTACTTACTCCTGTTTAATACTATTTATAATTTCTGCACACGAGTTTGGACATTACTTCGCTGCTAAAATTCATAAAGTGGACGTTACACTTCCCTATTATATTCCTTTTCCTTTTTTATTTTTAAACCCGTTCGGAACAATGGGTGCAGTGATTAGAATGCGTTCAGCCGCTTCAACACGCAAAGCTTTATTTGATATCGGTGTAGCCGGACCTATTGCAGGCTGGATAGCATCTGTTATAATCTTAATCATAGGATTTACAACTCTGCCTTCAATAGAGTTTTTATTCAAAATCCATCCGGACTATGCAATGAACGGCGTACTGGTTCAGGGAGAAACATTCGGCTACAGTATTTTATTCAAAAGCTTTGAATGGTTATTTGCGTCGCCTTCGGGTTTTATGCCGCCGATGAATGAAGTATATCATTACCCTTTTCTATGCGCAGGGTGGTTCGGACTTTTAATAACTGCTCTTAATATGATGCCTGCCGGACAGCTTGACGGCGGACATATTTCATACACGATGTTCGGAAGTAAAAACTCTTCCATTCTGGGGCATGTAGTAGTTGGAATTTTATTTATTATGGGAGTGATCGGACTTTTACCTTTGATAGATATTAACGTGGATTTCGGTTCCATCAACTGGCTGGTATGGGCATTACTCATAACTTTTGCAATAAAAATCCCTCATCCTCCGACAGTGAATCACGACCCGGAACCGTTAAGTAAAACAAGAATGGCAATCGGCTGGTTTACTTTTTTAATACTTATTTTATCTTTTGCTCCGGTACCGATTTATTTTAAATAATTATCCCCGCATTCCTATAACTCCAAACATTCTGCCTGTTGCCCCTTTCTCTCTCCTATGAGAGTGGAATATTTCTTTATCTCTGAACGTGCAATAAGAAGTAATCTCTATGTTTTCTTTTTTCAAACCTACACTTAACAATTGTTCATAAATATCTTTTTTCAAATCAAGATAGAATTTATCGTTTTTTATTTTATAGCTTGAAGGTTGAAATCTTTCAGCGACTTCTTTGCTGACTTCATAATTTTCAACTGATATCCCGGGACCGATATATGCTATCATCTCTTCAGGATTCACTCCGAATTCTTTAATCATTCTTTGAACTACTTTTTGAGAAATTTTATATTCCGTTCCTTTCCATCCTGAATGAATTCCTGCCACGACTTTTTTATCAGGAGAGTATAAAAAAACCGGAATGCAGTCTGCAATGCTTATTGCAAGATGAAGATTTTTTTCACTGGTAATTAATGCATCACTATCCTGAATAAAACATGATTCATTTACAATGTTAACATTATCCGAATGTATCTGCTTTTGCATCACAACTCTATCCAATGGAATATTCAGGGAATCAAAAAATCTTTTCCTGTTCTCTAAAACACTTTTTTCTTCATCGCCAACGCTTAAACCAAGATTTAAAAAATAAGGGGACGGGGAAACCCCGCCGTCTTTAGTGCTGATGGCTAATAATAGTTCAGGGTATTTTTTAATTAAGTCAGGCTCTACTACTTTCATCATTCTACTTGATTTAATCATCATTAAATTTTTTAAAATTTCTGTTCTGTTTCTTTTCAGATATTACTTTTTTCACCTGCAGCCTCTGCTCTTTTTTTGCTTTAGAAGGTTTAGTAGCCTTACGCGGCTTTTCCTTTTTTAAGGCAGCTTCAAGCAGCTCATATAATTTTTTAATCGCAATTTCCTTATTGATCAATTGAGAGCGTGACTCCTGCGATTGTAAAATGAGCTTACCTTCTTTTGAAATCCGGTTAGATAATTTCTGCTGCACTACTGATTTTTCTTCATCACTAAGCAGTTCAGAATTGTTCACATCAAAGACGAGTTCAATTTTAGTTGAGACCTTATTCACATTCTGCCCGCCTTTTCCGGAAGAGCGTGATGCTTTTATCTCAATTTCTTTTGTAAAATCCCTGTTTTGTAAATCCATCTGCAAAATAATATTCGGTTTTTTAATATAAAAATAATAAAAACCAAAAGAATTAGAAGATTTAACGTATATAAATTACTGCAAGTAAGAGCGGAACTTTAATGTAATAAATTAGTTTATAGTATTAATTAATTTTTTCCCCACTCGTTTATATCTTTCAAAAGTAAATCAATCTAACTATTTTAAAAACTATGAAAAAAATAATTTTATCTTGCCTAATTTTATTGGGCAGCATCAATTTATTTGCGCAGAGCAAGAAAGTTGTGTATTCTTCAAATCAGTCAAGCAACGGTTATCTTCAGATTTTTACAATGAATGATGACGGAACCGATAAGAAACAGGTTTTAACAATGGATGCAAATTGTGTGAATCCTAAATGGTCACACGATGGCTCTAAAATTGTTTTCGCTACATCAGATGAACAGGTTTATTTAGTAGATAATGTTGAAACCGGTGATTACAGGTTCATGTGGAAAGGCAATGTCCCTTCATTTTCAATTGATGATTCAGAAATTCTTTTTGTCTCTGACTTTGAAGGCGTTAACTCAGTTTATGCAATCGGACTTTTTGAAACCGAACCCTTCTTAATTTCTGACGGAGATTATTCCAATCAGGCTGTGCTCTCCAATGACGGAAATTATTTAATTTACTCTGCTCTTTTGGAGGGTGGTAAATGTATTATGCTTCGCGATTTAAATGATACAACGGATAATCATACCAGAAAAATCAGTGTTAATAAAGATGCAAACTTAGAACCGGATGTTTCACCTGATAGCCGCAAATTTGTTTACGCAGGTTTCGATATGAATCTCAACGGTACAATCTATTTGTATGAAAACAATAAGGAACGTGCTTTAACGAAAGATATTCCAAGCTCAACTCAGCCAAAATTTTCACCTGACGGCAGCAAGATTGCTTTTGCTGTTATTAAAGGCGAAAGAGTAAAGCTTTATACAATGAACGCTGACGGTACAGAAAAAAAAGATTTGGGAATTAAAGGCGGTGACTTAGGATTATTTAAATGGATAGATAACAGCAGAATTGTTTACGATGCAGAAAATGAAAGCGAGCAGTACAGCATAGGTGTTGTAAACATAAAAACAGGTGATAGCAAATTAATCGCTACAACAGGGTTTAATCTTCACCCGGATATACTGAATCAATAAAAGTTAATGAAAGTAACAGAACATCTCGCCAAGGCAAAAAATCCATTAATAAGTTATGAAATAATTCCGCCTCGCAGAGGCGGAGATATTCAGCAGCTGTTTAAAGTTGTTGATGAACTCATAAAGCATAACCCGCCATTCATTGATGTAACTTCACACGCTGCGGAAATGCACTATGAAGAAACTCCATCAGGCATCCGCAAAAAAGTTAAACGCAAAAGACCGGGTACTATAGGTATAAGCGTTGCTATAAAAAATAAATATAATATTGATACTGTTCCGCATATTCTTTGCAAAGGATTTACAAAGGAGGAAACAGAGGATGCGCTTATCGAATTAAACTACCTCGGCATTGAAAACGTTCTTGCTTTAAGGGGTGATGATACAGGCTACACAAAACCTATTCCGGAAGGCCGTTCCTGCAATGAAAATTCAGTTGACCTGATTGAACAGATAAACAGAATGAATGAAGGCAAATATCTTGAAGAAGACCTGCTTGATGCCAGCAAAACAAAATTCTGTGTAGGCATAGGAGGATATCCTGAAAAACATTTCGAGTCTCCGAATATCAAGCTTGATGTTTCCATTACGAAGAAAAAAATTGAAGCAGGCGCTCATTATATAGTGACGCAGATGTGTTTCAACAATCAGCATTATTTTGAATATGTTGAAAAATGCCGGGCAGAGGGTATTACTGTTCCTATTATTCCCGGATTAAAAATAATTTCCAATAAAGGACATCTTACGAACCTTCCTAAAAATTTTTATATAGATATCCCTGAAGAACTCTCTCAGGAAATTTTTGAAGCAAAGAATGAACACGTCCTTGATATAGGCGTTGAGTGGGCAGTGAAGCAGGTTGAAGATTTATTGAACAACGGCGCACCTGCCATTCACTTCTACATAATGCAATATGTAAAACCAATCCAGCTTCTTTTCAAAAAACTGAAATTGTAATTTTTTTCTAATGTATGGATTTCACAAACCTTTTTGAATACGAGCGACACGCCTGTGAAAAACTTGATAAAACTGCCTTTGATTATTACTCAAGCGGCGCACATGATGAAATTACTCTAAGAGATAACAGAGAGGCATACAACCGCATACAAATCCATTATAAAGTTTTAGTAGATGTAAGTAAAAGAGATTCTTCAACTGAAGTTTTCGGGCAGAAAATCTCATTTCCTCTTATAATAGCTCCCACTGCATTTCATAAAATGGCTCACAATGAAGGCGAATGTGCTGTTGCAAAAGCCGCAGTAAAAGCCGATACTATAATGTGCCTTTCTACACTATCTAATACAACTGTCGAAGATGTAAGCAGGGACTGCAATGCTAACTTCTGGTTTCAACTATATGTTTTCAGAGATAAAGCAGTTACAGAAAAACTGGTACGAAGAGTAGAGAAAGCCGGAGCAAAAGCAATTGTAGTAACTGTCGATGCGCCGTTACTCGGAACAAGAGAAAAAGATGTGAAGAATAAATTTCAATTGCCGCAGGGACTCTCAGTGATTAATCTTATGCCCGATAGCAAAGAAGAATTGCCAAACGATAAACCTGATTCAGGATTATCATTATACTTCAATGAAATGCTAGACCAGTCATTGAACTGGAAAGACATTGAATGGCTTGCCTCAATTACAAAACTGCCAATAATATTAAAAGGAATAGTAAGACCTGACGATGCATTAAGAGCGATTGAATACGGTGCTAAGGGTATCGTCGTATCAAATCACGGCGGACGACAGTTAGACACTTCACCTGCGACAATAGAAGTTTTGCCTTCAATAGCAGAAGTAGTTGATAACAGAATAGAAGTATTAGTAGATGGCGGAGTAAGAAGAGGTACTGATATTTTAAAATCAGTAGCGCTAGGTGCAAAAGCTGTTCTCGTTGGCCGACCTGTTTTATGGGGACTTGCATGCAACGGTTCAGAAGGAGTTTATTCCGTTCTTTCTATGCTTAAAAAAGAATTTGACCTTGCCATGGCTTTATCAGGATGCCCTTCAATAAAAGATATTCAAAGAGATTTAGTATCGTTCTCATCTAATAAATAATTTATGTCTGATCCGTTCAGAATACTGCTTACCTTTTTTCTTGCCGTAATTTTTTTCTTTATACATTCCTATAGCAGTACCTATTTCACAAGATTAACCAAACGAAAATACTTCTGGCTCTCTTTTTCAGGCGGCATTTCAGTTTCTTATGTATTTATTCATATTTTTCCCGAGCTTAGCGATGCGCAGAATGACATTATGCAGATGAACAATCCCATTGTAGATTTTCTTGACTACCACATTTATCTTATTTCTTTAATAGGATTTATATTATTTTACGGATTGGATTCCGCTGCAAAGATTTCCCGCGAAAACAATGTTAAGCAAAACAACAAAGACTATGCTGAGAAAAACGTATTTTTAGTACACATAATTTCTTTTGCAATATATAATTTTCAGATAGGATATTTTTTGCTTCACAGGGAAACGCCGGGGCTAAAATCACTGTTATTCTTTTTTGCAGCCATGGCAACTCATATAATGGTGAACGATTTCGGATTGAGGAATCATTTCAAACATTATTACATGAATTCAGGCCGATGGATTTTATCAGCAGCCGTAGTACTTGGCTGGCTGTGCGGAGTATTTTTTGATGTACCGAAACTAGTCTTAGATATTATGTTCGCCTTCATTGCAGGAGGAATGATTTTAAACATAATCAAAGAAGAACTTCCCGATGAAAGACAAAGCAGGTTCTTGGGTTTCGCATCCGGATGCATTGTTTATTCTGTTTTGCTATTAGTCATAGATTAGTAAAAATCCCCCTCAACAAATATTTTTTAATACGTATAAATTGTTTAAACTTAAATTAAAAATGAGAACTCTCTTACTTCTTTTAATTCCCCTCTTAGTAATAAACACATCAGTATTTTGCCAGCAGGATGAAAAGCCTAAACAGCTTAAAGGCTTCTCTGTAGAATTTATGGACCAGTCTATAAAACCCGGTGACGATTTCTACAAATATGTAAACGGAACATGGCTGAAAAATAATCCCGTTCCGCCTGAGTACAGCCGGTGGGGAGCATTTTCCGAAATCACAAAGAACAATGATTACATTATAAAATCTATTCTCGAAGAATCCGCATCAGGCATAGCGACTCAGGGAAGCAACCAGCAAAAAATCGGTGACCTGTATTTTACTGCAATGGATACAGTGAGAATTGAAAATGAAAAGTTCAATCCTTTAATTCCTTACTTCAATAAGATCGATGCCGTAAAGAGTAAAGATGATCTGATAAAAGCTATAGCTTATCTGCAGATGAACGGAGTCGGGAATTCATTCGGAGTTTTTGCCGGTCAGGATGATAAGAACAGCTCAAATGTCATACCTAATTTTTATCAGGGCGGCATAACTTTATTTGACAGAGATTATTATCTCAAAGAAGACGACCGCTCTAAAGATATAAGACAAAAGTATGTAGAGCATACTGCTAAAATGTTTACGCTTACAGGAATAGATGCCGCTACGTCAAAGAACTACGCTGAAAGAATTCTGGCATTTGAAACCGAGTGGGCAAAGAATTTTATGCCGAGAGTTTCTATGAGAAATCCTGATTCGACCTATCACAAATTTACTATCGAAGAATTCATTTCCATGACTCCGAATATAAACTGGAAGCTTTATTTTATAGAGACTGCCGCAGACTATTCGATCTTCAATAACGGAATAAACGTTGGCACGCCAAGATTTTTTGCATTCCTCAATGATAAATTTGCACAGGAAAACGTTATCGATGACTGGAAACTCTATTTAAAATGGAGACTCATAACTTCAACTGCTGACTATCTTAGTTCTGATTTCGTCAATGAAGATTTTGACTTCTTCTCAAGATATATTTCCGGTGTTCAGGTGCAGCAGCCAAGATGGAGAGATGCCTTAGGCATGGTTAATGGAACAATGGCTGAAGCATTGGGCAAAGTTTATGTCGATAAAGCTTTCAGTCCTGAAGCTAAGCAGAAAGTTAACGATATGGTAAAGAATATTCTGGAAACATTGAAAGAAAGCATTGCCGGCCTTGACTGGATGAGCGATGCAACAAAACAACAGGCATACAGAAAGCTTGGCTCATTCAGAGTAAAAATGGGTTATCCCGATAAATGGAAAGACTTCTCAGCCCTTGAAATCAACCGAAGCAATTCGCTATTGGAGAATATGCTTAACGGCAGACGATTCAATTACAAACGTAACATGAATAAAATCGGCAAACCGGTTGACCGCGAAGAGTGGGGCATGTTTCCGCACTTAGTAAACGCTTCTTATAATCCTGCAAAGAATGATATCACTTTCCCGGCAGGAATTCTGCAGCCTCCTTTCTTTGACCCCAATGCAGATGACGCTCTTAACTATGGCGGCATTGGCGGAGTTATCGGCCATGAAATCACACACGGCTTTGATGATGCCGGAAGAAAGTATGATGCCGACGGCAACCTTAAAGACTGGTGGACTGAAGAAGATGCAAAGAACTATAATAAAAGAGCTGATATGGTTGTTGAGCAATTCAACGGCTATGTTGCAATCGATACATTGACCGTTAACGGAGAACTGACTCTCGGCGAAAACATTGCCGACCTTGGAGGAATGGCAATAGCGTATAAGGCTTTTCTAAAAACACTAAAAGGCAACGAGCCGAAAATTGACGGCTTTACTCCGCAGCAACGCTTTTTCCTTGGCTGGGCTACGGTCTGGAGAGACAACATGACTGACCAGGAGCAAAGGCTGCGATTAAAGACGGACTCGCATTCGCCCGGTAAATTCCGCGGATTTGCAAATCTGACTAATTTTCAGCCGTTTTATGAAGCTTTTAATATAAAGGATACAGATCCGATTGCAAGACCAAAGGATAAAAGAGTGGTTATCTGGTAATGCACAAATAGAGTTCATTTATCACAAAAAGCCTCGTTTTTATATAAAACGGGGCTTTTTTTTGCTCAGTTTCTAGCTAAAACAAAAAAGCAGGTCATTTCTGGCCTGCTTCCTGTATCTCTCATTGTCCCCCTAAAACAAAAAGAGAATCTTATGTAAATTTAACCCTATTTATGAGGTTTGATATGAGAATCAAACTTATACAAAATTGAAAAAAATGAGATTAAATGTCAAGTGAAAATGTTGTAGATTTTTTAGACAACATTTTATAGGATTTCTCAGCAAAGCTTAAATTAATGAATTAACAGTACTTAAAGCTATATTAACTTATTTTAAAGAACAGAAAATTTTTACTTTTGAAAAATTAATCAGAGTAACATTTTTGTAACATTCTGAGCGAAGCTCAGTCCCGTCTTTAGCGGGATTGTAACACGGATTTTTAAGATTAATATGATGTCACTGATAATATTGTTTTTGATGAATTTTTGACGGATTCTTTTCTATTTCAGATTTCAGATTTGAGATTTTAAAAGTTGCATTTATGTCACATTTCCCTGTTCATTGCTAACTGTTAATTGTTAATTGTTAATTGAATTGTAACATTATTGTCATCCCGCTAAAGCGGGACTTCGCTACGCTCAGCATTCCGTTGTGCCAGATAGTAGCAAAATAGTAACATTATTGTCATCCCGCTAAAGCGGGACTTCGCTACGCTCAGCATTCCGTT
>CALJIG010000050.1 GCA_937974175.1 uncultured Ignavibacteria bacterium
AAGACTTCAGAGAAGAAAAAAATAGAGAAAAAATTAAGTCTATTTGGAATAAAGTATGATTTGATTGTCATGATTGGAACAGAATTTGAATAATATTATAATATGAATTGTAAAAATATAAAAAATGTGCAAATTTTAAGATTAAATCTGACACTTTTGACAAATTTTTACTTCTCTTTGACAAAAAAATCAAACATTAATATTATAATTTAAATGGAGATGGCATGAAAAAAATAATTTTTCTATCAGTTTTATTCGCAATAATTTGCAGCGCAAATTTATCCAATGCACAAAGCACACGCGGATTCGGACTTGGTATTATTGTAGGAGAACCGACAGGTGTTTCATTTAAAGGTTGGCTGGATAACAAGAGCGCAGTTGACGGCGCAGTCGCATGGTCATTTTTAAATAAAGGTTCGTTTCATGTTCACGTTGATTATCTAAGACATGTTCATATTGAAAGCACACCGTCAGGCGAATTTAATTTTCATTATGGAATCGGCGGCAGACTGAAAACAAAAAATACAGATGATGCTACTTCAGACAGCAGATTCGGCGCAAGAATACCATTAGGTTTGGATTACAATTTTTCAGGGGAGCCTATAGAAATCTTTCTTGAAGTCGCTCCGGTTTTAGATTTCAGCCCGAAAACAGAGGCATCATTCAACGGAGCATTGGGCATAAGATTTTATTTCGGCAATTAAAAAAAAATTAAATATAAATGAATTCAAATGTTCAGTTACTGAAGTGGATGCTTCAGGATGTAAGAGTTGAGACGTTAAAAGGAATTGAAGGGCTTACAAAAGAAAAATTATTTCAGGCGCCGGCAGAAGGAGAGTTCCCTATCGGCGCTTATCTCATGCACTTCGGCGAGTGTGATGTATTCTGGTACTCACAGCTTTCCGGAGAGCAGATGCCGGTGGAACTTAGTAAACGTGTTTATGAAAACTGCTGGTTCGATTGTCCTGCAGAAGAGTTTAATCCCCCGAAAGAAGCGCCGGAAGTAACTGAATATCTTGATGCCATTGCCGCGACAAGAAAAATCCTTTTTGAATACATGGATAAAATGAAAGATACCGAACTTGAAGATGCTGTAAAATTAAAAAAGAACGGCGAGCCCCTGACAAAAAAATGGATAATATATCATCTGATTGAACACGAAGCGCATCACAGAGGGCAGATGTTTATGCTGATACGAAAAGGAAAACTTAGAGAGCAGTAATTCATTTCAATATATAACATCATTATAAGCAACACTCCGCGTTTTTGTGAATAAATCCAAAAAACTATTTACCGATTTATTTTAGCGAAATTTAGTTTAAGTATAAAATATAAATTACATTATGTCAGAAGAACAAAAAACAGATATCAATAATATCGATACGCTTAGTATTAATACAATAAGAACTCTTTCAATCGATGCAGTTCAGAAAGTAAACTCCGGCCATCCCGGAATGCCTATGGGCGCAGCTCCAATGGCGCACGTCCTTTGGTCAGGCGCAATGCATTATAATCCAAATGATACGCACTGGCTTAACCGCGACAGGTTCGTTCTATCTGCGGGGCATGGCTGCATGCTTCAGTACAGTATATTGCATCTTACAGGATATAAAATTTCAATAGATGATTTAAAAAATTTCCGCCAGCTTCACAGCATAACACCGGGACATCCGGAGTACGGCTTAACTCCCGGAATTGAAACAACCACAGGTCCGCTTGGTCAGGGTTTTGCTACGGGAGTAGGAATGGCAGTCGGGCAAAAATATCTTGCTGCAAAATATAATAAGCCCGGCTATGAAATTTTTAATTACAGGATTTTCGGAATCTGCAGCGACGGCGATTTAATGGAAGGAATCTCAGCGGAGTCCGCTTCATTTGCAGGACATCTGAAGCTCGGCAACCTGATTTATTTCTACGATGATAATCATATCTCAATCGAAGGCGATACTGATATAACTTTCACCGATGATACTACAAAAAGATTTGAATCGTACGGCTGGCAGGTATTAACTGTTGAAGACGGCAATGATGTTGAAGCTTTGAGAAAAGCGTTGAATGATGCAATTGCGGAAACAAAGAAACCCTCACTTATAAAAGTAAGAACTCATATTGCATACGGAAGCCCGAACAAACACGATACAGCAGGAGCGCACGGCTCACCGCTTGGCGAAGAAGAAGTAAAACTTACAAAGGAAAATTTAGGATTTGACCCAGCAAAATTTTTCTATGTTCCTGATGAAGTTTACGATTATTATAAAAAAGCTGCTGAAAAAAATGTAGAATTAAATAATGAATGGAATAAAAAATATTCCGAATATAAAACAAAATATCCTGAGCTTGCCGCTGAATTTGAGAATGCAAAAGAAAACAAATTAAATTTAGAATTGAGTAAAGTACTTCCTGTATTTGAAGCAGATGAAAAGGGAGTTGAAACAAGAAAGGCATCCGGAAAAGTTATCAATGCTCTTGCTGCAAATCTTCCTTTGATGATAGGCGGCTCGGCAGATTTAGCTCCCTCCAATGATACGGAAATAAAAGATGCTAAGTCGTTCACAGCGGATACCTATTCCGGAAGAAACTTTCACTTCGGAGTAAGAGAACACTCCATGGGTGCGGAACTTAACGGCATGAATTTAACTCCGGGAATTATTGCCTACGGCGCAACGTTTCTTATTTTCTCTGATTACATGAAGCCCGCTGTACGTCTTGCAGCTATTATGAAACTCAGAACAATTTTTATTTTTACGCATGATAGTGTGGGATTAGGTGAAGACGGTACAACACATCAGCCGATTGAACAGTTAGTCGGACTGAGAGCAATTCCGAACTTAACTGTTATAAGACCGGCAGATGCAAACGAAACGGCATACGCTTGGAAGGCAGCAATAGAGTGCACGGAAGGACCAACGGCATTGGCTTTGACAAGACAGAAAGTCCCTGTATATGACAGAAGTAAATTCGGTTCTGCTGAAGGAGTTTTAAAAGGAGCTTATATATTATCTGATAGTGATGGAACACCTGATTTAATTTTTATAGCGACAGGTTCTGAAGTACAGCTTGCTGTAAAAGCTTCTCAGGCGCTTGCCAAAGAAAATATAAAATCACGTGTGGTGAGCATGCCTTCATGGGAATTATTTGAAAAACAATCAGACGAGTATAAACAAAGTGTATTACCTAAGGATGTTAAGAAAAGAGTTGTAATAGAAGCAGCTTCTTCAATGGGTTGGTGTAAATACGCCGGAGATGAGGGAGTGATAATAGGAATAGACAGGTTCGGCGAGTCCGCTCCCGCTGAAGAAATATTCAAAGAATTTGGTTTTACCCCGGAAAACGTTATAAAGCAGGCAAAAAAATTATTAGGAGATAATTGATACCGCCCCTAATCTCCCTCTTTAGAAAGCTATCATTTATCAAGTCCCGCTTTAGCGGGGGAGGGGGAGATAGAAAATGTCAATTCAACTAAGATTGTATGTATATTAATCCTTTAATTCATTATTTTAGGGAAAAATTTAATCCGAATATTAATCAATAAAAATATGAAAATTCAAATAGACTTTCACGGAGAAATGGGAATTGTGAAAACATTAAACATGGAAAATTCGATTCCGCTGCCTGATATAAATGATACAGTGGAGTTAAATATGGAAGAGTTTGTTGTTGAGGACAGAAACTTCGTTTTTTCCGATGACAGTGTTCTGGTAGAGATTTTTCTTACAAAAGAATTCGAAGATGATGATGAAGAGTTTGATGAAGAAGAATATACAAAAAATTAAGATGCGTTGAATGTAAGTCTGAAGGTTGAACCGAGACCAGGTTCAGATTCAAATGTTACTTCACCTCCTAATATATCAGTAAGTTTTTTTACGATTGAAAGACCAAGACCGGTTGAATGCTCTCCTCCGGTCGGTTTTGCGCTAAGACGGGCAAATTTTTTGAACACACTTTTTTTATCCTCTTCAGTAAATCCCTGACCTTCATCTTTTATTTCAATTACAGCATTACCATTTTCATTATAACATTTTACGTGAACAGTTTTTCCCTGAGGTGAATATTTGATTGCATTCGAAAGAAGATTTTCAATAATTTCAGAAAGCGAACTGCCGTCAGTTTTTAATATCACTTTTCCATCATCGCTTTCAAAATTTACTTTAAGTTCTTTCTGCTTTGCTGCTAATGAAAAATCTTCTATCATCTTTTTAAGAAGAAGCTTAATATCAAATTCTTCATAGAGAAGATTAAGCCTACCTTCTTCAATAGCATTTATATCAAGCATGTTCTTGATAATCATCTGCATACGTTCCGCAGTTAGCTCAATCTTACCGATACGTTTTATCACATCTTCCTTAGTGAACTTGTCTATATTTCTTCTTATAGTGGAAGTGTTAAGGATGATACCTGTTAAAGGATTTTTTAAATCATGAGCAGCGATTCCGAGGAACTCATTTTTTTCCATATTCAAATCGGCAAGTTCAATATTCTTCAATCTGTAAATTTCAGTTTCTTTCTTCTGCTTATCTACCTCATAAAGCACATGAAGATTTTTGATTTTCTTATCCGATTCATCACTGAAAACTTTCTGCCAATAGTGATAAAATAATTTATGATGCTCCAGTGATTTCTGATATTCCCCTATTTCTTCTAACAGCTCTGAATATTCCTGATGGCTGACATGAAGCTGTGTATAGAGCTTCATTGACTCTGCAAGAGCGATTGAGTTTTCAATAAAAGTCTTTGCTCTTTGAGGTTTCTTTAGCTTGCGATATAGCTTACCAAGCTCAAGACTTGCTTCAGATTCTCCAGTCTTATCACCTATAGTCTGCCTCATTGAAATACTTTCTGTCAGACAGTCAATCGCTTTATCACTTATGTTCATTGAATTATACGTACCGCCCAGATTACCGAGGCTTAAGGCTTCACCATACTTATCACCTATCTCACGTTGAATATCAAGCGCCTGCAAATCCATTTCAATACTTTGTTCATGTTTACCCTGATAGTGATAAATATTACCGATATTGTTTAAAGAAGTGGCATATAGATGTTTATGTTTAAGCTTATCTGATATATCTCTTGTTTTATAAAAAAGCTCTAAAGCCTTATCATATTCATTAAGGCGGAAGTGCATTGCTCCCATATTATTATATACCATACCGGAAGCATATTCTTCATTTAATTCCTGAAAAATTGTTAGAGCTTTTTGATAGTATTCAATTGAAGCAGGATTATCTCCCAGTGAAAGATAGACATTTCCGCAGTTATTATAATTATAGGCAATGTTTATTTGTTTATCATATTTCAAATGTGTTTCCAGACTTAAAGCATTATATTCGAGAGCTTTTTCAAACTCACCTTCAAAATAATGTGTCTGTCCTATGATATTCTGACTTTTGGCAATATGAAGTTCATCACCTAATTTTTCAAATATTGAAATCGATTCAATTAATGAATATCGCGCAGAAACATAATTCGACATTTTATAATTGGCATACCCTTTAAAATAATGACCGGCACCCAGACCCGGAGCATAATCAATTTCTAATGAAAGTTTAATTAACTCTTCAGCTTTTTTTAAAACAGTTTGGGTTGATGCATCCTTTGATGCATTCAATTGGGAGACGAGACTATCTATTTTCTGTATGTCCTGAGAAGACAAGAGGTATACTTAAAGTTAAAATAAACTCCCCTCTTGCCGAGGGGAGTGAAAATTTAAATCATTTTATTTCAACAATATCATAGAGCGATATTGTGAAAAACTTCCTGCTATAATTCTATAATAATATACTCCTGATGAAAGCCTGCTTCCGTCAAAAGTATAATTATAACTGCCCGAAGTCTGATATGAGTTTACAAGCGATGCTATTTCTTTTCCGTTAATATCGTAAACCTTTAATGTAACAAATTCATCTTTCGGCAAAGTATAATTTATCTTTGTCTCGGGATTAAATGGATTAGGATAATTCTGCTGCAAACTATACGAGGTTACATTTCCTGTTTCATTTGAAATCGATACTGGCTGCTGAACCTGATACTTTATATAGCCTGAAGGCGCAGTTAAAGGTTTTGTAACTGTTCTTCCACTGTTTGAATTAGCTGATATATAATAATAAACTGTCTTGCCATAAACCTGCCCCGGTATCGAAGCTGTAAATGTATCCGCACCTGCAGGAGTCATTGGAATTTGTAAGTATGACTGAGTTGTATCTGTTCTCCAGTAAACACTCGCTGAAGATACGCCTGATCTGGTTTTTATGTATGACTTAACAAACTGCGCTCCCTGATTAGTTGTATTTCTTAAAGCTGATGTGGAAATAAACACAGGCTCTTTCACCCCTATCTCTTTTGTAATACAATGTATCGCGCCTAAAGAAGGAATAATTGTATTACAGTTTATTCCGTAAACTTTATAACCGGGCATAGACTCTCTGTAAATTCTTAATGCAGTAGTATCGTATGACGAAGCATATATCGGCACAAGCACTGTTTTATTTATGATAAGCGAATTCGTATAAGTTCTATAGTCGCCGCCATTATTTGGATACTGCCCGTTTGCAGCCGGCGGAGCAGGAATTCTTACAACTTTATACGGCTTGCCGTAACAGGTTTGAAAATTATTAAGCACGTATTGCAGGTTAGCTTCTATCTGCGGTCCATCTGCAATACCTGCCGGATACTGGCTTACTAACAAAGTCTCTTCATCAATTAATTTAATGTGCATATCAATATGATGAATCTGGTCATAGGGAAGAATATCCATTTTAATATATCTGTTAAGACCAATTCCCATCCATGTATTCATTATAGAATTTATCTGCGATTCAGTCTTTGCCGATACTCCATAAGAATTGCCTGCGGCATTTTCAGATAAAATAAGTTTTGAAGCGAAAGCAGTTCCGTTGCCATCAACCATAAAATTTCCGCCTGTGTTCACTAAATCATTTGGCGCTACTAAAGTTCTGTGCACAGGAATATTTAAATATTGTCCTATGGTAACTGAGTTAGTATCATCTCCCGGACGAGGTCTGTTGTAAATCCAGTCTATTAATTTCAAGCTATCAGCCACACCTGAGTAAACTGCCCAAGGACCGTAGTCACGCGCCCAGATACTATTTTGTGAACCGGTAGTTACACCTCTAATATACCTGATATTTGTAGTAGGAATACCTGCATTTATTAACGCAGTCTTAACTGTATTGGAATCCGGGCATAATATAAATACTAATCCTTCCTGGCATCCGTATCGTACAATCTCTGTAAGTATTGGAGTGAAAGACATCCACTTAATTACAAATCCCTGGCACTCTTCCCACTCAGCCATTGTTCTGACAGGTGTCGGAGGAGGATTATTGTCTCTTTGATTATTGGTCGGGAACTGATAAGTTTTCAGCAGTTCTTTTTCCGCCTCCGTCATGTAATGCGGAGGACCTTGAGCAAAAAGATTTGCCGTATATAATAATGCTATGAAAAGCAGCAGGGTAGTTTTTTTCATTTAAGGTGAATTTGAATAATAGTCTATAAAATTATATAAATCTTATTTATAAAGATAGAAGATTTTTGTTCCTATTACCTGAGATGAGGATTATCAGTATTCATATAATTTCCGACATAATCCATTACAGCATCTTCAACTTTTGTTATCTCTTTACTATAGCCTGTATTTTTTAATTTATTCATATCTGCCTGTGTGAAATCCTGATACTTCCCTCTTAAAATTTCCGGCATATCAAAGTACTCAATATTGTCTTTTAAATTCATTGCCTTGAATACAGGTTTGATAAGAGAATTAAACGTGCTTGCCTCTCCGGTCCCCACGTTATAAATACCGCTGTAAATTTTATTCTGCCAGAAGTGAAGTGTCATATCGACTGCATCTTTGATGTAAACAAAATCACGTTTTTGATCGCCGTCGCCGTATTCAGTTGAATCCGTTTTAAATAGTTTTGCTTTTCCTGTTTCTTTTATCTGGTCGAAAGCTTTAGATACCATACTTCTCATATCATCTTTGTGATACTCATTTGGTCCATAGACATTGAAATATTTTAAACCCACTACTGAATTTAAGTAGCCGTTTCGCTGCGCCCATAAATCAAATAAATGTTTTGAGTAGCCGTACTTATTGAGAGGTCTTAATTCACTTAATTTGCTTTCATCATCTTTATATCCTTTCGAGCCGTCGCCGTATGTGGCAGCGGATGATGCATAAATGAAACGAATGTTATTTGCAACAGAAATACCGCAGAGATATTTTGTATATTCGTAATTGTTTATCAAAAGATATCTCATATCCTGCTCAGTAGTAGCGCTGCATGCACCCATGTGAAAAATTGAATCAACTCTGTTTTGCTTGAGGAAATCATCGTTCTGTGAAATGATATGCCCGAACTCTTCCTTATCTATCAAATCATAAAATTTAAGATTTAAAAGATTCTTATATTTTTCATCTTTGCCGAATTCATCAACAATGAAAATATCCTCAACACCAAGCTGATTTAATCTCCATACAAGAGCGCTGCCTATAAATCCCGCTCCGCCTGTAACTATTATCATAAATTATATTTTAAATTTACTTATTCTATTTCTTAAACTATTTCTTAAACTATTTCTTAGACTATTTTCCTTAGAGTTTTTAATAGCTCCTTTGATTTCAAATGCTTGTACGTTTCTTCAAGCATTTTTCTCTGATTCTCCCAATGAATTCTCCCGAATGCATCTTCAAATGAAAGCCATTCAAACTCGGAATGTTCATCTGATATTTTCACATCATCAGAATCTACCTCTGCAATAAAAACCGGAATAAGATTAATGGAATCATCCCAAAAATTATAAAAGTGATTTATGGATGGTGCTACATATAATTCAACGGGCTTTAATCCTGTCTCTTCTTTTACTTCACGTCTTGCAGTCTCATACGCTTTCTCCCCATCATCTATTTTAGCTGTTACAATCTGCCATATTCCCGGATGAACTTTTGCATCATCACTTCTTTTTAGGACTAAAAACTTAGGGTCGAAGGTGTGGTTTTTAAAAACAATGCACTCTATGAATCTTGATAAAATTTGCGTCACTTTTTTATTTAAAAATTATATTTTGTTTTACAATAATTGTTAATGCTTAGAACATTTTCAAAAATAAAGCTGCAATGTTCAATAACTTTTTCGAAAATATCTTTGAATGCTTCTGGTAAATATTCATGAGCAATTTCATTTCTTAAGACTCTTACTTCAATTAATTTATCAGCGTTAGTTATAATTCCTTTTTTAAATGAGCTATTAATTCTATCTCGAATCGTTCCGGGAGTTTCAAGATCAACAAGTTCAATGGTTTTCAGAATCTTTTGAATCATTATATCACTTAATCTTGCAAATCTGGAACATAGTGCTTCATAAGATTCAAGTTCATCCTCTGTATATTTTTCCTTTATGCCGATTTTATTACAAGCCTTATAAGAATATTCCAATGTATTAGAACTATCATTTAAAAGATTCAGTTCTTGCTTTAATATATTTTGCAAATCTTCACTCATAATTCAACACTTGATTTTAAAACATACGATGAAAACGTGTCATCAAATTTATCCTTAATGATTATATCTATTTTTTGCTCTTCTAATTTTTCAAATATTTTCGATTTTATTAAATACGAATCCGCTTGTTTTATTTTTTCCGATAGAACTAAAATATCTATATCACCGCCCTTTAACTTGTCATCTACTCTTGAACCAAAAAGATAAACCTTTGCAGTCCCGTCAAAGAGATGTACAGATGATTTTATTGCTGATATTTCTATATTAGATAATCTCAATTAATTTATAAATTTATTTTTAATGCGCGTCAAACCATGTATCGCCCACGCCTACTTCAACTTCAACCGGAACATTAAGCTTTATTGCATTTTTCATTTTATCTCCTACTATTTTTTTAACCGTATCAAGCTCGTCTTTTTTTACTTCGAATACAAGTTCATCGTGTACCTGGAGCATCATTCTTGATTTCAATTTCTTCTTATCAAATTCATTCTGAATATTTATCATAGCAATCTTTATCATGTCGGCAGCTGTCCCTTGTATAGGCATATTAATTGCCGCTCTTTCATCTTCTGCTCTGGCTGTTGCATTCTGATTATTTATTTGTTTCAAATATCTTCTTCTGCCTTTTAATGTTTCAACGTAGCCGTATGTTCTTGCAAATTGTTTTGTGTTTTCCATATACTCTCTTACTCTCGGATACTCGGAAAAATACCTGTCGATAATTTCTTTTGCCTCTGAGTTTTTTATTTCAAGACGGCTGGCTAATCCAAATGCTCCGATTCCGTAAATAATTCCGAAGTTTACTTCTTTAGCTTTTCTTCTGTGATTGCCTGTCATTTCATCCTTATGCTGCAGCTTAAAAACTCTCATTGCAGTTTCTGTATGGATATCATGATTATTCTTAAATGCCTTTATCATATTTTCATCGTTTGCATAGTGAGCCATAATTCTTAATTCAATCTGCGAATAATCCGCTGATAAAATTTTGAACGTACTGTCCTTCGGTACAAATGCTTTTCTGATGCTTCTTCCCATTTCAGTACGAATTGGAATATTCTGCAGGTTCGGATTTAAACTCGAAAGCCTACCTGTAACTGCAACGCATTGGTTAAAGCTTGTGTGAACTCTTCCTGTTTTTGAATTCACTGCAGCCATAAGTCCGAGCAGATATGTTGACTTAATTTTTGTAACCATTCTGTAATCAAGTATCATCGGAATTATTGCATGCTGATATCTTAGATCTTCAAGCACTTTACTATCTGTTGAGTAACCTGTTTTCGTTTTTCTTCCTGTAGAAAGTTTTAACTTTTCAAACAATATACCCTGAAGCTGCTTTGTCGAACCGATGTTAAAATTCATTCCCGCTTCTTTATATATACCTGCCTCAAGTTCTTTAATCATTTTATCAGCAGTCTTATCAAGCTCTTTTAAAATCTTCGGGTCTATTTTCACACCTTCATATTCCATCTCGGCAAGAACTTTTACCAATGGGAATTCAATATCCTCACAGAGCTTGTACATATTTATTTTCTGCAGCTCGTATTTAATCTTATGGAACAGCTCAAGTGTAACATCAGCATCTTCAGCGGCGTATTCGGCAACTTTTTCAACATCAACTTTATCCATCGATGTCTGGTCTTTGCCCGAGCCGATTAAATCTGAAATCGGAATTGGTCTGTAGCCTAAATAATTTTCGGATAATGTATCCATATCATGATGACCGTCAGGACTGAAAATAAATGAGCCAATCAATGTATCAAAATATAAATTTTCCATCGTCACCCCGTAGTTCTTCATTATCATATAATCGTACTTTATATTCTGTCCGATTTTTTTCACCTTCTTGCTTTCCAGATAAGGACGTACACCTTCAATTGCTTTTTTTAATTCAACTCCAACTGTACTCTGGCTTGACTTCTCAGTATCAAAAAGTGATTTCTCCCCTTTTGAAGTTGTATGAAGTATAGGAATATAATACGCTTCCTTTTCTTTCCAAGCGAATGACATCCCCACTATATTACAAGTCATACAATCTTTTGCGTCAGTTTCAGTATCGAAAGAAATCAATACTTCGTTCTTCAGCTTCTTTAGAAAATCCGAAAATTCTTTTTCATTCTTTATCGTGTAATAATTATGTTCAACGTCTTTAATATTTTTTATTACCTTTGGCTTCTCTTCTATGTTTACAACTATACTGTCGTAATTTTCAATCAGCTTGTTGCCTTTCTCTTGTGATTTTCCCTCTGCTTTATCTTCGCCCTGTGTTTCCTTTACCTGTGCTAATATATCTGCTCCGGTGCCGGGAAGTTTATCCTTAACAATTTTTTTCAACAGAGTTTTAAATTCAAGCTCAGCCATCAGCTCAACAACTTTATCTACATCAACATCTTTCTTATTAAGATTATGGAAGTTTACATTCAGAGGAACATTAGTATTAATAGTAACAAGCTCCTTTGAAAGCAAAGCCATCTCTTTATGAAGAAGCAAATTTTCTTTAAGCTTCGGCTTTGATATATCATCGATGTGCGCATACATATTTTCAATCGAACCAAACTGTTGTATCAATGCAGTTGCAGTTTTTTCTCCTACGCCTTTCACTCCGGGAATATTATCTGCAGTATCTCCCATAAGTCCAAGTACATCTATTACTTTTTCAGGATGAACACCAAATTTTTTTTCAACACCTTCTATGCCTACAATCTCTTTATCTGCAATTTTATTTCCGTAAACATTTCTTGCAGGCTTGTAAACAAAAATTTTAGAGGTGACAAGCTGCATGTAATCTTTATCGGGAGTAACCATGTACGTCTCAGCTTTTTCCTTCTCTGCCTGTCTTGCAAGTGTACCTATAATATCATCGGCTTCGTAGCCGTCGCATTCTATCATGGGGATATTCATCGCAACAACAACTTTTTTGCACATATCAATCTGCCATGGCATATCATCAGGTATCTGCGCGCGCTGTGCTTTGTATTGGGGAAAAGCTATATGCCTGAATGTAGGCTTTGCTGTATCACAGCAGACTGCAATATGCTCTGGCTTCTCTTCTTCAAGAATTTTTACAAGCGAACCGAGAAATCCCGATACGGCTGAAACATTTTGACCTTTGGAATTGATAAGAGGATTTGATATCAGTGCAAAGTAGGCGCGGTATATCATCGCCATTGCATCGATGAGATAAAGTTTTTCAGGCATATTTAGTTATAAACTTTCTGTTTTATTTTTGAAGTGCCAGCAACGGAATATCTGTATGGCAGGCAAGTTTTTTTGAAACACTCTTATGAAAAAGATTTTCAAGAAAATCCCTTTTCTTTTTTGATACTACAAGCAAGTCTGCCTTTAAAGTATGAATCATTTTTTCAAGACAGTCCGATACATTCACACATTTTGCGAATTCAAATTTATAGCTTACGTCTTTAAGCTTATCCTTTATTTCGTCAAAGCACTTTTTTTCATCATCGGTCAGATCTTCTTCAAGCTCGCCGCTTAAATGAAGGAATGTGAGGTCTTTTTTATTAAGGTCAACCAATCCCTGTAATTCATTAACAGCGGAAACTTCGGAGCATGTCAAATCGACTGCATATAAAATATTATTCAATCCATTATATTCAGATTTATCAGGAACAACTAAAACCGGAACTTTAGATTTTGAAAGAACTGAGTAAGCATTACTGCCAATCAGAACTTCTTCAATTCCGCTTGCCCCTTTTGTGCCCATTATAATTAAATCGTATTTTCCTTCAGAAGCAGTTTTTTCAATAGCTTCAATTGTGTTTCCTTCAGCAACGATTTTATCAACAAGATAATTTTTAAAATCCGGATATGTCTTTTCAAAGTCCTTTATTAAAAGGTCAAGACCTTCCGTCGAATTTTCCGATGACTGCTTTATCACATCAGATAAAATTTCAGGCGGCATGTTCGGATCGTATACTGCGAAATTGTAAACATTTAAAAGAGAAAATTTACAATTGTTTTCCTTTGCAAATAAATATGCAAACTTTACAGCATTTGCAGCATCGGAAGAAAAGTCTGTCGGAACCAATATTTTTTTCATAGCCGTATTATTTGGTTACCTGAATTTAAGTATATACTGTCAATTAAAAAATGAAATTAGGTGTCCGAGGGCAATTTCAGGCTTTTAAAAAATCTTTTCTGCAAAATAAAATTCATAGTTTATATACTATTTTTTTTCAATTATATCTCTTAACTTTGCTTATTAATTATTGAGTATAACGTATTGTAATATAACACAGGTATATTTGACAGATTTTACAATATTTTGATTTCTTTATATATGTATTAA
>CALJIG010000051.1 GCA_937974175.1 uncultured Ignavibacteria bacterium
CAATGGCAGAGAACCATTGGGGGAACAGGCGATGAACATGCGTATTCTATCTTACAAACAACCGATGGTGGGTTCTTAGTTAGTGGTTATACAAATTCATTTGGCGCAGGAAATCTTGATTTCTATTTTGTTAAACTTAACAGCATCGGGATACCGCAATGGACAAAGACAATCGGCGGTACCAGTGAGGAAATGTGTCTTTCAGTAATAAAGACTACAGATGGAGGCTATATATCTACTGGCCATACCCGTCCTGTCGGTTTTGACTATAGTGATTTTTATATTGTAAAACTGGATTCAGCATTTTCAATACAATGGAACAAATCAATTAACAGGGCTTCATATGATTATTCTTTTTCTGTTGTTCAATTAAATGATGGTGGTTACGTTGTATCCGGACTTTCAGCTACAGGTGGAGTATTTTCATCAGATATGTTCATTGTTAAGCTTACTTCAACAGGTAATTATGTGTGGAGTAAAACCTATGGAGGAGCACATGACGAACCAGCAATGTGCATAATACAAACTACTGATGGAGGGTTAGCTTTTGCAGGTTACAGTAATTCGTTTGGACCATACAATCTTTTCAACTTCATAAAAACCGATAGTGATGGAAATATTCAATGGAACAGGTTAATAGGTGAATCAGGCACTGGTAGTGATGTTAAATCAATTAAGCAAACAACTGATGGCGGCTACATTCTGGCGGGCGAAATCACTCCGACCGGAACAGGAAATTATGATATGTATTTTGTAAAACTTAGCAGCAGCGGCACAATTGAATGGACAAGAACAATAGCAGGTTCAGGTTATGATATGGCTAATTCGATTATTCAAAACAGTGACGGCAGTTTTATAGCAGCCGGTTATACTAACTCATATGGCGCTGGCGGAAATGATATGTTTACTGTAAAGCTTAACAGCAGTGGCGCGCTTTTATGGAGCAAAACGGTGGGCGGTACAGGCGACGACCAGGCTCTATCAGTTATAAATACTGCAGATGGCGGTTTTGTTGCGGCAGGTTTTACAGCTTCTTTTGGAGCAGGAGGAAAAGATATGTTTATCGTTAAATTTGATGCTAACGGCAACACTTGCGGAAATACTACATCTCCAACTGTCACAGCCGGTACAAGCGGAACAGCAACGAGCCCTGCATTCACAGTAGTTAATCAAAATCCGACTGTCACATCACTAACACCAACAATTGGTTCCGGCGGTATACTTACGACTGTTTGCAGTACTGTTCCTCCCCTTTCACCTGCTCTTGCTTCACCTCCAAATGCTTCTTATAACCAGCTATCAACCGTACGATTTATCTGGCACAAGGCTGTTGGAGCATTATCATACAGGCTGCAGGTGTCATTAGATTCTGCTTTTACAACTTTTATTGTAAATGATTCAACTCTCACAGATTCAACCATAGTTGTAACCAATTTAACAACCAACAGGTATTATTGGTGGCGTGTTAACGCTAAAAACGCTAACGGAACCAGTCCGTATTCTTCGGTTTGGAAATTCGGTACATTTTTAGTTGGACTTAACCAAATTAGCTCAATAATTCCAAAGGAAACAAAATTGTATAATAATTACCCCAACCCTTTCAATCCGGTTACAAGAATACGTTTTGATATTCCGGTTGCAGAAGAAATCAAATTTTCTGTTTACGATATACTTGGGAGAGAAATATATTCAAAGGCAGAAAATATTCTAAACGCGGGGATTTATGAATATCAGTTTGACGGGTCAAACTGCCCTTCCGGCATATATTTTTACAGTTTACGCTCGAAAAAATATTATGATTCAAAAAAAATGGTGATAATTAAATAACTAAAATTAAGCAAAATTTCTGATTTATATTTATTATATTCGTAGATTAAGAATACTACAGGAAGGCAATACTAATGAATAACAGGTTAAAATTGATGACTGTTTTTACGGCATTTATTTTTACCGCTTTAGTGTTTGTGGCGGGATGTGTGAATTATGACCAGAAAACCACAATCAAAGAAGACGGATCGGGCTCGATGAAGATTCACTACTGGTCAAACATGAAGAATTTTTCTATGGGCACTACCCTTGAGGATTTTGAGTTCGAAGAGGCGAAGGCAAAGGAAAAATACAAAAGCTCAAACAGCGAAGTAACTTCAATTAAGGTTGAAGATAAACTTGACGATTCAACGAAGCATGTGTTTATCGAACTGACATTCAAAGACCTGAATAAGCTCAAAGATGCCAAAGGATTTGCCGGAGTGAACTCTTCCTGGAAAGAAGTTGCAGACGGCATGGAAATGAAATATACCCTGCTTAAGGATACTACAGCCGCAAATCTTTTCAACTCATCTGATTATAAGGTTACTTATGAATTCACAATGCCATCGGATATAGTTTCAACCAATGGGACAAAAGATGGTCAAACGGTCAAATACTCATATACGCTTGCGGATTTTGGCAAAGATATTGAAATGACTACGGTTGTAAAGAAACCTAAAGGCAAGCTGTGCGGAATTCTTGGATTTGTAATGGGCACAATGCTTATCGGGCTGGCTTATTACAGGCAAAAGAAAAAGAAACATACCTAATCTGTAGGAGTCTAACTTTGTAAGTCAATTTAGCTGATTTTTAATCAACCGTTTAACCATTTAACCAATCAACCTATTAACCAATTCCCTGCTTCACTACTCGCTAA
>CALJIG010000052.1 GCA_937974175.1 uncultured Ignavibacteria bacterium
TTCTTATCCGAAAGATTTAGCGGTTCCTCCGTCATCGGAATATGTTAAAACAGAAACAACTGATCTTGGCACAATATATTATTTTGAATCATCTCTTACTCCTAAGGAATTTTATCAAGCCTTTAAAACGGAGATGGAAAAGAAAAAATATACATCTAATGCCAATGCAGACTTGCTTGTATCTGATGCAGGTGGGATGGTTAATTGGGAAAAAGATACAACTAAGGTAGTATTGCTTCTGGGTATAAATGATGCGAATAAAAAGACATTAATATCTATTTCATATAAATAAATTATGCCAAAAGTAACATTTTTACCGGATAACAAAACATTCGAAGGCAAAGCCGGAGAATCATTACTAGATATTGCATTAGAGAACGATATCGATTTGCAGCATAACTGCGGCGGCGTATGCGCATGCTCAACCTGTCACGTCATTGTAAAAAAAGGAATGAGTAACTTTGATGAAGTTTCAGATGATGAAGCAGACCAGCTTGATGAAGCTGAAGGATTGACACTTGATTCACGTCTTGGCTGCCAGTGCAAAATATTATTGCAGGAAGGTGAAGACATTGTTGTTGAAATTCCTATGATAAACGAGCAGATAAGATATTTCTTCCACGAAGGAAAACCGACTAATACTGTTTCTCATTAATTTTAATTCAAGATAATTTATGTTTGATAAATTTAAATGGGAAGATACTGAAGATATCGGAATTGCCCTCTATGAAAAAATGCCTGATACCGATCCGCTTCAAATAAGATACACTGATTTGCTTGAATGGATAAAAGGTCTCGAGAATTTTGATGATGACATTTCAAAATCAAATGAATCAAAGCTAGAAGCAATTCAGATGGCATGGTACGAAGAGTGGAAAGAAAATCAATAACACAAGCTTTATAATCAGCACAATTTTTTGAATTTAAGTTTTATTTTAACTTCCGCAATTTTTTGTTGTGGAAGTTTTTTTTTATGCCTGAACAAACTATAAAAATACCGCTATTCCCTCTGAACCTTGTGCTCTTTCCGCAGTCAAAGCTGCCGCTTCACATTTTTGAAGAAAGGTATAAGAACATGATAACAATGTGCATGCAGGAAAGCAGGCCATTCGGAATAAATTTAATGTCAAATAATAATATCAGCTCAATAGGCTCAACGGCAGAAGTTGTAAATAAGTTTAATGTTCTGCCAAATGGTGAGATGGATATAGTGATAAAGGGCAAAGCCAGATACGAATTAAAAAACTATAATTTATCAACAGAAGGATATTTTATAGGTGACGTTGTTTATCTTGAAGATGAGACAGGATACGATAAAGATGATTTTAATAAAGCAGTTGAGTGCTATAATAAAATAATTGACGCTGCATATAAAGGAACAATAGAAAAAGTAAATGCAACTGATTTAAAATGGATTGACGGCTCGGAATCAGTTTCATTTTTCATGGCGCAAAAATGCGGTTTGAATCTTCTGGAGAGACAGCAGATGCTTGAAATAGATAAGGAGCAGGACAGGTTAACTTATCTGTTAAAATATTTTGATGAAGTTATGCCCAAGATTGTTGAGGCAGACAGAATATCACAAATAATTCAGAGCGATGGCTACCTTCAATAAAGATGATGCAAAAAAAATAATTGTAAGCCGCACTGATAATCTTGGAGATGTAATTCTTACACTTCCGTTAATAACACAAATCAAAAAAAACTTTCCAAAAGCTACAATCACTTTTCTTATAAAACGATACGTGCACGATTTAATAAAAAATTATCCCGGTATTGATGAATTTGTTTTTATTGATGACTTAAACGAATCATCAAAGTTAAGAAAATTTTTTAAGCAGAAAAAATTTGATTTGATGTTCAATGTTTATCCGCGATTTGAAATAGCACTTGCTGCATTCTTGTCAGGAATAAAAATAAGAGTTGGAACAGGCTACAGATGGTATTCATGTTTATTTAATAAAAGAAATCACGAACACAGAAAGACTGCTGAAAAGCATGAGGCAGTTTATAATCTGAATTTGCTAAAAATTATACTTAACAGCAAAGAAGATTTACCGGTTGAGTTTAATTTTCAGGTAAGCGAAGCAGAGATAAAAAATTTGAATGATAAGCTTACGAAAAAATCTTTTGATTTAAATTCAGATTTTATAATAATCCACATTCCCAGCAAAGGCTCCGCTGCAAAACTCCCTAACGAAAAATTCATTGAGTATATAAACGCTTTTAACTCTGAATTTACAAATGTAAAAGTTATTTTTACGGGGATAGAAGAAGAAAGAGAAGAAATTGAATCTGTTCTAAAGGAAATAAATGATATAAGTAATTTGATAAATTTATGCGGTGAACTTTCTTTGTCAGAATTAAAAACATTGATAAGCAAAAGTAAATTATTTGTTTCAAATTCTACCGGACCGATTCATATTGCAGGGGCATTAAATAAAAATATAATTGGATTTTATCCTCATCATCTTCCTGCGAGCAAAACAAGATGGCAGCCATTGAGTAAAAACTCAGTGATTTTAGAACCGGAAGCAAGTGATGATATGGGTACTATTAAAATAGAAACTATTATGAAAGGCACGAGAAATCTTTTAAAAACATGAAACTATTTCTTATAATGCCAAGTTTAAGATATTAAATATAATATATGAAAAATAAGACAATTTTAACATTTTTACTGATTTTTACAGCTTTAACTGCAACCTTTACAGGAGCTTTTGCGCAGGATACGACTTTAAGAACAGTTCCAAATAATGCCTTTAAGCAAGGTGAAAAATTAACATTCGAAATTAATTACGGATTCATTACGGCAGGTACTGCGGAAATGCTGATAGCTCCTAATCTTGTTACAATTAATGCCCGACCGGTTTATGATATTACATTTACTGTAAACTCATCATCAGCATTCGGTTCAGTTTATAAAGTAAATGATTATTATAAGTGTTATCTTGACCAGCAGGGATTATTTCCATGGAGATTCGAGCAGCATATTAAAGAAGGAAATTATACAAGAGATTTTGAAGCTTTGTTTGATCAGGTTTACAAAAAAGTAAAGACTTACACAGGTGAAAAAGATCCGAAGAAATTTGAAGGGGAGTTTGATATTCCTCAATATGTAAATGATGGCATCAGCGCATTTTATTATGCAAGAACGCTCGACTTTTCCAATATGAAAAATAACGACGTGATTCACTTGCAGAATTTTTATAATGACAAAACTTATCCTTTAGATATAAAATATCTTGGTAAGGAAACAATCGAAGTTGCTGCAGGTGAATTCAGATGCATAAAGCTCCAGCCGTTTTTTATAGAGGGCGGATTGTTTAAAAGTGAAGGCGATATAACTGTATGGCTAACTGATGATGACAGAAAAATGCCTGTGAAAGTTAGTTCGAAAATTATTATCGGTTCTGTTGATGTAGACTTAGTTGAGTATTCAGGACTTGCAGGTCCGTTAAAAGCCAAGCAATAATTTTTTAGAAACGAATTGGAATGAAAATTTCAGAATTATTTTATACAATACAAGGTGAAGGAAAGAGGGCAGGGAAGCCCTCTTTTTTTATTCGCACAAATCACTGTAATTTACGCTGTCAATTTGCCGGAGGTAACTTGTGTGATACGGCATATACAAGCTGGCATCCCGATGATGAAAAAAATATCGGTGACATCGAAATAGAAAAAATTATCGGTGAATATCTTCAGCATAATTGTATTGATGTAGTAGTAACAGGCGGTGAGCCGACTATGTTTGCAGATGATTTAACGAATCTTTGCATTGAGCTGAAAAGAATAAATCCTGACTGTGTAATTACGATTGAAACAAACGGAACTTATATAGGGAAATTTGTTGAGAATATCGATTTAGCCAGCATCAGTCCAAAGTTAAAATCATCAACTCCGTTTGGCACTCAATATGAAAAACTTCATACCGCTAACAGGACCAATATTGAAAGTTTTAAGAAATATAATGATTTAAGAAACGAACGTAAGATAGATATTCAATGGAAGTTTGTTGTAACAAGTGAAGAAGATTTGAACGAAATTTTGGAATTACAAAACGAAGTAGGATTCAAAAACTCAGATGTTTACTTAATGCCCGAAGGAATTACAGAGGAAGAATTAGCTGCAAAACGATTAGAGATAATTGAGCTTTGTAAAAAATATCAGTTCAACTACACAGATAGATTGCACGTAATAATATGGGGTAACAAAAGGGGAGTGTAATTAAAAAGAGCTTAAAAATTTATTTTTAAGCTTAGAGAATTTAAGTCAGTTGAAACAGTTGTGTTTTTTAGCACAGGAGCTTTAGAGCCGGATAAAAAATTATTGATAACATTCACGCCAATCAATCCGCCAATTGCTACAAATTCATTTATACCTTTTCCTTTTTCATCTGAGTAATCTTCATTGAATACATTGCTCTTTAACTTTATAATTTCCTTTCTTAAAGAATACATAAGCACTGAGCTGCCTGTTCCTATCAAAGCTCCTGTTAATACATCGCTGGGATAATGCACACCTAAATAAACCCTCCCATAGGAAACTAAAAGCGCATAAGTATATAAGCCTGCAATCATGAACGGCTTATCATTATATCTTAAACTTAATGAAGTTGCCATTGAAAAAGCTGTGGCTGAATGAATTGAAGGGAAAGAATATCTATCGGTAGGGGAGTTTGCCAGATCATACTGAATGTATTTCCATGAAACGTTGGGGCGGTCTCTTTGTATCACTCTTTTCATCAGATAGCTGAATCCCACTGTAAGCGCTTCAGAACTGCCCATTAATATTGCAGAGTTCTCATCGTATTTACTATCGTTAGCTCTTGATATAGCGAACAATCCCAAAGGCGCTGCTATAGCATTAGGCATTACCGATTTATCAGAGATGGAAATAAAGTTATTTAGAAATACTGACCGGTGATTATTTATAGAATGGAATAATTTAACATCAATATTCTCTGAGCTTTCAGAATCTGAAGCCCCGACTTGTGCATTTACCGGGGCGAAAACCAATAATAATATAAATAATATGTAAGACTTCATTAGAATAGATTATTATGTATAACCTAAATTTTTGCTAATGCGTTCTTAATTGCTTCGATTAAATCATCCTTGTCTTCTATGCCTACGGAAAGTCTAACAAGTCCATCGCTCAATCCTATTTTTTCTCTTAAATCTTTTGGAATACTTCCGTGAGTCATTGACACCGGATGACAAACGAGTGATTCGACGCCGCCAAGTGATTCTGCAATCTGAAAAATATCCAGAGCGTTACAGAATGCCTGAGCTGTTTCATAGCTGCCAAGTTCCAGAGAAATAATTCCGCTGAAGCCTCTCATTTGTTTCTTTGCAAGTTCATGCTGCGGATGCGATGGAAGCCCGGGATAAATAACATTTTTGATTTTTTTATCACTCTTCAAGAATTCACAAATTGCCAGAGCATTTTCATTGTGTGCTTTCATTCTAACAGCAAGAGTTTTTGTAGAGCGGAGAACTAGCCAGCAATCGAACGGAGAAGGAACTGCGCCTATGGAGTTTTGCAAAAACTTAAATCTCTCTGCAAGTTTTTCATCAGAAGTAATCAGACATCCGCCTATAACATCGCTGTGTCCGTTAATATATTTTGTAGAGCTGTGAGTGACGACTGTAATACCGAAGTCCAGTGGATTTTGAAAATAAGGACTCATGAAAGTATTATCTACACAAGTGATAATATTTTTTGAGTTTGCAAGTTTTGCAAGTGCTTCTAAATCAGTTAATCTTAACATAGGATTTGTCGGCGTCTCAATGAAAATCATTTTCGTATTTTCTTTTATAGCGGCGCTAGTTTCGTTCACATCTGAAGTATCTACATAGGTGAAATCAAGTCCGTAGCCTCTTATTACCTGTTCAAACAATCTGTATGTTCCGCCGTAAGTATTGTTAGTTACGATTATATGGTCACCCGGTTTGAAGGTTGTAATCAAACATTGTATTGCACCCATGCCCGATGAAAAACAAAATCCATACTTACCGTTTTCAAGAGCTGCTAGGTTTGCTTCAAGCGCTTGTCTTGTCGGATTGATTGTTCTTCCGTAATCGTATCCTTTTGTTTCTCCAAGTTTATCATTTGAATAAGTTGAAGTTTGAAATATAGGAGTTATAACAGCGCCTGTTGTTTCTTCGGGATGCTGTCCTGCGTGTATCGCTTTAGTTGCGAATTTAGATGAAGTTGTTTTCAAAATTTTAATTTTTCAGTTAAGAATTTCAGTTAATCAATTATACGAATTCAAGTACATCGTAATTTGTAATAATGCCTGCAATTTTTCCGTACTCTGATACAAGCACTGCAGGATTCTTTTTCAATTGCTCAATTGCTTTTTCAACATTCTCGCTTATCTCAAGAATCGGCGGCTTTGCATCCATTACATCTTTTACATTTTTGCTGGCGCTGTTTCTATCCTTCATTAAGTCGTTCAGTAATTTCTGCTCGTTCAATGAACCAATACATTTTTCACCGTCAAAGACCGGAATAGTTGTTAAGTTGTATTGGTTTGTTAAGTATAGTGCATCAGAAACTGTCTGGTCAGAACTTACTGTTACAAGTTCTGGTGTATCCTTGGCACCTTTAGTATGGAAAATCGTACCAACTGTAACCATATCTTTATCAAGCAATCTCTTTTCTCTCATCCATTCATCTGAGTGATACTTGCTAAGATATCTTTCGCCGGTATCGCAGACGATAAATACAACAACTGCATTTTCATCTAAATCCTTTGCAACATCAAGAGCAACTTTTGCAATTGTTCCTGTGGATGAACCGCAGAAGATGCCCTCAACACTTGAAAGTTTTCTACACATCTTAACGGAATCAATATCACTTACGTTTATAATTTCATCTATAAGAGTTACATCAACATTTTCGGGAATAATATCCTGACCTATTCCTTCAACCAAGTAAGGAACTCCTTCAGGTGTCTGACCTGTTGCTTTGTATGTCTTAAAAATTGAACCGTATGGGTCAGCGCCAATAACTTTTATATTTGGATTCATTTCCTTTAAATATCTTGCAGTACCTATAATCGTTCCACCGGTTCCTATACCTGCTACAAAGTGTGTAATTTTTCCCTCGGTAGCTTCCCATATTTCAGGTCCGGTTGTTCTGTAATGAGCATCGGGGTTGGCAGGATTTCCGTATTGATAAGAAAAAATTGAATTAGGAATTTCTCTGTTTAATCTTTTTGCAGTTTCAACATAGTGTTCAGGTGTACCGGGTTTAGCAGAGAGTGGTTTTATTATTACTTCGGCTCCCAGTGCTTTAAGGTAATTTTTCTTTTCAGTTGAAGCTTTTTCAGTTGTAACAAAAATACATTTGTAACCTTTTTGATTTGCTGCAAGAGCAAGCCCAATTCCCGTATTGCCGCTTGTTGCTTCGATTATAGTACCGCCGGGTTTTAATGTCCCGTCTTTTTCAGCAGCTTCAATCATTGAGATTCCAATTCTATCCTTTACGCTTCCGCCGGGATTCATTGATTCCATCTTTGCAAGTACCGTAGCTTTATATCCGTCAGTAAGTTTATTAATTTTTACAAGCGGTGTGTTTCCGATTAAGTCCAGTATATTATTATAATATTTCATAGCCACAAAAAATTTTAAATTTAAAAAATATTTATTTGTCCTATTAGAGTTGTCTCATCAAGGGGAAGAAAATTACATCTCTTATAGTTTGTGAATTCGTAAGAAGCATCACAAGTCTATCTACTCCAAGCCCGACTCCCGTTGTAGGAGGCATACCGATTTCAATAGCGCGTAAAAAATCTTCATCCATCGGATGAGTTTCTTCTTCGCCGCCGCGTCCTCTTTCAACCTGCTGCTCAAGCAAAGCTCTTTGAAGAACAGGGTCGTTTAATTCTGTATATGAATTTCCTAATTCCCATTTGTTAATATATGGTTCAAATCTTTCAACAAAGATTACAGCATCCGGATCATTCTTCATTTGCTCTAGCTGTTCCATTGAGTACTCTCTAAGCGGTTTGCATAGGGGAGTAGTATCAATCGGATGCTCAGTGATGAACGTCGGCTGCACTAAACCGCTTTCACATGTTTCTTCAAACAACGCAGAGATAAGTAGTCCTTTGCTGTGAGAAATTTTTCTGTCAAAGTCTATTTCATTTTTTACCATGTGATTTATAATCTCATCTTTGCTCATGCTCATTACATCAAGGTCTGTTACTTCCTTAATTGCATCAACCATTTTAATCCTTTTCCATGGAGCTTTGAAATCAATTTCGGTTTCTCCGTACATAACCTTTGTTGTGCCGTTGGCAGCAATACATGCTGCTTCGCAAACCTGCTCGAACATATTCATGCTGTCGAAGTAATCGCCGTAAGCCTGATACCATTCTACCTGTGTAAATTCTGGATTATGAGTTCTGTCGATACCTTCATTTCTAAAGTCGCGGACAAATTCATAAACACGGTTGAAGCCGCCGACAATCAGTCTCTTTAAAAATAATTCATTGGAGATTCTTAAGTACAATCTCATATCAAGTGAATTGTGATGAGTGATAAAAGGTTTTGCATTCGCACCGCCATAAACACTTTGCAGTGTAGGGGTTTCAACTTCGAAGAACGATTTATCTTCTAAAGTTCTTTTTATAGACTGAATTATTTTTGTTCTCTTAATAAAAACTTCCTTCACTCCGTCGTTAACAATTAAGTCTATGTAACGCTGTCTGTATCTTAACTCCACATCTGCAAAAGCATCATAAACAACTTTTTCACCTGACTCTAAAACTTCCTCTTTAACAACAGGAAGCGGATACAAAGATTTTGTAAGCAATGTAAATGAATTGCAGTGAACAGAAACTTCACCGGTCTTCGTTCTGAAAACATATCCTGCTGCACCGATAATATCGCCGATATCAAGAAGCTTTAATAAATTATAACTCTCTTCGCCAACATCATCTTTGCGGATGTATAATTGAATTTTACCCTGCTCATCTTTTATATGTACAAAACAGGCTTTGCCCATTTTGCGGATTGCCATTATTCTTCCTGCAACAGAAATTATAACTTCTTTCGCTTTTTCTTTCTGTTCGTCATCGGCAGGGTCAACAAAATTATTGATAATATCTTTTGAGTAATGCGAGACATCAAATCTATGGGGATAAGGATTTATTCCCATGCTTTTTATGTGTTCAAGCTCTTCGTACCTTCTTTTTACCAGGTCGTTTTGTTCCGTCAAGTTTTTTCTCCTTATAGTTATTTGTGAAAATTACTTACTGCTTATTAGTATTTCTTTATTTAAATTTCTTTTTGAAGCCTGACTTAAAATTTTTCGTGCCGCTGCTTACCTTGCCTGAAAATTTCTTTTTGAAAGCCGGCTTTGAATCCCTGCTTTTGCTGTCTGCGGAAAATTTCTTCGGCCCTGATTTAGAAAAGGACTTTGGAGCATCTTTAGAAGCATCCTTTGAAAAAGTCCTTGGTCCATCTTTTGAGAACTTCCTCGGGCCGTCGTTAGAGAACTTCTTCTTAAATCCCGGTTTGGAATCTTTTCTTACAAAATCATCATCTCTTACAGAGCTCTTCGGCCTGTCCGAAAAATCATCTTCATATCCTTTTTTAGGACGTTTATCTGCGCGTGTATCATTTGAAAATTTCTTCTTATAATCTATCTTATTCTGTTTTTGTTTGTCTTCGGGTTTATCATTTGAGAATTTCTTTTTGAAACCTCTTTGGGAATCTGTGTCTTTAGAGAACCTGCTTGGTTTTTCATCTGAAAACTTCTTTGTAAAATCTTTTTTTACATCCTTGTCTCTGCTCTCACCTGTAAATTTTTTCTTAAAATCTCTGACAGGTTTATCTTTTTTAAAATCTTTTGGTCCTCTTGTATAATTCTTTTTTACTCCTTTTACTTCACTCTTCTCGGCTCTTTCTCTGGGAATTCTTTCTTCAGAAGTTGATTTCGGTGAAGGCTGCTTAGTCATTAAGCTGTCAACTTCTTCCTTAGTCATTTTTCTGAATTCACCTTCGCGCAAGTTGCCGAGCTTTAATCCTCCGTAACCTGAACGATGCAGCTTATTTACAAAATATCCAAAGTGTTCGAACATTCTTCTTACCTGTCTGTTCTTACCCTGTGAAATTGAAATTTCCACATCTGTATAATCTCTTTCATTTGGAAGATTAATTATAGCCGGAAGGGTGTATACTCCTTCAAGCTTAATACCTTTTTCAAGCAACATTCTGTGCTTTTGATCAAGCGGCCGCGATAGTTTTGCTTCGTAAGTTTTGTAAATCTTATAAACAGGATTCATTAGCTTATTAGCAAAGTCACCATCGTTGGTAAGAATTAATAATCCTGTTGTATGAAAATCAAGTCTTCCTACCGGGAAAATTTTTACTTTTGTATTCAGAATATCAATTACAGTCGGACGCTTTTTATCATCGCTTACGCTGGTGATAACGTTAATCGGTTTATTCATCATCAGATAAATTTTCTTATCTGTTATTCTCACACGCTCGCCATCAATGAAAACTTTGTCGGTCAGTGGATTTATTTTTGTACCAAGGTCGAAAACTTCTTTGCCGTTTACACTTACACGACCTTCAACAATAAATTCATCTATCTTACGGCGTGAAAAAATTCCGTTAGCTGCAATAAACTTATTCAGTCTCTCTTTAGCAGGAGCCGGTTCGGATATTTCATCAGTTGATTTGTAAGCTGTGTAATCAGCTGTATAGTCATTTGCTTCTTCAACTGTGTTATCAATTGTTTCTTCAGACGTATCTTTAACTATATCTTTAGATGTCTCTTTTTTCTTTGCCATTAATCGCTTTCTTTATCGTTCTCAAGATTTTTATCTATCTCGATAGTGCTTTTTATTTCTAACTCGTCTATATTTATTTCAGGTATGTCATCAGATGTCATTTCAGGTGCATCAGGGTCTTCTACTAATTCATCATTTCCCTCTGCAGGATTTTCATTTTTAATTGCATTTCCGTCTTCATCAAATTTCATTTCTTCCTGTATTTCTCCGCTTTGTTCTGCGTTTGGAGGAATAAACTCCTGATTTACCGAATTAAATAAATCAATATCGGCTTCAGTTATACCTTCAATTTTTTCGTTCTGTAGAATTTCATTTATCTCTTTCAGCTTTGGTAAATCACCTGTAGAATTAAGCCCGAGGATTTTCAAAAACGTATCTGTCGTTCCGTACAGAATAGCCCTGCCCGGAGTTTCTGCTCTGCCTGTGATGCAAATCAAATCTCTTTCCAATAGGGAATTCACAATATAATCTACATTCACTCCGCGAATGAATTCAATTTCGCTTCTGGTAATCGGCTGCTTATATGCAATTATAGCAAGTGTCTCAATCGATGACTGTGATAATTTTTTTCTCTGTTTTTCGTCGAAGAGTTTACCGACATAAACTCCGTACTCTTTTCTTGTGGCAAACTGATATCCACCTGCGACTTTTATAATCTCGTATGAATTGCCCGATGTATTATACTCTTCATTCAAAGCATCGACTGACTGGTCGATTTTATTTACGTCAGTTTTAATGCTGAACGAAGATAAAATCTCGCGGATTTGCTTAGCGGAAATTTGTTCCTCAGAAGCAAAAATCAGTGACTCGATAATATTTTTTATATCGTTATTTACCAATTGGTGGAAAATTATTTGTAATTATTTATAACTGATCGAGTGGAATTAATCTCTTCTTCAGCGTAAAGCTTGAAAGATTTTGGGGGTTAACCGTTATTTCTATTATTCCGTCTAAACCTAACTGCAATAATGCTAAAAATGTAAAAATTAATTTTAATCTGTCGTTAAGCGCAGTAATGATTTCCATGAAATCAACTTCGCCTTTTTCGTTTAATAAATTCATAACATATTCCTGCTGTCCTTCCTGCGATACATCAAGCACCTGAATAGGATGAACGGTACGCTCTTTAGCTAATCCACTGAGAACAATCTTGTACGCTTTGATAAGATTAAAGATATTTATATTCTTCATCGAAGGATCGTTCATCACGTCGATATCTGTTTCAGTAATTTTTACATCGCTGTCAAAATAATTGCGTGAGAATTTTTTACGCGCTTCCATTTCAAGAAGAGCTAGCTCTTCCGTTGCATCTTTAAATCTTTTATACTCAAGAAGTTTTCTTATCAATGTAAGTCTTGGATCTTCTTCATCAACTAACTGACCTTCTTCATTCAGAACGGGAATTAACATCTTTGCTTTTATCTTCATCAGTTCGGAAGCCATAAGTAAAAACTCGCCGGCAAATTCAATATTAAGCGACTGCATAAAATTTACATATCCCAGAAAATCTTTTGTTATTTTTGAAATTGGGATGTTATAAATATCAAGCTCGTCAGCTTTTATAAAGTGAAGCAGGATATCCAGCGGACCCTCGAACTCAGGCAGCTTTGCCCAGTATTCGTGAGTTTTGATGTTGTAATCCGGCTCCTGCAGTGCCTCAGTATTTGTTTTTGTTTCGACTTCCATTTAAGCGTTAAATATACAAATAAGCGCACTCATATTAAATGAAGTTTCTTGTCTGAAATATTTTTCCCTATTAGTAGTAATAGAGTGATATTTGTTGATTTGGAGCAAATTTTTTACGAAATTGTGTAGGAGTAATTTTAGGTGGAACTATGATGAGTTATTTTGCAGCCCCGCCAAGGCGGGATGAAAACAAAACCCGTCAAAAATTCGTCATTCTTGTTGTAAAATTCGTCTGTATTGTTTTTTAATTCCCTTTATGAAAATGTGACAATAATGTTACTTTTTAGAATCATGAATTATGAATGCAAAATTAAGTTCAAAATAGCAAAATATCTGTGGCATCATAGAAATCATATAAATCTGTGTTCCAAAATGTGACAATAATGCAACTATAAACCTTAAATCATAAATCTTAATTCTTAAATAATAAGAATGTGACAATAATGCAACTATAAACCTTAAATCATAAATCTTAATTCTTAAATAATAAGAATGTGACAATAATGCGACTATAAACCTTAAATCATAAATCTTAATTCTTAAATAATAAAAATGTGACAATAATGCAACTATAAACCTTAAATTATAAATCTTAATTCTTAAATAATAAGAATGTGACAATAATGTGACTATAAACCTTAAATCGTAAATCTTAATTCTTAAATAATAAGAATGTGACAATAATGTTACTATTTAAATTGCTTAATTTGGGCGATTATATACTTTACAAACCCAAAGTTCCAAATTCCTCCCTTGAGGGAGGTGGCGAGCGAAGCGAGACGGTGGGTGTTCGTTCAAACACCCCTCCCGACCTGCGGTCGGACTCCCCTCAAGGGGAGAATTGTTATGGCTCTGTTAAATATATAATCACATTAAATTTGAAACTTGAAATTCAACACTTGAAACTGAAATCGTTGTTACTTTTTTAATAAATCTATTTTGATAATATTGTAATATACTTATACCTTTGGAAGAAAATAATCATCAAACACATTCAGCGCCGTTTAAAAATGCAAATCCGGTAATTTATATTTTCCTGGGATTAATTGTAGTATTTTTTTTATATCAGATAATCGGCGGATTAATTCAATACGCTGCAGTAGGGGAAGATTTTTCCTCTACTACCGGCAAACTTATTATCACACGTGTAATAATTACATTCGCGCAGTTTATGTTCATACTTTTCCCGGCAATTATGCTTGCTTATTTGCAGGGAGATAAAGTGAAAGAAACATTCAGATTAAAATCACCAAAGGTTTCTGTCTTTGTCCTGAGCGTTATCGGAATTTTTGTCGTGCAGCCATTCCTGCAATTATTCATGTACTATCAGAATAAAATTATTTTCTCATTGCCGTTTGGTCAGGATGCTTTGAAAGCTCTGAAAGATTTATTCGATATGTTGGAAGCTTCGACGTTGAAATTAGTAACAGCTTATTCTACTGCTGAATTTATTGCAATAGTTATAGTCATTGCCGTTACTCCGGCAATCTGCGAAGAATTTTTATTCAGAGGATTTGTACTTTCAAATTTTGAAAAAGTGAGCAAGCGCACAGCTGCAATATTTTTCTCAGGTTTGTTATTTGCTTTATTCCATTTTCACCCGTTCAATTTAATTCCATTGGCAGTTCTAGGGATATATTTATCGTTCACAGTCTATCATAGCGGAAGTATTTTTACTGCTATAGTCTGCCATTTTATAAATAATTTTATATCTGCACTGGCTGTATTTATCTATGGAAAAGACGAATTTATTTCGAAAGAAATTCCGCCTGATGAAATAATGCAGGTAGTTGTTTTAGGAATCGCATCGCTTTTTATTTTTATCGGATTGATATACCTGATAAAAAAGTTTTCAGTATCAAATAAAAATTCAGAAATTATTAATCCTATAAATCCAATAATTGAGTAATACAGTAACCAGAATATTAGTCGGTGCGATAGGAATTCCATTATTCCTGTTTATAATTTTTAAAGGCGGAATATATTTTCTGATTTTATCCTTCATTCTATCATGTATTGCTCTATGGGAATTTTACATGATGTTCAAATCTACCGATATAAATCCCTTAAAAATACTGCCCGGAATAGTTACGATAACTTTATTTGTAATGAGCTATTTAGGATATAAAGCCGAAGGATTAATATTGCTAGCAGGGATTATTTTAATTTGTTCGGCAGAAGTATTCAGAGCGAAGCATAACCCTTTCAATTCTATTGTCTCGGTATTTGGATTATTTTATGTTGCTCTGCCTTTTCTATTACTGACTAAGATAATTTATTACGAGCAGTTTAATTATATTATTTATATTTTTATATTGATATGGACTTGTGATTCTATGGCATTTTTCGGGGGAAAATTTTTAGGAAAGCATAAGCTTTCTGCAATTAGTCCGAAGAAAACTTGGGAGGGTTCAGTAACAGGATTAGTGTTCACACTTATCGCTTCTTATTTGTTCTATTATTTCAGCGATGGAAAGCTTACTTTGATTGATGCAATTGTGCTTGGAGTTTTAATAGGTGTATTTTCTCAGATAGGGGATTTGTTTGAATCGTTGTTCAAGAGAAAATTGAATGTAAAAGATTCCTCACACATAATTCCCGGACACGGAGGAGTACTGGATAGATTTGACAGCCTTATTTTTGTAACTCCATTGGTATTTATTTACTTGAC
>CALJIG010000053.1 GCA_937974175.1 uncultured Ignavibacteria bacterium
GCAAGCCTGTCTTTATTTTTATTAAGCTTAGGAATTGAACTTAAAAGTCCTAATGTATACGGATGTTTCGGATTATAAAAAATTTCGTTTACATCGCCGTACTCTACAACTTTAGATGCATACATTACGGCAACACGTTTTGATACTTCTGCAATAACTCCAAGGTCGTGTGTAATCATAATTACGCCCATACCAAGTTCATCCTGTAATCTCTTTATAAGCTCTAGTATCTGTGCCTGAACTGTTACATCAAGCGCTGTAGTTGGTTCATCGGCAATAAGAATTTCAGGGTTACATGCCAATGCTATTGCAATCATAATACGCTGTCTCATACCGCCGGATAGCTGGTGAGGATATTCATTATATCTTTGTTCGGGAGCAGGAATACCCACAAGCTTAAGCATATCAATTGCCTTTGCTTTAGCATCTGCTTTAGAAAGTTTTTGATGGAGGATAACAGTTTCTTCAATCTGATTACCGCAGGTAAAAACGGGATTGAGAGATGTCATTGGTTCCTGAAAAATCATTCCTATGTCATTGCCTCTTACATGCTGCATTTCCTTCTCGGGAATTTTAAGCAGGTCTTTTCCCTTAAACAATATTTCGCCGCCAACAATTTTTCCCGGAGGGTCCGGAATCAGTCTCATAATAGATAGGGCAGATACACTTTTTCCACATCCGGATTCGCCGACTAACCCTAACGTTTCACCTTTATCAACTTCATAGGAAACATCGTCGACTGCTGTTGCAACACCGTCATCGGTGTAGAAATAAGTTTTAAGGTTTTTAACCTCGAGAAGTTTAGACATACTCTTTATTTAAGATTTCACTTAAGATTAGCACTTAAAAATTGATTAAGGGAATTTATTATATTAGTTTCTTAATTTCACTGATAAATTTTTGCTGTATGGAATCTGCCTCTTTGCGCGATTTTGCCTCAGTAATTATTCTTATAATCGGTTCAGTATTAGATTTTCGTAAATGAATCCAATACTCAGGAAAATCCAACTTAACTCCGTCAATAGTAGTAATCTTGCATCCCGAATTTTTATATCTGGTGATAACAGTTTTTAAAATCTTGTCAGGATTTTTAACATTTTCAATTTTTGCTTTAGATATATAATACTGCGGCAGTGCATTTTTGTATTCGCTTACACTCATTTTCGACTCAGCAAATTCCTGAAGTATAAGTACCATTCCGATTATAGCATCTCTTCCGTAATGAAGCTCAGGATAAATTACTCCACCGCTTCCCTCTCCACCAACAATTGATTTTCTTTTCATCATTTCTTTAACAACATTTATTTCACCGACTGCGCTTCTGTAAGATTTTGCACCGTTCATCTGAGCAACATCATCAACTGCTCTGGTAGTAGAAAGATTTACACAAACAGATTTATTCTTTGATTTCGATTTTCTTAAAATAAGATTTGAAACCGTAGTAATTGTGTTTTCCTCTATGAACGGTTCACCTTTGTCAGTAATAATTACAAGTCTGTCACTGTCAGGGTCAATTGCAATTCCAATATCGGCTTTATGTTTCTTAACAGCAGCAGAAAGTTGTTTTAAATTCTCAGGCAAGGGTTCAGGAGTATGAGGAAATATCCCGCTGCCGTCACAGTATAATTCAATTACTTTACATCCAAGCATCTTCAATATTTTAGGAGCAATAATCGAAGCTGCCGAATTAACTGTATCAAGAACAACTTTAAATTTTCTTCTTTTAATTTTATTCTTATCTACAATCTTTAACTTAAGTGTCTTTTCAATGTGTCTATCCAGCCATGATAAGTCGAACGTTAACTTTTTAATATCTTTTACATCTACATAGGTAAAATTTCCTTTATCAGGTCCTTTTGCAGCTATCGATAAAAATTGTTCAATTTGTTTCGGATCAAGGAACGTTCCATTCGGATTTAGAAATTTTAATCCGTTCCACTGCTGGGGATTGTGTGAAGCAGTTACTGCAATTCCTCCGGCGGCTTTTAAATCTTCAGTTGCAATTTGTACAGTAGGTGTTGGAGCTACTCCAATGTAAACGACTTCAAATCCTGAGAGCAATAAATTATTTATTACAAGATTTGAAATTATTTCCCCATTTAAACGTCCGTCACGACCTACTATTATTTTTTTTGGTTTTGAACTTGCTTTGGAATTCTTCTTGCAATACTCTGCGAATGCAGATGTGAACTTTGATATGTTTTGCGGAGTGAGATTATCGCCGTAGATTCCTCTTACTCCCGATACAGAGGCAATTATTTCAGACAAGTATTTATCATTTAAATTTAAAAATCTTAGCAAAATAGCTGATTTCCATAGCAAATGTAAGGAACAACGAAGAATGTAAAACTGTTATGACTAAAGACTCTAAATAAAATCATGCCTTCAACAGTTATAAAAGAATACCATTACAGCGGAGATAAAGAGATTTTAACTATTACCTTTACTACCGATAGAACTTATAAATATAAACACGTTCCTGAAAAAATTTACAATCAATTCTCCAAAGCTACATCATAAGGAACATACTTTAATTTTAACATAAGAGAAAAATTTGAGTATGAGGAGATTGATTAATTTACGTTCCGACGCCGGAGCATCGGAACGAGAACTCACGCCATCTTTTCCATTTCTTCCAGCTGCTCAACTGTATTCACTCCGGTAATTTCTATATTATTTTCGGTAGGCACTGCACCTATTTTCATGTTTTTATCCTTAAAATAATTAAAGATATCTGTAAGATAATATTCTCCCTGTGCATTATCAGTCTTTATGGTTTTTAATGCTTCAAATAAATTTTTATTATCTACTATATAAATTCCCGAGTTTATCTCTGAAATTTTCTTCACTTCATCATCTGCATCTTTCTCTTCTACAATGTCTATAAAATTTCCGTCATTGTCTCTAACAATTCTACCATAGCCAAAAGGATTATCGAAATTTGCGGAGAGCAGACTCGCTGAAAAACCATTCGCATTATGGAAATTTAAAAACTTGTCAACAGTTTCAAATCTTAACAAAGGAACATCTCCCGAAAGTATCAGCGTATCCCCTTCAAAATTCTCTAAATCCGGCTTTGTCTGCATTACTGCATGACCTGTCCCTAATTGTTCATCCTGCGATGCAAAAGAAATTTTATCCATATTATCTTTGAATGTCTCAGTAATAAAATCCATAACTGTCTGCTTCTGATGACCGACTATTAATATTATTTTTTCAGAGTGTATTTTTAAAGCTAGCTCAACTACATGCTGTATCATCGGCTTTCCTTTTAACGGGAACATTACTTTCGATTTATCAGGATTTCTCATCCTCTTGCCCTTTCCTGCAGCAAGTATTACGGTAGCAAGTTTTTTCATTTAAAGTGGAATAGGTTATAAAAAAGCCTGTAATATCTAAAAAAGATATTTACAGGCCGGAAAATTATTTAACACTTAAGCGGGACTTTCAGTGCTGTTATTAAAATTATTTTGTGAATAAAAGATTATCTATTAATCTTGTATTACCGATTTTTGCAGCTAAAGAAATCAAAACTTCACCGTTGTATGAATTAAGATCATATATTTTTTTCAATTCACTATTATCTGTTATCTCTATATATTCTATGGTAAGATTTTTTGAGTTAGATTTTAACACTTCACCGATTTTTCCAATTATTGCATTTGCATCAGAAACTTTTTTTTCAGTTATCATCTTCTTGCCCTCAACTAAGGCTTTGTAAATTCCTGCAGCTTCACTTTTATCTGATTCCGACAAATACGAATTTCTTGAGCTCATCGCTAAACCGTTATCTTCACGGACTGTCGGGCAAATATTTATTTTCAAATCATAGTTCAGGTCTTCAGCCATTTGCTTGACAACAACTGCCTGCTGAGCATCTTTTTGTCCGAAGTACGCGGCATTAGGTTTTACAATATTGAATAACTTTGCAACGACTGTTGCAACACCGCTGAAATGCCCCGGTCTTGCTTTGCCTTCAAGAGTATCTGAAATTTCAGAAACGGAAATTTTTGTTTTATTTTTCGGAGGATACATTTCCTCGGCAGAAGGATGAAAAATATAATCTACACCTGCTTTTTCACAGGCAAAATAATCTTTTAAAAAGTCACGCGGATACTTTTCAAAATCTTCACCGGGGAGAAACTGAGTAGGGTTTACAAAAATGCTGACAACTACAATATCATTTTCTTCCTTAGCTTTATCAATAAGAGATGTATGTCCTTTGTGAAGAAATCCCATAGTTGGCACAAACCCGATTTTTTTCCCCACACATCTGAAATAATCTGCAACATCCTGCATTGCAGCAATCTCTTTAATAACTTTCATTGTAAAGCTTTAATTTGGAAAATTTAATTTATTAAATTTAGTAGCTGTGATATTCTTAACTTTAAATCTTTTCTATTTACTATAAAGTCTATGAAACCGTGTTCAAGTAAAAATTCCGATTTTTGAAATCCTTTAGGAAGTTCTTTACCGGTTGCCTGCTTTACAACACGCGGACCTGCAAATGCAATCAACGCCTTTGGCTCAGCAATGTTAAAATCACCCAGCATAGAGTAAGATGCCGATGCTCCGCCCGTTGTAGGATTTGTCAGTAGTGAAATATAAGGAAGTTTTTCCTCATCAAGTTTTGCAAGCTTTGCGCTTGTCTTCGCCAATTGCATTAGAGATATTGCGCCTTCCATCATTCTGGCGCCGCCGCTTGAAGAAATAATTATAAGCGGGCTTTTTGTTTTGATAGCTTTATCAACTGCTCTGCTAATTTTTTCTCCGACAACACTTCCCATGCTCCCTCCAATAAAATCAAAATCCATTGCAGCAATCACAACTTCCTTGCCGTTAATCTTTCCTGTTACTGTTCTTATTGCATCATAGAGATCGGTTTTCTTTATAGTATCTTCAACTCTTTTTGCATATGGTTTTGTATCGGTAAAATGCAGCGGGTCAACCGATTTCATTTTCCTGTCAAACTCTTTCAATGAATCTTCATCAAGAATAAGTTTAAAATATTCTTTACTGCCTATCCTAAAGTGATAATCACATTTTATACATAGGTACGAATTTGATTCCCATTGCTTGCGATGCATAAGCTCGCCGCACTCCGGACACTTTATCCACATTCCGTCCGGAACATCCTGCTTTGGTGAATCTGTCTGGATATTTTCTTTATTTCGCTTAAACCACGCCATTCGTTAAATTTACAAGGTTTTTTTCAATTTTGATAGTAATAAAACTTGCTTACTTCTGATTAATATTTTCGGAAGGATTATAGGTTCCGCTAATAAATAACGGAACCTGTAAGATTTTTTATTCTTTGATAAATGAATTTACTGAAAGGTCACTTCTTATGTAGGCAAGAAGCGTCATTATTTCATCGGTTGTCAGAGGTCCTCCGGCATCTTTATGAAAGCCCGGCATCATAGTTGGATTTACAGGTGAACCGTTCTTAATATAATTTACCAATTCATCGTCCGTATATTTTACAGCTGTATTTTTATCAATCGGGCCATGTGGCTTATGGTCTTTTGCATCGCCGTGGCAGATAGCGCAGTCAGCATCATAAAGTTCTTTACCGATTTTTCCTATACCTTTTGTTACATGGCAGTCAACACACACACCTGCAAAAATTGATGCACCAGCCATAACCGTCATGTGTTTCTTTTCTTCTTCTGTCGGAAGTTTTATATCGAAATGAAGAGTAAGAATTATCTGGTCATTGGGAGCAGGAGAATTTGACTGTACCAATACAGTCTTTTCAATGTTTCCAACTTTTCCATTAGAGTTAAATGTAATTCTGATTTTCCCTGTCTCTCCCGGTTTATATTCACTTTTTTCTCCGACCGTTGCAGCAGTACATCCGCAGGAAGTCTGAACATTTGTTATTTCAAGATTTTCGTCTCCGTCATTGGAGAAATCAAATTCATATTGAATAATATCACCCTGCACAATTTTTCCGAAGTCTCTTTGTTTTTCAGCAAAAGAAATTTTAGGACCGCCTGTAAAACGGTCATTACCGAAAATATCTGAACTCTTAAAATTAACGGAAAGAATCAACCCGGTGATTAAAACAAAGAATAATATTGAGTAAAATTTTTTGATATTCATATAAGTTTTTTTTGCGATTTCAGAGGAATAAATTCCTTCATGTAGAACGGTTCTGATGTATTATAATCAGAAAATTTATTTTGTGAAATATAATTTAACGTCAACTGATAGAGCGAAATAACGCTTGGTGAGTCAGATGTCATTATTCTTTCTTCGTAACCGGGAATTTTTTCGTTAGCGATAAAAAAATCTTCTTCATTTAAAATTGAGGGCAGTAACGATATACTGTAATCTGATATTCTGGTTAAACTATTTTCTCTTTTGTATCTTGAGAAATAAAACTCATTCGTCCTTGAGTTCGAGAAAATAAGGGGAACAATCGTTTTATCGGTTTCAATTTTGTTGGCGAGTACATCTAAAGAATTTACTTCAATTAATTTAGCATCAGCGGCAAAACAAATTCCCTTTGCAATAGCAGAAGAAATTCTTAATCCTGTGAAAGAACCGGGGCCGTTGGAGATTGAAACGTAATCTAAATCTTTAAGATAAAAATTATTTTTTTTACAGTACTCAACAATGTTATAAATTAATACATCTGCATTTTCATCTTCAGATAAAATGTGACGTATGATTTCTTTGCGGTCACTAAAAACGGCAAATTCAATTTTAGAGGAAGAAGAATCTATGGATAGTATATTCAAGTGTAAATTATTCTTTCGTTTTCTTTATTTCTGTAGTCAAAATTAACTGATTTTAATTCAATTCCCAAATGCTGAATTGCTAAATCCGGCCACTCAATCAGGCAAATAGAATTTTCAGAAATATAATTATCAAAACCGATGGAAAGCAGTTCGCTTTCAGATTTTAATCTGTATAAATCAAAATGATTAATAGTGATATCTTTGTTATTCAAGGAGCCTTTGTACTCATTAACAATCAGAAAAGTGGGACTGTTGACAACATCTTTCACCTGAAAATATTTACAGATACCTTTTATAAACTGAGTCTTGCCGGAACCCAGCTCACCTGTAAATCCTATAACATCAGATAAATTAATTGTTGAAGCAAAGTCAAATCCTGCTTCTTGAGTTTCTTCAGGTGAGTATGTAAGAATTTTATTAATGAGAGTAAATATGATTTTATAACAGAAGAGACACAAAATTTTGTGTCTCTTCTGTGTTGGTCTTATAATTTTGGTTCCAGTGTTATCACGGGCAAAATCATTTCTTCGATAGAAATTCCGCCGTGCTGGAATGTATCATTGTACTGATTCAAATATTTATGATAGTCTGTAGGATATACAAAATAAAAATCTTCCTTGGCAATAATATAATTTACAATTCCGCTTCTCTTAGGAAGTTTGTATTCAACCGGATCTTTAATGAATAGCGCATTTCTTAATTCTGCTTTGACATTTCTTCCGCATTTATAGCGCAAGTTTGTTGAAGTTTCCCTGTCACCAAGAGCTTTAACACCGTGCAGACATCTTATGCTTCCGTGATCAGTAGTGATAACTACTTTCACGTCAGGCTTATTTGCAAGCTGCCTCAGCATTCCGAAGAAAGATGAGTGCTCAAACCATGATGCTGTGAGAGAACGGTAAGCAGATTCATCCGGAGCTATTTCTTTTAATATGGCATAATCACTTCGTGAGTGCGCCATCATATCAACAAAATTGATTACAATTGCATTGAGCTGGTTATTGCAGTATGATGAAATTTTATTTTCAATGCCTCTTCCGAATTCAGAATCCATTATCTTAGTGTACTTCAGTTCATTACGCAGCTTTATTTTTCTTCTATCCAGCAGCTTCTGCATAAACTCTTTTTCATAATTATTCTTGCTGTTTTCATCGTCATCATTTTTTCTCCAAAGCTCGGGATAATGTTTTTCTAAATCCGAAGGATATAATCCTGCAAAGATTGCATTCCTGCTGTAAGGTGTAGCAGTAGGAAGTAATGAGTAATAATAATCTTTTTGGATTTTAAAATACTCATGCAGATACTTTTCCATCACCATCCACTGGTCTAACCTCATGCAGTCAATCACAAAAAAGAAAGTTGACTTATGAGTATCAAGATGCGGAATAACGTACTTATCTACAATTTGATTTGAGAGGTCGGGTTTATCTCTTGTTTCATTTACCCAATGAACATAGTTTTTCTCAACAAATTTTGAAAATTCTATATTACATTCTTTGCGCTGATCAGTAAGAGTTTGTTTTAATCCAAGATTCGGATGCGCATCAAGCTCCATTTCAAAATTAGTCATCTTTATGTGTATATCAACCCAGTCCTGCCATGAAGGGTCATTCATTAAAGCCATAGATATATCATTGAAGCCCTGTATATAATCGCGTGAGACCTGATTACCTGTAATTCGTTTTGATTCAAGAATTTTTTTACAGACAAGTAAGACCTGATTAGGATTTACCGGTTTTATAAGGTAATCTGAAATCTTGCTGCCTATAGCATCTTCCATCAATGTCTCCGTCTCATTCTTAGTAACCATTACAACCGGAAGCGACGGGCGAAGCTCCTTCAATTCTGAAAGAGTTTGTAAGCCGCCCTTGCCCGGCATATTTTCATCAAGAAATACTAAATCGAAATCTTTATTGCGAACGAGAGAAATTCCATCCTCACCGTTAGTAGCTTCATCAACATTGTATCCTTTATTTTTAAGATACATAATGTTTGACTTCAGATGCTCAATTTCATCGTCTATCCATAATATATTATTTCTACCTGCTGCAGACATAGTTTGTTGGAACATAAATTCTACCTTTCGTTTAATTTTAGAAAAGGTAAAATGTTTTCATATGCTTCTTTTAAGTTTTAAACTAATAATTTAAACGAATTTATAAAGAAAAAGTTCATTTAAAAAGATAATATGTAGTTCTACTTTATTAACACCATATTTTTGGATACTGAAACTCCGTCAACATTCAATTGATATGTATATACACCGGAAGAAAGATTAATCGCATTGAAAGAAACGCTTTGGAATCCTGCATTCATTTTTTCGTTAAGTAATTCACTTACTTTCTTCCCGTTAATATTATAGACGGATAAATTTACAAATCCCTGCTTTACAAGATTAAAGCTGATTGATGTAGAAGGGTTAAAGGGATTCGGATAATTCTGATTCAAACTAAAATCTTTTACTGTAATATTATTATTAGCTACACTTGTAGGATTATTAAGAAAGTGAAAAGTAACAGTATTATTTCCTGCATTCGGACTTGCAAGTGTATCACTTTTTTTATTTATATATATATCTGCAGGATTGCTTAATCCTGTAATTACTAAAACCGCAGGGTTTGCAAAATTTACATCGAACTTTGCAACTCCCGCACTTCCCCATGTTGAAACATACACGTTATTATTCTTGTCCATTTTTATACCGTCGCAGTTTGAATAAGAAGTAGAGGCAACTGTTGTAACTGTTGAGTCAGATAAATTTATTGATTTAATTGGAGCACTTCCTCCCCAGTTGCAAAACAAAACTCTGTTTCTGGGAGCATCAACGCAGATACCATTGGGCTGAGTTGTTGTACTGGCAATATATATCCAATATGATTGAGTATTCGTGTTAAGCTTATAAATTCTTCTTGCTGTGAAATCTGAAATATATAGAATGCCATTGGCATCCACATCCATTCCATTCAGAAAACTTGAACCGGAAACTGATACGGTCATTATTAATGAGCCATCATTTAAATCGTATCCTCTTATTATTGTTCCGCATGCAACATAAAGTTTATTGTTATAAACAGCCATTCCTCTGCATGAACTTGCGCCTGTTATGAAAGCAGAAACTGTCCCTGTAAGGCTTCTTTGTAAAATCGCACCTGTTGATGTATTTGATATTAAATATCTTTTTGCAGTGGAATCATATACAACGCTTTCAGGATTTGTATACTGAGAAAAAGAATTACCTGCTAAAAAAAAGAGAGAGAACAAAAGAGATGAACAAAAAAATAGTTTTTTCATTTAGAATTTGAATGATGTTTTGATGAATTAATAAATTTAGTTTGATTTTAAGTTAAGGTAATAGTTCAGGACGATACTCGAAGTGCATAGTATCATAGTGATACCACTTGCCTCCCCATATAAAGCCGTGCCTTTCAAAAATTTCTACAATTTCCATTGGTATTCTGTTCACATAATTCAGGTTTTTATTCCACTGCCAGTAATCTGAATATTTTGTGTTGATGTCTATTGAAACTCCGTAGCTGTGCATACTCATTCTGTTTGTTCCTGCAATTGGTCTCCAGTTGAAAGTCCCTGCAGTTGTAGTTACATATTTCTTCAAATTTTCAGGAAGTGCATCAAGTTCTTCCGAAACTTTCGCAAGCTGTTTATCAACTCCATTTACTTTAGTAATTTTTACGGACGAGTTTGTTGATTTAGGCATCCATTTTATTGTCACTAAATTGCCTTCTACTTCTTTTGCAGAGCTTCCGTACATCATTGCAAAAAATTCCTCATTTCTTATTCTGCCCGGCTCAAAGTTTTTTGCAGGGGGAGAATCCCAGTCGCTTCCTGGTGTATAATCCATGGACATCATGTCTTCCAGATCAGGATTATCAAGCATTGTTTCATACTCTTTTTTCACTCCGTCATCATAGGGCATTTGAGTTCCATTTTTAAAATATACGATATTGTTTGATGCTGAATCTATAAAGTCAGGATAAGACATCCCAAGTTTGTTCATCTTGACTGAACTTGATTGCGAGAAAAGTAAGCATGGGGTAAACAGAAATAAAAATATAATCTTTTTCATTTTCACTAATTAATTTTTAACAAAATAAAAAAACTTTCATCAGAATTGATAAGGTAAAACCATCTTTAATTTCTCCATCTAAAATCATTTTCTTTATTTCATTTTTAGAAAACCATTTTACATCTAAAATTTCATTTTTATCAAAATCTTTTGAAACCTGCTTAACATTTTTTGCATGATAGCAATAAAAAATCTGATTGCTTGAACCTATGGAAGGATAATAACTTCCTATATATTTTAAATCATTTTCATGAACAATAGAGCCAGCCTCTTCTTTTAGCTCTTCAACTATACAATCTCTGTGATTTTGTTCCGGCGGTACTGTACCCGCAGGGACTTCCCATGCAGTTGTATCGCTTATGTATCTGTAACTCTTTACTAAAATAATTTCGCCTTGTTCATTTTCAGCAACAACACCTGCGCCTGCTCTATGATAATTAAGAGCTTCGAATTCGATTTCTTTACCTGTTGGCTGAATAATTTTTTCTACTTTTAAATCTATCCAGTTTCCTTTGAATCCGAATTTGGAATCAATCACTTTCCAGAATTTAGCATCGTTATTTTTTTCAGCTTCAGGCATACCTAAAATAAAAAAGGGTGTATAAAAATTTTACGCACCCTTATTTAAAAATATAAAAATTTTAATTAATCTTTTTTATCAGTACAATCTGATTTCTTTTTTGATTTGTCACAGCACGATTCATCTTTTGCTTCAGAACCTGATTTACCTTCACTTTTAGAAAGTTTTATACCTGCAGCTTTGATAACAAACATTTTTTGAGGTCCTTTAATATCTTCAGATTTTATTTTTGTTTTTTTGGACTCATCGTTAAAATGTCTTGCCTGCTCTTCTGTTATTTCTTTTACATTAAATACACCGTTAACTACAGCTGTATTATCGTAACTGTCTTTCGGCACAACAAAAACATGAAGTGTTTTTATCATTATTTCTTTATTACCGTCACCAAGCACTAACCAGCATCCTTCTGCCTGACAAACATCATTTACATTTCCTGTTACAACTACTTCAACATTTTCATATTTTTCAGGGGAAGCAACTAAATCAGCAAACGAGACAACAGTAGCTGTTGATTTTGGTTCTTCACCGTATAATGTGCCGCCGCTTTTGTTTTCACTTTTTTCTACGCTAGGACTTGTTGTAATCCCATCCTGTGAATAAGAAAAAGAAGTGACAAACAATACTGCAAAAAGTACTAATAGAAATTTTTTTGATGATTTAATCATAATTTTTTGATTGATTAATTTTGAAAATTCGAAATTTTTCGTGAAAATGACCCGAACGCCATACTCATGAAAAACATCCTTGGTAATTTAGAAATTTCAAATGAGAGATAAAATTCACTCACAAATCGCATTATACTTTTAATTATAAGCAGCAAAATCTAAAAATGCATCCATAGCAAACATATTAAATATATCTTTTGATTTATTGTACAGAGCAGATTTTCCCGGAAGCTCATAGGAAATTTTTAATCTTTCAGTTTTATTAAATCCGGCAAGCTCAAGAGTTTTTTTCAAACTGTCTGCCGTAAAAAATGTTCTGTGATAAAGCGGATGATTGCCGCCTTTCCATTTTGATTTTGCAAGCTTGAACTTCAGACTGTTCAGATTCGGGACTTCTATCAACAATACTCCGCCGGGATTTAATAGCTGTTTTATTTTTTTCAACTCTTCTTTAGGATTTGCAAAGTGCTCCAGCACATGCCAAAGAGTTACAAAATCATATTTTTTATTTTGAGAAACTAAATCTTCTACTTTTTCATCGGAAACATTGAGTTTAAAACTTTCCCGGGCAAATTTTAACGCAGTTTGCGAAACATCTATTCCTGAAACTTCGTAGCCGTAGTTTTTAGCTGTGTGCAAAAATAAACCGGTGCCGCATCCGATATCAAGCAGCGTGCCCTTTATCTTCAGCTTTTTTAAATAATATAAACGCTGGTCATTAATTGTATAAATTTCAGAGAGGTGGGGGAATTTAGAATCCTTTGCGTAATCATCTTTAGAAAATTCTATCTTATAATAATCTTCATAAATTTCAGACTCATCGGGAATATTCAGCAAATACACCAATGAACAATTGCTGCATTTAACAATTTTGAAATCGCCTTCTGTGAGATAAATTTTATATTCACCTGAATTGCAGTTAGGGCAATTTCTCATTGATTAAAATAATTATTAAAAATTGTTTACTATTTCCTGAGCAAATTCAGAGCATTTTACTTCAATCGAGCCTTCCATATCACGAGCTAAATCAAACGTAACTTTTTTACTAAGAATTGTTTTCTTTAAACCCTCTTCCACAAGGTCTGCAGCTTCTCCCCATCCAAGATAATCAAGCATCATCACTCCGGAAAGAATTAAAGATGAAGGGTTCGCCATATCTTTATTTGCAAACGTAGGTGCTGTGCCGTGAGTGGCTTCAAATATAGCGTGACCGGATATATAATTTATATTTGAGCCGGGAGATATTCCTATACCGCCAACTTGTGCTGCAATTGCATCCGATAAATAGTCGCCGTTTAAATTCAATGTTGCAATTACGTCAAAGTCTTTAGGATTTGTTAATACCTGCTGAAGCGTATTATCCATAATAGAATCCCACAATAATATCTTGCCTTCTTCCATCGCTTTTGCCTTATCTTTCTCGGCAGCCTCTTTTCCTTTTTCATTCATCAGTTTTTCATAATTCCTGTAGGAATAAATCTTATCAGCGAACATCGTCTCTGCAATATCATAACCCCAGTCTCTGAATGAACCGTCAGTGAATTTCATTATATTCCCTTTATGAACAATCGTGACGGATTTTCTATTGTGATCTATTGCGTGTTTTATTGCTGCTATTATTAATCTTTCAGTTCCAACTTTTGAAATTACTTTTATTCCGATTCCGACTTCAACCTTATCTGTTGTTTCTCTTCCCGATTGTGATAAAAATTCATTTACCTGATCAAGAGTTCCGAATCTTATCTTTTTAAACTGGTCAGGATAATCGGTTCGCAATAACTTCAGCATAGCTTCATTTTCTGCCGTACCCGATTTGAATTCTATACCTGCATATATATCTTCTGTATTCTCTCTGAAAATTACCATGTCTACATATTCAGGATGCTTCATTGGTGTTTCTATACCCTGATAATATTTTACCGGGCGAAGACATACATAAAGGTCAAGTGTTTGTCTTAATGCAACATTCAGTGAACGTATGCCGCCGCCAACAGGAGTCGTAAGCGGTCCTTTCATCCCGATCTTGAATAACTTGAATGCATCTATTGTTTCAGTGGGCAGCCAGCTATTCATAAGTTTGAAGGATTTTTCACCTGCAAAAACTTCCAGCCAGTTAATTGATTTTTTACCGGAATATGCTTTTTCAATTGCTGAATCAAGTACTTTTTGTGTTGCCTTCCAAACATCAGGTCCAATTCCGTCACCTTCTATATATGGAATGACGGGGCTATCAGGAACGTGTAAAATTCCGTTTGATATTGTAATTATATTTTTCATTAGATAAAATTAACGAATTTTTGGAGGGAATTAAATGTAGTAATTGAGTTGAACGCCTTTAAAATACTGTTTCATCTTCGTGGTAAATCTTCTAATCTGGGCTGTCTTTTCATAAAAAAAATTCCCATGCTCCATAAAATTAAAACAATAGAACAAATAAATGCAGGTGTAGCAATAGCACCCTCTCCATCTTTTCTTGCTATATAAATTCCTATCAGAGCCCATGATATTGTAAGTGTATAGAGATAATCCCAGTATTTAAAACTAAAAGTTATAGCAAAAATTACTAACGCTACGAAAATTAGTCTCGTCAAAACAATCTCACTCAGAAAACTACCGATTGTACCTGTTGCTACAAGCCAGATTGTAAAGTTTGCTATGATTGCAGCAGCAAGCCATCCCAAAAGAATGCTAAATGGAAAAAGCATCAGCTTTTCTGACTCCCCATACAAAATTGACTTTCGAACAGAACGGTAGATAGAGTAAGTAAAAATAATCATTCCGAAAATTGCCATCATGCTCAGACCAAACATTTCCAGATGAAATAAAACTCCCCACCATATTCCAAGCGTCATAACTATCATTAATGGTAATGCTATCTCATTACAAATGTACTTATTTCTCTGTGAGGGTAGAAGTTGATAAATGCTGTAAATAATCAGAGTAACATAGATGAAAGCCCATATACCAAAAGTATATCCTGCAGGTACGAATAAACTTTTGTATTTTTGAGTAATATAAGGAATTGTATTTTCTTTGACTATTAAATCGTAAAAGCTAACATATAAGATGTGAATTATAACTATTATTAGAACAGACCATCTCAATAATGTTGTTTGTTTTTTGGTCTCCATATCCGGCTTATTTTGCCCGCAATTTATAAGTTACAATAATTTAACTTATTTATTTTTATTATTTAATACAAAAGTTTTATATGGAAAACA